>JADYZU010000027.1 GCA_020852925.1 Rubellimicrobium sp. | reverse complement strand
CCTCACCCCCCGAGGGTATTTCTGCAAAGATGAAGGGGGCCCCTTCATCTGTCCCCAAATATCCCGGGGTGAATGCGCCCGTCAGGGCGCAGAGGGGCAGAGCCCCTTTCCTTCAGGACGGCACCGAGCACCACGGGGACAAGATCGGGCAGGTCCTCGGCGATCAGGCCGGGGCCGAAGGCGCGCGCCGCCTCGACATGGAGCCAGGCGCCCAGTGCCGCCGCCCGTGCCGGGGCCAGGCCGCGCGCGAGCAGCCCGGCGATCAGGCCGGCCAGCACGTCGCCCGCGCCGGCGGTGGCCAGCCAGGGCACCGCGCGCGCGCCGGTGGCGGCATGGATGAAGCTGGTGCCGTCGGGCGCGGCGATGACCGTGGACGGGCCCTTGCGCAGGACCGTGGCGCCAAGGGCCCGGGCGGCGCGGCGCGTGGCGGCAAGCGGCCCGTCCCCCGGGGCGGCTTCGGGCATCAGCCGCGCGAATTCTCCTTCATGGGGGGTCAGGACGCAGCCCGGGTGCAGCGCCGCGCGCAGCGCGGGGTCGCGCGCGACAAGGGTGATCGCATCGGCATCGAGCACCGTGGCCCGCCCTGCCGCCAGGGCCGCCGCCACCAGTTCCGCCGCCCGCCCGTCCAGGCCAAGACCCGGCCCGAGGCAGAGCGTGCCGATGCGCCTGTCCCCGGCAAGCCAGGCCCCGAGCGCCGCGCCATCCGCCACCGGCCGCAGCATCACCGCCGTCACCGCCGGGGCGAGCGGCGCCAGGTCTTCCGGCCGGGCGCCCAGCGTCACCAGCCCCGCGCCCACCCGCAGCGCCGCCCGCCCCGCCAGCCGCGCCGCGCCCGAGGCAATTGCCGGCCCCGAGAGCACGAGGACATGGCCGTGGGTGAACTTGTGCCCCTGCGCCCTGGCGAGTTCCTGCACCTGCGGATCCTCCGGCCCCTCGGGCGGCAGGTCGGGCCGCACGAGGCGGATCGCTCCCGGCCCCGGCGCCGCCAGACCGGTGTCGGGCGCCGCGAGGCCGATGTCGGCCACCGCCAGATCGCCGCACAGGCCGGGCCCGGCGCCCAGGTAATGGCCGGGGCGGGCGCGGTGGAAGGTGACGGTGAGGTGCGCCGCGGGCACGCCGCCCGCATCCGCGACCGCGCCCGTGTCGAGGTCGAGGCCCGAGGGCCCGTCGACCGCGACCACGCGCGCGCCCCCGGCCCCGCCAGCGGCCAGAAGCGCAAGCGCCGCGGCCACCGCGCCCTCGGGCGGGCGGGCCAGCCCCGCGCCGAACACCGCGTCGATCACCAGATCGGCCGGCAGCGCCGCCGCCACCGCTGCGGGGTCGAGCGGGCCGGTCCTGCCCCCCGCCCCTTCCCACAGCGCGCGCATCCGCGCGGCGTCGGGCGGCTGGCGCGCGGGGGCGCCCGTGGCGAGGACCGCCACCTTCCAGCCCGCGTCCCGCAGCCGCCGCGCGATCACATAGCCGTCGCCGCCGTTGTTGCCCGGCCCGCACAGGACCAGCGCCCGCGCGCGCCCGCGCCACAGGTCCGGCCAGCGCGCCCGGATCGCCGCCACGACCGCGCCGCCCGCGCGCTCCATCAGCGCGGCGCCGGTCACGGCCCCCGAATCGATGGCCGCGCGTTCGGCCGCGCGCATCGCCTGCGTCTCGAGTAGCGCGACCATCGGCCTTTCCTCCTGCCCCGGTCCGGGCCGGCGTCGGCCGCCGGACACCGCCACATCGCCGGAAAACCGGGCAGACTGCCCGGCCCGCCGGCCCCATCCCCGACTTGCGGCCCCCGCAGGGCCGCCTGCCCCCGATCGGCAGTTGCCTGTGACGCCCGGTCGTGGTTCACCGCAACCCGGACACGGACAGGAGGCGGGTCATGAAGAAGATCGAGGCCATCATCAAGCCGTTCAAGCTCGACGAGGTCAAGGAGGCGCTTCAGGAGGCCGGGATCCAGGGCCTGTCGGTGACCGAGGTGCGCGGCTTTGGCCGGCAGAAGGGCCATACCGAACTCTATCGCGGGGCCGAATATGTGGTCGACTTCCTGCCGAAGGTGAAGGTCGAGGTGGTGCTGGCGGACGACCAGGTGGATGGCGTGATCGCCGCCATCGTCGCCGCCGCGCGCACCGGCAAGATCGGCGACGGCAAGATCTTTGTCACCCCGGTCGAACAGGTCATCCGCATCCGTACCGGCGAATCCGGCGAGGACGCGCTCTGAACCGGCGCAATGCAGCAAGGGACATGCAGCAAAATGGGCAACAAGCTTCTCGATCTGATCCGTGACGAGGCGGCCGCCTACGTCGACATCCGCTTCACCGATCCGCGCGGCAAGCTCCAGCACATCTCGATCTCGGCCGATCTGGTCGACGAGGATTTCCTCGAGGAGGGGCTGATGTTCGACGGCTCCTCGATCGCCGGCTGGAAGGCGATCGACCAGTCGGACATGAAGCTCGTGCCCGATCCCGACAGCGCCTATGTCGATCCGTTCTTTGCCGAAAGGACCGTCTGCGTGCATTGCAACGTGGTCGAGCCCGACACCGGCGAAGCCTATGAGCGCGACCCGCGCTCGACCGCGCTCAAGGCCGAGACCTACCTGCGCGCCACCGGGATCGGCGACACCGCCTATCTGGGCCCCGAAGCCGAATTCTATCTCTTCGACGACGTGCGCTATCAGGTGGCGATGAACCGGGTGTCGTTCGAGGTGAACGCGACCGATGCCGCCTGGAACACCGATGCCCCCCTGGCCGCCGGCAACAAGGGGCACCGCCCCGCGGTGAAGGGCGGCTATCTGCCGGTGCCGCCGATCGACGAGGGGCAGGATCTGCGCTCGGAGATGCTCTCGACCATGAAGCGCATGGGCCTGAAGGTGGACAAGCACCACCACGAATGCGGCTCGACCCAGCATGAACTGGGCCTTGTCTTCGGCACGCTGACCCGGCAGGCCGACGATCTCCAGAAATACAAGTATGTCATCCACAACGTCGCCCAGGCCTGGGGCAAGAGCGCGACCTTCATGCCCAAGCCGATCGCCGGCGATGCCGGATCGGGCATGCATGTGAACATGTCGATCTGGAAGGACGGCCGCCCGGTCTTTGCCGGCGACAAATACGCCGACCTGAGCCAGGAGGCGCTGTGGTTCATCGGCGGCATCCTGCGCCATGCCAAGGCGCTGAACGCCATCGCGAACCCCGGCACCAACAGCTACAAGCGGCTGATCCCCGGTTTCGAGGCGCCGGTGCTGCGGGCCTATTCGGCGCGCAACCGTTCGGGCGCGATCCGCATTCCCTGGACCGAAAGCCCCAAGGCCAAGCGGATCGAGGCGCGGTTTCCCGATCCCTCGGCCAATCCCTACCTGACCTTCGCGGCGCTGCTGATGGCGGGGATCGACGGGATCCGCAACCGCATCGACCCGGGACCGGCCTCGGACAAGGATCTCTACGACCTGCCGCCCGAGGAACTGGCCGGGATCCCCACGGTCTGCGGATCGCTGCGCGAGGCGCTGGTCGAACTCGAGCGCGACCACGATTTCCTGCTGGCGGGCGGGGTGTTCACCCGCGACCAGATCGAAAGCTACATCGCGCTGAAGTGGGAAGAGGTCTATGCCTTTGAACACACGCCGCATCCGGTCGAATACAAGATGTATTACTCCTGCTGAGGCGGGTGGCCGGCACCGCAAGGACCACAGGCCCGGGGGCGCGTCCCCCGGGCCTTTTTCACATCCGCTCCGGGCCGTGATCGTTTCGCGCCGGGAAATCCGGGGCAGGAGCAACCGGCGCGGACGCGCCCGGCATGGCCGCGATTGTCGCCCCCGCTGCGACAGCGCGCCGCACCCGCACCGCCCGCCGCCATCCTGTCCGTCTCCGGCCCGTCTCCGGCCCGCCCCGAGCCCGCCCCGGGCCGGGACAAAGCCGCAAGGCCCGCGCGCTTTGTCCCCGGGGCGGAAACCGGATCGTTTCACGGATGGAATACTTGATGTTTCCTTAACTGTTGCCTCATCTCGCCATAATCCGCTGTCAGAACGGGACCGTTGAAACCGAGGAGGCGCATCATGCCCACCTTACCGAGCAGTTCCGTCGGGCAGTTGCTGTATGCCGCAACGCCCGGCTTGTGTTTCGCGCGACTGGTTTCCGATCTCGACGCGGCGCTCGAGGCCGCGACAGACGCGCCGCGCATCCTCACCTGGGACCACGAAGACGTGGCCAAGGTCGATTACGACGCCACCCGCATCGTGCTGGGCTATTGCGAGGACGTGCCGCCTCCCTGGGCCGCCTGCCTGACCGTCTCGGTCGGGAACGGGCCGCAGACCGGCGAGAGCCTCCTGCCGGAACGGCAGGCGCGACTGGTGCGGATGATCGCGGACCGCATTTCCGCGCGCCATCCGCCCGATCATCTCCGCTGGCTGACCCTGCCTGCGGTCATGGATGCCGAGGTGGTCGATGCCCTCATCAGCGCGCTGGGCGACAGCGCCGAGGCCGCCCGGATCCAGGAACCGGAACCCGCGCCCGCCGCGCGCCCTGACCGGTTCCCGCCGGTCGATGCCGGGCTGGTCGAGGCGGCGGATGCCCGCACGCGCGCGGTGCTGGCCGACCGCAAGGCCGAACGCGACGCGGCCGTGGACGAGGCGGCAGGCCAGGGCGACGACGACCGGACCCGAGGCCGCAGGCGCCGCGACCCGGCCCGCAGCGACAGCGGCATCCGCCCCAGGGTGCGCCGCTTGCGCGCCGCCATGGCCGCGCCGCCCGATCCGGCGGCGGTCACGCCCGCCAACGACCTGCCGCAGGTGCCCGTGGCCGAGGTGGCCGAGGCCGCGCGCATCCGCGCCGCGCTCTACGATCCGCTGCCGGACGACCGGCCGCGGCACGACAGCGTCCCGATCCGCCTTGCCGCGCATACGATGAACGCCACGCTCATGATGGTGTCGCTGCCGATCGGCGCCAGCGTCATGACCTATTCGCTCCTGCGCGGCGAGAACCTGCGCCTCAGCGCGCGGGCCATGGCGCTGCTCGGGGCGGCGATCGGCCTGACACAGGGCATGGGCGGCATGTTCGGCGGGCCCCTCGGGGGTCTGCTCTAGATGGCGGCATCGCAAGACGGCGGTGACGGCGGTGAGGCCGCAGGGCCGCGCGCCTGGGTGGCGGTCTGGCTCGGGCTGCTGGCGGTGGCGCTGGTCTGGGCCTGGGGGGTCGCGCTGCTGTCGGGATGCGCGGTGCCCTGGGATTGCGGAACGGCCGGGCGATTCGTGTCGGTCCTGTCCTGGCTCGCTCTGGTCCTGCCCACCTGAATTTGGCCCACCTGAATTTGGCCGCTCACCCGGCCCGATGCGGCGATCCCCGAAACAATCCGGGGCGCGCGCGCAGGATTGTGAATGTGGCGGCATCGGTCCCCGGTGCCGCCACTTTGTCACAGCCTGACCCCGATCCTTCCGCACCCGCGCCCGCATCGACAGTCAGTTTCGATCCCGGAACCAGTGACGGAGGCAGCCATGTCCCATCTGTGCGAACCCACGACCCCGGCCCGGCCCATGGACAGCGCCCGGCTGGAAATCCGCATCCATTGCGCGCGCCTGGTGATGGCCCGCACCGCCGGCCCCATCTCCGGCCCCATCCCCGGACCAATCCCCGGCCCCATCCCCGGCCGCGCGCCCCTGCGCCCGCGCCGTGCCGACGCGCTGCCGCCGCGCGATCCGCAGGCGGCGCTGCGCGCGATCCTGACCCAGGCCGCCCGCCCCGCGCCGGTCTGAGGCCGCCCGCAGGCCCGCCCTTGCCGCGCCGGGCGCGCGCCCCTAGAAGGCGGCGTCCCCCGCCTGCGAGGCCCGCGATGATCCCCCGTTACTCCCGCCCCGAAATGACCGCCATCTGGGCGCCCGAAACCCGTTTCCGCATCTGGTTCGAGATCGAGGCCCATGCCTGCGACGCGCAGGCCGCGCTGGGGGTGATCCCCCGCGCCAATGCCGAGGCCGTCTGGCGCGCGAAGGACGCGACCTTTGACGTGGCCCGCATCGACGCGATCGAGGCGGTGACGAAACATGACGTGATCGCCTTCCTCACCCATCTGGCCGAAATCGTCGGCGCCGAGGAGGCGCGTTTCGTGCATCAGGGCATGACCTCGTCCGATGTGCTCGACACGGCGTTCAATGTGCAGCTTGTCCGGGCATCCGCCATTCTGGACAAGGGGTTGGAGCGCGTTCTTGATGCATTGCGCGCGCGCGCCTTCGAACATCGCCACACCCTGCGCATCGGCCGCAGCCACGGCATCCATGCCGAACCCACCACCATGGGCCTGACCTTTGCCCGCTTCTTCGCGGAAATGGAGCGCGCCCGCCGCCGTCTGGCGGCCGCGCGCGAGGAGGTGCGCACCGGCGCGATTTCCGGCGCGGTCGGCACCTTCGCCAATATCGACCCGGCGGTCGAGGAACATGTCTGCGCGCAGATGGGCCTCATCCCCGAGCCGGTCTCCACCCAGGTGATCCCGCGCGACCGGCATGCGATGTTCTTTGCCACGCTGGGGGTCATCGCCAGTTCGATCGAGAACATCGCCACCGAAATCCGCCACATGCAGCGCACCGAGGTGCTCGAGGCCGAGGAATGGTTCGCGCCGGGGCAGAAGGGCTCATCGGCCATGCCGCACAAGCGCAACCCGGTGCTGAGCGAGAACCTCACCGGACTGGCGCGGCTGGTGCGGATGGCGGTGGTGCCGGCGCTGGAGAATGTCGCGCTCTGGCACGAACGCGACATCAGCCATTCGAGCGTGGAGCGCATGATCGGCCCCGATGCGACCGTGACCCTCGATTTCGCGCTGCACCGGCTGGCCGGGCTGGTGGAAAAGCTGGTGATCTACCCCGAGAACATGCGCCGCAACCTCGACCGCTTCCGCGGTCTTGTCATGTCGCAGCGCGTGCTGCTGGCGCTGACGCAGGCCGGAGTCTCGCGCGAGGATGCCTATCGCCTGGTGCAGCGCAACGCGATGAAGGTCTGGGAACAGGGCAAGGACTTCCGCGAGGAACTCCTGGCCGATCCCGAAGTGACCGCCGCGCTGTCACCGGCCGAGATCGAGGAGAAATTCGACCTCGGCTATCACACGAAACATGTCGACACGATCTTTGCGCGGGTGTTCGGCACCGGGGCGGCCTGAAGGCCCCGACCGTCACCCGATCGGGGCCGGGACTGCGCGGCGCTGGTCTGCGGAACGCTCAGGCCATGGCGGGCGCGTGCACCAGCTGCACCTGCGGCCGGTGCGTGGCCCGCGCGGCCGCCCCCGTCCCGCGCCCGGCCGGCATCGACAGCACCGCATAATGCCGGCCGTCGTCGTTGCGATAGGGCTCTCCGATGCGTTCGGCGGCAAATCCCAGCTGCCGCAGCGTCCGCATCAGCGGCAGGGGCGAGAGCGAGATGAGCCGCGCCGCCCCCTGCGCGCCCGCCACCTCGACCAGCCCGTCCACGATGAGCGACAGGCACAGCGCCCGGTCGGCATGGCCCTGCACCGTGTCGGAAATCACCAGCCGGGTGCATTCCCAGACCGCCGGACTGGCCACCTCGCCGCCCATGATGTCGGCCGGGATGTCCACCAGCTTGCCCTGCACCGCGTCGCGCAGCATGTAGGTATGCCCGCCCCAGACCGCGGTCGTGGCCATGGTGCGCGCCCCGCCCACCACGCGCCCGTCCCGCAGCACCAGCGAATACCAGGCCAGCGGGTTGTCATACTGGTCCATCTCGACCTCGTCGTCATGGGGGATGTCCCAGCCAAGCTGATCGACGAAGAACTGCTTGCGCAGCCGCAGGAAATCGTAGAACGCCGCGCCAAAGAGATGCAGGGACTTCATGTTGAAGGTGATGTGTTCCATGGGACTCTCCTTTCAGGTGAATCCATCTAGACGCCACAACCCTTAACAGTTGATTCACTCTTCGCCTTGAATCCTTCCTTTGCGCCATAATTTCACCACTTTCGCGGTAATCCGGGCACGAATCCGGCCGAACGCCGGCCATGACACCGCGCCCGGCCGCTGCGGGCCGGACTCGGGGCCGGTTCCGGGGCCGGTTCCGGGGCACTGCCGCCGGGGTGATTCGCTGTTGCGGGGGGCGCCGGGGTGGTGCCGGGGCCGCGTTCAGATCAGGCCATAGCCGCGCGCCAGCGTCGCCGCCTGCGTGCCGGTGGCCGCGCCCAGCTTGGCCTTGGCGTTCTTCAGCCGCTGCTTCACCGCGCCCTCGGTCACGCCCAGTTCATGCGCGATCTGCTTGAGCCGCAGCCCGTCCTTCACCATCCGCAGCGCCTCGATCTCGGCCTGGGTCAGGTTCGAGGGCGGCTTGCGGTCCTGGTGCAGCCCCTCGAGATGGGCAAAGAGCGCCGCCATCTCGTCCTCGCGGTATTCGCGGTCCGCGCGCAGGAAACTTCCGAAGGAACGCTGCCCGGTGCCGCCCTCGTCATGCACCGCCACTGCCGCCCCGAACAGCAACCCGTGCGCGCGCGCCTGCTCAAGGATGCCGCGCGGATCGGCGATCGCGATCTCGCTCCAGCGGATCGCGCCCGAGGACTGATAGGACCAGCGGATGACCGGATCGAACAGCATGAAGCGTTCGCGCGTGTAACACTCCACCCAGTCCGTGGGCAGCGCGTTGATTTCCTCCATGGGAAAGGCGAACCCGACCCTCAGCGCAAGGTAATAGCCGGCGGGCGCAAGTTCCTGCATCTGCTCAGGCCCCAGCACCCGGTTGTCTCCACCCCTGTCCAGTCCGCTGCTCCATGTCCGGATACCTGCGCCGCCTCAACCACCAAGAACAGTCTCACTAAACACCGGCATTGACACGGCATCATCCATCGTCAGACATGCACATATGATTAAGACGATCTCGTGGATCGGGCAACCTTAAAGCGAGTGGAAGGCAGGCGATGGATCGGCAGGATCGGATCGTGACGCTGATCGACGGGCTGAGGGGATTCGCCCCCTCGGGCTATGCCATCGCCCTGCACGTGCGCTTCACCGCGCCCACCTATCTGTTCCAGACCTATCCGCGCGACTGGATCGACCTTTACTCGCAGCGCGGATACCTGATGTCGGATCCGACCGTGCTGTGGGCCTTCGGCAATACCGGGCATGTGCGCTGGTCCGATCTCGAGGCCGAGGACCGCGCCGGCGTCCTGCGCGAGGCGGCGACCCACGGCATGAGCCACGGCATCACCTTTGCCACGGGGCTGGACGGCAGCCAGAGCCTTGGCAGTTTCAGCCGCGCCGACCGCGAATATGACGCGGACGAGGTGGCCCGGATCGAGCGCGACTTCCTCGACCTGCACCGGCTCACCCTCGGGCTTGACGGCCTCTCGCCCGCCACGGCCGAGGCGCTGCGCCAGTTGTCGGTGAGCGTCACCCATCCCTGATCCGGCGCACGCGTGCATCCGGGCACATCCGGGGCGCAGCCGGGGAACGAATTTTCCGGTCCGGGCTAAGGGTTTCTTCATCTTGCGGTGATTGTCTGCCCGAAAGGACGGGAGGCAGGGGATGGCCGCAGCAGGCGCTCAAGTGATGCCGGATTTCGCAAGCCGCCGGCGCAAGGCGGCGATGGTGGTGCAGCTTCTCATCAACGACGGACAGAAGATCGCGCTCTCGCGCCTGCCCGAGGAGGTGCAGATCAACCTCACGCGCGAACTGGCGGCGCTGCGCCTTGTCGACCGCGAGACGCTGCATTCCGTGGCCGACGAATTCGCCCGCGCGGTCGAATCGGTGGGCATTGCCGCTCCCGGCGGGGTCGAGGGGGCCCTGGCCGCGCTGGGCGGGCAACTCTCGCCCGAGGCGCAGGCGCGCCTGCGGCGCGAGGCCGCCGCGGCGCGCGGGGGCGATCCCTGGACCGAAGTGGCGGCGCTGCCGGCCGCCGATCTCGTGCGACTGATGGAGCGCGAGAGCACCGAAGTGGCGGCGGTCGCGCTCTCGAAACTGCCGGTCTCGCGCGCGGCCGAGGTGCTTGGCCTGCTGCCCGGCGACCGGGCGCGGCGCATCACCTATGCCATGTCGCAGACCGCCGGCATCCGCCCCGAGGCGGTGGCGCGCATCGGCGGCGCCCTGGCCGCCGACTACACCGGCCGGCACGAGACCGCCTTTGCCGTGCCCCCGGTGGCGCGGATCGGCGCCATCCTCAACTCGAGCGAGGCCGCGACCCGTGACGCCGTGCTCGAATCGCTGGCCGAGACCGATGCCGGTTTCGCCGATCAGGTGCGCCGCGCCATCTTCACCTTCGCCGACATCCCGGCGCGGGTGGGCCGCCTTGACGTGCCGCGCGTGGTGCGCGGCATCGAAAGCGCCGATCTCGTGGCCGCGCTTGCCCATGCGCAGGCTTCGGGCGCGGATCAGGCGGCGGTGGCGGAATACATCCTTGCCAACATGTCGCAGCGCATGGCCGAATCGCTGCGCGAGGAACTCCGCGAACGCGGCTCGGTCCGGCGCAAGGACGGCGAAAGGGCGCAGAACCTCCTGATCGCCGCGATCCGCGAACGCGCCGACAGCGGCGAGATCACGCTGGTCGTGCCCGAGGATGACGAGGACGGCGCATGACCGTCCTGCGCGCCACTCTTGGCAAGGGGGGGCCTGCGGCCCTATCTGGACCGGGCGCCGCGAGACGCGCCCGGACCGGACGGGCGCAAGGGGGCGGGCGGGAATTGGCACGGGCAAGGAACGCGCGCGGCACGATCGGCGCCTGGCTGGCCGATGCGGTGCTGCACGGGCTGATCGCGCTGGTCTGCGCCCTGCCCTACCGTCTGCGCGTGCCGGTCATGGGCTGGCTCGTGCGCAGGCTGCTCGGGCCGCTGGCCGGCTACCGGCGGCGGGCGCGCGCCAATCTGGCCATGATCCACCCGGACTGGACCGAGGAGCGCCGCCATCGGGTGGCGGATGGCGCGCTCGACAATTTCGGTCGCACCCTGATCGAACATTATTCGGGGCCGGAACTCTCGCGCCGGATGGCGGGTCAGGCGGCAACCGGCGCCGGGGTCGCGGCCCTCGCGGCGGCGCAGGCCGCGGGGCGGCCGGTGATCCTCGTCTCCGGCCATTTCGGCAATACCGAGGCGATCCGTCACCTGCTGGGCCGGCAGGGCACCGGCGTGGCCGGGATCTATCGGCCGATGGCCAACCCGTTCTTCAACGCCCGCTATGCGCGCCGCTATGCCGGCGGCCCCGGCCCGGTATTCGAGCGTGGCGCGGCCGGCACGCGCGGCTTCGTGCGCCATCTGCGGGGCGGCGGGGTGGCGATCCTGCTGTTCGACCTGCACGATTACGACGGGATCGCGCTGCCCTTCCTCGGGCGGCCGGCCCTCACCCCGACCGCGGCGGCCGATCTGGCGCTGCGCCTTGACGCGGCGGTGATCCCGGCCTTCGCGATCCGCCGCCCGGACGGGCTCGATTTCGACGTGGTGCTCGAGGAACCGGTGGCCCATGCCCCGCCCGCCGGGATGATGCGCGCGATGACCGCCCGGCTCGAGGCGCGCGTGGCCGCCCATCCCGATCAGTGGTTCTGGGTGCACCGCCGCTGGAAACTGCCCGATCCGGGCGACCCCCCGCCGGGGGATCAGCGCAGCACCGCCGAGGCCAGGATCGCCCCGGGGCCGGGTTCCTGAAGGATGACCGCCACCGGCTCTGCGCCCGCCGCCTCGACCCGCAGCGACAGCGGCGCGCGCCCGTCCCATTCGCCCAGCAACCGCCAGTCGGTGACCACGTTCACATAATCCTGCGACAGGCCCGCATTCTCGCCACTCGTGATCTCGACCCGCACCTCGGGCAGGAAGCGCACCATCTGCACCACCACCGGCCGCGCGAAAGGCAGCACCGCATGACCCTCGATCACAAGGGACTCACCCTCGCGCAGCAGGGCGACCGCTACCGGTTCGGGCCGGGCGGCGCGGGCGTTGACATAGGCCATGACCGCCAGCGGATCGGTGCCGATCACCCGGTCGCGCCCGCCGACGATGATCTGCGGCGTGTAGACCATCCGCTCTCCGGCGGCGAGGGCGTAGGCCTGCTGGCGCGCGGTGAAGATCGGCGATCCGAAGGTATCGCGCCAGCCGATGTAATCCCAGTAGTCCACATGCAGCGCCAGCGGCAGCACCCCCTCGATCCGGGCCAGATCGCCCAGCATCTCGTCGGCCGGCGGGCAGGTGGCGCATCCTTGCGAGGTGAAGAGTTCGACCACGACCGGGCTTGCCCCGGCGGGGCGGTCGGTCGGGCGCAGCACCGATTGCGCGGCCAGCGGCTGTGCCGCAAGGAACGCCCCCGCGATCCAGCCGCCGAGGCGCGCCAGCACCCGGCCCGGACGCGCGACCGTCCCGTGACCCCGGCCCTGCCCTTCCTGCCCGCCCGCTGCCGTCAATCGCCGCTCCCCGGTTGCCACCGTCGTGGATATGCACCGCGCCGGTCTAGGCCGCCGCCCGCTCAAGTTCCAATCAATGACTTGCGACGATCCTCGCGCCAAGGCAAGGAGGACACGGGTGCGGCCGGTCGCCTCCCCCCTTGGCTTTGATTGTGTGCAACCGTATACATTGCCCCGAACGCCCCGGCCCCTCACGGGTTGCCGCGCCCGACATCCCGACGCCAGAAAGGACAAGCCATGCCGATCGTCACAGGCCACGACAGCGCCGCAACCCGTCGCACGCTCGAGGTGGCGGGCGCATCCTATGCCTATTACTCGATTCCCGCCGCGCAGGCCGCCGGGCTGGGCGATTTCTCGCGCCTGCCTGCCGCGCTCAGGGTCGTGCTCGAAAACCTGCTGCGCTACGAGGACGGCGGGTTCTCGGTCTCGCTCGACGACATCCGCGCCTTCGGCGCCTGGGCGGCGGCGGGCGGCAAGAGCACGCGCGAGATCGCCTATCGCCCGGCGCGCGTGCTGATGCAGGATTTCACCGGCGTTCCGGCCGTGGTCGACCTGGCGGCGATGCGCGACGGCATCCTGGGCCTTGGCGGCAACGCCCAGAAGATCAACCCGCTCAGCCCGGTCGATCTGGTCATCGACCATTCGGTGATGGTGGACGAATTCGGCACGCCGCGCGCCTTCGAACTGAACGTCGAGCGCGAATACGAACGCAACATCGAACGTTACCAGTTCCTGAAATGGGGGCAGAAGGCGTTCGAGAATTTCCGCGTCGTGCCCCCCGGCACCGGCATCTGCCATCAGGTGAACCTCGAATACCTGGCCCGCGCGGTCTGGACCGACCGCGACCAGACCGGCGCGGAGGTGGCCTATCCCGACACGCTGGTGGGCACCGACAGCCACACGACCATGGTGAACGGCCTTGCCGTGCTGGGCTGGGGCGTCGGCGGGATCGAGGCCGAGGCGGCCATGCTCGGGCAGCCGGTGTCGATGCTCATCCCCGAAGTGGTGGGATTCCGCATGACCGGCCGCCTGCGCGAGGGCACGACCGCGACCGACCTCGTGCTCAAGGTGGTCGAGATGCTGCGCAAGAAGGGGGTGGTCGGCAAGTTCGTGGAATTCCACGGCGAGGGCCTGGATCACCTGCCGCTGCCCGACCGCGCCACCATCGGCAACATGGCGCCCGAATACGGCGCCACCTGCGGCTTCTTTCCCATCGACGGCGAGACGCTGCGCTACCTGCGCGCCACCGGCCGCGACGAGGCGCAGATCGCGCTGGTCGAGGCCTATGCCAGAGCCAACGGCATGTGGCGCGGCGCCGATTACGCGCCGGTCTACACCGATACGCTGCATCTTGACCTCGGCGATGTGGTGCCGGCGATCTCGGGGCCGAAGCGGCCGCAGGATTTCACGCCGCTGAACCTGGCCGCGCGCGCCTTCTACAAGGTGGTGGCCGATTACCGCGGCATCGACATGTCGGTGGCGGCCGCGGAAATGGCGGGCGAAGGCGGCGGCGTCATCGCGCCGGCGCGCGATGCGCGCAAGTCCGCCCAGGTCGAGGGCAAGGACTACACGCTGCGCGACGGTTCGGTGGTGATCGCGGCCATCACCTCCTGCACCAATACCTCGAACCCCTATGTGATGATCGGCGCCGGGCTGGTGGCGCGCAAGGCGCGCGCCCTGGGCCTGACCTCGCAGCCCTGGGTCAAGACCTCGCTGGCGCCCGGATCGCAGGTGGTGGCCGAATACCTGCGCAGCGCCGGCCTTCAGGAGGATCTCGACGCGCTCGGCTTCAACCTCGTGGGGTTCGGCTGCACCACCTGCATCGGCAACACCGGCCCGCTGGGCGATCCGGCGCTGTCGAAGGCGATCGCCGCGAACGACCTGATCGCGGTCTCGGTCCTGTCGGGCAACCGCAACTTCGAGGGGCGCATCTCGCCCGATTGCCGCGCGAACTATCTCATGTCGCCGCCGCTGGTGGTGGCCTATGCCATCGCGGGGGACATGAACATCAACCTCACCCTCGATCCGATCGGCACTTCGAAGGACGGCCGCCCCGTGTATCTGCGCGATATCTGGCCCACCAACCAGGAAATCGCCGAACTGGTCGATCTCACGGTCACGCGCAAGTCCTTCATCGAGAAATACGCCGATGTGTTCGAGGGCGACCATCGCTGGCAGGCGGTCAGCACCGGCGCGGGGCAGACCTACGACTGGCCCGACGAATCGACCTATATCCGCAACCCGCCCTATTTCCAGGGCATGGACCGCGAACCCGGCCGGATCACCGATCTTGCCGGCGCGCGCATCCTGGCGGTGCTGGGCGACATGATCACCACCGACCACATCTCGCCCGCCGGATCGTTCAAGCCCTCGACCCCTGCCGGCATCTATCTGGCCGAACACGGGGTCGCGCCCCGGGATTTCAACTCCTACGGCTCGCGGCGCGGCAATCACGAGGTGATGATGCGCGGCACCTTCGCCAACATCCGCATCCGGAACGAGCTGCTCGACGGGGTCGAGGGCGGCTATACCATCGGGCCGGACGGGGCGCAGGCCTCGATCTATGACGCGGCCATGGCCTGGAGGGACCGCGCGACCCCGCTGGTGATCTTTGCCGGGGTCGAATACGGCGCCGGTTCCAGCCGCGACTGGGCCGCCAAGGGCACGGCGCTGCTGGGGGTCAAGGCGGTGATCGCCGAAAGCTTCGAACGCATCCACCGCTCGAATCTGGTCGGGATGGGGGTGATCCCGCTCGAATTCACCGGCGGCATGACGCGCCGCGACCTGGAGCTGAAGGGCGACGAGGAGGTGGCGATCCACGGCCTTGCCAACGTGACGCCGCTGGGCGAGGTCACGGCCACCATCACCCGCCCCGACGGCCGCCGCCGCGACATCACCCTGCGCTGCCGCATAGATACCGCGGTCGAGGTGCATTATGTCGAGAACGGCGGCGTGCTGCACTACGTCCTGCGCCACCTCGCGCAGCAGGGCTGAGCAGCGGGCGGACGGACGGACGGGCGGGGCCCTGACTGGGCCTCGCCCCCCGCTCTCGCGCCTCTTCCGGTCAGGCACGGATCAGGCGCGGCCGTCGATCACGGCGGACACTTCGGCCACCTTCGCCTCGAGCAGGGCGCGGTCGCCGCGGGTTTCCACGTTCAGGCGCAGCATGTTCTCGGTGTTGGAGATGCGCAGGTTCGCGCGCCAGTCGCCCATGTCGAGGCTGATCCCGTCAAGCCGGTCCACCCCCCGCGCCTGCGGCAGGAAGGCGGCCTCGAACCGGGCCACGGCGGCGGTCATGTCGCCGGGGGCAAAGTTGATCTCGCCCGACGAGGGGAACCGCGCCCGCATGTCCGCCACCAGCGCCGACAGCGGCTGCCCCGCGCGGCTGACCAGTTCGGCCACGAGGATCCAGGGGATCATGCCGGAATCGCAATACATGAAGGCGCGGAAATAGTGATGCGCCGACATCTCGCCGCCATAGACGGCATCGACCTCGCGCATGCGCGCCTTCAGGTGGTTGTGCCCGCTGCGCGAGGCTACGGGCACGCCGCCGCCCGCGGTCACCACATCGACAAGGTTCCACATCACCCGCGGGTCATGGACGATGCGCGCCCCCGGTTCCTTGGCCAGAAAGGCCCGCGCCAGCAGCGCCACCACATATTCGCCGTCGATGAAGGCGCCGGTTTCGTCGAAAAAGAAGCAGCGGTCGAAATCGCCATCCCAGGCCACGCCGAAATCCGCCCCCGACTCGCGCACGGCGCGGGCGGTCAGCGGCTGGTTTTCCGGCAGGAGCGGGTTCGGGATCCCGTTCGGAAAGGCGGAATCGGGGTCGTGGTTCACCCGGACAAAGCTGAAGGGAGCCCCGATCGCGTCCAGCCGTTCCGCGATCACGTCAAAGGCCGGCCCGGCCACGCCGTTGCCGGCGTTCACGAGGATGTTCAGCGGCCGCAGCCCGGCCGGATCGAGATAGGACACCACGCGGTCGGCATAGGCCTCGCGCGGGTTTTCGCGCCGCAGCGCGCCCGCGCTGCGCACCGGGCCGAAGGGCGGCCCCGCGACCAGATCGTGGATTGCGCCCAGCCCGGTTTCCCATGACACCGGCCGCCCGCCGTCGCGCACCATCTTGATGCCGTTCCAGTCGGGGGGATTATGGCTTGCCGTGACCATGAGCCCGCCGCCCGCGCCGTAATGGTCGGTGGCGAAATAGACCTCCTCGGTGCCGCACAGGCCAAGGTCGATCACGTCCACGCCTTCGTCGCGCAGCCCCTGGATGAGCGCGGTCTGGAGTGCGGGCGACGATTCGCGGATGTCGCGCCCCGTCACCACCCGCCCCGGCACGAGGACGCGGGCAAAGCCGCGGCCGATCCGGTAGGCCAGCGCCTGATCGAGGTCGATCCCGAGGCGGCCACGAATGTCATAGCTCTTGAAACAGCTCAGTTCGGCCATATGCCGCACCTGCACTCCACTGCCATCACGAAGGGCCAGCTATCCAGATTTCCCGCGGATTGCCAAGGACAAACGTCAGGGCGCCGCATTCGCAGCCGCGGCAAGCGCGGGCAGGAACCGCTGTTCGTAATCGCTGCCGATCAGCGGCCCGACAAAGCGGAACAGGACCGTGCCATCCGCGCCCAGGATGAAGGTCTCGGGCGGCGCGGTCACGCCCCAGTCGATCGAGACCCGCCCCGACGGATCGTAGCCCTGCGCCAGGAACGGATCGCCCGCCCCCGCCAGATAGGTTCCGGCATTGTCGGCGCGGTCGCGGAAATTCACCCCGACCAGGCGATGGCCCTGCGCCGCCAGGTCGGTCAGAGTCGGGTGTTCGGCGCGGCAGGGCGGGCACCAGCTTGCCCAGAAGTTGACGATCGTCACCTCGCCCGCGCGCAGGTCGGCATCGGTCAGCAGGGTGCGCCCCGGCAGCCCCTCGGCCGGGACGCGCGGCGCGGGCTGTCCGATCAGCGTCGAGGGCAGTTCGTTGCGGCTGCGCTCCTGCATCATCATCCCGGCGGCAAGGCCGATCAGGCCGATGAAGATCACCCAGGGCAGCAGGAGAAGCGGCTTGATCCTCATTCCCCGCCCCGTTCGATCCGCGCCAGTTCGTCGCGCACCCGGCGCGCGCGCCGCAGGCTCTGCCAGATCAGCAGCCCGACGAGCCCGAGGCTGATCCCCCAGGTCGAGAGCACCTCGACCGCGTAGCGTCCCAGATCGGGCATCATCTCCCCCCCGCGCGCCGGCCGCTCATGCCGCTGCGCCGGCGCGTTCGGCCCGGGCGCGCAGCGCGGCGATGCGGCGCAGCCGGATTTCGGTCACGGTGCGCAGAAGGACCAGCGCCACGAACAGCACCACGAATCCCGCCATGGCGACGACCAGCGGCAGCCAGTAGACATCGGCGACGTTTTCCCGCCGGTCGAGCGAGAGAGACGCGCCCTGATGCAGGCCCTGGCTCCAGAAATTCACGGCATAGCGCGACAGAAGCGCGAACACCGACCCGACGATGCACACGGCCGAGGTCAGGTCGGCCGCCACATCGGGGTCCGCGATCGCCTCCCACAGCGCCAGATAGCCAAGGTAGAACAGGAACAGCACCAGAAACGAGGTCAGGCGTGGATCCCAGACCCACCAGGTGCCCCACATCGGCTGTCCCCAGATCGCGCCGCTGACAAGGGCGATCACGGTCATGACCACGCCCACCGGCGCCGCGGCGCGGGCGGCAAGGGCGCTCACATGATGGCGCCGCACCAGCCAGACCAGCGAAGTGACCAGCATCATGATCCAGGCATTGATCGCCAGAAAGGCCGCGGGCACATGGATGTAGATGATCTTGACGGTCGAGCCGAAGTTCTGCGCGTCCGGGGTCAGGAAGAATCCCCAGCCCAGCCCCGTCACCAGCAGAATCGCCGCCAGCCCCAGAAGGCGCGGCGCCCAGGGGGAAAAGGTATCGGTGAACTTCTTGGGGTTGGCATATTCCCAGATCGACATGCCGCCTCCTTAGCGCCGGGGCGGGGACGGGGCAATGCACCTCACCGCAGATTGACCCGCAGCACCCAGGCCGTGGCAAAGGGCAGAAGCGCCAGCGCCCCCAGCGTGATCCCGCCCAGCATCAGAAGGGGCACCGCCAGCGGCTGTCCCTCGGCGCCGCGGCGCACCACTTCGGCCCCGAAGATGAGCGTGGGCACATAAAGCGGCAGCACCAGCAGCGACAGCAGCAGCCCCCCCCGCCGCAGGCCCAGCGTCACCGCCGCGCCGAAGGTGCCGATCATCGACAGCGCCGGCGTGCCGATGGCCAGCGACAGCAGCAGCCACCCGTGCGCCCCCGGCGCCAGGTCCAGCAGCACCGCCAGCACCGGCGCCGCCAGCGTGATCGGCACCCCGGTGGTCAGCCAGTGCGCCCCCGCCTTGGCCAGCGCCACGCCTTCGCCCGGGATCGGCGCGGTCATGATCAGCACGAGCGAACCGTCCTCGTGGTCAAGCGCGAAGATCCGCTCGAGCGAGAGCAGCACCGCCAGCAGCGCCCCCACCCACAGGATCCCCGGCGCCACCGGCCGCAGCAGCGCCTGATCCGGGCCGACGCCGAACGGCACGAGCAGCACCACCACCAGCAGGAACGCCAGGCCAAGGCCGAATCCGCCCCCCGCCCGCAGCGCCAGGCGCAGGTCACGAAGCACCAGCGCCCTCACAGGAAGGCCTCATGCGCGCCGCCGGGCGCGTCCGGGGGCGCGCGCAAGGCGCCAAGGTCCAGTTCGGGCGCCGCGATCGCGGGGTCGATATGGGTGGCGATCACCGCGATCCCGCCCCCGGCCAGATGCGATCCGCCCAGCCAGCGCCCGAAGAGCGCCACCGAAGCGGCATCGAGCGAGACCGTGGGTTCATCGAGCAACAGCACCCGCCGCCCCGTCACCGCCAGCCGCGCAAGGCCCAGCCGCCGCTTCTGCCCGGCCGAGAGCGCGCCCCCCGGCCGGTCGGCCAGAGCGGCGAGGTCGAATGCCCGCAGGATCGCGTCGTCGAACTTCCGCCCGTAAAGCCCGGCCCAGAAGGCCAGGTTCTCGCGCACGGTCAGTTGCGCCTTCACCCCGTCGGCATGGCCGGCCAGCGCCGCCGCGTCCAGCGCGCCCTCGATGCGGCCCGACACCGGCGGCTGCACCCCGGCCAGCGTCCGCAGGAGCGAGGTCTTGCCCACCCCGTTCGGCCCCCGCAGGATCAGCGCCTGACCGGGTTCCAGCGTGAACGACACCCCGCGCAACAGCACCACGCCGCCGCGCGACACCGCCAGGTCGCTGACCGACAGCGCCGCCATCACAGCGCGATCAGCGCAAGCGCGACGCGCCGCCCCTCGGCCAGGAGCACGTTGAAGGTGCGGCAGGCGGCGGGGCTGGCCATGAACTCGACCGCGATCCCGGCGCCTTCCAGCGCGGCGCGGAACCCTTCGGGCAGGGGCGCGATCTGCGCGCCGGTGCCCACGAGCAGCACATCCACCGCCCCCGCCGCAGCGGCAAGAGGCGCGGTATCGCCGTAGCCGCCCCAGGGCAGCACCCCCGACGGCAGCACCGCGACCGCGCCGCGGTGCACCCGTCCGCCGATGCGAAAGAACCCCGGCCCGTAGCCGTCGACGGCAAGGCGCCCGTCGCGCGGCGCCTCGTTCATCTGCATGGCCTAATGTCCGACATGGGCGTAGGGATCATGCGGATTGGGGCCGCGATCCTTCTTTTCCGGCCGGTCGCGGGTGATGCCCAGAAGGTAGACGGTCAGGGTCGCCACATAGACCGTCGAATAGACCCCGAACACCACGCCGATGATCATGGCAAGCACGAATCCCCGGATCACGTCCCCGCCGAAGGCCAGCAGCGCCAGCAGCGCCAGCAGCGTGGTCGTCGTGGTCATGACCGTGCGCGACAGGGTTTCGTTGATGGTCAGGTTCAACAGCTCGCGCAGGGGCATCTGCTTGAACTTCATCAGGTTCTCGCGCACGCGGTCAAAGATCACCACCGTGTCGTTCACCGAATAGCCGATGATGGTCAGCACCGCCGCCACCGTGGTCAGGTCGAACTTCAGGCCGAACACCGACCAGATCCCGACGATCACCACCGCGTCATGCACCAGCGACAGCACCGCGCCGACCGCGAACTGCCATTCGAACCGCATCCACAGGTAGAGAAGGATCCCCGCCGAGGCCGCGACCATCGACAGGAACGCGGTCCAGACCAGCTCTCCCGAGACCTTGCCGCTGACCGATTCGGCCGAGGTGAAGGTCAGGTCCGGGTCCACCGTCTGCAAGGCCAGCTGAAGCGCGGTGACCTCCTCGGGGCTCAGCCCCGGTTCCTCGCCCTTGTTCGAGGCGCGGATCTGCACGACATGCTGATCGGGGCGGAACGAGGGGTCGAACACTTCGGTCAGGGCCACGTCGGACAGGTCGCGCCCCTCGAGCAGGGCGCGCAGCGCCGGCAGGTCGGGCGGGTTCACCGATTCCGCGCGGATCGAGGTGCCCCCGCGAAAGTCGATGCCGAAGTTGAACCCCTGCACCAGCGCCGAACCCAGCGAGACCAGCGTGAGCACGATCGAGAAGGCGGCGATGAACTGCCAGCCGCGGAAGAAGTCGATCCGCGTCACGGTCGGGACGAGTTTGAGACGGAACGCCATGACTTGCCCCTAGAGCACGATGGTTTGCGGCCGACGCCAGTTCAGCCAGAGCGCTGCCACCACCCGCGACATGAAGACGGCGGTGAACATGGTCGTGAAGATGCCGATGCCGAGCGTGACCGCAAAGCCCCGGATCGGCCCGGCCCCCAGTGCGAACATGATCGCGGCCGAAATCAGCGTGGTGATGTTGGCATCCCAGATCGCCGATGAGGCATGGTGATAGCCCAGCTCGATGGCGCGCACGGGGGGCCGCCCCTCGCGCAACCCCTCGCGCGAGCGTTCGTAGATGAGCACGTTCGCATCCACCGCCATGCCGAGCGTGAGCACGATCCCCGCGATCCCCGGCAGCGTGAGCGTGGCGCCGAACATCGACATGAAGGCGACGATCAGCAGCACGTTCGCCACCAGCGCGATATTGGCGACCATGCCAAAGACGATGCCGTAGGACAGGATCATGTAGAGCGTGACAAGGCCAAAGCCGACGATCCCGGCCAGGCGGCCCGCGTCGATGCTGTCCTGCCCCAGTTCGGGGCCGATGGTGCGCTGCTCGACAAAGGTCAGTTCCGCCGGCAGCGCCCCCGCCCGCAGCACGATGGCGAGCGCGGTCGCCTCCTCGATGGTGAAGCTGCCGGTGATGATCCCCGATCCGCCGGGGATCGCGGAATTGATCGTCGGCGCCGATACCACCTCGTTGTCAAGGACGATGGCAAAGGGCGAACCGATGTTGTTCGCGGTATATTCGCCGAAGATGCGCGCGCCATGCGGATTGAAGCGGAAGCTGACCGCGGGCCGGCCGTTCTGGTCGAAGGTCGGCTGCGCATCCACCAGATCGTCGCCCGAGACCACGGGGCTGCGTTCAAGCACATACCACACGCCCGGCTCGTCCTGGGCCGGCAACAGGATGTTGCCGGGGCCCGGCGCGGTCTCGGGGTCGGCGGTGCGGCTCACCACCGGATGGAAGGCCAGTTGCGCGGTCTGGCCGATGAGGGCGATCACCTCTTCGGCCGATCCCACGCCCGGCACCTGGATCAGGATCCGGTCCGCGCCCTGGCGCACGATGTTGGGTTCGCGGGTGCCGGCCTCGTCGATGCGGCGGCGCACGATCTCGAGGGCCTGCGCCACGGTGCGATCGTCCGAGAGCGCGCGTTCGGCCGCGGACAGGGTGACGATCAGGATCGCGCCGTCGGCGCGCACGTCCAGATCGGTCGCGCCCACCGCGGTGATCGAGGCCACCGGCTGTGCCAGCCCCCGCACGATCTCGAGGGCGCGGGCCATGCCCTCGGGGCGGGCGATGCGGACGTGCAACTCGTCCCTGGGGCCGGCGTCGTCGCGCTGCACCGGGCCCACGGTCTCGCGCTCGGCCACCAGCGCGTCGCGCACCTCGGGCCAGAGCACTTCCATGCGCTGCGCGTAGACATCCGAGACCTGCACCTCGGCCAGAAGATGCGCGCCGCCGCGCAGGTCCAGCCCCAGATTCACGAGATTGTGCGGCAGGAACCCGGGCCAGAGCGCGGCATCGGCGCGGGTCGCGTCGTCCGGGATGCCCTGTTCGATCCGGGCGCGGGCATCGTTCGCGGTCTCGACGCGGGCGTAGAAACCGTTGGGAAGGGCAATCACCAGTCCGGCCAGGCAGATGAGCCAGACGGTCACGCGCTGCCAGAGCGGAAGGAACATGACGGGTTACGCCTTGGCCGGTTCGGTCTTGTTCAGGACATTGGCGATCGTGCCGCGCACCACGCGCACGTTGATGCCCTGGGCGATCTCGATCTCGACCTCGTTCTCGCCCTCCTTCACCCGGGTCACCTTGCCGATGATGCCGCCGCCGGTCACGACCTGATCGCCGCGCCGCAGGTTGCCCAGCATCGCCTGATGGTCGCGCGCCTTCTTCTGCTGCGGACGGATGAGCAGGAAATACATGATCGCGAAGATCAGGATCAGCGGAAAGATCTGGACGATTGCTTCCATGGGTCTCACTTCGGGGCTGTAGGGGGCCCGTGCCCGCCGGCAACCGCAGGCCGGGCATCTGGCGGCGAAATCGGTCGCCCTTCTAATGCGGCCCCCGGCCTTTGGCAACCACGCGCCGCCCGGCCGGGGCGCGCGCGTTTTGCCTGTTCACCCGCAGGGGGCTTTGCGGCATATGGGGCGCGCCAGCCATCCGCCCAGACAAGAGGACGCCATGCACGACATCCGCGCCATCCGCGACAATCCCGCCGCCTTCGACGCGGCCCTTGCCCGGCGCGGCATCACCGGCATGTCGGCGCGCGTCCTCGCCCTGGACGAGGGGCGGCGCGCGCGCATCCTTGCGGCCGAGACCGCAACCGCCGAGCAGAACCGCGCCAGCCGCGAGGTGGGCGCCGCCCGGGCCGCCGGCGACGATGCCGCCTTCGAACGGCTGCGCGCCCTCGTGGCCGACAAGAAGGCCGAGGTCGCCCGCCTCACCGAAGAGGCCCGGATCGAGGATCAGCGCCTTGCCGATCTGCTGGCCACGATCCCGAACCTGCCCGCCCCCGACGTGCCCGAGGGCGCGGACGAGACCGGCAATGTCGAGATCCGCCGCTGGGGCAGCCCGCGCGCCCTCTCCTTCGCCCCGCGCGAACATTTCGATCTGCCCGCCGCGCGCGGCATGGACTTTGCCACGGCGGCGAAACTCTCGGGGTCGCGCTTTGCGGTGCTGACGGGCGCGGTGGCGCGGCTGCACCGGGCGCTGGCGCAGTTCATGCTGGATCTGCACACTTCCGAACACGGCCTGACCGAGGCGATCACCCCCGTCCTCGTGCGCTCCGAGATGATGTTCGGCACCGGCCAGTTGCCCAAGTTCGGCGAGGACAGCTACCAGACCACGAACGGCTGGTGGCTCATCCCCACGGCCGAGGTGACGCTGACGAATTTCGTGAACGGCGAGACCCTCGACGAGGCCGCGCTGCCGCGCCGTCATGTGGCGCATACGGTCTGCTTCCGCTCCGAGGCCGGATCGGCCGGGCGCGACACCACGGGCATGCTGCGCCAGCACCAGTTCGAGAAGGTCGAGATGGTGTCGGTCACGACCCCCGACTGTTCCGAAGAGGAACACCTGCGCATGACGCGCTGCGCCGAGACCGTGCTCGAACGGCTGGGCCTGCCCTACCGCACCGTGGTCCTGTGCGCGGGCGACATGGGCGCGGGCGCGCGGCGCACCCATGACATCGAGGTGTGGCTGCCCGGCCAGAACCGCTACCGCGAGATTTCCTCGGTCTCGACCTGCGGCGATTATCAGGCCCGGCGCATGAACGCGCGCTTCCGCCCCGCCGCGGGCGGCAAGCCCGAGTTCGTCCACACCCTGAACGGATCGGGCCTTGCGGTCGGGCGCACCCTCATCGCCGTGCTCGAGAACGGACAGGAAGAGGACGGATCCGTCACCCTTCCCGAGGCGCTGCGCCCCTGGCTGGGCGGGCGCGGGCGCATCGACGCCACCGGCGCGCTGGTCTGAGCCCTTGCGCCCGAGGCCCGCTGCCGTCATGCAGCCAGCATGAGCACCCGGACCCCGCGCCCCAGCCTCCGGCAGGAGATCGTCTTCTGGACCGTCGCCGCCCTCGTCCTGATCGCGGCGCTGTGGCGGCTGGGCGACATCCTGCTGCCCTTCGTGCTGGGGGCCGCGCTGGCCTATGTCCTCGATCCGCTGGCGGGCCGGCTGGCGCGGCTGGGGATGGGGCGGGTGGCGGCGGTCACGCTCATCGCGGTGGTGACGGTGCTGCTTCTGGTGCTGGCCACGGTGGCGCTGGTGCCGCTGCTGCTGGCGCAGGCGCGCGGCATCGTCGAGGCGGCGCCGGGCATCGCGCAGAAGGTGCAGTCCTGGCTGACGACGCAGTTCCCCGACGCCCTCGACGCCGACAGCGCGGTGCGCGCCCAGATCGAGAAGATCGGCGAATCGATCCGCGCGCAGGGGGGGGCGCTGCTTCAGGCGACCTTCAGTTCGGCGATGGGGCTGCTGAACACGCTGATGCTGCTGCTGGTCGCGCCGGTGGTGGCGTTCTACCTGCTGCTCGACTGGCCGCTGATGGTGGCCCGCATCGACGCGCTTTTGCCGCGCGACCACGCGCCGGCGATCCGCGCGACGCTCCGGCAGATCGACCGCACGCTGGCCTCGTTCATGCGGGGGCAGGCCCTCGTCTGTCTGATCCTCGGCATCTATTACGCGGGCGCGCTCATGCTGGCCGGGCTCGAGTTCGGGCTGGTGATCGGCGCCGTCACCGGGCTCGTCTCGTTCATTCCCTATGTCGGCGCGGGCCTGGGCGGGGTGCTCGCCATCGGTTTCGCGCTGGTGCAGTTCTGGGGCGACTGGACCGCGATCGGCATCGTCGTGGCGATCTTCGCCTTCGGCCAGTTCGTCGAGGGCAACGTCCTGTCGCCGCGCCTGGTCGGCGGGAGCGTGGGGCTGCACCCGGTCTGGCTCATCCTGGCGCTGTCGGTGATGGGGGGGCTCTTCGGCTTTGTCGGGATGCTGGTGGCGGTGCCGGTCTCGGCGGTGATCGGCGTGCTGGCGCGGATCGCGGTCGAACGCTACCGCGCCGGGCCGGTCTATCTGGGCGCGCAGGGCCCGCAGCAACCGTCCCCGCACCGGGATGTGCCCGATGACCCGGCAACTGACCTTTGACCTTCCCGGCGCCGAGGCGATGGGACCGGGGGATTTCTTCGTCTCGGCCTCGAACGCCGCCGCCCATGCGATGGTCACGGGCGGCGCGCGCTGGCCGGGCGGGCGGCTGGCGCTGATCGGGCCGCCCGGATCGGGCAAGACCCATCTGGCGCGCATCCATGCCGCCGCCACCGGCGCCACCGTGATCGCGGCCCGCGACCTGCGGCCCACCCCCCTGCCCGCCCCCCTGCCCGCGCCCGACGCCCGCCTCGTGATCGAGGACATGGAGCATCTGCCGCAGGCGTCCGAGGAATGGCTCTTTCACCTGCTGAACCATCTGGGCGCGGGCGGCGGGCACATCCTGCTGACCGCCGCGACGGCGCCCGCGCGCTGGCCCGTCGCGCTGCCCGATCTTGCCAGCCGCCTTCAGGCCGTCACGCCGGTGCGGATCGGGGATCCGGACGACGCGCTGCTGTTCGCGGTGATGGCCAAGCTGCTGGCGGATCGCCAGATCGCGCCGGAACCGGGGCTGGTGCCCTGGCTGGTGCCCCGGATCGAACGTTCGTTCGCCGCCGCGCGCCGGGTGGTGGCCCTGCTCGATGCCGCCTGCCTGAGCGAGGGCCGCGCCCTGACCCGGACCTTCGCGCGCGAGGTTCTGACGCGCAGGGCGGCGGGGCCCGACCTGTTCAACCCTGACGCGCTGGACAAGGACGGCGAAGCCCCGCAATAGTGGGCCATGTCGAACACCGATGCCAGCGGCAGTCCCGGCGATCCTGCGGCCGATTTCCTGAAATCCGGCCCCTTGCCGGCCATCGCGGCGGATTTCGACATCACCGGCCCGCAGCGCTTTTTCAACCGGGAATTGAGCTGGCTTGCCTTCAACTGGCGCGTCCTCGACGAAGCCCGCAACCCGCGCGTGCCGGTGCTCGAGCGGCTGCGGTTCCTGTCGATCTCGTCCGCCAATCTGGACGAATTCTATTCGGTGCGGGTCGCGGGCCTGCGCGAACTGGCGCGCGCCGGCAACACCACGCCCTCGATCGACGGGCTGACCCCGGCCGAACAGTTGCGCCTGATCGACGCGGGGGCGCGCAGCCTCATGGACGGGCAGCAGATCGCCTATCGCGAAATCCTGGCGCTGATGGACGCGGCCGGGATCCGCATCCTGTCGCGCGACGGCATCGCGGCCGGGGACCGCACCTTTCTCGAGGGCTACTTTCTCGAACAGGTGTTCCCGGTGCTCTCGCCGCTGGCGATCGACCCGGCGCATCCCTTTCCCTTCATCCCGAACGCGGGCTTCGCCCTTGCGCTCCAGCTCGAGCGGGTGGCGGACGGCCGGCCGCTTCAGGCGCTCCTGCCGGTGCCGCCGCAGGTGCAGCGCTTCGTGGCGCTGCCGGGCGGGGGGCCGATGCTTCAGCGGTTCGTGCTGCTCGAGGATCTGGTGCTGCTGCATCTGGACCGGCTGTTTCCGGGCTATCGCACGCGCGGGCACTGCGCCTTTCGCGTGCTGCGCGACAGCGACATCGAGATCGAGGACGAGGCCGAGGATCTGGTCCGCGAATTCGAGACCGCGCTGAAGCGGCGCCGGCGCGGGCAGGTCGTGCGCATGAAGATGACGGCCGGCGCCCCGGTGGCGCTGCGCGCCGTGATCATGGAGGAACTGCCGGTCGGGCCCGACGAGGTGATCGAGGTGGACGGCTTCATCGGCATGGCCGATCTGGCCGGGCTGGTCCTTGAAAACCGCCCCGATCTGCTGTGGCCGCCCTTCACGCCGCGCGTGCCCGAACGGGTGCGCGACCACGGCGGCGACATGTTCGCGGCGATCCGGCACAAGGACATGCTGCTCCACCACCCCTACGAGACCTTCGACATGGTGGTGCGCCTGCTCAGGCAGGCGGCGGGCGACGGCGATGTGGTGGCGATCCGCCAGACGCTTTACCGCACCTCGCGCAATTCGCCCATCGTCGATGCGCTCTGCGAGGCGGCCGAGAGCGGCAAGTCGGTGACCGCGCTCGTGGAACTGAAGGCGCGTTTCGACGAGGCCGCGAACATCCGCCAGTCGCGCCGCCTTGAACGGGCGGGGGCGCATGTGGTCTACGGCTTCACCCAGCTCAAGACCCATGCGAAGCTGAGCATGGTCGTCCGCCGCGAGGGCGAGCGCCTTGTCACCTATACCCATCTGGGCACCGGCAACTACAACCCCGATACCGCGCTGGTCTATACCGACCTGTCGCTTTTCACCTGCGATCCCGCGCTTGGCCGCGACGTGACCAAGGTGTTCAACTACGAGGGCGGCTATGCCACGCCCGAGGGGCTCGAGAACCTCGCCATCTCGCCACTCACGCTGAAGGCGCGGCTGCTGGCGCTGATCGCGGCCGAGGCGGACCATGCCCGCGCCGGGCGGCCGGCGGCGATCTGGGCCAAGATGAACGCGATCATCGACGAGGATCTGATCGACGCGCTCTATGCCGCCTCGGGCGCGGGCGTGCGCATCGACCTGGTGGTGCGCGGCATCTGCGGCCTGCGCCCCGGCATCCGCGGCATGTCGGAAAACATCCGCGTGAAAAGCATCGTCGGGCGGTTCCTGGAACATGCCCGCATCGTCTGTTTCGGCGCGGGCCACGGCCTGCCGTCGCGGCATGCGCTGGTGTTCCTCTCGTCGGCCGACTGGATGGGGCGCAACATGCACCGCCGGGTCGAGACCCTGATCGCGGCCACCAACCCGACTGTGCGCGCGCAGATCATGAACCAGATCATGGCGGCGAATCTGGCCGATGTCGCGCAAAGCTGGGTTCTGGCCCCGGACGGAACCTATACCCGCGCCCCGCAGCCCGAGGGGGTCTTCGCCTTTTCCTGTCACCGGTTCTTCATGGAAAATCCGTCGCTTTCGGGCCGGGGCAGCGCCGGGGCGGCGGATGTGCCGCAACTGACCCATTCCCAAGACTAGGCAAGCGGCGCCCGAAGTGCCATGTAGGGGCGCCGCCCGGCGGCACTGGCGACACGGGCCTTGGGGACGATCATGACGGCAGCGCTGGAAACCTCGGGCGAGGATTGGGGCGCCCTTGCGCGTCCGCTTGCCCGCGATCCGCTGACCCATGCCATGTCGCGCCTGGGCGTGATCGACGTGGGCTCGAACTCGGTCCGCCTTGTGGTGTTCGACGGCGCGGCGCGCAGTCCGGCCTATTTCTACAACGAAAAGATCATGTGCGCGCTGGGCGACGGTCTGGCGGAAACCGGCCGGCTGAACCCGTCGGGGCGCGCGCGCGCGCTCGATGCGCTGGAACGGTTCGCGGCGCTGGGGCGCGGCATGGGTCTGCCGCCCCTGACCGCCGTCGCCACCGCCGCCGTGCGCGAGGCCGAGGACGGCGCGGCCTTCTGCCTCGATGCCTGGCAGCGCACCGGGATCGTGCTGCATGTCATCCCCGGCGAGGAAGAGGCCCGCCTGTCGGCGCAGGGCGTGCTGCTGGGCTGGCCCGGCAGCTATGGCCTGGTCTGCGACATGGGCGGGGCGTCGATGGAACTCGCGGAACTCGCCCGGGGCGAGGTGGGCACGCGCGTCTCGGCGCCGCTCGGGCCGCTCGTGCTCAAGCAGGTGGCGGGCGGGCGCAAGGGCCTGCGCGCCCATGTGGCCGGGGTGGTCGCGGATCTGCACGCGCGCATGGGGGCCCGCACCGGGCAGCGGCTGTTTCTGGTCGGCGGCTCGTGGCGGGCGATCGCGCGCATCGACATGGAGCGGCGCGGCTGGCCGCTGACCGTCATCCACGAATACCGCATGGACCAGGAGGCGGTCGCCGCCACCCGCGCGCTGATCGAGCGGGCCGATCTGGCGCAACTGCGCGCGCGCGTGAACCTGTCCGAGGGGCGCCTTGCCGGGGTGCCGCTGGCGGTGCAGGTGCTTGACGAACTGGTGCAGCGCTTCCGGCCGCGCGACATCGCCGTGTCGGCCTACGGCATCCGCGAGGGCCTGCTTTACGAAAAGATGTCGCCCGAATTGCGCATGGCCGATCCCCTGATCGAATCGTGCCATTTCGCCGAGATGAAGGACGCCCGCCTGCCCGGATTCGGCGATGTTCTTCACGATTTCGTGCGCCCGCTCTTTCCCGATGCCGGCTGGCAATACCTGCGCATCATCCGCGCGGCCTGCCTGCTGCATGACGTGAGCTGGCGCGCGCATCCCGACTATCGCGCCGAAACCTGCCTCGACAATGTGACGCGCGCCAATCTGGGCGGGCTCAAGCACAAGGAGCGGGTGTTCCTCGGGCTCGCGCTCATGCACCGCTATTCCAGCCGGCGCAGCGATCCGCGCAACGAGCCGCTGTTCGCGCTGCTGTCGCCCGAGGCCCGCCGCCAGGCCGAGGTGCTGGGCCGCGCCATGCGCCTCGGGGCGATGCTGTGGCTGGGCGCCCATGACGCGCCGGGGCGGTTCGTCTGGCAGCCGGGCGCGGGGATCCTCGAACTCGAACTCGAGGCGCGGGCCCGCCCGCTCTGGGGCGAGGTGGCGGCCGCCCGGTTTGCCGCGCTTGCCGCGGCGATGGGGGCCACGGCCCGCCTCACCATCGAGACCCGGCCCGCCTAGATCTCGATGTCGAGCGTGACCGGGAAATGGTCGGACGCGGTCAGAAGCGCGTCGCGCAGCATCCCGTCGTTCACGCAGGCGCGGTTGTCATGCGGATGCCAGACAAGCCAGCGCGGCAGATGCGCGCGCAGATCGGGCGAGATCATGATGTAGTCGAGCAGCGCCGACAGCACCTCGCCATCGGGCAGGGCAAAGCGCGCGGTGGTGGGCGGCGCGGTAAAGCGCCGCGTGAGCGCGCGCATGACGTTGGGATCGTAGAGCGGCACCTCGTCGCCGTTGCCCGCGACGATTTCCACCCCCGAACGCCCGAACAGCCGCTCGTATTCGTCAAGGCCGGGACCGTCGTTGAAATCCCCCATGACGACAAGGGACTGCCCCACCTCCAGATGCTGGTCGATCCGCCCGCGCAGCCACTGGCACTGGGCCAGTTGCTTGCGCCGGTTGTCGATCGAAAGGCGCATCGCCTCTTGCGGGGAATGGGCGCCGTGCGGGGCCTTGGACTTGGCATGCACCCCGATCAGCCGCAGGTCCGTGCCGCCCTTCGTCGTCACCTCGAGTTCGAGCGGCGGTTTCGACCAGACCACCAGATCGTCGCGCCCGTCCTGGTCAAGGTCGATGCGGAACACCCCGTCAAAGCGCGGCGCGCCGCGCTCGCCCTTCTTGCCGGTCGGCTCTCCGCGCGGATCGTGGCGGGCGGCGATCAGGTCGGGGTCGAACAGAAAGGCGATCTCCTGCTGGGTCTGGTTGCCGAAACCGATCACCGCCCGGCGCGCGCGCAGCCGGAACCGTGCGGCAAAGGTCTCGAGCGCGCGCACCGTGTCGCGCCGGCGGCTCTGCTCGGGGGCCTCGATCACCATGATGCCGTCGGCGTCAAGGGCGCGGAACACCACGCCAAGCGCGGCGATCTGGTCCTCGCGCGTCACATCCTGCCGGCCGGACCATTCGGTATCGTCCAGAAGCCGCCCCTGATCGTCGAACAGGCGGTCGAACCATTCGACATTGTAGGTGGCCAGCCGCAGCATCTCAGCGCGCCTCGCCGTCGCGGCTGATCCGTTCCCAGGCGCGGTTCACCGCGATCAGCCGCGCCTCGGCAAGGCGCACCGCCTCGGGCGGGACGCCGCGCGCGATCAGGCGGTCGGGATGCGATTCGCGCACCAGCCGCCGCCAGGCCCGCCGCACCGCCTCGCGCGGGGCGCCGTGGGGCACGCCCAGCACGTCCCAGGGGTCACGTTCGGCCTCGGGGACGAAGCGCGCGCGCATCCGCAGAAAGCAGCGCTTCTCGATGCCGATGATCGCGGCGATCTCGGCCAGCATCTCGTTCTCGTGCTCGTGATAGGCGCCGTCGGCCAGCGCGATGTGGAACAACCCCTCGAGCAGCGCCTCGCGCAGGCGCCGGTCGGGGCCGAGCATGCTGCGGATGCGCCGGGCATAGTCCTGATAGCCGGCCACATCCTCGCGCGCGAGGTTGTAGACCCGCGCGGCATTCGCCTCTTCGCCGGGGGGGATGCGGAACACTTCGCGAAAGACCGACACCTCGGCGCGCGAGACATGCCCGTCCGCCTTGGCCAGTTTCGCCCCCAGCGCGATGACGGCAATGGCGAAGGCCACGGTGCGTTCGGGCGGATTGCGCAGCCGGTCGAACACGGCGGACAGGCCGTCGCCGTTGCGAAGCGCGCCAAGCGCGGCATTGATCCGGGTCCAGAGAGTCATGCGCCCACCTTAGCCGTCGCCGCGCCACCCGCAACCGCGGGCGGCCCGGCCGCGATCACAGATGCCGCAGCCCGCCGGGCGTGGCGACCGTGGCGCTCAGGCCCGGCGCTGGCGCGGGCACAAGGCGCAGCCGCCCGTCGCGCAGCAGCGGCCCGAGGCGCCGCGCGATCCCCTCCGCTTCGGGATGCGCCACCGTCAGCGTCACCAGCCGCGCCCCCCGGTCCGGCAGCCGCGTCGCCGGATGCGCCCCGCCCGCCCCCCAGGCGATCACCGTGGGCAGCCCGCCCGCCATCGGCAGCGATCCGTCCGCCGGCACGGTGATGTCCCAGCGCAGATCGCCCCGTTCCAGCGACAGCACCTCGCCCAGATCGTCGGGAATCGCCGCGCGCCCCGCAACCCGCGCGATCCAGTTGCCAAGGCGCGGCGCCCCGGCACGATCCAGGCCGAACCACCGCGACCGCGCCGGTGCCGGCACCGCGGGATCGGGGGCGATCACCTCAAGGTAAAGCCCCGGCCCGAGCGACAGAAGCCGGTTGTGCGTGCCGAACAGCGCATGCCGCCCCCCGGGTTCGAGCGGCAGGCCAAGGCGATCCCCGACCCAGGCCGCGCCCTCGTCAAGATCGCGCGCCACCACCGCGAGATGGTCGAGTTCCATCATCCCCCCGATCCCGGCGCCCGGCGCCGCAAGGCCCCGGCATTCTGGCCCGCCCCCGGTGCCGAAGGCAAGGCCGGCGCCCCCTGCGGGCAGGGGCGGCTACCAGCTGATCCAGCGATGGAAATCGTCAAAGTCCTCGTGCAGGAAACGTTCCCAGCGGGCGATGGTGCCGCGCAGATGGGCGATCTCCCATTTCCTGATGTCCGGCGCCGCCAGCCGAAGCTCGTGCAGGCGCCGGCGTTCGGCCACCCAGCCGGCAAATCGCGCCGGCTCCTGCGCCCGAAGCTCGGCGGCAAGCCCGGACATCGCGTGTTCGCAGCGGCGCAACTCGTCGGTCACCCTCTCCCAGGCGGCCTGATCCTCGGGCCCGTAGTCCGGCGACCGCTCGCTCGCGCCCTGAAAGGCGATGGAGCGTTCCCACAGCAGCGCACGGCGGCGCAGCAGGTCTTCCAGCGCCCCGAGCCGATCCCCGGTCACGGCAGCGGCCCCGGGCGGGGATCGGCAGGATCGGGCGGCACGGACCTCGGGGGGCAGCCCGCGCCCTGGCCCCTGTCCTGGCCCGCGTTCCAGCCCGTATTCCGGTCCCTGCCCTGGCCCCTGTTCCGGCGCATGTCCCTCGGCCCCTCGCCGCTTCGTTCGCCGGGCGCGGCGCTAGCGGCCGACCTTCAGCGCATAGGTCCAGGTCGGCGCCGTGGTGCCGCGCGCGACCGAATGCGCCTCGGCGTCGCCCAGATAGTCGAACCCGCAGTTGGTGAGCACCCGGGCCGAGCCGGGATTGTCCTGGAACGCCTCGGCGAAATAGGTGGCGGCGCCGTGCGGATTGGCGGCGATGAGGGCGCGCAGCGCCTCGGAGGCGATGCCGGTGTTCCAGTGGTCGGGCGCGACCCAGTAGGACACCTCGCTCTGGCCACGGTCGAGGCGGGTCAGCGTCACAAGGCCCACGACATCGCCCCAGCCCTGCGCCGATCCGTCGATGGCCCAGACATCGCGCGTCCGGTCCGGTGCCGCGGCCGAGGCGATGAGCGCATCGGCACTGGCGGGCGGATAGGGATGGGGGATGGATTTCGTGCCCTGCGCCACCCGCAGATCGCCCGCCTGCCGCGCGATGGCGCCGGCATCCGCCGGCCTGAGCGGGCGCAGCACGATGCGCTCGCCGCGGATCTCTGCCTGCGTCGTGATCTGGTCGATCTTCATCGGCCCCTCGCCTCCCTGCCCTGCCTGCCCTTCGGCCCTGCCCGTCACGTCCTGCCCGTCACGTCCCGCACTTCATGCCAGCGCGACATGAACAGCCGGTTTCCGTCCGCCCGAAAGAGAAGGGGGACCGGCCTTGCGGCCGATCCCCCCGATGTCCTGCGCCGCCTGGCGCCTGGGGGTCACTCGGCCGCGTCTGCCGCGGGAAGCACCGAAATGAAGGTTCGGCCCTTGAGGCCCTTGTGGAACTTGACCTGGCCTTCGACGGTGGCAAAGATCGTGTGATCGGTGCCCATGCCGACGCCGTTGCCCGGCCACATCCTGGTGCCGCGCTGGCGCAGGATGATGTTGCCCGGAATCACGACCTCACCGCCGTATTTCTTCACGCCCAGACGGCGGCCGGCGCTGTCGCGGCCGTTGCGGGAAGAGCCGCCAGCCTTCTTGTGTGCCATCTGCCTTACTCCTTGCTTGCCGCGCCGACGGCGGCCTTGACGCCGGTGCCCTCGGCACCCGTGGCGAGGATGTCGGTCACCCGCACCAGCGTGAGCTGCTGGCGGTGGCCCTTGGTGCGCTTCGACGAATGCTTGCGGCGGCGGCGCACGAAGTTGATGGTCTTCTCGCCCTTGATCTGGTCGATCACGGTGGCCTGCACCGCGGCGCCGGCGACGGTGGGCGCGCCCACCTTGTCGCCCAGCACGAGCACATCGTTGAACTGCACGGTCTCGCCGGCCTCGGCACGCAGCTTCTCGACGCGCAGGACATCGCCTGCGTTCACCCGATACTGCTTGCCGCCCGTCCTGATGACAGCGAACATGGTCTTGTCTTTCCTGTTGCCGCGCCCTTCGGCCCCCCGCCGGTTGCGGGATGTTCGCGGGTCGGTCCCGCCTCGGGCAGCGCGCCCCTGACGGGGCGGAGTTGAACGTCCGTCCCCCGGTCGCGTGGCGGCAGGCCGCCAATACCCCGGGGCCCCGCACAAGCATCTTGCCGGGATGCCGGCTTATGTGCGCAACATGGCGCCAAGTCAACCGCGAAAGGACCGCCGATGCCCAGGCTTTCGCCGCCCGTCCCGGCCTTTCCTGTCCCGGCCCTTCGCGTCCCCGCCCTTCGCCCCGCCGCGGCCCTCGCCCTGGCCCTTGCGGCGGCGGGCTGCACCGCCCCCGGCGCCGATCGCGGGCCGCTGGCCGCATTGCTGGCGCCCCTCGCCGGCAACGACCCCGCCCGGATGCAGCAGCGCGGCGCGCTCGAGGTGCAGGTCAAGACCCGCCTCGACGCGATCCTGACCGGGATCGCCACCGGCGGCGGGCCGGAGCTGACGCGCGCCTTCGACATCGCCGGCGTCCCGCCCGGGGACCGGGCCGCGCGCATCGTCCAGCTCGAGGGCGACCGGGGCCTCTACGAGGCCAATCCCGGCGCGCTGGTCTCGGCGCTCATGCTTTACGGGCGTGCGCCGGGCTGACGGAGGCGCGCGGAAAGGCGCGCTCAGCCGTCCGAGGGGGCCGGGCAGGCGCCATCTGCGAGGCCCGCCAGCACCCGCGCCGCCCCGGGCGAGAGGCGCGCGGGATCCTCGTCCGGCGGCAGGCAGTTCCCGGCCAGAAAGGCGGCAAGGCCCGCGCGGGTGCGCGCGCCCGCATGGCCGTCGATCCCGCCCGCGTCATGCCCCGCCAGATCGAGCCGGTATTGCAGCACCGCGACCGCGCCCGCCTCCAGCGCCGCGCGCGCCGCCTCGCCCTCGAGGGCGGCGGCGGGCGGGGCCCAGGCCACCTGCCCCGACGCGACCTGCACGCCGTCCCTGAAATCGACCTGCCACAGCGCGGTGCCGATCACGGCGCAGGCGCGGCAGCCGTCGGTGATCCGGTCCGCGAACACGAAGCGCTGCCCCCCGTCCGGCAGCACGCGATAGCCGGCGAATTGCGGCGGACCGGCGCGCATGGCGTCGGGCGCGGCGGCGGCCAGGGCCCGGCTGGTGCGGTCCCCGGGCGGCGGCGCATCGTGATAGGCCGGCAGGAACCCGGGCGCGATCAGCGGATCGCTGCCGTTCACCAGCAGCGGTTGCGCATTGGCATTGGCCAGCAGCGGAAAGTCGATCTGCGCCAGATCGACCGCGCCCAGTTCGCGAAACCCGGTCAGCACCCCCGCCGTGCCGATCAGCGGATCCGCGGCCAGCCGGTCGGCCAGCACCACCGCCTCCTCGCTGGCGCCGAGGCTGGCGAGGCAGTCGCCGAAAGCATCGCTCCATGGACGCTCGAGGCAGGTCGAGACATCCAGATCCCCGATCAGCGCGCCCGCGCCCACCTCGGGGGGCGCCGCCCCGGGGTCTTCATCGGCCGCGTCCGCCGACCCCGGCGGCACCGCCCCGGCGCCCTCGGCATGAAGGGGCGCGGCCAGGGTCAGGGTCAGGGCCATGGTCAGGGCCAGGGTCTGCGTCGGCATCGGCAGGGCGGGCGGGAAAGGGCGCATGGATGTCCTCTTGTGATCGCCCGTCACCCTACACGCGGGCGGGGCGCATTCCAGACGGTTTCACGCAACCTTGACCGGCTTGCACCCCGGACCGGCATCCCGGACCGGCACCCCCGACCGGCACCCGGTTGACGGCGGCGGGCGGGGCGGTCAGGGTCGGCGCATGATCGGCACCATCGCCCTTGTCCCGGCGTTCATCACGCTCTTCATCGTCATCGACCCGCCGGCGCTGGCGCCGCTCTATCTTGCGCTGACGCAGGGCATGGCCGGGCGCGAGCGGCTGATGATCGGCCTGCGCGCCTGCATCGTCGCCGGGGTGCTCCTGCTTGTGTTCCTGCTTCTGGGCGAGGCGGTGCTGGCCTCGATCGGCATCACCATGCCGGCCTTCCGCATCGCCGGCGGGATCCTGCTGTTCCTGACCGCGCTCGACATGCTGTTCGAGCGGCGCCAGAAGCGGCGCGAGGGCAATGCCGGCGAGGGGGCCGATCCCGGGCACGATCCGTCGGTGTTTCCGCTGGCGGTGCCGCTCATTGCCGGGCCGGGGGCGATCACGACGGTGATCCTGTTCGCGGGCCGGGCGCAGGGCGCGCTCGATCTGGCGGTGATCGCGCTGGTGACGGCGGCGAATCTGGGCATGGTGCTGGTGTTCTTCGCTGCCGCGCCCGTGGTCGAGCGGGTGCTGGGCCGGGTCGGCATCAACGTGGTGACGCGGGTGCTGGGGATGCTGCTGGCGGCGCTGGCGATCCAGTTCATCCTGGACGGGCTGCTGGCCAGCGGCCTGATCGGCGCCGGGGCGGGCGGCGCATGAGCGGCGACCAGATCGCGCAGGCGCTGTGGCTCGGGCTTCTGCTGGTGGCGCTCGGGGGGTGGTTCGCCCTTCAGTTGCGGGGCCATCCGGGGCGCACGCTCCAGCATCTGGCGGTCTGGGCGCTGATCTTCGTCGGCGTCGCCGCCGGCTATGGCCTGTGGCATGACATCCGGTCGGACCTCGCCCCGGTGCAGACGGTGCTGGCCGATGGCCGGATCGAGATCCCGCGCGGCCGCGACGGGCATTTTCAGGCGGTGGCGGCGGTAAACGGCGTGCCGATCCGCTTTGTCATCGACACCGGGGCCAGCGACATCGTGCTGTCGGCCCGCGATGCGCGCAAGGCGGGGATCGACACCGGCGCGCTGGTCTATCTGGGGCAGGCGCAGACCGCGAACGGCACGGTGGCGACCGCGCCGGTGGTGCTCGATTCGCTGGAAATCGGGCCGGTGACCGACCGCAACCTGCGCGCGGTGGTGAACGGCGGCGAGATGGAGGGATCACTCTTGGGAATGAGCTGGATCAACCGCTTCGCCCATGTGGAAATCGCGGGCGGCCGGCTGATCCTGAGCCGCTGAAGCGCTGAACCGCCCCGGGCCACCTCAGTCCGCCGCCGGGCGGGCCGGGCGTTCCTGGCGCATCTCCCAGCCGCCGGCCGGGGTCTCGGCCCAGTATTGCGCGGCCAGACCCGCGCCCGTCACCGCGCGCCACTGGGCGCGGGCCTCGGCCACCTCGCCCTCCTGCGCGGCGTGGAACACCACCGCCACCCGGTCCAGCCGCGCCGCCTCGGCCGGGTCGAGCGGGGCCGCATCGACGGTGATCAGGCAGTCGGGCGCATTGGCCGCCGCCTGCCCCGCCACCGTCAGCAGCGCGGGCTGCCGGGCGTCATGCGCGCCCCCGGCCATGCCGTGCGGCACGAACCCCTCGTCGGGGCCCAGCCACAGTTCCCGGTCGAGCGCCTCCATCAGCGCCCGGTCCCGCCCCCGCACCTCGACCCGGCGTCCCTGCTCCAGTTCCCGCTCCACCAGCCGCCTGACCACCGCCTCGAGGGGACGGACGCTCAGGTGATAGAAGCGGACCTCGCCCATGCCCTAGCGTTCCTCGAACCGGTCCGCGATCAGCCGGTCGAGCGTGGCCACCCCCCAGCCGGTCGCGCCCTTGGGCGCCAGCGGGCGGTCGGCCTTGGCCAGGGTCACGCCGGCGATGTCCATATGCGCCCAGGGCGTGCCGTCCTTGACGAAGCGGCGCAGGAATTCGGCGGCGATGCAGGCGCCGCCCTCGCGGCCGCCCACGTTCCGGAAATCCGCGATCCGGGACTTGAGCCCCTCGCCATAGCCCTTGGCCAGCGGCATGCGCCAGGCGCCCTCGTCCTCGGCGCGGGCGGCCGCGTCGATCCCGGACCAGAGCGCATCGTCATTGGCAAAGACCCCGGCGAATTCGCTGCCCAGCGCGACGCCGATCGCGCCGGTCAGCGTGGCCAGGTTCACCATTGCCCGGGGGGCAAAGCGTTCCTGCGCATACCACAGCACATCCGCCAGCACGAGCCGCCCTTCGGCATCGGTGTTCACGTTCTCGACCGTGCAGCCCTTCATCGCCCGCACCACGTCGCCCGGGCGCGTCGCATGGCCCGAGGGCATGTTCTCCACGATGCCGACCACGCCCACGGCATTCACCCGCGCCTTGCGCAGCGCCAGCGTGCGCATCACCCCCGCGACCACGGCGGCCCCGCCCATGTCCATGGTCATCTCCTCCATGCCCGGCCCGGGCTTGAGGCTGATGCCGCCGGTGTCGAAGACCACGCCCTTGCCGACCAGCGCGACCGGGGCCGCGTCCGGCGCCCCGCCCTGCCAGCGCATGACCACGACGCGCGCGGGCGAATCGGACCCCTGCGCCACCGACAGCAGCAGCCGCATTCCAAGGCGTTCAAGATCCGCCACCTCGAGGATCTCCACCTCGAGCCCGATTTCCTGCATCGCGCCAAGGCGGGCGGCGAAATCGGTGGTGGTGAGGATGTTCGCCGGTTCGTTCACCAGATCGCGGGTGAAGAACACGCCTTCGGCCAGCGCCGCGAGCGGGGCCGAGGCGCGGGCGGCGGCCTCGGGGGCGGCGACGTGGACGGTGACGGCGGGCGCGGCCGGGGGCGCGGGATCGGCGGGATCGTCGCTGCGATGCGCGCTGAAGTCGTAGGACCGCAGCGCCAGGCCGAAGGCGATCTGCGCCGGATGCGGGGCGCCGCCCGCCAGCACCGTCAGGTCGCCCCGGCCGCGCGCCCGGGCGATGGCGCCGCCGGCGCGGCGGGCCTCGATGGCGCTGGCCCTGGCCGGCAGCTTCACCACCACCAGCGCCTCGGCGGTGAGCCCTTCGGGATAGGCGATCTCGAATCCGTCGCCGGTCTCGGCCCTGGCCCAGCGCGGATCGGCGATGAGCCGCGCCACCGCGCGCCGCGCCGCCGCCCCCGGCAGGCGCCCCCCGGCCCAGATCCGCCCCTCGGGCGTCACCGGCAGCGCGATGCGCCCGGCGCGCTGCGCCAGATCCGGCACCTCCATGTCGTGAAAGCGGATGGCGAGCGGATCGGTCATGGGCATCTCCTCGATTCTGCGGCAAGGACTAGCCGCCGCGACGGTGCTTGGCCAGATCGCAGTTCAAACCGGCGCCCCGCTCGGCTAGTCCTGTCGCCGCCGGGAAAGGAGCGCCGCCGGATGCCGCGATTCGACCGATACCTGCTGCGCCAGAACCTCGTGCTGTTCGGGTTCTTCGCGCTCGTGCTGGTGCTGGTCTCCTGGGTGAACCGGGCGGTGGTGCTGTTCGACCAGATCATCGCCGACGGGCAATCGGCCGGCGTGTTCCTCGAACTCACCATCCTGTCGCTGCCCTCGATCATCCGCATCGTGCTGCCGCTCTCGGCGTTCCTCGCCTCGGTCTATGTCACGAACCGGCTGGCGGCCGATTCCGAACTGGTGGTGATGCAGGCCACCGGGTTCTCGCCCTGGCGGCTGGCGCGGCCGGCGCTGGCCTTCGGGATCGTGGTCACGCTCATGGGTCTGGTGCTGAGCAATGTCCTCGTGCCGCTCTCGATCGAGCGGCTGAACCTGCGGCAGGAGGAGATCGCGCGCTCGGCCACGGCGCGGCTGTTGCAGGAGGGGCAGTTCCTGACGCCCGCGCCCGATGTCACGCTCTACCTGCGCGAGATCACGCCCGCGGGCGAATTGCGCGACCTGTTCCTGCACGATGACCGCGACCCCGCCGAATCGCTGACCTATACCGCCTCGAGCGCCTATCTGGTGCAGATGCCTGCGGGGCCCCAGCTTGTCATGGTGGGCGGGCAGATCCAGCGGCTGGGGCATGCCGATGGCCGGCTGCTGGTCGCGTCCTTCGCGGATCTGGTGTTCGACCTGGCCCCGTTCCTGCCCGCACCCGACCCGGGCACCTGGCGCAGCTCGCGCGAGTTGCCGACCCCCGCGCTGCTGTTCCCGACCGACGAGACCGCCCGCCTGACCTCGCGCAGCGCCGAGGAATTGCGCGCCGAGGGCCATGACCGCCTTGCCCAGCCGCTGCTGGCGCTGGCGGCCGTGCTTCTGGGGTTCGCGCCGCTGCTGGTGGGGGGCTACAGCCGCTTCGGGCTGTGGCCGCAGATCGCGGCGGCGGTGGGCCTTGTCCTTCTGGCGAAGGCGATCGAAAGCGCGGCCGTCGCCGGGTTGCAGGCCGATCCGGGGCTCTGGCCGCTGGTCTATCTGCCCGCGCTGGCGGGCATGGCCATGGCGGTGGCGGCGCTGGCGCTGGCGGCGCGGCCGCGCGGACCCGGACGGCGCAAGGCGGCGCGGCCATGATCCTGCACCGCTATTTCGCGCGCCGCTTCCTTGCCAGCACGGCGCTGGTGGGGGGCGGGCTGTTCGCGCTGCTCCTTCTCATCGACATCGTCGAGACCGCCCGGATCCAGAGCGCCTCCGGCGCCGCTTCCGGTCTTGGCCCGGCGGTGCGCAAGGCGCTTCTGGGGGTGGCGCCGGCCTTTTATCAGGCCCTCCCCCTAGTGATGATCCTGGCCGCGGTCGCGCTGTTCCTTGCCATGGCGCGGTCGTCGGAACTGGTGGTGACGCGCGCCGCGGGGCGCAGCGCCATCGCCGCGCTCATGGCGCCGCTCGCCGTGGCCTTCGCCCTCGGGCTCGGGGCGCTGATCGCGCTCAACCCGATCGTCGCCGCCACCGAACGCGCGCTGGCGCGGCAGGCGGGCGGGCCGGGGTCGGTGCTGTCGCTGTCCGAGGCCGGGCTGTGGCTGCGGCAGGGCGGGGTCGAAGGGCAGACGGTGATCCACGCCGACCGCGCGAACGGCGAGGGCACCGATCTGTCCGGGGTGAGCCTGATCACCTTCGCCCCCGACGGCCATCCCGAACGCCGGATCGAAGCCACGCGCGCCCGGCTGGCCGATGGCGGCTGGCAGATCGAGCGGGCGCGGGTCTGGCCGCTCGACGCCCCGAACCCCGAGGCCGCGGCCACCACGCACGACCGCCTCACCCTGCCCTCGACCCTCACCGCCGAGGAGATCCGCGAATCGCTGGCGCCGCCCGCCTCGATCGCGCTGTGGGATCTGCCCGGCTTCATCGCCCGGATGGCGGCGGCCGGATTTTCCACCCGCCGCCACGAGGTGCATTTCCAGACAGAACTGGCGCTGCCGCTGCTCATGGTGGCGATGGTGATGATCGGGGCCGGGTTCACCATGCGTCACCAGCGCGGCGGGCGCACCGGGGTCATGGTGCTGGCGGCGATCCTCGTGGCCTTTGCCATGCATTTCGTGCGCAATTTCGCGCAGATCCTGGGCGAGGCCGGGCAGATCCCCGCGCCCCTCGCCGCCTGGGCGCCGCCGCTGGCGGCGGTGGCGCTGGCGCTGGGCCTGCTGCTGCATCTCGAGGACGGCTGATGCGCGCGCGTGCCCTTGTCCTCGTGCTGGTCCTGATCGCGGCGCTGCTGCCGCTGGCGGCGCGCGCGCAGGTGGCGGCCACGCTGGTCGCGGACCGGCTGGGTGTCACCGCCGGCGGCAGCCTGCGCGCCGAGGGCAATGTCGAGGTGTTCCACGCCGGCACAAGGCTGTCGGCCGCCGCCATCGCCTATGACCCGGCGACCGATACCCTGGTGATCGAGGGACCGATCTACCTTGTCACGCCCGATGGCGCGATCCTCGAGGCCACGCGCGCCGAACTCGACCCGCGGCTCGAGAACGGGATCCTGCTCGGGGCGCGGCTGGTGCTGGCGCGGCAGGTGCAACTGGCGGCGGCGCGGATCGACCGGGTGGACGGAAGGCTGAGCCAGCTGGTCCGGGTCGCCGCCACCTCGTGCCGGGTCTGCGGCAACCGGCCGCCCCTGTGGGAGATCCGCGCGGACCGGGTGATCCACGACGCCGCCGGGCAGCAGCTCTATTTCGAGGATGCGGTGCTGCGGGTGCGCGGCCTGCCGGTGGCCTGGCTGCCCTGGATGCGCCTGCCCGACCCCGCGCTTGCGCGCGCGACCGGGTTTCTCGTGCCGGAACTGCGCGCCTCGAGCGCGCTGGGAACCGGGATCGCGCTGCCCTATTTCATCCGGCTGGGCGATCATGGCGACCTCACGCTCACGCCGCATGTCGCGGCGCTGACCCGCACGCTCGAGGCGCGGTTGCGCCTGGCCTTCGTGGGCGGGGACATGACGGTTGCGGCGGCGGTGGCGCGGGACGGGCCTGCGGGCGCGGCCACCACGGGCGGGCATCTGGCGATCACGGGCGGGTTTGCGCCCCGGCCCGGCCACAGCCTGAGCTACGACCTCGCATGGGTGAGCGACCGGGATTTCCTGCTCGATCACGGGCTGCCGGACCGCGACCGCCTGCCCTCGCGCCTGCGCTACGCGGTGGTGGTGGCGGACAGCCTGACCACGGCCGACCTCACGCTGTGGCAAAGCCTGCGCCCGGCCGAGGATTCCGGCGCGCTGCCGCCGTCGATCCTGGGCGCCGCGCATGAACGCCGCCTGCCCCTGGGCGCGGGAACCGTCACGCTGGGCGCCGATGCGCTGGCCTTCGCGCGCACCGCCCCGGGAACGGGCGCGGCGGCGCGCGATGTGCTGGCGCTGGGGTTCGGGGCCGACTGGCGCGCGAATGCGGTGATCGGGCCGGGGCTGGTGCTGGATCTGTCCGCGGGCGTGGATCTGCGGGCGCGGCGCGTGGGCGACGATCCGGCCTTCGGGCGCACCCTTGTCACCCTCACCCCGCGCGCGGGCCTCGGCCTGCGCTGGCCGCTGGTGCGACGCGCGGGCGATGCGGTGGACCTGATCGAGCCGGTGGTGTCGCTGGGCTGGGGCACGGCCCTGGGCGACCGCGTGCCGCAAGAGGACGCGGCCCCGGTCGAATTCGACCATGGCAGCCTTGCCGACCCCGGCCGCGCCCCCGGCGCCGACCGGCCGCCTGCGGGCCGCTCGCTGGGCGCCGGGGTCACCTGGACCCGGCGCCTCGAGGCGGGCGTGAGCAGCGCGGGCCTCGGCGCCGTGGCGGCCGAGGGCGACGCGACGCGATTCCTGCTCAGTGCCGGGGTCGATCTGGCGGGCGGGCTGCGCCTGCTGGGGCGGGCCGAATTCGACGCGGATCTCGATCCCGGCGCGACCGAGATCCTGCTGGGCTGGCAGGGCCGCAGCCTGGCTCTGGACGCCACCTTTGCCCGCTTTCCGGCCGATCCGGCCGGCGGGATCGCGGCCGATGCGGCGGACCTGACGCTGGCGGGCGACTGGCGCATCAATGACGCCTGGGGGCTGCGCGCGGACGGGCGCTATGACCTTGGCGCCGGGGCGCCGGTGCGGGCGGGAATGGGCCTGCGCTGGTCGATCGAATGCGTGACGGTGGACGTTTCGCTGGCGCACCGCTACACGGAAACGGAAACCGCGCCCGGCGCGACCAGCTTCGGACTGGCGGTCACGCTGGACGGGTTCGCCACGGACGGCAGGGCTGCGCAGGGCGCCGCCTGCCGCGACTGAGGCGGAAGCGAAGGCGAAAGCGAAGGCGGCGGCGGCCTTGGGCAGGGAGAACGGGATGCGGATTCTGGCGGCTCTGGTGGTGGCGGGGGGCATGGCGTTCGGCACGGCGGCGCCGGCCCAGCAGGGTCTGTTCGCGCCGGTCATCACCGTGAACGACCGCGCCGTGACGGCGTTCGAGATCGACCAGCGCATCCGCCTGCTCGAGGCCTTCCGCACGCCGGGCGATCTGGAACGGCTGGCGCGCACGCAACTGGTCGACGAACGGCTCAAGCAGCTTGCCCTCGAACGCGCCGGGGTGCGCCTGACCGACGAAAGCCTTGCGCGCGCCATGGAGGATTTCGCCGGCCGCGCCAGCCTGCCTCTCGATCAGTTCCTGGGCGTGCTGGCCCAGACCGGCGTCGCCGAAGAGACGTTGCGCGACTATGTGCGCATCAACATCACCTGGCGCGACTATGTGCGCAGCCGCTTCAATCCGCGCGTGAACGTCACCGAGACCGACATCGACCTTGCCCTCGCGCAGATGGGCCGCTCGAGCGGCGGGGTCGAGGTGCTGCTGAGCGAGATCATCATTCCCGCCCCCCCGCGCGAGGCGGCGCGGGTCAACGCGCTGGCCACGCAGATTTCGCGTTCCACCAGCTTTGCCGCCTTCGAGGCGGCCGCGCGCCAGTATTCCGCCCTCCCCTCGCGCGAGGCGGGCGGGCGCATCGACTGGGTGGCGCTCTCGAACCTGCCGGCGGCGCTGCATCCGGTGATCCTCGGGCTGGCGCGCGGGCAGGTGACGCCGCCGATCCCGATCGAGGGGGCGGTGGCGCTGTTCCAGATGCGGGCGGTGCGCGAAGGCGCCCTCGCCCCGGTCGAGATCGCGCTGGTCGATTACGCGCTGTTCCATGCGACCGATGCCGACGAGGCCGCGCGGGTCGCGGCGCGGGTCGATACCTGCGACGATCTCTATGGCGTGGCCTTCGGCCTGCCGCCAGAACGCCTTGTGCGCGAAGAGGTGGCGCCCGAGGCGATCCCGCAGGCGGTGGCGCTGGAACTGGCGCGGCTCGACCCGGGCGAGGTCTCGACCACGCTGGCCGGGCCGGGCGGTCAGGGGGTGGAGGTGGTGATGCTCTGCGCCCGCACCCCGGCCGCGGCCGAGGGCGTCAGCCGCGACGAGATCGCCACCCGCATCCGCTCGGACCGTCTGGCCGGCCATGCCGAGGCATTGGTGCAGGAATTGCGCGCCGCGGCGGTGATCATCGGCGAATGACCATCGTCATCTCCTGCGGCGAACCTGCCGGCATCGGCCCCGAAGTGGCGGCGCGCGCCTGTGCCGCCCTTGGCGGGGCGGGGCCGGTCGCGCTCATCGGCGATCCGCGCCACCTGCCGCCGGGCACGCCCCATGCCGTCATCGACCGCCCCGAGGCCGCCGCCGCTGTGGCGCCCGGGATCCTGCCGGTGATCGCACGCGATTTCGGTCCGCCCGCCATCCCCGGGAAACCCGATCCGCGCCATGCCGCCCATGTGGTCGACGCGATCCGCGACGGCGCGGCGCTGTGCCGCGCGGGCCGGGCGCGCGCCCTGGTCACCGCGCCGATCAGCAAGAAGGCGCTGGCCGACGGGGCCGGGTTCGCCTTTGCGGGCCATACCGAATACCTGGCCCATCTCGCGGGCGATGGGCCGGTGGTGATGATGCTGGCGGGCGCGGGTCTCAGGGTGGTGCCGGTGACAATCCATGTGGCGCTGCGCGAGGTGCCGTACCTGCTGACCCCCACGCTCTTGCGCCAGACCATCGAACTGACGGCGCGCGGGCTGGCGCGCGATTTCGCCCTCGCGCGCCCGCGCATCGCGGTGGCCGGGCTCAATCCGCATGCGGGCGAAGGCGGACGCATGGGCCATGAGGAAATCACCCTCATCGCCCCGCTTCTCGAGGAGATGCGCGCCGAAGGGTTCGACATCCGCGGCCCCCTGCCCGCCGACACCATGTTCCACCCGGCCGCGCGCGCGCGCCATGACGTGGCGGTGTGCATGTATCACGATCAGGCGCTGATCCCGCTCAAGACCCTCGATTTCGCGGGCGGCGTGAACGTGACTCTGGGCCTGCCCTTCGTGCGCACCTCGCCCGACCACGGCACCGCCTTCGACATCGCCGGACAGGGCATCGCCGATCCCGCCAGCATGATCGCCGCGATCCGCATGGCCGCGACCATGGCCGATGCGCGGGCGGGGCGGCCCGCATGAGCAGCCCCGCATGAGCCGGATCGACGATCTGCCCCCCCTGCGCGAAGTGATCGCGGCGCACGGGCTGAGCGCGCGCAAGGAGCTTGGCCAGAACTTCATCCTCGATCTGAACCTGACGGCGCGGATCGCGCGCATGGCCGGCGATCTGGCGCAGTCCGACATCATCGAGATCGGCCCCGGCCCCGGCGGCCTGACGCGCGGCCTGCTGGCCGAGGGCGCGCGCCGCGTCCTTGCCATCGAGAAGGACGCGCGCTGCCTGCCCGCGCTCGAACAGATCGCGGCGCATTATCCCGGGCGGCTTGGCGTGGTCGCGGGCGATGCGCTGACGGTCGATCCGCTGGCGCATGGGCTGGTGCCGCCGATCCGCATCTGCGCGAACCTGCCCTACAACGTGGGGACCGAACTGCTGGTGCGCTGGCTGACCCCGCCGCAATGGCCGCCATTCTGGACCTCGCTCACGCTCATGTTCCAGCGCGAGGTGGCCGAGCGCATCACCGCGCGGCCGGGCGGGCGCGCTTACGGGCGCCTCGCCATCCTGGCACAGTGGCGGGCCGAGGCGCGCATCGTCATGGACCTGCCGCCGCAGGCCTTTACCCCGCCGCCCAAGGTGTCGTCGGCGGTGGTGCATCTGACCGCGCTGCCGGCGCCGCGCCATCCGGCCGATCCGGCGTTGCTGTCGCGGGTGGTGGCGGCGGCGTTCGGCCAGCGGCGCAAGATGCTGCGGGCAAGCCTGCGCGGCCTGCATCCCGCGATCGAGGATCTTCTGCACGAGGCCGGCATTCCCCCGACCGAGCGCGCCGAACAGGTGCCGCTCGAGGGGTTCTGCGCGCTGGCGCGGGCGCTGGCCGCCGCCCTGTGACGGCAAAGGGGCCGCCCGGCAGGGCGGCCCCTGTCAGGTGATCGGGGGCGGGCGGCCTATTCCGCTGCGGGCGGCACGCCAGCGGTGCCGGCAGCGGCCTCGGGCGCGTCGGAAGCGGCGGTCGCGCGCGGCTTGCGGCTGCGGGGCGCGCGGGCGGGCCGGGCAGCGGCCTCGGGAGCGGCTTCGGGAGCGGTATCGGGCACGGCACCGGATTGCGGCGCGGGTGCAGCCGCAACCGCAACCTCGGGCACGGGCACGGGTTCCGGCGCCGGCCGGGGGGCGGGCCGGGAGGCGGCACGCGGCGCGGCTTCGCCGGCATCGCCACGGCGCGCGCCTTCCTGCGGACGTTCCTGCGGCTGGCGTTCCTGCGGGCGCTCCTGCGGCTGGCGTTCCTGCGGCTGGCGTTCGTGACGGTCGCCGCCACGCGGGCGGCGGTCGCCGCGCGGGCGGGCGTCAAGAAAGGCGGGCCTTCCCTCGGGCAGGTCGATCAGACCCGAATCGTCCGCCTCACCCCCCTGCACATCCCCCAGCGGCGACGGCCGGTCATGGCCCCGGTCCTGGCCCCGGTCATGGCCGCGCTCCTGCTCGGCACCCTCGACACTGCCGCCCTCGGTCGGGCGCGGCCCCCTCGGGCGGTCGCGGTCGCGTTCGGCCTGGCGTTCGCGGTTGAACTGCTCCTGCTCCTCGCGGGCGCGTTCGACCTCGCGCATCGCCTCGGCCAGCATGCGGGTGTAATGTTCGGCGTGCTGGGCGAAATTCTCGGCGTTCACGCGATCGCCGGAAAGCTGCGCGTCACGGTGAAGCTGCTGATATTTCTCGATGATCTGCTGAGGCGTTCCGCGCACCTTGCCGTCAGGACCGGAGCTGTCGAACACCCGGTTGATGACATTGCCGCCCGTCGGGCGCATGCTGCGGTTCTTGTTGCCCCGCGACCGTGATTTGGATGATCTCATCTGGCTTTCGTTGTTTGAGCCTGAGGGGTCGTCGCCGGTCGGGCCCGTGATGCACGCACCCCGCAAGAAGGTGCCCGGATCGCAAAATGGTCGGACGGCGTCCGGTGGGGGGCATCGCGGCCACGGCCCATCCGGCAAGACGGAATAACCACCACTCGGCCCCGCGGGCAAGCACAAATCGTCAATTCCTGCTGCATCTGCGGCAAAGAGGCCGCAATCCGCGCAGGTCCGGCCCGCTTCAGCCCCGGCGCGCGCCCACCACGCGGTCGCGCCCGGCCAGATCGGAATGCACCCGGACCCCGGCGAATCCCGCGCCCGCCAGCAGCGCCGCCACCGCCGTCCCCTGTTCGTGCCCGATCTCGAGCAGGAGGCGCCCGCCCGGCTCAAGCCAGGCCGGCGCCCCGGCGGCGATCGCGCGATAGGCCCCAAGGCCGTCGCCGCCGTCGGTCAGGGCATGGCGCGGTTCGTGCTCGCGCACCTCGGGGGAAAGGCCCGCCATCTCGGCCGCGGCGACATAGGGCGGGTTCGCAACGATCAGGTCGAACCGGCCCGCAGGCAGGGCGGCAAACCAGTCGCTGCGCAGAAGTCGCGCCCGCGTTTCCACGCCCAGAGCGCCGGCATTCGCGCGCGCGACCTCAAGCGCGGCTTCGGAAATATCGCAGCCGGTCCCGTGGCTTGCCGGGCGCTCTGCCAGCAGGGTCAGCAGGATGCACCCCGTCCCCGTCCCCAGATCGAGGACGCGCGCAAAGGGTTCCGCCAGCGCCAGATCCACCAGCAATTCGGTATCCGGGCGCGGGTCGAGCGTGTCCCCGGTCACGGCAAAGCTGCGCCCGTAGAAGGCGCGCTGCCCGGTGATCTGCGCCACCGGCACCCGCGCGGCCCGCCGCGCGACCAGTTGCGCAAAGCGCGGCAGCGCCGCCGCCGGGATCCGGTCGGGCAGATGCAGCGCCAACGTCCCCGCCCCGATCCCCGCCGCATGTTCCATGAGCCTGCGCGCATCGCCCGCCGCATCCTCGACCCCGGCCGCCCGCAGGCGCTGCACCGCCTCGCGCAGCGCGGCGCGCGGGTCCGGGTGGGGGTCCGGGTGGGGGTCGGTCATTGCGCCTCGGCCAGCGCGGTGGCCTGCGCATCGGCCTGAAGCGCGTCGATCACCTCGTCGAGATCGCCCTGCATGATCGCGTCGAGGCGATAGAGCGTGAGGTTGATGCGATGATCGGTCATGCGCCCTTGCGGGAAATTGTAGGTGCGGATCCGTTCCGAGCGGTCGCCGCTGCCCACCTGCGCGCGGCGGTCGGCGGAACGGGCGGAATCGGCGCGGTCGCGTTCGGCCTGATAGAGGCGGGCGCGCAGCACCTGCATGGCGATGTCGCGGTTCTGATGCTGCGACTTCAGCGACGAGGTGACGACGATCCCGCTGGGGAAATGGGTGATGCGGACCGCCGAGTCGGTCTTGTTCACATGCTGGCCGCCGGCGCCGCTGGCGCGCATCGTGTCGATGCGGATATCGGCGGGGTCGATGCGGATATCGACCTCCTCGGCCTCGGGCAGCACCGCCACGGTGGCGGCAGAGGTATGGATGCGCCCGCCCGCCTCGGTCACGGGGACGCGCTGCACGCGATGGACGCCGGATTCGTATTTCAGCCGGGCAAAGACCCCCTCGCCCGCCACGCGCGCCACCACCTCGCGGATGCCGCCCAGATCGCTGGCCTGTTCCTCGAGCACCTCGAAGCGCCAGCCCCGCGCCTCGGCGTGGCGCTGATACATGCGCAGCAGGTCGCCCGCGAACAGCGCCGCCTCCTCGCCGCCGGTGCCGGGACGGATTTCAAGGATCGCGGGCCGCGCATCGGCGGCGTCGCGCGGCAGCAGCGCGATGCGCAGCGCCTGCTCGGCCCCGGACAGGCGGGCGCGCAGGGCGGGCAGTTCCTCTTCGGCAAGGGCGCGCATCTCGGGGTCGGCAAGCATCGCCTCGGTCGCGTCGCGCTCGGCCACAAGGGCGCGGTAGCGCGCGGCCTCCTCGACCACGGGGCGCAGGTCGCTGTATTCGCGCGCCAGGGCCACCGCCTCGGGTCCGGACAGGCCGGATTGCAGCTTCGCCTCGAGAAAGGCGAAACGCGACAGGATCTGCTCGATCTTGGCGGGGGCGATCATGCCCGCGCTTTGCCCGCGCCCGCCGGTCGGGTCAAGGGGCGCCTCCGGCGCGGCGCCACAGCATGAGGCACATGAGATCCGTCGCCACATGCGCGGCGGCCACGGCGGTGACGCCGGCGGGGTCATAGGGGGGCGAGACCTCGACCACATCGGCGCCGATCACGTTCAGCCCGGCCAGCTCGCGCAGCATCGCCGCCGCCTGCCAGCTTGCCAGACCGCCCCAGACCGGCGTGCCGGTGCCGGGGGCAAAGGCCGGGTCGAGCGCGTCGATGTCGAAGGTCAGATAGACCGGCCCCGCACCGACGACCGCGCGGATCCGCGCGACGACCGCGGCCACCCCGCCCTCGTGCACCGCGCGCGCGGGGATCTGCGTGACGCCGGGCCAGGACGGCCCCGCGGTGCGGATGCCGATCTGCACGGTGCGGGCGGGGTCGGTGATCCCCTCCTGCATCGCCTTCCACAGGAATGTCCCGTGGTCGATGCGCGCGGGCGCATCGTCCTGCCAGAGGTCGGAATGCGCATCGACATGCACCACGCCCAGGCGCCCGTGCCGTGCCGCATGCGCGCGCATCAGCGGCAGCGTCACCGAATGGTCGCCCCCCAACGACAGAAGCGCCGCCCCCGTGCCGATGATACCCGCGGCCCGCGCCTCAAGGCGGGCGGGAAAGGCCGCCACATCGGCATAGTCGAAGGCCAGATCGCCCGCATCGACGATGGCGCAGTCCGAGAGCGGATCGAAGGGCCAGCCGAACGGCGGATCGCCGGGCTGGAGCGTCGAGGCCTCGCGGATCGCGCGCGGGCCGAACCGGGCGCCGGGGCGGTTGGTCACCGCCGCGTCGAAGGGCACGCCCAGCACCGCCAGATCGGCGCCGCCGGTGTCATGCGCATAGCGCCGCCGCAGGAACGAGGTGGCCCCGGCAAAGGGGCTCTCGAACGACAGCCCGCGCAGGTCGCGCCGCGCAAAGGCGTGATCGACCTCGTTCCCCGCATCCTCGAGCGCCATGCATCCCCCCTCCCCCGGTTTCCCACCGGGCTACAGGCGCAGGCGGGCGCAGGCAAGGTGGCGCCGGGCGCGCACGCTCAGAACACCCGCTGCACCGCGCGCGAGACCATGAATCCATGCCCTTCGGCATTGGTGCAGGTCATGCCGCTGCGTTCGGAGGCGCAGGTCAGCCCGCCCAGCGCGATCCGCCTCCCGTAGGGCAGCACCTGCGACGACTGGTCATAGACCGTGTCGGTGATGCACAGCACCTCGCCCGCGCCAAAGCTGCCCACGGCAAAGGCCGACCCGTAGTCGCCCTCGCACCAGACCGGGCGGTTGCGGAAACTGGGGGTGTATTCGCGGATCTCGCAGCGGGCCTCGCCCTCTTCCCAGACCGAGATCATGCAATGGATGTTGCCCGAAGGGGCGCGGAAGGTGACGTGATCCTGCGCCTTTGCCGCCATGGGCGCGATCAGGGCGGCCAGGGCGGCCGGCACGGCAAGGGCGATGGCAGGGGTGGAAACAAGGGGACGCATGGCAATACCTGTTGACTGAAACGGCAATGCCCCGATCATTCCACCGTCGCGCGCCCCGCTCAAGCCCCGGCCGCCCCGCGCATCAACACATCGGCGTCACCGCACGGGCGTCACCGCACGGGCATCACCGAACGGGCAGCGCACGCTCCACCAGCCGGGCAAAGAACGAGGCGCCATAGGGGGCGGCCGCGTCGTCGAAATCGAAGGCCGGATGATGGACGCCGGCCGAATCGCCGTTGCCGACATAGAGATAGGCGCCGGGCCGCGCCTGAAGCATGAAGGCGAAATCCTCGGCCCCCATGTCGCGGCTGCCCTCGGGATCGGTGGGCGCGATCTCGCTGGCGACGGCGGCGGCAAAGCGGGCCTCGTCGGGGTCGTTGATGGTGGGCGGATAGCCGGCGATGTAGGTGATGGCGGCCTCGACCCCGTGCGCGGCGGCGGTGCCCTGCGCCACCGTCGCCATCCGGGCACGGGCCATGGCGCGCACGCCGTTGTCGAAGGTGCGCAGCGTGCCCCGGATCACCGCCGTCTCCGCGATCACGTTGTCGGCCGATCCGGCATGAAGCTGCGTCACCGACAGCACCAGATCCTTGCGCGGGTCGTTGTTGCGGCTGACGATGGTCTGAAGCGCCTGCACCGTGGCGCAGGCCGCGATCAGCGGGTCGCGCGTGTCCTGCGGCATGGCGGCATGGCCGCCCTTGCCGGTGATGTCGATGCGGAAATCGTCCACCGCCGCCAGGATCGGCCCGGGCGTGGTGCGGAACTGCCCGACCGGCAGCCCCGGCAGGGTATGGAGCGCGAACACCCGCGCGATCCCGAACCGGTCGAGGACGCCTTCGTTCACCATGACCTCGCCGCCGCCGCCGTCCTCTTCGGCGGGCTGAAAGAGCAGCGCGACCGTGCCGGCGAAATTGCGCGTCTCGGCCAGATAGGCGGCCGCGCCCAGCAGCATGGTCGTGTGCCCGTCATGGCCGCAGGCATGCATCCGCCCCGCCACGCCCGAGGCATGGGGCGCGCCCGTGGCCTCGTCCATCGGCAGGGCGTCCATGTCGGCGCGCAGCCCGATCACCGACCCCTCCTGCCGCCCCCGGATCAGCGCGACCACGCCCGAACGGGCGATGCCCTCGTGGATCTCGTCCACGCCCATGGCGCGCAGCCGTTCCACCACGAAGGCGGCGGTGCCGTGGCAGTCGAACCCCAGTTCGGGATGCGCATGCAGATGGCGGCGCCAGGCCTTCATCTCTTCGGCCAGGCCGGCGATGCGGTTGATGACGGGCATGGGTGGACTCCGCTGTCGGACGCGCTCAGGGTGCGGCCATCCTGCCAGCGCGGACGACGGAATGCCAGAGAGCGACGACGACCTCATCCACGACCGAAGCCCCGACGCGCCGCGCCAGATCGCGCGCCTGCTGGCCATCATGGCGCGGCTGCGCGACCCGCAGACCGGCTGCCCCTGGGATATCGAGCAGACCTTCGCCACCATCGCCCCCTACACGATCGAGGAGGCCCATGAGGTGGCCGACGCGATCGAGCGCGAAGCGTGGGACGAACTCGAGGGGGAACTGGGCGATCTGCTGTTGCAGCCGGTCTTTCACGCCCGCATGGCCGAAGAGGCGGGCCTGTTCGACTTTGCCTCGGTGGCGCGGCGCGTGGCCGACAAGATGGTGGCCCGCCATCCCTATGTCTTTGCCGGCGAGAAGCGCGCGGATTCGGCGGCGGCGCAACTGACCCAGTGGGAGGCGGCCAAGGCCACCGAACGCGGCGCCCAGGGCGCGGCGCGCACCCTCGACGGGGTGGCGGCCGGGCTGCCGGCCCTGTTGCGGGCGGTCAAACTCCAGGCGCGGGCGGCGCGGGTGGGCTTTGACTGGCCCGAAACCGGCGCCGTCCTCGAGAAACTGGTCGAGGAGGCGCGCGAACTGGTCGAGGCGCGCGACAGCCTCGGACCGCAGGAGATCGAGGAGGAGATGGGCGATCTGCTGTTCGTGATGGCCAATCTGGCGCGGCATCTTTCGGTCGATCCCGAAGCGGCGCTGCGGCGCGCGAACGCCAAATTCATCCGTCGATTCAACCGGATCGAGGACGATCTTCACGCGATGGGTAAACGCCCGCAGGACAGCACCCTGGCCGAGATGGACGCGATCTGGAACCGCGTGCGCGCCGAGGACCGCGCCCGCGCCGCCGCGCGCGCCACGGCGGCTCCGATGGGGAAACCTTTACCCGAGTGAATTTATCGGGATTGACTTTGTCCCGTCACGGCGCGAATCCTCGCGGCGCAAATCACCGCACGAGGACACCATGCGTCTGCGCCATCTCCTGCTTGCCACCGCCCTTGCCGCGCCGCTCCCGGCGCTGGCCGAGGTGAACATCTACACCACGCGGCAGCCGGAACTGATCCAGCCCGTGATCGACGCCTTCACCGCCGAGACCGGGATCGCCGTGAACCTTGCCTTCGTCGAGGAGGGCATCGTCGAGCGGCTCGAGGCCGAAGGCAGCCGCAGCCCGGCCGACCTGGTGATGACGGTCGATATCGCCAACCTCAAGCGCATCGTCGATGCGGGCGTGGTGCAGCCGGTCGATTCCGACATCCTGCGGGCCTCCATCCCCGAACATCTGCGCAGCCCCGACAACCTGTGGTTCGCGCTGACCTCGCGCGGGCGGGTGGTCTATGCCAGCCGCGACCGCGTGCCCGAGGGCGCGGTGACCACCTACGAGGATCTGGCCTCGGACACCTGGCGCGGGCGCATCTGCACCCGGTCGGGCACGCATAACTACAACCTCGCGCTGCTGGCGGCGATGATCGCCCATCACGGCGAGGATTACGCCCGCACCTGGGCCGCCGGCCTGCACGCCAACCTGGCCCGCCCGCCCGAAGGCGGCGACCGCGATCAGGCGCGGGCGATCTGGGCCGGCGAATGCGACATCGCGCTTGGCAACACCTATTACGTCGGCAAGATGCAGGAGGATCCCGAGCAATCCGCCTGGGCCGAGGCGATCCGCGTGGAGTTCCCGACCTTCGAGGGCGGCGGCACGCATATCAATGTCTCGGGCATCGCCCTGACCAGTGCCGCCCCCCACCGCGACGAGGCGGTGCAGCTCATGGAATGGCTGGTCTCGCCCGAGGCGCAGGGCATCTATGCCGAACTGAACTTCGAATATCCGGTCCTGCCCGGCGCCCCGGTATCCGAAGTGGTGGCCGGCTGGGGCGAATTCACCCCCGACACCGTGAACCTCGAAGAGGTCGCAGGCCACCGTGCGGCGGCGCTGCGGATCATGGAAGAAGTGAACTTCGACGGCTAAGCCATTGTGCGGGCGGCATGTTGCCGCCCGGCACCCCTTCAGGGCTGCGCCAGCGAGACGGTCTTGACCGTGCGGTAATGGTGCAGCCCCTCGACCCCGCCCTCGCGGCCGAGGCCGCTGTCCTTGACCCCGCCGAAGGGCACTTCGGCCACCGATGCCTCCAGCGTGTTGATCGAGACATTGCCGGCCTGAAGCCCGGACATCAGCCGCTCCACATGGGCGGCGTCCCGGGTAAAGCCGTAGGCGGCCAGGCCATAGGGCAGCGCATTGGCGCGCGCGATCGCCTCGTCGAGGGTATCGACCGCGTTGATGACGGCAAGCGGCCCGAATGGTTCGGTCGAGAACACCTCGGCCCCGTCGGGCACATCGGCCAGCGCCGTGGGCGGAAAGAAATACCCCGGCCGGTTCAGGCGCACCCCCCCCAGCAGCAGCCGCGCGCCCCGGTTCACCGCGTCGTCGGTCAGGCGCTGCAACTCGGCCACCCGCCGGTCATTGGCGACCGGGCCCATCTGCACGCCCGCCTCCGCCCCCGGCCCGACCCGCAGCGCCGCGGCGGTGGCGACGAAGGCATCGGTGAAGGCCGGACAGAGCGCACGGTCCACATAGAACCGCGTGGGCGAGGTGCAGACCTGCCCGGCGTTGCGATACTTGCGCCGCGCGGCCGCCTGTCCGGCCGCCACCGGATCGGCATCGGCGCAGACGATCACCGGCGCATGCCCGCCCAGTTCCATGAGCGCGGGCTTCAGGTGCCGCCCGGCCATTTCCGTCAGCACCCGCCCGACCGCGGTCGAACCGGTGAAGGCGATGGCGCGGATCGCGGGATCGGGGATGAGGCGCGTCGAAATCGCCGCCGGCACCCCGAACACCAGGTTGAGCACCCCCGCCGGCAACCCGGCATCGGCCAGGGCGCGGGCGATGTGGAGAACGCCGGTCGGGGTTTCCTCGCTGGCCTTCATGATGACGGAACAGCCCGCCGCCAGCGCGCCCGCGATCTTGCGCGCAGGCTGGCTCATCGGAAAGTTCCAGGGCGAGAAGGCCGCGACCGGACCGATCGGCTCGTGCACCACCAGATAGCGGATCCCGGGCCGTGACGGCACGATCCGGCCATAGTCGCGCACCGCCTCGCCCGCGTCCCATTCCAGGAATTCGCAGCCGCGGATCACCTCGGCCTCGGCTTCGGCCAGCGGCTTGCCGTTCTCGAGGGTGATGTCGCGGGCGATGTCCGCGATCCCGGCGCGCAGGATCGCCGCCGCGCGCAGGATCACCGCCGCGCGATCGGCCGGGCCGGTGCGCGACCACAGCGCGAATCCGCGTTCGGCGGCGGCGATGGCATCGGTCAGATCCCCCTCGCGCGCGACCGCCACGCGGGCGATCACGTCCTCGGTCGCGGGGTCGATGACGGGCAGGGTGTCGGGCGTCATGCGCCACTGGCCGTCGATGAAAAGCGGAACCTCGCGCGGGGTCATGTCCGTGTCCTCTCGTGGGATGCGCCGTCAGATCGCCAGGGGCGCCTGTCGGTTCTCGATCAGCCGCACCAGCGAGAGCGCGGTCAGTTCAGAGCTTTTCGGATTGCCGGCCAGGGGGCGGTTCTCGAGGATGACCTCGATCCGGCCGGATTCCCCCTCGGCGATCAGGTGGTGGCGGTTGGTCCGGGCCGCCGGATCGGCCACGAGGGTGATGGTGGTGCGCGCCATCCCCGCCCCCGCCAGCGCCACGATCACCGCGACATTGGCGTTTTGCGGAAATTCCGTCGCCACCCGGTCGGCGGGGCCGGAGTTGAATGCGGTGGCGCCGGTGAGGGCCGCCAGATCGCACAGACGCTCGGCCCCGGTGCCGGCCCAGGCGGCGGGCGGCTTCACGATCCGGTGCTCGACCCGCGACAGCGCCAGCCGCCCGGCGGCCGCCAGCGCGTCGATCCCGCCAAGCGCGCCGGGCGCAATCAGGATCTGCGCGCCGCCGGCCTCGGCACAGCGGCGCAGATCCGCCAGCGCCGCCGCATCGGCCAGCGCCGAAGTGGAGGCCGGGACGAAATCCGCCCCCGCCGCCAGCGCCGCCCGGCCCCAGGGCAGGACGGCATCGCGGCCCGCCACCTCGACCACCAGCGTCGGGGCGAGAGCGGCCAGTTCCTCGGGCCGGGCGATCAGGCGGGCGCCTTCGGGCAGCCCCTCGCGCGGGCGGGCGGGGTCCGAGACCGCGATGCCCAGGGTCCGCACCGGCGCGTCGCGCAGCGCCAGCAGCCCGGCCACGCGCCGGCCGATGGCCCCCCAGCCCACAAGGACGATCCGTTCCCCCCCCCGCACCGGCATCAGAGCTTGACCCAGCCCTCGGGCGGCACCTTGCCGGGGTGGACCGCGCCACAGCCCGGACAGACGCGGGCGGCGGGATTGTTGTAGAACGCCTCGTAGATCGGCGGCAGGTCGTCGACGATGGATTCCAGGTCGATCTCGGCGCGGTGGACGCGGGTGTTGCAGTCGAAGCAATACCATTCGATCGCATCGAGCACCCCCTCGGGGCGCGGCGATTCGATCACGAGCCCGATCGAGCCGGCCTGCGGCCGCTGCGGCGAATGGCGCATGTGCGGCGGCAGCATGAAGATCTCGCCCTCGCGGATCGGCACGTCATAGAAATCGCCGGTCGCCGGGTCATGCAGCTTGAGCAGCATGTCGCCCTCGAGCTGGTAGAAGAATTCCTCGACCGGGTCATCGTGGTAATCGGCGCGCACGTTGGGGCCGCCCACCACCATGACGATCATCTCGGAATCCTTCCAGATGGTCTGGTTGCCGACCGGCGGCTTGAGGAGGTGGCGGTGCTCGTCGATCCACTTGCTCAAATTGAAGGCACTCAGTCGTCCCATTCTCTCCTCCTCCTCGGGGTGGTTGCGGGATCAGTCGGCTTCACTCAAGGCGCAGACCGCAGGATTCGAACGCCTCGCGGGTGCGGCGGCGTTCCGCTTCGGTCAGTTCCAGCAGCGGCGCACGCACATGCCCGCCGGTCTGACCCAGAAGTTCCTGCCAGTATTTCTGATGCGCATGCGGCTTCTCGGGCGGGCGCGAGTCGCGGAAGGCGCGGCGCACGGGTTCAAGGCTCTGCCAGACGGCGCGCGCCTCGTCGGTCCGGCCGGCCAGGGCAAGGGCGGTATACTCGTGCATCCGCCGGTCCGTCCGGGTCTGATAGGTATAGGGCGGCGACGAACACAGATAGAGCTGCCAGCCCAGTTCGATGATGTTGTCGAGCCATTCCTCCTCGCTTGCCGTCGAGACGAGGATGCGGTCGCCCGCCAGTTCGGTGAGGCGGCGATACATGTCGCGCGGCACCGAATACTTGATCGCCACCACGGTGTCGATTCCGGCCAGCCGCGCGCAGAGTTCAGGGCTCATCAGATAGCCGCTGTCGGGATGCGACCACAGCGCCATGCCGATGTCCACCTTGCCCGCGATGGTGCTGTAATAGTTCACCAGGGTCTCGTCCTGCGCCTTCTGGAAATGCAGGACCGGGGCATGGACCACGATATGGTCGGCGCCGCAGGACTGCGCGTGGCGCGCAAGGTCGATCACCACATCCATGTTCTGGTCCGAACAGGACATGATGGTCTGCGCCCGCCCGGCGGCGGCCTCGACGGTCAGATCGAACATGCGCTTGCGCTCGGCCAGCGACATGGCGAAACACTCGCCCTGCTTGCCGGCGACGAACAGGCCCGCGATCCCCAGATCGGCAACCCAATGTTCGACATTGCGCTGATAGCCGGCCTCGTCGATCGCGCCCGAGGCGAGGAAGGGCACATTCGCGGCCGCCCAGATGCCGCGCATCGTGGCGCGGGACCGGGATTTGGCGCTGGCGCGGTCGTGGTGCATGTCGTCCCCCTCGGCTGAGGGCCGCAAGACCGGCCCTGCCCCATCCGACACCCAATCATTCCAGTCGTAAAGCGATTGTCGCGTGATATATTCATGAACGTCAGTTCATGGATCCCCCGATGCGCCCCACCCTTCGCCAGATCGAATGCTTTGCCGCCGTGGTCGAATGCGGCAATTTCTCGCGCGCGGCGGAGCGGATCGGCACGACGCAGGCGAACCTGTCGCATGCGGTGCGCGATCTCGAGGCGCTGCTGGGCACGCGCCTGTTCGACCGCACCACGCGCCGGGTGGACCTGACCGAGGCCGGGCAGGCGTTCGCGCGCGGCGCGCTCTCGGGTCTGGCCGAGATCGACCGTGCCGCGCAGGAGGTGCGCGATCTGGGCCGGCTGTCGCGCGGCGCGGTGCGAATCGCCGCCCCGCCGCTGCTGGCCGCGGCGATCAGCCCGCGCCTGCTGGCCGAGGCCGCGCGCCTGCATCCCGGCCTCGAGATCCGGATCGAGGACGTGGCCACCGACCGCATCGTCGAGCAGATCATCGCCGGGCGGGCCGATCTGGGCGTGGGCACCTTCGCGGCCGGGGAACCGGGCCTCGAGGGGCAAAGCGCGGTGCAGGACCGGCTCATGGCGTTCTTTGCCGCCGGCCATCCGCTGGCGCGGCGCGACAGCCTGTCCTGGGCCGATCTGGCCGGGGAACGGCTGATCGCCCTCACCCGCGAGAGCAACATCCGCCTTCTGGTCGAATTCGGCTTTGACGGCGCGGGCCTGCCGCTGCGTCCCGCGCTCGAGGTGCATCAGATCCACACCGCGCTGGCACTGGCCGAGGCCGGGGCGGGTGTGGCGGTGCTGCCCTCCTATTCGCTGGCCGCGCGCCACGGCCGCCCGATCCTGGCGCTGCCGGTGACCGATCCGGCGGTGGTGCGCGACATCCGCATCGTCACCGCCCGCGACCGCGCCCCCTCGCCCGCGACGCAGGCGATCCGCCCGATCCTGCGCCACACATTGCGCGCGGCCTTCCCCGAGGGCGCCGAGCGCGGAGGCGAGCGCGGCGGCGGGGCCTGAATCCGTCCGGTATTCCACCCTCTCATATCCATAGCCGATCAATTCACTTTGTCGAAAGACGAACCGCGCATTTCATGCCCCCAAGGGCGGGAGGCACCCGCCGCAATCGGGAGGAACCGGGAATGATGCCGTCACGGACATTGAAGATCACGCTGCTGGCCACGACCGCGCTGATGGCGGGCATGGCGAACGCTCAGGGCTGGGGCGAGGAACTGCCCGAGGAGATCGTGGTGAACGATCCCGACATCGCCGCCGCGCTGGCGCTGACCTACGACCGCAGCCCGCCCGAGGCGGTGCCCGGCGTCGATTACGGCTATGACGCGGCGACCGGCGTCTTTACCCATCCGGTGGCGACCACGCTGAACGACGGGGCGCCTCGGTTCGAGGGGCAGCTCGAGGGCTGGGACCAGAACACCTATGCCTCGAACGTCGAGGAGATCGCCTTCTACCCGCATGTCACCTCGCCCTGGCATGCCTGGATTGACGTGGCCGATTTCGACGGCCGCCGCTACATGTATTTCCACGACCGCGACTACATGCGCGTCCTCGACGTGACCGACCCCGCGCAGGCGACCGAGGTCTATTCCGAGGGCGGCGTCTGGGGCCCCGACGGATCGAGCGAGGATTTCGATTCCGCCGCGGTGCAGGACTACTGGGGCGGCATCACCATCGCCTGGTCCGAGGCGCTGCAATCCAATGTCGTGGTCGCCTCGTACGAGATCGGCCGCTTCGGCCTCCTGACCGACAAGCTGCGCCAGCCCGACGTGGTCGAGAGCCTGCGTCACTACAATTCGCTCAAGGGGTTCCGCGTCTATCGCATGAACGGCCCCCTGCCCAGCGACTGGGAACTGATCGCCGAGCGCACCACCGACACCAGCCACCCCGACGCGCCGATCGGCGAACAGGAGGGGTCGGGCTCGCTCGATGCGCCGACGTGGTTCGGCGGGCAATACATGTATCTCGCCGCCGCGCCCACGGATGACTATGCGCTGACCGACTATCCCGATTACCTGCATTCGCCGGGCTATCAGGTCTGGGACATGTCGGACCCGGCCAATCCGGTCTTTGTCGAACAGATCACCGTCCCCGGTCAGGTGGTGGGCGACCCCGAGAGCGAGGCCGCCTGGCTCATGAATCCGCGCGCGGGCAACCGCACCTCGTGGATGGGCGCGCGCATGGCCCCCTTCCTGCCCGAACCGGTCGAGGACGGCGGCACCGTCGCCTTCGGCGGCATGGCCGGGCTTGGCCTCTACTCCTTCGACCTGACCGACCCGGCCCATCCCGCCATCGCCGGGCATCTGAATACCCCGCCTTCCTTCGCCGGCACCGAATTCGACAGCGTCGATGTGAGCCAGTATGCCCGCACCGGGTTCGTGTTCACCAACGGCTATCCGATGAACCCGAACTGCTACGAACCCTACAAGGACATCTACGTCGTCGACGCCCGCGATCCCGCGGCGATGGAGATCGTCGCCACCCTGCCGCGCCCGGTGCCGCCCGAAGGGGCAGGCTTCACCGACTACTGCCAGCGCGGCGGCAGCTTCGGGCCGAAACGCTCGGGCGGCATGTTCCAGCCGGGCGACCACGCCCAGGGCATCCTGCCCTATGCGTTCTACAACGCCGGGCTTCAGCTGTTCGACGTGACCGACCCGACCGCCCCCTCGATCGCCGGCTATTTCGTGCCGCGCTTCCCCACGACCGAGGAGATGCCGGACTGGACCTTCGACAACGCCGCCTTCGCGATCTTCACCGAATATGACCGCAACATCATCTGGCTGGTCACGGTGGGCGGGGTCTATGCCCTCTCGACCCCGCTGCTGGGCGAACCGATGACCGGCACCCCCGAGGCGGTCTGGCCGCCCCGCGACTGATCCCCGCGCGGCCCCGGCGAAAGCGCAAGGCCCGGCCCCCGATCAGGGGCCGGGCCTTTCCCTGTCCCGCGGCGATCCGCCTGCGGGTCACGGCCTCCGGGCCACGGCCCTCAGGTCACGGCCTTCTTCGCGCGGAACTCGGGCGTGTCCCACAGCCGGCCGTCCATCACCTCGCGCAGGATCGCCACCGCGTCCCAGATGTCGGCATGGCCGATGTAAAGCCCGGCAAAGCCGAAGCGCAGGATGTCGGGCGCGCGGAAATCCCCGATCGCCCCCCGCGCGATCACCGCCTGCATGATGGCATAGCCCTCGGGATGGGTCAGCGACACCTGCGACCCCCGCTCGGCCGCATCGCGCGGCGAGGCAAGGCCGAACCCGTGCCCGCCCAACTCCTGCTCGACCAGCCGGATGAAGAGATCGCCAAGCGCCTGCCCCTTGCGCCGCAGCGCCTGCATGTCCACGTCCTCGAACACCTTCAGCGCTTCCTCGAGCGCGATCAGCCCGAGTTGCGACGCCGTGCCCACCAGCATCCGCGCGATCCCCGGATCGGGCGCATAGTCATGGCCAAAGGCAAAGGGCCGCGCATGGCCGTGCCAGCCCGAGATCGGCTGCCAGAAATCCGCGACATGGCGGCGCGCGACATAGACAAAGGCCGGCGCGCCCGGCCCGCCGTTCAGGTACTTATAGCCGCAGCCGACCGCGAAATCGGCCGCGCAGCCGTTCAGGTCCACCGGCACCGTTCCCGCCGAATGGCACAGATCCCACACCACCAGCGCGCCCACGTCATGCGCGGCCCTGGTGATCGCCGCCATGTCGTAAAGCCGCCCGGTCTTGTAGTTCACCTGCGTCAGATGGACCACCGCCAGATCGGCGCCGATGCGGGCGATGGCCGCGGGCACCTCGGCCGGATCGACCGTGACAAGGGTCCGGCCCGCCTGGTCGCACACCCGCTGCGAGACATAGACATCGGTCGGGAAATTGCCGTTCTCGGACAGGACGGTGCCGCGCCCCTGCTGCTGCCGCAGCGCGCCCATCAGCACCTTGAACAGGTTGACCGAAGTGGAATCGCAGGCGATCACCTCGTCCGCATCGGCCCCGATCAGCCGGGCGATGGCGGCGCCGGTGCGCTGCGGCGCCAGATACCAGTCGGCATCGTTCCACGACCGGATGAGACCGTTGCCCCATTCCTCGGCCACCGCCGCCTGCATCCGCCCGACCACGCGCCGCGGCAGCGCCCCGAGGGAATTGCCGTCCAGATAGATCACGCCCTCGGGCAGGGCAAAATCGCCGCGCTTGCCGGCGAGGGGATCGGCGCGGTCCATCGCCTCGCAATCGGCGCGCGTCAGGGGGGCTTGGGTCATCGCTTGCTCCTCGGTCGTGGTTTGCGCGCAGGGAACACATTGTCTCCCATCGCCGCAAGTGAATATGATCGCCCCCGGACATGAGGCAACGGAATACCGCCATGGATATCGCCAGCCAGATCGCGCAACGCCTCACCTTCCGGCACCTGCGCCTTGTCGTCGCGGTCGACCGGGGCCATTCGCTGGTGCGGGCGGCGCAGGCGCTGAACATGTCGCAATCCGCGGTGACCAAGGCCCTCCAGGAGGTCGAATCGCTGGTGGGCGCCGAACTCTTCACCCGCACCAACCGCGGCGTGGTCACCGCCCCCATGGGCGCGGCGCTGGCAGAAAACGCGCGGCTGCTGCTGGCGCAACTGGGGCGCACCGCGCATGACCTTGCCGACCTGCGCGACGGCAGCGGCGGGCGGGTGGCGGTGGGCACGCTGCTTGCCGCCTCGGCCGATGTGCTGCCGCGCGCCATCGCCACCTTGCACCGCGAACGCCCCGGGGTCAGCTTCCGCGTCCTCGAGGCCACCGACGACGTGCTCCTGCCGGCGCTGCGCTCGGGCGAACTCGACCTGACCATCGGCCGGCTGCCCGAATTCCGCGAACGCGCCGATCTCAGCCAGGAATACCTGATCGACGATCACGCCTGCCTGCTGGTGCGCCCCGGCCATCCGCTGCTCGGCACGGGGGCGCCGACGCTGGCCGATACCACCGGTTACGGCTGGGTGCTGCCGCATGAACAGACGCTGCTGCGCCACCAGTTCCAGCGCGCCTTCAGCGACGCCGGCCTGGCGCCGCCGCGCCCGGTCGTCGAATCGGTCTCGCTCCTGACGGTGCGCGCCCTGATCGAGGACACCGACCTCATCGGCATCCTGCCGGTGCAGGTCGCCCGGACCGAGGCCGCCGCCGGCCATGTCGCCATCCTGCCGGTCGACCTGCCGGCCACGCGCCGCCCGATCGGCATCACCATGCGCCGCGGCGACCGCCTGTCGGCGGCGGCCGCGCTCTTCGTCGATTGCCTGCGGCGCACCGCGGCCACGCTCGCCCCCGCGCCCGAAGACGCTCAGCGCCAGTAGTTGTTGGCCGCCGCCACCGTGGCGAAATTCGTCGCCACCACCTGGCTCACCGCGATCAGCGAATCGGCGTCGTCGGCGTAATCGGGCCGCAGCCGCTCGCGCATGGCGGCATCGGGCTGGGTCAGCTTCACCGCCACCCGCGACAGCTTCACCGCCAGGTCAGAGCCCTCCTGCGGCGTGCTGGTGATCAGGCTTGGCAACCAGTCGGACATGGTATTCCTCCACATGGCAGGGCCGCCCGCCGGCCCGCGACAAAGATGCATCCCCGGCTCGACAAACGCAACCGGCGCCCCCCTTCATCTTTGCCCAAATACCCCGGGGGGAGGCCCGCAGGGCCCGGGGGGCAGCGCCCCCCGCCCCCGGCCCGATCCCGCGCCTCAGTGGTCGTGCGGGCCAAGCTGCCGGTGCAACCGCGCGTCATGGCTGCGGAAATGGTCGGAAAACCACGCCTCGAGCACGCGCGTCAGCCGCCCGGCCGCTTCGGCCCGGCCGCGGGCGGGGTCGTCCATGATGTCGCGCAACTGATCCAGCAGCCGCTCGTGATCGGCCGTGTGCGGCCCCAGCGCGTCATAGGCGGCGCGGCGCATCTGCGTCTCCTCATGCGCGAAATGTGCCGAGACCGCGCGCATCAGATCGCCCAGCGCCCGGTCCACCTCGACCCCGGGATGTCCGTCAAGGATCGCCCCCGCCGCCTCGTTCACCAGATCGACCAGTTCGCGGTGCTCGTGGTCGATGGCCGGATCGCCCACGCTGAACTCGGGCCGCCATTCGATCGCCATGTCCCCCCCTTTCAGCGCAGGATGAAAGTCCCGGTGCCGGAATCGAAATCCACCGCCGCACTCTCGCCCGCCGCAAGCGTCAGGTCAAACGCGCCCGCATGCGTGACCGCCTCGAGGGCCGGATCGTTGCGCAGGCTCACGCCCACCGCATGCGTCCCCGCCGGCAGCACGATGCGCTCGTAGATGCGCGAGGGGCCCGACCCCGACAGGCCCGACGGCTCGACCACCTTCGAGATGACCTCGGCGCCGTCGATCGTCACCGTGAAGGCGACCGGGCGGCGGCGGCGTTCGCATTCCTGCGCGGTGCGCATGTTGCGCGGCAGGGCGGCGATTTCCGCTTCGCTGCGCTCGCGGCAGTTGCGCTCGCCCGAGATCGAGAAACTCACCCGCAGCACGGCGCTGTCCCCGGGCAGGCTCTGCCAGGCCGGCCAGGCCGAGAAGAGCGCGCTGCCCAGCACCACCGCCAGCGTCACCAGCCCGCCGCCGATCAGATGCCGGCCCCGCCCGCCAAGGGACGCCGCCCATCCGTCCTTTCCGCTCGCGCTCATCGCGGTTCCCTCCGGCGCCGGCTGGTGGCCAGCGCCTCATCGGTCTCGTCCGCGGCCAGCGGCCGCACCCCGGCCATGGGCTCCATCGCCGCAAGCGCGGTCCCGAACGCGGCCAGTTCGCGGCCAAGGCGCGCGCCCTCGGTCGGGCCGGCCCAGATCGTCACCAGCCGCTCGCGCGGAACCCGTTCGCGCAGATAGGGATCGCGGGTGCGGGCGATGCGCGCCTCGGTCCAGTCGTGGCCGAACCGGTGCTGGCAGTCGCGCTCGGCGCAGCCGGCGATGGCCACGCCATCGGCCAGGTCGCGGCTGATGATGTAATCCACCAGCGAGGGCGGCACCATCGCCACGCAGGGCAGCACCACGCGCCCCGGCGCCTCCTGTCCGGCGGCGCCATGCGCACAGGCCAGCGTGAGCACCCGCCCCCCGCTGCCGCCCGTCAGCGCCGCGGCCCCCTCGATCACCTCGGCGCGCAGCCCCGCCAGCGGCCGGTCGGGCAGGTCGATGCCGGTGATCAGATCGCCCGAACGGCGGAACGGGGTCGAGGACGGGCAGGATCCCATGCAGATGCCGCAGGCCACGCAGCGGGCGGGATCGACCACCACCTCCTGCGCAAAGGGCAGGCCGTCGCTGCGCGGCACCAGCGTGATCGCGGTATAGGGGCAGTCGGCCACGCAGCGGCCGCAGCCGTTGCAATGGTCGAGGAACACTTCGGCCGCCCCCGCCTCGCGCCGGGGCGGCAGCCAGGGCATCCCGATCAGCAGCACCGCGAACACCAGCACCATCGCCCAGGTGACGCCATGGGGCAGCATCTCGATCAGCGGGTAGATCGGCAGGATGATCCAGTCCATGCCCACCGACAGCGGCACCTGCGCCAGATCGGCCTCGGGCTGCGAGGTCGCGGGCCAGATCAGCGACCCCGCCACCCCCGCCGCCATCAGGATGAGGGCCAGGCCGCGCGGCGCCTTCGTGCGGGCATCGGTGATGCGCTGCACATGCACCCACATGATCAGGAGCAGGATCAGCGGGATGGCGATGTGCAGGAACACCATCAGCGTGAAGAACCGGCTCGAGAGCAGGTCCGGCGCCAGGAAGTTGCGCGCGATCGGTTCGGCGAAGATCCCCAGACTGTCGAGCAGTTCCGTCGTCACCAGCGCCACATATTGCGCCAGCCGGTCCCACACCAGCCAATAGCCGGTAAAGCCCGACAGATAGATGAACCAGATGGCGATGGCGCCGGTCACCCAGGAAAACCACCGGCTGCCGCGATAGCGGTCGCGCGCCCATTCGCGCACCAGATGCAGCAGCACCACCACCACCATGAGATCCGAGGCATAGCGGTGCAGGCTGCGCGCCACCCCCGCATGCCACCACAGATCGCCCGACATCCATTCGACCGATTCCCAGGCGACATGCACCCCGGTATCGAAGAAGATGAACAGATAGATCCCGGTTCCCGCGACGATCCAGAACAGCAGCCACCCCAGCGGGCCAAGCTGCGCCAGCGGATTCCAGTCCGGCCCGAAGACCCGGTCCAGCCCCCGCTCGACGCGGTCGAACCCGTTCCTGACGATCTGACGCATCACCCGGCCCCCTGCCCCTGGCCGCGCATCAGGGCGCGTCGCCGGTCCAGCCACAGCCGCAGTATGACCAGCCCCGTGAGAATGAGCGAGACCCCCCCGAAGAAGATCCCGAAGAAAATCCCGTAATCAAAGCGATAGGCGCCGGTCGCGGGGTTGTAGACCGTGCACAGGAACGACAGCCGGTCCCACAGCGCCCCCGGATCGAGGCCGCGGGTGCGGGTGCCGAACACCAGATCCTTCAGCGGCTCGATGAACACCGGCAGCGGGAAATCGTCGCCATAGACCTGCCGGTAGACGCGGCCCTCTGCATCCAGGATCGTGGTCTGGGTCACATGATCGAACCCGCCCGCCGCGGCGCGGTAGGAAAAGCCGAGGTCGCGCAGGAAGGCGGCGGTGGTCTCGGGGTCGGCGCTGGCGATGAACCAGTCGGGCTCGGCCAGCAGCCGGTGCGCGCCGGCGAAGCCGCTCAGTTGCGCCGGGCGGTCGCCGGTCGAATCGAATCCGAAGGTGAGCACGGCGAAGGACCGCTCGCCCAGCACGCGACGCGCCTCCTCGACGCGGGCGCGCAGGGTCTCGGTGGTGATCGGGCAGACGGTCGCGCAGCTCGTGAAGATGAGCGACACCACCAGCGGCCGGCCGCGCAGATCCTCGAGCGCGAGCGGATTGCCGCGCTGGTCGGTCAGCACATGCGCGCCGGTCCGGTTGCCGATCGCGGCCTGGCTGGTGGCGACCACCAGTTCCGGGTCAAGCGGTTCGGCAGTCAGGGGCGCGGCAACGATGAGGAGGAACGCGACGGCGAGGGACTTCAGAACGCCCATGTCGCCGCCTTGTCGAGGATCACGCCCAGCGAGAGCGCCGCAAAATGCACGAGCGAGGCGTGGAACACCTTCTTGGCCGCCGGTTTCGACGGATCGTCCAGCAACAGCCACCCCGTCCACGAGAACCACAGCCCCGCGCCCAGGGCAAAGACCCCGTAGATCCACCCGAGGCCCAGCCCGAGCGGCAGGATCGACACCGCGGTGAGCGTGACGATATGCAGGAAGATCACCGGCCCCCAGACCTCGGGACCATGCAGCACCGGCAGCATCGGCACACCGGCGCGGCGGTAATCCTCGGCCCGGACCACAGCCAGGGCCCAGAAATGCGGCGGCGTCCAGAGGAACAGCATCACCGCCAGCGCCCAGGGCACCGCCCCGATCGCCGCCCCCTCGGGCCCGGCGGCGGCCGCGGCCCCGGCCAGCAGCGCGAAACTGCCCGCCGCCCCGCCGATCACCACGTTCCAGACCGTGCGCCGCTTGAGCACGAGCGTGTAGAGAAAGCCGTAGGTGAAGGCCCCGAGAAACACCAGAAGCGTGGCCAGCCCGCCCCCCACCGACCACGCCATGAGAAGCGAGGCCACAAGCAGGAGCGAGAAGGTCACGGGCCAGATCGCCCCCGCCTTCAGCCGGCCCGAGGCGAAGGGCCGCTGATGGGTGCGCGCCATCAGGCGGTCGGTCTCGCGTTCGAAATACTGGTTGAAGGCCCCCGCCGCGCCCGAGGCGCCGAACACGGCGAGGGTAAAGACCGTGGCCTCGAGCGGAGAGAGCGCACCTCCCCCCGTGAGGATGCCGACAAGGCCGGCCAGGGCGATGAAACTGACGATCCTGAGCTTGAGGAGCGAGATCGTGGTCGAGATGGCAGCCTGCATCGCCCGGCCCTTTCCTTGTGCGATCAGCAGAGGTTCAGCGGAACAGCCAGAGTTCCGACAGATACTTCCAGTTGACGAAGTAGTAGAGCACGAAGCAGGCGAAGAAGATCCCGACGAGGATGACCGTCCCCGGCAGTTTCATCGTGACCTCGCTGCCGTAGGTGGACACCGTCTCGCGCGCCTTGTCGTGCAGCGGGAAGGTGAGCTTCGCCCCCGCCCGGTCAAGCCGCGGACCCCACAGGATCGTGCCGACGACGACGACGATGAACATCACGCCCCCAGTCGCGGCCAGGATGGCCGAGATGCCGTTCAGCCCCATCATCAGATAGGCGGCCGACGGGAACTCGAACCGCAGGATCGCATCGGCAAGCGAGATGTCCCACTGCCGCCGCGGCACGCCCAGCGTCCCCGCCCCCATCATGAAGAGCGAGATCCCCGCCGCCCCGAGGCCGAAGACATAGGGCTGCCAGCGGGCCAGGCCCGGCCAGAGGATGTCGCGCTGGAACAGCAGCGGCACGAGCAGATAGGTGCCCGCCATGAAGGCCAGCGTCGTGCCCGCCACCACCGTGCCGTGGAAGTGCCCCGGCACATAGATCGTGTTGTGCATGAGCACGTTGAGCTGTTCCGTCCCCAGCACCACGCCCGAGATGCCGCCGATGAAGCCGAACATGACCAGCGACAGGAACATCCCCGCGAAGGCCGGGTTGCCCCAGGGCGCCTTGGCCAGCCACTCGAACGCGCCGCGGGTATAGCCGTTCCGGCGCTGCGCCGCCTCGATCGCGCCGGGCACGGTCAGCCCGTGGATCATCGAGCCCATGACCGCGAGATACATCATGTAGCTCGTGTTCACGATCTTCCAGCTCGAGGACATGCCCGGTTCGGCGAGGATGTGGTGCGCCGAGGCCAGTTGCAGGAACAGGATATACATGAAGAAGGCCATGCGGCTGACCTTCTCGGACAGCGGCCGCGCCCCCACCACCATGGCGCCGATCGCATACCAGATCGACACATGGGCCGAGACGTTGATCTGCTGGCTCGAATGGCCCATGCCCCACCACACGACCTTGTAGACCAGCGTGTCGATGTTGGAGATGAGCCCGAGCGACCACAGCCAGGTCGGGATCAGGATGATCGCCCCCGAGGCCAGGGTGAAGACCGCGATGATCGCCGCGGTGATCGCCCCGAAGGTGACGAGCGGGACCGAACCGTTGTAGGTCTTCTCGTTCTTGGCCACGACCAGCGTGCCGAAGAACACGAACACCCCGATGAGCGCGCCCACCGCGAAGATGATGAGCGACAGGTAGAACCACTGCGAGGCCATGAGCGGCGGATAGGAGGTGAACATCACCGTCGAATCGCCGCGCAGCACCGCGTAGTTCGCCATGAGCGCGCCCACCACCATCAGGATGAACGACGCCCAGGCCCATTTCGGCGCGGCCAGCCGCGCCCCGAGGATCACCGCGGAGGCAAAGTAGAGCACCGCGATCTCGAAGAAGATGATCCAGAACAGCAGCACGTTCGCCCCGTGCCCGGTCAGCACGAGATAGAACCAGTCCGCCGGCAGAAGCTGTACCGCCGGCCAGCGCGTCAGCGCGATCAGCAGGCCGAAGAGCCCGCCAAGCGCGAGGAACAGCACCGCCGCCACCGCGTTCACCTTGATGAGCTTTTCGGCACTCGATTCGATCCGCAGCCCCGAAAAGCGGCAGGTGCGGTATTCGGCCCGCGGATGGGCGGCCGGAACCGCCCCGTGGTCGATCGTGGTCATTCTCGCCCCCTATCCCTGGCTGGCCGCGGCATCTTCGGCCGCCGGCCCTGCATCGTCGCCCCCGTCGGTGCCCCCGTCGGTGCCCCCGTCGGTGCCCCCGTCGGTGCCCGGATCGGTGCCCGAATCGGTTCCCGAGGAGGAACCCGCGGCCGAGCCCGGCTCGACCACGCGGATGCGCCCGGTCATCTGGTGATGGCCGATGCCGCAAAATTCGTTGCACACGATGCCGAACACGCCCGATTCCGTGGGCGTGAGCGTGATCACATGCTCGTAGCCCGGATGGACCGAGATGTTGATGTTGGTCGGCTGGAGCGAGAATCCGTGCTGAAGATCGACCGAGGACAGGTGGATGCGGTAGCTCTGCCCGCGCTCCAGCTCGACGATCGGCCAGAATTCGTAGGTCCGCGCCAGGATGTAGACATCGCTGCCCGCCGCCGGGCGCACGACCGGAACGTAATCCTCCTCGACCGGGTTGCCGTCCGCGTCCATCGCCTGGAACTCGTAGGCCCAGTCCTCGACCCGCTGGGCAAAGGCCTCGGGGGTGACGCGATAGGTCTCGTTCGAGAGGTTCTGCTGGCCGATGAAGTGCCAGGCGATCATGAAGAAGAACATGAAAAGCCCCCAGAGGAAGGCAATCACGACCCAGCCGAGCTCGAGCCCGTGGATCGGTTCCTTCCACCAGAGGCGGTTAGACGGAGGGGTTATGGCCATGTCCGCACCTTGCGCCTTGTTGGGGGGATCAGTTGCCGACCGGGATCGTCGCGATCTCCATGATGCCCCAGATCAGATAGAGCACCGTGGGGATCGTGACCCCGAGGAAGAGCAGCAGGAAAGGATTGTCGAGGATCTGCTGCATGACCGGAATCCGCTCGGGCGGGCCGTCGTCGGGGCCGCCGCCGGTTTCCTGTGGTTCGCCCATCGTCTGGTCCCTCCCGCATGGGCCGGGCGTGCAGCGACCGTGGGCCCGGACCGTAGCGGTCCGGCGCCCGGGGGCACCGCCGCCGGGATTGGTTATCGTTGCGTCGCAAGCGGCAGACCCCGCGTCGCGGCCGACGCTGCGGGATCGTGCCCGGATGTCCGGCGCCGGCCGATGACCCGCGCAGGGCGATACTACACAGGGTCCATCACTCGCATTTGATCCAGATCAAATTCAAGTGGGTGCATCCGCGACACGGCGCCACATCCCGACTACCCCACAAGGGGTAGCGGATTCAACCAGACCTGGTGTCGTCGCGGGATCCCGGCCCTAGCCCTCGGCCCGTTCGGCCAGCGCCAGCCATTCGTCCTCGGCCGCCGACAGCGCCGCCTGCCGTTCGGCAAGGGCCTCGGTCGCGCGGCGGAACTTCACCGGCTCGCGCGCATAGAGATCGGCCTCGCCCAGAAGGCCGGTCAGCCGGGCGATCTCGGCGCCCAGCCGGTCGATGATCGCGGGCAGCGCCTCGAGGCGGTGGCGTTCGGTGAAACTCAGCCCGGCGCGGCGCGGCGCGGCGGCGGGCGCGGGCGCAGGTGCAGGCGCGGCCACGGGCCGGGTATCGGGCCGGGTATCGGGCCGGGCCTCGGGCGCCCGCACCGCCCGCTCCTGCGGCGGTGCGCCGGGCGCCCCGCCGCGCTGCGCGACCATGTCGCTCCAGCCGCCGGCATAGGCGGTGACGCGCCCGCCCCCCTCCATGACCAGCGTGACGCTGGCCACCCGGTCAAGGAAATCGCGGTCGTGGCTGACCAGCAGGACCGTGCCCTCATAGCCGTCGATCAGCTCCTGCAAGAGATCGAGCGTCTCGATGTCTAGGTCGTTCGTCGGCTCATCGAGGACCAGCACATTCGATTCGCGCGCCATGATCCGCGCCAGCAGCAGCCGCGCCTTCTCGCCCCCCGAGAGCGACCGCACCGGCGCGCGCGCCTGCGCCTCGGAGAACAGGAAATCCTTGAGATAGCCCACGACATGACGCGGCTCGCCGCGCACCAGCACCTGATCGGCCCGCCCGGAAACGCCCATCCCCGGCGTGCCGGTCAGCGTCTCCCACAGCGACAGGTCCGGGTCGAGCGCGGCGCGCCCCTGATCGAACACCGCCACTTCAAGGCCGGTGCCCAGCGTGACCTCGCCCGCATCCGGCGCCTCCTGCCCCAGAAGCAGGCGCAGGAGCGTGGTCTTGCCCACCCCGTTCGGCCCCACCAGCGCCACCCGGTCGCCGCGCAGCACGGTCAGGTCGAAGTCGCGCAGGATCGCGCGGCCGTCGTAACTCTTCGATACCCCGCGCGCCACCATGACCCGCCGCCCCGAGACCGGCCCCTCGGCCAGCGCCATCGCCGCCGTGCCCTGCCGCCGGATCTGCGCCGCGCGTTCCGCCCTGAGCGCCTGAAGCGCCCGCACCCGGCCCATGTTGCGCTTGCGGCGCGCGGAAATCCCCTCGACCGCCCAGCGCGCCTCGGCCCGGATCTTGCGGTCGAGCTTGTGCGCCGCGAGATCCTCTTCCTCCCACAGTCGGTCGCGCCAGGCCTCGAACGCCTCGAACCCGGCCTCCTGCCGGCGCACGGTGCCCCGGTCGATCCAGAGCGTGGCCCGCGTCAGGTCGCGCAGAAAGGCCCGGTCGTGCGAGATGAGGACGAACCCCGCCCGCGTCGCCCGCAACTCGGCCTCGAGCCATTGCACCGCCGCGATGTCGAGATGGTTCGTCGGCTCGTCGAGCAGCATGAGATCGGGCGCCTGCGCCATGAGCCGCACCAGCGCCGCGCGCCGCCGCTCTCCGCCCGAGGCGGAGGCCACCTCGCGGCGCGGATCAAGGCCAAGCCCCTCTGCCACCGCCTCCACGCGCCAGTCCTCGCCCTCGGGCAGGCCCGCGCGCGCGAAATCGCCCAGCGTGGCATGGGCGGACATGTCGGGATCCTGCTCCATGTAGCCGATCCGCACCCCCGGCCCCAGGCTGCGGATGCCGCGATCGGGCTCCACCAGGCCGGCCATGACCCGCAGCAGCGTCGATTTCCCCGATCCGTTCCGGCCCACCAGCGCGACGCGGTCGCCCTCCTGCACCACAAGCGACAGGTCGTCGAACAGCGGATCGCCCCCGAAGGTCAGCGAAAGCCCGGAAAGCTGAAGAAGGGGTGCGCGCGCCATGCGCGTGAGCTAGTCGCAACCCGCCCCGCGCGCAAGGGCACCCCGATCCGCGCCCCGATCCGCGCCCCGGTCCGCGCCCCGGCCGCCCGCCGCCAGCCCGGTCCGCGCCGCCAGCGCGCGCAACGCCCGCGCCCGCGCCTCCGGCAGGTACGCCACCTCGAGCGCAGTCAGCACATGCAGCGTGTCCAGATCCCGGTCGATCACCGCATGCCCGCTCACCCGCCCGCCCAGCGCCAGATAGAACCGCAACAGCGGCGGCATCCCCGCAAGGGCACGCCGCCGCTCGTCCGGCCCGCCCGCGCCCGGCCCACCTGCGCCCGGCAGAACGCCAAGGGGCACCGAGGGCACCCCCGGCCGCCTCCCGGGCCGGAGCGACGCCGGCAGCAGATGCTCCGCCGCCAGAAGGCCAAGGGCCCCGGCATGGTCCCCGGGCCGCGTGCCGGCAAAGGACGAGCAGCCAAAGAGCACCTCCACGCCGCGCGCGCCGACCAGATGCGCGATCCCCCCCCACATGAGGCGCAGCACATCCCCCGCCCCGGCCCCCGCGCCGGGATGCAGGCAGAACCGGCCGATCTCGGCCATGGGCCGGTCGATCCGGGCCAGCCCGGCAAGATCGTAATGCCGCGCGGAATAGCTTTCGCCGACCTCGGCCCCCGATTCCAGCGGCAGCACCCGGCAGGTGGCGCGCACGGGCCCGCCCGGCCCCTCCTCGACCAGAAGATGCAGGCAGCGCGCGTCGAACCCGTCCCGGTCCAGCCCCCCCGGCCGCCCGGGCCGCCCGGCGCCCGTGCCAAAGCACAGATGCCGCAGCGCCTGCGCCCGCATCAGATCGGCCCCCGGCACGCCCCCCACGATCCGCAGCCGGTAACGCCCCGTTCCCCCGCCGTCCGCCCCGTGGCCCCCCGAATCCACCCGCCGGCCCCTTGCCCGCCCCCGCCCCGGACCCCATATGGTCCCGGTACCGTTCCCGGCGATGAAGGACAGGATGCCCAGGCTCGTCAAGACCGAAGCCGAATGGCGCGCGGCGCTCTCGCCGCTGGCCTATCGCGTCACGCGCGAACACGGCACCGAACGCCCCTTCAGCCATGACGACCCCGCGCCGGGCCCGGGGCGCTATCTCTGCATCGGCTGCGGCACGGCGCTCTTCGCCACCGGCGACCGGTTCGAGGCCGGCTGCGGCTGGCCCTCCTTCACCCGGCCGATCGACGGGGAAACCACAGGCGCCGGCATCGTCGGCCAGTCCGCCGACGACCGTTTCGGCATGTCGCGCACCGAGGTGCATTGCACCGGCTGCGGCGCCCATCTGGGCCATGTCTTCACCGACGGCCCGCCGCCCTCGCGCCTGCGCTACTGCATCAACGGCGTGGCGCTGGCCTTCGAGGGCCGGGACTGAGCCGTCCCCCGTCCCCCTTCCCCTTCATCTTTGCCGAAATACCCTCGGGGGGTGCGGGGGGCGAAGCGCCCCCGCCCCGGCCGCAGCCCGCGCCACCGCCAGCCAGTCACGCCTAGTCGCCGCCGCCGATGAACCGGCCCGCGTCGAAATTGCCGATATTGCCCAGAAGCTGGCGGATGAAGGTGGTGTCGCGCAGCCCGTCGTCGGTCACCCGCCGCGACAGCACCACGACCCGGCCGTTCTCGAGACCGAAGCGTTCGATGTTGCGCAGCACCCCCGCGCCGTCGAACCCCATCACCAGCACCTGACGGTCGGTCTCCTCCGGGGCAAGGGCGCCCAGATGGCGAAATCGGCTCTGGATGTAATAGAAGGTGCCCTCGTGCAGCAGGCCGGTCGATCCCGGCGCCCCGACCGCGGCGATGACGCTGTCGCGCGTGTCCACGCCGGGCGTCAGCGCGGCAAGCTCGGACTCGGGCGGGATATAGCCGTGGTAGCGCATGACCGGCGTGCAGGCCGCCAGCGCCAGGGCCAGCACGCCCCCCCACAGGATGCGCCGCAACGGGGTTGCGCCCCTCATGCCCATTGCCGCCCCCTTGTCACCTGCCCGCCTGCCTTCTATGCGCACCTATATCAGGCGCGGGCCCCTGTTCAAGAAAGGATGCACCATGTCCGGAACCGAAGGCACGCTGCCGCGTCACGTCCTGCGCCTCGACGGGGTGCAGCGGCGCGCGGCGCAGGAGTTCGCGCTGGTGCCCGACGGCGCGGCGCGCGCGGCGCTGGCCGGGGCGCTCGGCATCTCCGCGGTGGGCAAGCTGCGCCTCGAGGGGCGGCTCCTGCCCGAGGGGCGGCAGGACTGGCGGCTCGAGGCACGGCTGCGCGCAAGCGTGGTGCAGCCCTGCGTCGTCACCCTCGCCCCGGTGACCACCCGCATCGACGAGGATCTGCGCCGCCGCTACCTCGCCGACAACCCCGCCCCCGCCCCCGGCGAGAGCGAAATGCCCGACGACGAGATCGAGCCCCTGCCCCGCACCCTCGATCTGTGGGAGATCCTGCACGAGGCGCTGGCGCTGGCGCTGCCGCCCTGGCCGCGCGCGCCCGATGCCGGCAGCGGCGACAGCGCGTCGGGCGACAGCGACGACGGCGCGACCGGCTCCGCCCCCGATGCGGCCGGCGCCCATCCCTTTGCCGGCCTTGCCGGACTGCGCGCCACCCTCGCGCCGGCAGCCGACGATGACGGGGACAAGGACGCAGGCGGGGATGCCCCGGCGTCCCCCGGCCCCGGGCGGGAAGGGCCCGCGCGCTAGCCTTCGGCCGCCAGGATCGCCCGCAGGCCCGCGCGGAAGTCGGGATGGATCAGGCGCACCCCCAGTTCGCGCTTCATCCGCCCGTTCAGCACCCGGCGCGACCCCTGGTAGAAGCTGCGCGCCATCGGCGTCATCCCGGCCTCTGCATAGGGTTCGACCGGCGGGGCGGGCAGGCCCAGCAGGGCGGCGGCATGGGCGATCACCTCGGGCCCGGAGGCGGGTTCGTCATCGGTGACGTTGTAGACCCGCCCCGGACGGGGATGCGCCATCGAGGCCAGCAGCACCTGCACGATATCCTCGACATGGATGCGCCCGAACAGGTGGCCGGGCTTCTCGATCGCGCGCGCCGTGCCGGCGCGCAGCTTCTCGAACGGCCCGCGCCCCGGCCCGTAGATCCCGGCCAGGCGGAACACATGCGCCGGCAGCCCCGGAACCGACCGCCATTCCCCCTCGGCGCGGATGCGCCCGAGGTTGCGCGTGCCCAGGCCCCGGCATTCGGCCTCCTCGTCCACCGCGGCGCCGGCGTGATCGCCGTAGACCCCGGTGGTCGAGAGATAACCCATCCACCGCACAGCGGACGCCCGCTGCGCGACCAGATCGCCATGCGCGGCCAGAAACGGATCCCCCGCCCCATCCTCCGGCGGGGCCGAGACCAGAACATGCGTGGCCGCCACGAGCGCCGGCCCGGGATCGCTCCCCGGCCACAGCAGCGGCTCCACCCCCGCGCCGGCCAGCAGCGCCGCGCGCCCGGCGCTGCGCGTGGTGCCGATCACCCGCCAGCCGCGGGCCATCAGTTCACGCCCCAGCGCCCCGGCGACATAGCCATGCCCGATGGAAAGCAGCGTTCCGGTCATGGCACCTCCATGCCCCGCCTCCGGTCCCGGCGCAAGGGCATCGCCCCTGCACGGGACCATCGCAAACGGCCCCCCCGGCGCCGGATGGAAACGGATTCCGCGCGGCTGCCCGCCGTGCCCGTGACCGGCGCAGGCGAGGGACGCAGGCGGGGGGCGCAGGCGGGGGGCGCAGGCGGGGGGCGCAGGCGGGGGGCGCAGGCGGGGGGCGCAGGCGGGGGGGCGCTGCCCCCCCGGGCCCTGCGGGCCTCCCCCCCGGGATATTTGAGGACAGATGAAGGGGGCCCCTTCATCTTTGCTGAAATACCCCCGCCGGAGGCGGCACAACGCCGGCCGGGGGCGCACGGCCGGGGCATGGGGCGGGGGCGGTGGGGGAAACGTGGCCTCCGGCCCAGACGGCAGGAGGTCAGGCGGTCAGGCGGCCGGGCGCATTCTCTTCCAGGATCACAGCAGGTTGCCCTGTTCGGGCGGCGGCGGGAGGCGCCGTTTCGGCGGCGGGGCGGTGGGGCCGCTCTGGACGGTGACGCGGCCGTCGGCGAACTCGATCTCCATCACCGGGGCCACACCGGAAACGCCGGTCACCACATGCCCCCCGGCCCGCACCACGGCAAAGCCGCGCGCCAGGGTTTCGGCGTAGGACAGCGAGCGCAAGAGCCGCCCCCCCGCCTCGAGCCGCGCCCGCCTCTCGGCCAGGATCCGCCCGAGTGCCGGGCCCGGCCGCGCCCCGAGGGCCGCCAGAGCCCGCCCCTCGCCGCGCAGGCGCTGACGCAGCGCGCCGGGCACCAGCACCGCCCGCGCCAGACGCAGGCGCCTCGCCTGCTGCCCCGCGACCAGCGCATGCGCCAGCCGCCCCGCCACCTGGTCAAGCCGCTGCGCCGCCGTCTGGGTCAGGCGCTCGGGCCGGGGCAGCGCCCGCGACAGATCCGCGAGCCGCTGGCGCCGCCGCGTGAGCGCCTGCACCACCGCGCCGGTCAGCCGCCCCCCCTGCTGTGCCAGCACGGCCAGGAGTTCGGCCCGCACCGGCACCGCCAGTTCCGCCGCCGCCGTGGGCGTGGGCGCGCGCAGGTCGGCGGCGTGGTCGATGAGGGTGGTGTCGGTCTCGTGCCCGACGGCCGAGATGAGCGGGATGGCCGAGGCGGCGGCGGCGCGCACCACGACCTCCTCGTTGAAGCCCCACAGATCCTCGATCGAACCGCCGCCGCGCGCGACGATGATCACATCGGGCCGCGGCACCGGCCCGCCTTCGGGCAGGGCGTTGAAGCCGGCGATGGCGCGGGCGACCTCGGGCGCGCAGGCCTGCCCCTGCACCGCCACCGGCCAGACCACGACCCGGCGCGGGACCCGGTCGCGCAGGCGGTGGAGGATGTCGCGGATCACCGCCCCCGAGGGCGAGGTGACGACCCCGATCACCCCCGGCAGGAACGGAATCGGCCGCTTTCTTCCCGGATCGAACAGGCCCTCGGCCGCCAGCGCGCGGCGGCGCGCCTCGAGCATGGCCATGAGCGCGCCCGCCCCCGCCGGCGCCATGTCCTCGACGATCATCTGGTATTTCGACGCGCCGGGAAAGGTGGTCAGCCGCCCCGTCGCCACCACCTCGAGCCCCTCTTCGGGCCGGACCGACAGCCGCCCGGCCTGCCCGCGCCACACCACGGCATCGAGTGAGGCCCGGTCGTCCTTGAGGTTGAAGTAGAGATGCCCCGACGCCGGCCGCGACACCCGCCCGATCTCTCCCCGGACCCGGACCAGGCCGAATTCGCCCTCGATCACCCGCTTCACCGCGCCCGCGATCTCGGAGACGGTGAACTCCGGCCGGTTTCCCGGGGCGCCGCCGGCGGCGGGGCCTGCGTCCTCGAACATCTCCATCTCTCGATCCTTGTCACGCGGGAATTGCAACCCTATGACGCCTGCGGGCCGGTTGCAAAGGGGGCGCAAGTGAACATCCTCATCCTGGGCGGGGGCGCGCGCGAACATGCGCTGGCCTGGGCGATCCGGCAGAACCCGAAATGCGACCGGCTGATCGTCGCCCCCGGCAATGCCGGCATCGGGGATCTGGCCGAATGCGCGGCGCTCGACCTCCTCGACGGCGATGCGGTCGCGCGGTTCGCCGACGACAACGCGGTCGATCTGGTGGTGATCGGCCCCGAAGCCCCGCTGGCTGCCGGCGTGAGCGACCGGCTGCGCGAGGCGGGACTGCGGGTGTTCGGCCCGTCGCGGGCGGCGGCGCTGCTCGAGACCTCCAAGACCTTCACCAAGGAGGTCTGCGACGCAACCGGCGCCCCGACCGCCGGCTGGGCGCATTTCGACGATGCCGCAGCCGCCTTCGCCCATGTCCGCGCCCGGGGGGCGCCGATCGTGGTCAAGGCCGACGGCCTTGCCGCCGGTAAGGGCGTGACCGTCGCCCGGACCCTGGCCGAGGCCGAGGCCGCCCTGGACGCCCTCTTCGCCACCCCGGGCGCCGAAGTGGTGATCGAGGAATTCATGACGGGCGAGGAGGCCTCGTTCTTCGTGCTGTGCGACGGCACCGACGCCCTGCCGATCGGCAGCGCCCAGGACCACAAGCGCGCCTTCGACGGCGACGAGGGGCCCAATACCGGCGGCATGGGCGCCTATTCACCCGCCCCCGTCCTCACCCCCGCGATCGAGGCGCAGGTGATGGCGCGGATCGTGCGCCCCACCCTGGCCGAGATGGCCCGCCGCGGGACGCCCTATCAGGGCGTGCTCTATGTCGGGCTGATGATCGCGGACGGGCAGGCGCGTCTTGTCGAATACAACGCCAGATTCGGCGATCCGGAATGTCAGGTGCTGATGCTGCGGCTCGGGGCGCAGGCGCTGGATCTGATCGAGGCGGCGGCTTCGGGCCGGCTGGCGGGAATGCGGGTCAACTGGGCCGACGACCACGCGCTGTGCGTGGTGATGGCCACGCGCGGCTATCCGGGCGAACATGCGAACGGCAGCAGCGTCCGCGGCACCGGCGCCCTGCCGGCGGATCCCGCCTCGGTGCTGTTCCATGCCGCGACCCGGCGGGAAGGCGGCCAGATCATTGCCGCGGGCGGGCGCGTGCTCAGCGCCTGCGGCCGCGGGGAAACCCTGGCCGAGGCGCGGGCGCGGGCCTATGCGCTGGTGGCGGCGATCGACTGGCCCGAGGGGTTCTGCCGCAGCGACATCGGCTGGCGCGCCCTGTGACAGGAACTCAAATTCGCGAATTTGAGTTCACCCGATCAAATTCGAGAATTTGATCGCGCGCGACCGGCCCCGGTCAGGCCGCCCGGCCGACGAGCGCCGATTCGATCTCGCGCTGGGCGCCGCGTTCGTCATTGCCGCCCACCGCCGCGATCTCGCGCGTCAGCCGTTCGAGCGCGGCTTCGTAAAGCTGGCGTTCGGAATAGCTCTGCTCGCGCTGGTCGTCGGCACGGTGCAGGTCGCGCACCACCTCGGCAATGGCGATCAGATCGCCGGAATTGATCTTCTGCTCGTATTCCTGCGCCCGGCGCGACCACATCGCCTTCTTCACCCGCGCCTTGCCGCGCAGGGTCTTCATCGCATGGGCGACCACATCGGGCGACGACAGCGACCGCAGCCCGGCCTCGGTCGCCTTGTTGGTGGGCACGCGCAGCGTCATCTTGTCCTTCTCGAAGGAGATGACGAACAGCTCGAGCCGGAACCCCGCGACCTCCTGCTCCTCGATCGAGACGATCCTGCCCACGCCATGCGCGGGGTAGACGACGAAATCGTCGGGGCGGAATTCGGGGCGCTTGGATTTGGTCATGCGGTGATCCTCACTGGGGTCCGCGCCGGACTCTGCACATGCAAACGCCCGGCGAGGGAGGATCGCCAGGCGCGGCCGGTCAGGTGTCAGGAGCGGGCAAGCAGCATTTCCTGCGCTCCATAGCACGAAAAGCGCGCCGGGCAAAGGGGCTCCTGTGGGTCTTGCCGACAGTCCGCCCGGGATCAGCTTCCGGGGCCTGCCGCCTCCGAGAACCGGGCGAGCTTGCCGGGCTTGCCGTCCATCTCTTCGTAACCCGGCATCGGATCCTTGCGCGAGGTGATGACCGGCCACATTTCGGCGTATTTGCGGTTGAACTCGACCCAGCGGGCCATGTCGGGTTCGGTGTCGGGGCGGATCGCGTCGGCGGGGCATTCGGGTTCGCACACGCCGCAGTCGATGCATTCGTCCGGATGGATCACCAGCATGTTCTCGCCCTCGTAGAAGCAGTCCACGGGGCACACCTCGACGCAGTCGGTGTATTTGCAGGCGATACAGTTCTCAAGGACGACATAGGCCATGACGAACTCCCTTCAGTTCCGCGCTTGGATTAGACCCGCCGCACCAAAGCCGCAAGGCACCTGCGACTTACGGTCACGCCGTCCCGGCATCGCTGTCGCCCGCGGTCTGTGCGCCGGCGCGGGGCGCGATCTCCTCGTAGAGCAGGCGCGCCTCGCTCGCGGGTCCGCGCCGGGTGCCGCAGGCGAGGATGCGCAGCACCCGCACCGCGCCGCCCTGCACGAAGGTCAGCACATCGCCCGGCCCGACCGGGCGCGCGGGTTTCAGGGCCGGTTCGGCATTGACCCGCACCCGCCCCTCGGCCACCAGCGCCGCGGCCAGGCTGCGCGAGCGGCAGAACCGCGCCTGCCACAGCCATTTGTCGAGGCGGACCGCCCCGGCCCCGCTGTCCGGGCGGGGGGCGTGGGCGGTCACTTGGGCTTCATCAACTCGGCCAGCGCGGCGAAGGGGCTGTCGGGATCGACCTTGCGGCGGTCCTCGCGCGGGGGGCGGGCCTCGAACACCTGAGGCTTGTTGCGGTCCTCGCGCGGGGGGCGGCGGTCGTCGCGCGGGCGGTTGTGCCGGGGGGCGCGGTCGGCGCCCTCGCCGTCGCCAGAGCGCGCGGGCCGGTCATGGCCGCGTTCCTGCGGGCGGTCCTTGCGCGCAGGGCGCGGGCCCTGGGGCCGGTCGTCGCGGCGGCGCCCGTCGGGGTGCGGCCGGGATTCGGCGGCAGCGGCGGGTGCGGGGGCCGCCTCTCCGGCGGGGGGCTGGGCGGGTGCGGCGCCGTGACGGTCGCCGCGCGGGCCGCCGCGGTTGCGGTCCTGCGAACGGTCGCGGTTCTGGTCACGGTTCTGGTCGCGGTTGCCGCGTCCGCCGCCGTGGTCGCGCCGCTGGCCGCGCCCGGCCCAGGTGAAGGTGTAGAACACTTCGGTCGCCGGCTCGGGCGGGCGCGATGCCGGGCGGGCATGGTCCGCGGCGGGTCCGGCGTCGGCATCGCCGGCAGATTCGGCCGCGACCCCGTCCAGCGATTCGGGCGCAGCTTCGGGCACCGGGGCGCGCCCGGATTCGGGCGCAGTTCCGGGCACCGAATCGGGCATCGCTTCGGCCACGGCATCGGTTGCGGGGACTGCGGGATCGGCCGCGACCTCGGCCACAGGCCCCGCCCCCCCGGCCCCCTCGGCCACGGCTTCGGTCACGGCGGTATCGGCCACGGCATCAGCCACGGCGGCGGGGGCCGGGCGCGGGCTGCGCTGGCGCGGGCGTTCGCCGCGCAGGGCGCGATAGCCCAGCCCGCCCATCAGCCCGGCGAAGAGTTCGAGCGACAGGCCCGTGATCGAGAGCATCTCGGGCACCGCCTCGAATCCCGCCTTCGAATCGCGTTCGCGCAGCAGGTCGGCCAGCCGTTCCAGCATGTCGATGCGGATCGCCCGTTCGCCCGCGGCGCGATAGCCGGCCATGGCGTAATAGCCCGGCGCCACATCGCGCGCGGCGGGCACGGTGACATGGCCCGCAGGCGGCCCCGGCGGGATCTCGTCCAGCCCGCGCATCAACCCCCAGAGCACCAGCCGCAGCCGCGTCGGCGCGGGCTTCAGCAGCGGCGGCATGAAAACGGTGAACTGCCCGAACCGGACCCCGAGCTTGCGCAGCCCGGCGCGCGCCTCCTGATCGAGGGCCTTCACGTCCTCGGCCACCTCGCCGCGCGGGATGATGCCCAGATGTTCGACCAGCCGGAACGCCAGCCCGCGCGCCAGGCCCGAGAGCGCCTCGTCGCGCTGGAGCGCAAGCAGCGGCTCCATCGTCGCGGCGATGCGCCGGTCGATGAAATGCTGAAGCCGGCGCTGCACCTTGGCCGCGACCTCGGGGCCGGCCTCGTCGTCGACAAAGGCGATGACCTGCGGGCGCAGCGCATCGGCCCCCCTGGCCAGCCGGCCCACCGCATGTTCGCCCCACATGAGGCCGCCCTGTTCGGTGAAGTCGAGCTCGGTATCGGGGGCGTTGTAGAACCGGTCCGCGCGCAGGTGGAACTGGGGCGCGAGCGCCTGGAACGCCGCCGCGCGCAGCGTGCGCGCCTCCTCGGGATTGTCGGTGCGGTCGATGCGGAAGCGGAATCCCTCGATCCGCCCGACGAACTGCTCCTCGACGGTCACTTCGCCCCTGTCGTTCACCTCGGCCACGAGGATCTCCTTCTGTCTGAGCCGCCGGGCCAGGACGCTGGTCCGGCGGTCCACGAATGCCTGGGTCAGCGCGCCGTGCAGCGCATCCGACAGGCGGTCTTCTACCGCGCGCGTTTCCTCGCGCCAATGGCTTTCATCGTCGACCCAGCCCGCGCGCTGCGCGACATAGGTCCAGGTGCGGATATGGGCCAGGCGGCGCGACAATGTGTCGATGTCGCCCTCGGGCCGGTCGAGGGCGCGCACCTGCGCCGCCAGCCAGGCGCGCGGGATCGTGCCGCGTTCGTGCAGATGCGCAAAGATCGTGCCCAGAAGCTGCGCGTGGTCCCCGCGCGAGATGCCGCGAAAATCCGGCACCCGGCACACATCCCACAGCAGCCGCACCGCGCGCCCGTCCGAGGCGCGCGCGCGCATCACCGGATCGGCGGCCAGGGCGCGCAGCGCGGCCAGGTCGTCGCTTTCGCGCACCCGGCCCAGCCAGGGATTGTCGGTGCGCGCCTCGAGCGCGCGCACCAGCCGCTCGATCGAGCCGAACTCGAGCCGCGCATTGCGCCACATGAGCCGGGTCACCGGGCGGAACTGGTGGGATTCGATCTGGGCCACCGTCTCGGGGTCGAGATCGGGCGCGTCGGCGGTGGTGCCGAAGGTGCCCTGCGCCAGATGCCGCCCGGCGCGGCCGGCGATCTGGGCCAGTTCGTCGGGCGCGAGATCGCGCATCCGGTGGCCGTCGAACTTGCCGAGCCCGGCAAAGGCCACATGCGCGATGTCGAGGTTGAGCCCCATGCCGATGGCATCGGTGGCGACCAGGAAATCGACCTCGCCCGCCTGATAGAGCGCGACCTGCGCGTTGCGGGTGCGCGGGCTGAGCGCGCCCATCACCACGGCGGCCCCGCCGCGGGTGCGGCGGATGTATTCGGCGATGGCATAGACGCTCTCGACCGAAAAGCCGACGATCGCGGTGCGTTCCGGCAGGCGGCCGATCTTCTTCGGCCCGGTGTGGGTCAGGGTCGAGAACCGTTCGCGCCGCAGGAACACGGTGCCCGGCACCAGCGCGGCGATGGCGCCGCGCATGGTTTCCGATCCCATGAACATCGTCTCGACCAGGCCGCGCGCATGCAGCAGCCGGTCGGTGAAGACATGGCCGCGCTCGGGGTCGGCGCAAAGCTGGATCTCGTCCACGGCCAGGAAATCGGCGCCCATCCCCTCGGGCATCGCCTCGGTGGTGCAGACCCAGTAATGCGGGCGCTCGGGGATGATCCGTTCCTCGCCGGTCATGAGCGCCACCACCGACGGCCCGCGCGCGCGCACGATCCGGTCATAGACCTCGCGCGCCAGCAGGCGCAGCGGCAGGCCGATGATGCCGGTGCGATGGCCAAGCATCCGCTCGATCGCGTAATGGGTCTTGCCGGTGTTGGTCGGCCCGAGAACGGCCGTCACCCGCGCGGGCGTCATGGCTTCTCCCCGTTCGGGCCGGGATCACAAGGGGGTGCCGTCCGTCAGGCGCAGCAGACGGTCGACCGAAGCCCCTATATCGGCATCGGCCGGGTTGATGGCAAGCGCCGCCTGCCACACCCGCAGCGCATCGCCGGGCCGGCCCATCTCCTCGAGGATGGCGGCGAGACCCGCCAGCGCCGCGAAATGGCGCGGCTCGAGCGCGAGCGCCTGTCCGAGGTCGTGGATCGCCGGGCCGACATGGCCGGTGCGCAGATAGGCGATGGACCGCAGGTGCCAGGCCTGGGTCACTTCGGGGGCGTGGTCGATGACGGCGGTCAGATGTTCGATCGCGGCGGCGTCGTCGCCCGCGGCGACGGCCTCGGCCCCGCGCCGCAACAGCAGGTCGAGCGTGGGCGATCCCGTGCGCATGAGTTCGTCGCCGATCTCGGCCGCGATCAGGGCGCCCTCCTGCGCGGTCCCCGCCCCGGCCAGCCGGTCGAACAGGTCGTCAAGCCGCGCCGCATCGGCCAGCGCCCCCTGCGCCGGGACGATCAGCGCGGCAAATGCCGCAACGGCGGGTTTGAAACGGCGCGTCGGTCGGTCCATATGGGCGAGGATAATGCGGCGCGCGCCCCGGCGAAAGGCCGGCGCGTTCACAACCGCGGGCATGCGAAAGGACCGGACGATGAGCGATCTTGTGGACAAGGCGGTGGCGATCCTGAACGAGAAGGTCGCCGGGAACCCGTTCGACGGCCGCGCGCGCTTTGTCTTCAAGGGCGAGGGCAGCCTTCTGCTCGATGCCGGCGGCGCGCGCCCGGATACCGGCGGCGACGAGGCCGAAGTGACCCTTTCGGCCAGGGCGGAAACCTTTCGCGCCATCCTCGAGGGGGAACTGAACCCGACCGCGGCCTTCATGACCGGGCGGCTGTCCATCGACGGCAACATGGGCATGGCGCTGCGGCTGGCCTCGCTCCTTGGCTGAGGGAACGCCCGCCCCCTGGTTCGACGACGCGACGGCGCCGGGCCTGCCCCGGCCCGAGGCGCGCTGGATCCGCGCGGCTGACGGCATCCGCCTGCGCACGGCGCTGTGGCGTCCCGAAGGTGCGGCGCGGGGCAGCGTCCTGATCTTTCCGGGGCGCACCGAATATGTCGAGAAATACGCCCCGCCCGCCGCCGCGCTGCTGGCGCGCGGCTATGCGGCGCTGGCCATCGACTGGCGCGGACAGGGCCTTGCCGGGCGGCTGGCCGGACCGGCGGCGCTGGGCCATGTCGGGCGCTTTGCCGATTACCAGCGCGACGTGGCGGCGCTGGTGGCGCAGGCGCGCGCGGCCGGTCTGCCGCGGCCCTGGCATCTGCTGGCGCATTCCATGGGCGGCGCCATCGGGCTGCGCGCGCTCTTCTCGGAGCTCGAGGTGCGTTCCGCCGCCTTTTCCGCGCCGATGTGGGGCATCGTCATCCCGCCGCGCCGCCGCCCGCTGGCCTGGGCGCTGTCCACGGCGGCGCGCATTGCCCGCATGGATGCCCGCTTTGCCCCCGGTCAGACCGCGGCCAGCTATGTCGCCACCGCGCCCTTCGCCGGCAACGCCCTGACCCGCGATCCGCAGATGTTCGGCCTCATGCAGCAGCAGCTTGCGCTCCATCCCGAACTGGCGCTGGGCGGGGCATCGCTGGGCTGGCTGGGGGCGGCGCTGTGGGAGTTGCGCGCGCTGGCGGCGCGGCCCGCGCCCGCCCTGCCGGCGCTGACCTTTCTGGGCAGCGACGAAACCGTGGTCGAGCCGGGGCCGATCCGCGCGCGCATGGCGCACTGGCCGGACGGCGCCCTGGTCGATTTCGCCGGCGCGCGTCACGAACTGCTGATGGAACTGCCCGAGGTGCGCGACCCGGTGCTCGACCGCGCCGCCGCCCTCTTTGACCGCTACGGCTGAAGCCGCAGCGCCAACCCCGCCGCGCCGGCGCGCAGGAATCCGTGGTCGGATCCGACCAGGAACAGGCTGATGCCGTAACTCGCCCAGTCGCGCGCGCGGTCGATGTCGGGCACCCACGAGGCATAGGTCTTGCCATGGGCGCGGCAGGCGGCGCCGATCCGTTCCAGCGCCTCGAGCATCTGCGGCGAACCGAGGCTGCGCTGACCGAAGCCCACGCTCAGATCCGCAGGCCCCGCGAACAGCGCGTCGATGCCCGGCACGGCGGCGATCGCCTCGACCGACTCGAGCCCTTCGGGATCCTCGATCTGGGCCACCACCACCGTTTCGGCGTCACGGTCGAGGACTTCGGACATCGGGCGGCTGGCAAAGCCCGCCCAGCGCGTCGAGGCGGCGAAGCCGCGCCCGCCGGCGCCGAAATGCGCGGCCGCGACGATGCCCGCCGCCGTCTCGGCCGAATTCACATGCGGCACCACCACGCCCACCGCCCCCGAATCGAGCGCCTGAAGGATCGTTGGCGCATTCGGCCCGCCGATCCGCACCAGCGCCGGCAGGTCCAGCGCGCGCGCCATCGCCAGACAGGCATCAAGCCGGCCCCGGTCGAAGGCCGCATGTTCCGCATCGAGACAGATGAAATCGAGGCCCGCCTGCGCCAGCACCTCGATCACGCTGATCTCGGGGATCTTCACGAAGGTGCCGATCACCTTGTCGCCACGCGCAAGCCGCGCCCTGAATGCCGCCGTCCGCATCACCCACCCTCCCGAGGCTCTGTCCCCCAAGGCCAACACGGGCGCGGGGCAGGTGCAACCCCCCTCTCGCCCGCAGCGCGCGGGCGGTTGGCAGGGCTGCGCGGGACGCATGGCTTGCGGGCGCAAGGGGCGGGGCCGGGCGCAAGGCTGGGCCGGGCGCAAGGCCGGGCCGGGCGGGCCGCCCTTTCCTCGGGCGGCGGGGACGCTATGGTGGGCCGACAGGCAGAAAGGACATCCGATGCGCATCCGCCACCCCGAGGCCGACCTTCGCGGCGGCAATTCCCTGGGCCCGCTGCCCGAATGGGATCTGACCGACCTCTACCCCGCCCCGGACGCGCCCGCCCTCGGCGCGGACCTGGACTGGATCGACGGCGCCTGCGCCGCCTTTGCCGCGGATTATCAGGGCCGGCTGGCCACGCTTGACGCGCCGGGCCTGCTCGAGGCGGTCACGCGCTATGAACGCATCGACATGACCGCCGGGCGCATCATGACCTTCGCCGGGCTGCGCTATTACCAGATCACCACCGACGCGGAGCGCGCCAAGTTCCTGTCGGACTGCCAGGACCGCATCACCACCGCCACCACCCCCCTCGTGTTCTGGAGCCTCGAGCTCAACCGCCTCGAGGACGATCACCTGGCCGGGCTCATGGCGGCGAACGCGGATCTGGCGCGCTATGCCCCGGTGTTCGAACGGATGCGCGCGATGAAGCCGCACCAGCTTTCGGATGAACTGGAGCGTTTCCTCCACGACCAGTCCACCGTCGGCGCCGCCGCCTGGAACCGCCTCTTTGACGAGACCATCGCCGGCATGACCTTCGAAGCCGCCGGCGAATCGCGCAACCTCGAAGGGACGCTGAACCTTCTGACCGAAAAGGACCGCCCTCTGCGCGAGGCGGCGGCGCGCGCCCTGATCGAGGGGTTCCGCAAGAACATCAAGATCTTCGCGCGCGTTCACAACACGCTGGCCAAGGACAAGGAAATCGAGGACCGCTGGCGGCGCATGCCCACGCCGCAGCATGCGCGCCACCTGTCGAACCATGTCGAACCCGAAGTGGTGGCCGCGCTGCGCGATGCCGTCGTGGCCGCCTATCCGCGCCTGTCGCACCGCTATTACCGGCTCAAGGCGCGCTGGCTCGGGCTCGAGCGGCTCCAGATCTGGGACAGGAACGCGCCGCTGCCGATCACCGATGACCGCATTGTGCCCTGGGACGAGGCCCGCGCGACCGTCACCGCCGCCTATCAGGCCTTCGATGCGCGCATGGGGCCGCTGCTTCAGCCGTTCTTCGAGCAGGGCTGGATCGACGCGGGCATGACGCCCGGCAAGGCGCCGGGCGCCTTCGCGCATCCGGCAGTCACCGACGTGCATCCCTACATCATGCTGAACTACCTTGGAAAACCGCGTGACGTGATGACGCTGGCGCATGAACTGGGCCATGGCGTCCATCAGCGCCTGGCCGCGGCGCAGGGCGAACTGCTGTCCTCGACCCCGCTCACGCTGGCCGAAACCGCCAGCGTCTTTGGCGAGATGCTGACCTTCCGCCGCCTTCTGGCCGGGGCCGCCACGCCGGACGAACGCAAGGTGCTCCTGTCCGGCAAGGTCGAGGACATGATCAACACGGTCGTGCGCCAGATCGCCTTCTACGACTTCGAATGCCGCCTGCATGCGGCGCGCGCGCAGGGCGAACTCACCCCCGAGGCCATCGGCGCGCTCTGGATGGCGGTGCAGCACGAATCGCTGGGCGATGCCTTTGATTTCGTCGAGGGCTACGACACCTTCTGGGCCTATGTGCCGCATTTCGTGCATTCGCCCTTCTACGTCTATGCCTATGCCTTCGGCGACGGCCTCGTGAATGCGCTCTATGCCGCCTACGAAGAGGGGCTGCCCGGGTTCGAGGACAAGTATTTCGCCCTGCTCGAGGCGGGCGGCAGCCAGCATCACAAGGCGCTGCTGGCGCCCTTCGGCCTTGATGCCTCGGACCCGGGATTCTGGGCGCGCGGGCTGGCCATGATCGAGGGCATGATCGACGAACTCGAGGCGATGGGCTGACGCCACGTCGCGATTGCCGGCAGCACGGGCGCCCGCCACCCTGACCCGAACCGGGAGGATGCGATGGGCTGGAAGGGCTGGACGTTCGGCGGGCTGGGCGTGGCGGTGGTGGCCGGGGCGGCAGGGTTTTTCGCCCTTGCCCCCGGCATCGCCGAACGCGGGATGAACCGCACCCTGCCCGGCCTGCCCCCCGTCCCGCCCGAGGCGGCGGCGCTGCATGCCACGCTCACGGTGGGCGACCTGCATTCGGACGCCCTCCTGTGGGACCGCGACCTGCGCCTGCGGTCGGACCGCGGCCATGTCGATCTGCCGCGCCTCGAGGCGGGCAATGTCGCGGTGCAGGTCTTTTCCGTGGTGACGAAAAGCCCCTCCGGCCAGAACTACGAATCGAACTCGGCCGAGGCGCCGGACAACATCACGCTGCTCATGATCGCGCAGTTGCGCCCGCCCCGGGCCTGGTTCGACCTGACCGAACGCGCGCTGGTGCAGGCGGCGGCGCTGCGCGACACCGCCGCCGCCAGTCCCGACCGGCTGCGCCTGATCCGCACCCGCGCCGATCTGGCCGAAGTGCTGGCCGCGCGCGCCGACGGGGCGCGGCTGACGGGCGGGATCCTCGCACTCGAGGGGGCGCATGCCCTTGCCGGGCAGACCGGGGCCATCGCCCGCCTCGCGGAGGCGGGCTATCGCATCATCGGCCTGACCCATTTCTTCGACAACGAACTGGGCGGATCGCTGCACGGGGCCGCGGGGGCCGACAGCGCCGGGCTCAGCGATTTCGGGCGCGAGGCGGTGGCGGACATGATCGCGCGCGGCCTCATCCTCGATCTGGCCCATGCCTCGCCGCAGGTGGCGCGCGATGTGCTGGCATTGCCGGGCGCCCGCGTCATGGTCAGCCATGGCGGCATCCACGGCCAGTGCCCGAACCAGCGCAATTTCCCCGACGCCCTCATGCAGGAGGTGGTGGCGGCCGGCGGGATCGTCGGCATCGGCTTCTGGGACGAGGCGGTGTGCGGCGACACGGTCGCGGATATCGCGGCGGCGATCGGGGCGGCGGTGGCGCTGCTCGGGCGCGATGCGGTGGCGCTCGGTTCGGATTTCGACGGGGCGGTGACGACCCCGCTCGATTCGTCGCAACTTGCTTCGCTGACCGCCGCGCTGATGGCGCAGGGCATGGACGAAGGCACCATCGCCGCCGTCATGGGCGGCAACATGATGCGCTTTCTGGCCGCGAACCTGCCCGAAGCCTGAGGATCAGCCGCCCGGCCCGCCGCGCTGCGCCGCCTGTTCGGCGGCATAGGTCATGTCAATCATCACCTGCGTGGCGCGGCTGAATTCCAGGGGACAGGGATAGGCCGCGCCCTTGCGGATGCTGCGGCCGAAATTCTCGACCTGATGGACATAGTGGTTGGCGGTGGGAAAGCGTTCGGTCTGCACCCTGCCGCCCCCGATCTCGAGCGAGATCGCCGCCAGGTCATGCACATTCGCGTTCCAGGGGCAGAGGATGCGCAGCACCCCCGTGCTGCCGTGGAAGGCGATTTCCTGCCGGTTGAACAGCCGCATCGACACGAGGCCGCCATAGGAAAAGCCGGGGAAGGTGGCGATCACCTGCGATTTCACGTCGACGCCGTTCTCGCGCTCGATCCGGGCAAAGTCGACCGACAGCGGTTCCTTGCCGGTCACGAACCGGGCCGAGCCGAAGATGTAGACGCCGATATCCGGCAGGGCGCCGCCGCCGGTCTCGGGGCGGTTGCGGATGTTGCCGGTGTCGGTTTCGTTGTTGTAGGCAAAGAACGCCTCGACATGGCGCAGTTCGCCGATGGCGCCGCCCTGCACCAGATCGCGCGCGCGGATGTGCTGCGGATGATGCACGGGCATGAAGGCCTCGGCCACCACGAGGCCGCTGCGGTCGCGCGCGGCGATCACCGGATCGAAATCGGCGGCGCTCAGGCCCAGCGGCTTTTCCACCAGCACATGTTTCCCGGCCGCGATCGCGCGCAGCGCCCAGTGGACATGCAGGTGGTTCGGCAGCGGGATATAGACCGCCTCGATCGTCGGATCGGCCAGAAGCGCGTCATAATCCGGATACACGGTCAGGTCCGGCGCGAAGGCCAGAAACCCCGCGGCCCTGGCCGGGTCCGAAGTGGCGATTGCCGCCAGTTGCGCGCCCTCGGCGGCATGGATCGCGCGCGCCATGTGCTTGCGCGCGAATTCCGCCGCCCCGATCACCCCCCAGCGAACCGCCCGCTCCATCGCCCTGCCCCCCTGTTGCCGGAGGGCAGGCTAGTGGCGGGCGCAGGCGGGCGCAACCCGTTCGGGCGGCCGCGATCAGGCGGCCCCGTTCAGGCGGCCCCGTTCAGGCGGCCTCGATCAGGCCGCGTTCGCGGGCGAGTGCCTGCATCCGCGCCTGCACCTTCTCGAAGGCGCGCACCTCGATCTGGCGGATCCTCTCGCGCGAGACGCCGTAGCGCGCCGAGAGATCCTCGAGCGTGAGCGCCTCATCCTCGAGGCGGCGGGCCATGAGGATGTCGCGTTCGCGTTCGTTCAGGTCCGCCATCGCCTCGGCCAGCAGGGCGCGGCGCACCTCGAGTTCGTCGCGTTCGGCCAGGTCGCCGGCCTGATCGGCCTCCTCGTCCTCGAGCCAGTCCTGCCATTCGGTGGCCGAATCGCCCTCGGACCCGATCATGGCATTGAGCGAGGCATCGCCGCCCGTCAGGCGCCGGTTCATCGAGACCACGTCCCCCTCGCTCACCCCGAGGTCGCGGGCGATGCGGACGACATTCTCGGGGCGCAGGTCGCCCTCCTCGAGCGCGCCGATGCGCGACTTGGCCTTGCGCAGGTTGAAGAACAGCTTCTTCTGCGCGCTGGTGGTGCCGAGTTTCACCAGCGACCAGGTGCGCAGGATGTATTCCTGGATCGAGGCGCGGATCCACCACATCGCATAGGTGGCCAGGCGGAACCCCTTGTCGGGGTCGAAGCGTTTCACCGCCTGCATGAGGCCCACATTCGCCTCCGAGATCACCTCGGCCTGCGGCAGGCCATAGCCGCGATAGCCCATGGCGATCTTGGCGGCGAGGCGCAGGTGCGAGGTGACGAGGCGATGCGCCGCGCCCGAATCCTCGTGATCGACCCAGCGCTTGGCCAGCATGTATTCCTCTTCGGGTTCCAGCATCGGAAAGCGCCGGATTTCCTGAAGATAGCGGTTCAGCCCCTGTTCGGGGCTGGGTGCGGGAAGGTTCTGGTAGGTGCTCATGCGTGCCCCCTGTCCTGTCGCCGGTGCATTGCGCCCCCGGCCGTTGCCCGGATCGGGGCCCGAAGCGCCCCGGTCCTGTCTCGGAGGAATCCCATAACATCCGGTGAACGGAATTGATATGGCAAATTCCAGATATGTCCGGCCGCTCACGCCCTTGTCAGAGGAATGCCCCCGCCACAGGGGGCCGCCTCAGGGGGCCGCCTCAGGGGGCCGCCTCAGAGCGCCACCCGCTCGCCCAGTTCCACCACCAGGTCGCGCGGCAGATGGTAGAACCCGGTCGGATCCGCCCCGAACCGCGCCAGCGCGACATAGAGCCGGTCGAGCAGCAGTTCGGCCCCGCGCCCCGTGGCCACCGTCCGCCGCCGCCCCAGGAAGAAGGTCGAGGCCATCACGTCAAAGCGCAGCCCGGCGCGGCGCGCATGGACCATGGCGCGGCTCACGTTCGGGGTCTCCATGAAGCCGAAGCGCAGGGTCAGGCGGCTGAAATGCCCGCCCAGCGGCGCAAGCGACGCCCGTTCGCCGGCCGTGGCCCAGGGCACGCGCAGGGTCTCGACGGTGAGAAAGACCGTCTGGTCGTGCAGCACCCGGTTGTGGCGCAGGTTGTGCAGAAGCGTGGTCGGCACATGGGCCGGGTCGCCGGTCAGGAAGAAGGCCGTGCCCGGCACCACATGCACCGAACTCGAGCGCATGGCGCGCACGAAGCCCTCGACCGGGACGGCGAGGCGCGCGCTGCGCGCGGCCACGGCCTGCGTGCCGCGCCACCAGGCCCACATCAGCAGGCCGGCGACCGCGGCGATCGACAGCGGCACATGCCCGCCGTCGGCGATCTTGGTCAGGTTCGAGGCAAGGAACACCGCCTCGATCAGCGCCACCGGCGCGGCAATCACCAGCGCCACCGCCACCGGCAGGCCGCGCGCCCGGATCAGATAGAGCACGCCCAGCACCGTGGTCAGGATCATCGTCCCCGTCACCGCGATCCCGTAGGCCGAGGCCAGCCCCTCGGAGGTGCGGAAGGCGAGGACCAGCCAGATCACCCCGGCAAGGAGCATCCAGTTGATCGTGCCGATGTAGATCTGGCCGCTCTGGCCTTCGGCGGTGTGCAGGATGCGCATCCGCGGCAGGAAGCCCAGCTGCACCGCCGCCCGGGCCATCGAGAAGGCCCCCGTGATCACCGCCTGCGCCGCGATCACCGCCGCGACCGTGGCCAGCCCGACCAGCACCGGCAGCGCCGGCCCGCCGGCCAGCGCGAAGAAGGGATTGCTCGCCGCCGCCGGATGGGCAAGAACCTGCGCCCCCTGCCCCATGTAGTTGAGCAAAAGCGCCGGCAGCACCGCCCCGAACCAGGCCAGCCGGATCGGCCGGCGCCCGAAATGCCCCAGATCGGCATAGAGCGCCTCGCCGCCGGTGACGGCCAGGAACACCGCGCCGAGGATGCCGAAGGCCACGCCGGCATGCTCGACGAGGAAACGCGCGCCATGGCGCGGATCGAGCGCGGCCAGCACCTGCGGGTTCTGTGCCATGTGCCGGATGCCGAACCCGGCCAGCACCGCGAACCACAGCAGCATGACCGGCCCGAACAGCACCGCGACCCGCGCCGTGCCCTGCCTCTGCACCAGAAAGAGCCCGATCAGCGTGCCGATGGTCAGCGGCACGACCATGGGCTCGAGCGCGGGCAGCACCAGTTCGGCCCCCTCGATCGCCGACAGCACGGTGATCGCCGGGGTGATCGCCGCATCCCCGGCAAAGAGCGCCGCCCCGGCGATCGCCAGCGCCAGCACCGGCACCGAGCGGTGCCCGATCGCCAGCCGCACCAGCGTGTAGAGCGCAAGCACCCCGCCCTCGCCGCGGTTGTCGGCCCGCAGCAGCGCGAAGACATATTTGCCGGTGACGATGACGAAGAGCGTCCAGACCAGAAGCGAGAGGATGCCGAGCACCTCGGCCGGACCCGGCGCCTCGCCGGGGCGCAGGCCGGTGGCGCGCAGCGCCTCGCGGAAGGCGTAGATCGGCGAGGTGCCGATATCGCCATAGACCACCCCCAGCGCCCCGAGCGCGAGCAAGGGCAGGCCCTGGCGCGCGGGTTCGTCGCTGTGGATGCCCTGGTCGGCGGCGGATTCGGCCTCGGCGCGCAGATAGTCGGCGATGTCGAGCGCGCCCTCGTCCACGGGCGGCGCGGCGACTGTCGGCCCGAAGGCACGGGTCATGGGCGGGATCATGGCGGTGATCGTTTCCTGGGAAGGGCCGGAAGGGTGCAGGTGTCGCATGCCGCCGGGGCGGCAACAGATCCGTTCGCGCCGTCGCGGGGCGCAGCGTGCTCCGATTCCATGACCGGACAGGCCGGCGGGCCCAGGATAAGGCAGCGCGCAAGCCGAGACAAGCGCGCCGCCGCGCCGTGCCGTCCCTCCCCGGTTCCGGGCGGAAGCGGGGGAGGCGCTGCCTCCCCCCGGCGCGTGCCGCGCCTCCCCCCTCCGGGGTATTTCGGCAAAGATGAAGGGGGAAGAAAAGGGAAGAAGAAAGGAGGGGGGCCGGGCGGATTGACGCGGGGGGCAGGCTTTGGCATCCCGCGACCATGCTGCGCATTGCCGACATCTCCTATGCCGTCGAGGGGCGCCCGTTGTTCGAGGGCGCCTCTGCCGTGATTCCCGCGGGCCACAAGGTGGGCCTTGTCGGCCGCAACGGCGCGGGCAAGACCACGCTCTTTCGCCTGATCCGCGGGGAACTCGCGCTCGAGTCGGGCGAGATCGAATTGCCGCGCGGGGCGCGGATCGGCGGGGTCGAGCAGGAGGCGCCGGGGACGGAGGCGAGCCTGATCGACACGGTGCTGGCCGCCGATACCGAACGCGCGGCGCTGCTGGCCGAGGCGGCGCAGGCGGGCGATCCGGCGCGCATCGCCGAGATCCAGACCCGGCTGGCCGACATCGGCGCCTGGTCGGCCGAGGCGCGGGCGGCGACGATCCTGCGCGGGCTGGGCTTTGCCCAGGAGGAACTGACCATGCCCTGTTCGGCCTTTTCGGGCGGCTGGCGCATGCGGGTGGCGCTGGCGGGGGTGTTGCTGGCGGAACCGGATCTGCTGCTGCTCGACGAGCCCACGAACTATCTCGATCTCGAGGGGGCGCTCTGGCTCGAGGCGCATGTGGCGCGCTATCCGCATACGGTGGTGATCATCAGCCATGACCGCGCGCTGCTGAACCGGGCGGTGAGCGGGATCCTGCATCTGGAGGACCGCAAGCTGTCCTACTGGCCGGGGCCCTATGACCAGTTCGCGCGCCTGCGGGCCGAGCGGCGGGCCAATGCCGCGGCGGCGGCGCGCCGGCAGGAGGAGCGGCGCGCGCATCTGCAATCCTTTGTCGACCGCTTCCGCGCCAAGGCGACCAAGGCGCGGCAGGCGCAGTCGCGGCTGAAGATGCTCGAGCGGATGGAGACGATCCGCGTGCCCGAGGATGACGCGCGCACCGTCTTCGGCTTTGCCGAGCCCGAGGAACTGGCCCCGCCGATCGTCACCCTCGAGGAGGCGGCGGCGGGTTATGACGGGCGGGTGGTGCTGGGGCGGCTGAACCTGCGCATCGACCAGGACGACCGCATCGCCCTTCTGGGCCGCAACGGCGAGGGCAAGACCACGCTGGCGCGGCTGATCGCCGGGCGGATGGCGCCGGTGGCGGGGCAGGTGCGGCGGTCCGGGCGGTTGCGGATCGGGTTCTTTGCCCAGCATCAGGTGGACGACCTGCACCCCGAGGAGACGCCGCTGCACCATCTGCGCCGCGCCCTGCCCGAGGAAGAGCCGCAGCGCCTGCGGGCGCGGCTGGCGGGGTTCGGCCTGCTCGAGGCGCAGGCCATGACCGAGGTCGGGCGGCTGTCGGGCGGGCAGAAGGCGCGGCTGGCGCTGCTGCTGGCGACGATCGGGGCGCCGCATCTGCTCATCCTCGACGAGCCGACGAACCATCTCGACATCGAGAGCCGCGAGGCGCTGATCGAGGCGCTGGGGGCCTATGGCGGGGCGGTGATCCTCATCAGTCACGACATGCACCTGCTGTCGCTGGTGGCGGACCGGCTGTGGCTGGTGCGGGGCGGGCGGGTGACGCCCTGGGAGGATGACCTTGACGCCTATCGGGCGATGCTGCTGGCCGGGGACGGCGCCGCCGAGGGGGCGGGCGCGGGGGCGGGCGGGCGGCCGGCGGGGCGCGGGCGCGGGGCGCCCAGGGCCGCCGGGCGCGAGGAACGCGCCCGTTCGCGCGAGCGGGTCGCGGCGCTGGTGGCCGAGGTGCGCCGCTGCGAGGAGCGGCTGGAAAAGCTGACGGTCATGCGCGAGACGGTCACGCGCAAGCTGGGCGACCCCGCGCTTTACGAGGGCGGCGGCGGCGCGGCCGGAGAGTGGAGCCGCAAGGATGCCGAGATCGCCCTGGCGATCACCCGGGCCGAGGAACTCTGGCTCGAGGCGCAGGAGCGGCTCGAGGCGGCGCAGGCGGCGGGGGACTAGCGGCGCGGGTCCGGGGGGAACCCGAGCCTGCGCCCCCCTTGCCTGCGCCCCTCCGCCTTGCCTGCGCGGGCGGGCCTGTGCGGGCGGGCCTGCGCCTGCCTTGCGGCCTCAGCCCCGGCGGCGGCCGCCCGGACGCGCGGCGCGGCGGCCTTCGCTGTCACCGCCCGCGGGGCGGTTGAAGCGGATCCACTCGCCCCCGGCCGGATCGTTGTTCATGAGCAGGTTCGCCGCGCGGATCGCCTCCATCTCCTTGCCGGCCATCGGCCGGGTGGAGCCGAGGCCGAACAGGCGGCAGAAGGTCTCGTCGTCCATGTCCTCGGGCAGGATCAGGCCGGCGGCGGCCACTTCGGCGCGCTTTTCCGCGATCTTCGAGGGCGCGACCGGCAGCGCCACCGGGTTCATGATGGCGCTGGTCATGCCCGCGCCGATCGCCATCGGCAGGAAGGCGTTGTTCACGCCATGCCGGTTCGGGAGGCCGAAACTCACGTTCGAGGCGCCGCAGGTCGTGTTCACGCCCAGTTCCTCGCGCAGGCGGCGCACGAGGGCGAACACCTGAAGCCCGGCCGTCGCCATGGCGCCCACCGGCATCACCAGCGGGTCCACCACGATGTCATGCGCGGGGATGCCGAAATCGGCCGCGCGCTGCACGATCTTGCGCGCCACCTCGAACCGCACGTCGGGGTCTTCGGAGATGCCGGAATCGTCGTTCGAGATCGCCACCACCGGCACGTTGTATTTCTTGACGAGCGGCAGGACATATTCGAGGCGCTCTTCCTCGCCGGTGACGGAATTGAGCAGCGGGCGCCCCCTGGCCGCCTCGAGCCCGGCCTGAAGCGCGGCTGGCACCGAGGAATCGATGCACAGCGGCACATCGACCAGGCCCTGCACCAGCTCGACGATGCGGCGCATCAGGGGGGGTTCGGTCTCGTTCGGGTTCGGGTTCGAGTTGTAGACCACCCCCGCGTTGATATCGAGGACCGAGGCCCCGGCCGCGACCTGCGCCAGCGCGTCCTTCTCGACGGTCGAGAAGTCGCCCGCCTCGAGTTCGGCGGCGAGTTTCTTGCGCCCGGTGGGGTTGATGCGTTCGCCGATGACGCAGAACGGCTGGTCAAAGCCGATGACGACCGATTTCGTGGCCGATTCAACGATGGTGCGGGTCATGTCTCATCCATTCTTGGCTGCGGGCGTGCCGCCCATCCGGGCCTTGGCCCATTCGGCATTGGTGCGGATCCCGCCCAGGGGGAAGAAATGCACCTGTTCGATGTTGAAATCGGGATTGGCCGCCTTGTGGGCGGCGAGTTCGGTCACGATCTCGTCGGGTTCGTAGGGCAGCAGCAGGCGCGTGACATCCATCGCCCGCTTCTGGAGCACCCGCAGGGACGGGCCGACGCCGCAGGACATGGCGAACTTGATCAGGGTCTGGAGCTTGGCCGGGCCGGCGATGCCGATATGGATCGGCAGATCGACCCCCGCCGCCCTGACCCGGTTGGCCCAGTCGATCACCGGGCCCGATTCGAAGGCGAATTGCGTGGTGATCGCCATGGCGGCATCGGTGCGGGCGCTGAAGGCCTGCTTCCAGCGCAGCGCCGCCATCACGTTCTCATCGCCGCCCGCAGGGTCGATGTCGCGGTTGCCCTCGGGGTGGCCGGCGACATGCAGGCGGGTGAAGCCGGCCTTGTCGAAGAGCCCGGTCTCCAGAAGTTGCATCGACGTGGAGAAACTGCCGCGCTGCGACGCCGGGTTGCCGGCAAGGATCAGGCCCTGACGCACCCCGGCCTCGTCGCGGTAGCGGGTGATCCAGTCGCCCAGTTCGGCGGCATCGGCGATGATGCGGGCCGGGAAATGCGGCATCACGTCGAACCCGTCGCCCGACAGGCGCGCGGCGGTGCGCACCATGTCCTCGATCGGGGTGCCCTCGATATGGGCGATGTAGACGCGCGTGCCCTCGGGCAGCAGCGCGCGGAAATCCTCGACCTTCTCGGCGGTGCGCGGCATCACCTCGATCGAGAAGCCCTTGAGGAAGGCTGCGGTCGATGCCTCGGCCGTGACCGGCGCGGCCTTCTTCTTCATGAACGGCAAGAGCGACATCGGGGCCTCCTTCACGCGGGCCGTGGGGTTGATCGGGTCACGCCCGGCCGTGGTTGGCGACAAGGGCGATCAGGCGTTCGGCGTCGTATTCCGCCTCGAGGCGGGCGGCGACGCTGGCCGCCGCCTCGGCCGGGTCGCCGGGCGATTCGCCGGCCGGGGCCTTGCGCCACTCGGCCAGGTAATCGTCGGTCCCGCGCGCGCCCGACCGCATCGCCGCACGGTCGATCGCCTTCTCGAACCGTTCGGACAACTGCACCTTGGCGCCCTTGCGGCCCTTGCCGACAATGACCTGGGCCGGAATGTCGCGCCAGTAGACGATGGTCACGTCGGACATGCGATTCACCTCTGTTTGCCGCCTTCTACTTTGGGGCCGGACCGGTGCGGAGTCGAATATCGACATGAACGCGACCAAAGCGACGCGGCCTCGCGGACCGGCTGCGACAAAGTGGCGGGCGGCGCCTTGCGCGCGCTTGCACGCGGGCCCGGCGCATCCTAGATTCGATCCAACTCGATATGGAGGGCGTGTCGTGACGCCCATGCGTCCCAATGGCGCGGGCGCGTTCCCGGTTGCGGTCGATTCCCCCGCGCGCCAGAGGCCCGATCCGTCCACGCTCTATGCGGCGCTGGATCTGGGCACGAATTCGTGCCGCATGCTGATCGCGCAGCCGCAGGGCAGCGTGTTCACGGTGGTCGATTCGTTTTCGAAATCGGTCCAGCTTGGCCAGGGACTCGAGTCCTCGGGCAAGCTGTCGCGCGCCGCCATGCACCGCACGCTTGCGGCGCTGCGCATCTGCAAGCAGAAACTCGCGCGGCATCAGGTGGTGAACATGCGCCTCGTCGCGACCGAGGCCTGCCGCCGCGCCCGCAACGGCCCGGCCTTCCTGCGCCAGGTCGCGCGGGAAACCGGGCTCATGCTGCAGGTGATCGCCCCCGAGGAAGAGGCGCGCCTTGCCGTCGTCTCCTGCGCGCCGCTGGTGTCGCAGCGCACGGACCAGCTTCTGGTGGTGGATATCGGCGGCGGATCGACCGAACTGGTCTGGGTGGACCTGACCGAGGTCGGGCACAGCGACCGGACCCGCGCGCTCATGGGGCTGCATGCAGGTTTCCGCAGTCAGTCCGCGAATTTCGCCGGGGCGCGGGTGATCGACTGGATCTCGGTGCCGCTGGGCGTGGCGACGCTGCGCGACCAGTTCCGCGACGTGGAGGACGACAGCGCGCGATTCGCGCTCATGAGCTGGTATTTCGAGGAACGCCTGCAAAGCTTTGCCCCCGCCGCCCTGATCCAGGCGCGCGAGGGGTTCCAGATCATCGGCACGTCGGGGACGATCACCACCGTCGCCGCCAGCCATCTGGGCCTGCGCCGCTATGACCGCTCCAAGGTGGACGGGCTGACCATGACCTCGGACCAGATCGACCGGGTGATCCGCGACTATCTTGCGCTCGGCCCCGAAGGGCGGCGCACCGATCCGCGTATCGGCAAGGACCGCCACGCCCTCATCATGCCGGGGGCGGCGATCCTTCAGGCGCTGATGCGGCTGTGGCCCACGGACCGGCTCTCGGTCGCGGACCGCGGCCTGCGCGAGGGGCTGCTCTATGCGCAGATGAATTCGGACGGCGTGCTGCTCGACACGCCCCCCGGCTGAGCGGGGGGCGCGGGCGAGGGGCCCGCCTCAGCCGGCGGCCAGCACCGCATAGCCCCAGGGCCCCAGCGCGACCTGCCCGCCCGCGGGCGCGGCCGTGCCCGGATCCGCCGCGATCGCGCGCCATTCGCCCGCGGGCAGCGCCACCCCGGCGGGATCCTCGCCCAGGTTGAAGGCACAGAAGATCCGCGCCCCCTCGTGGCGGCGCTCGAAGGTCACGACATCGCCCGCGCGCGCGATCGGGCTCATCTCGCCGACCGACAGGGCCGGATGGGCATGGCGCAGCGCGATCACGGCGCGGTAATGCGCAAGGATCGACCCCGCCCCCTGCCCCGCCACCGCCAGCGGCAGATGCGCCGAAGGCACCGGCAGCCAGCAGCGTCCGGCCTCGGAAAACCCGCCGTTGCGGTTCGACATCTCCCACACCATCGGCGTGCGCGCACCGTCGCGGCCCTTGAATTCGGGCCAGAACTCGATCCCGTAGGGGTCTTGCAGATCCTCGAAGGCGATCTCGGCCTCGGGCAGGCCCAGTTCCTCGCCCTGATAGAGGCAGACCGAGCCGCGCAGGCACATCAGCAGCACGGTATAGCCGCGCAGCGCCGCATCCCCCAGCGCCCAGCGCGTGACATGGCGCACCGTGTCATGGTTCGAGAACGACCAGCAGGGCCAGGCATCGGGCGCAAGGCGGCGCAGCGCGGCGAAGGTCTCGTCAAGCACCGCGGCGGTGACGCGCGCGGGCTGGAGCAGCTCGAACGGATAGCACATCTGGAGCCGGTCGCCCCCGGAAGTGTATTCGGCCATGATCTCGAGGCCGCGCTGCGCATCGCCCACCTCGCCCACCGCGGCGGCGCCGAAGGGCTCCATCACCGCGCGCAGGCGGCGCAGGAAATCGAGGTTCTCGGGCCGGCTCTTGTCGAACAGATGGAGCTGGTGGTTGTAGGGATTGACCTTGGGCGCGGTGCCGTCGTTGCGCTCGTCGGGCGGCAGCGGCGGGTTGTCGCGCAGGTGGCGGTCGTGGACATAGAAGTTCACGGTATCGAGGCGGAACCCGTCCACCCCCCGCCCGAGCCAGAAGCGCGCGACATCGAGCACCGCCTCCTGCACCGCCGGACAGTGGTAGTTCAGGTCGGGCTGCGAGGTGAGGAAGTTGTGCAGGTAATACTGCTCGCGCCGCGCATCCCATTGCCAGGCGGAACCGCCGAAGATCGACAGCCAGTTGGTGGGCGCGGTGCCGTCGGGGCGCGGATCGGCCCAGACATACCAGTCGGCGCGCGCATTGGTGCGGTCCTGCCGGCTCTCGCGGAACCAGGGATGCCGGTCCGACGTATGCGACAGCACGAGGTCGATCATCACCCGCAGGCCCAGTTCATGCGCCCGCGCCACCAGCGCGTCGAAATCGGCCAGCGTGCCGAACATCGGATCGACATCGCAATAGTCCGAGACATCATAGCCGAAGTCCTTCATCGGGCTGGTGAAGAACGGGCTGAGCCAGATCGCGTCGGCGCCAAGGCCGGCGACATGCGCCAGCCGCCCGGTGATCCCGGCCAGATCGCCGATGCCGTCGCTGTCCGAATCCTGAAACGACCGCGGATAGATCTGATAGATCACCGCCCCCCGCCACCAGTCCCGATCCGTCGCCGCCGGTCCGACCGGCCCCCGCGTGAAGGCCATCGCCCCCTCCCGTCCCACTCTGCCGCCGGCATGGCCGGCACCCGGCCCCGGCCATAAGCCAAGATGCGCGCGCGCGCCACGGGCAACCGCCCGCCCCCTGCTCTGCCGCCCGCCTGCCTGCCCCGCCCTCCTGCCCCGCCGCCGCCCGCCCCTGCCCCGCTTGCCGGGCGGGGCGGTTGCATCCTATCAGGGACCACCGTCACCCGCTGCACCGAAAGGACCGCCATGACCCGTCCCGCCCCCCTCGTCTCGGTCGTGGCCGATATCGGCGGCACCAATACCCGCGTGGCCCTCGCGCGGGGAGCCACGATCGAGGACGGCAGCCTGCGCCACTTCCGCAATGCCGATCATCCGGGGCTCGAACCGATCCTCGCGCAGTTCGTCGCCGGGACGGGCCTGAGGCCCGACGCCTGCTGCGTGGCGGTCGCGGGACCGGTGCAGGACGGGCGCGCGGACATGACCAACATCGCCTGGAGCATGAGCGAGGACAGCATTTCCCGGGCCACCGGCGCGGCGCGGGCGGTGCTGCTCAACGATCTTCAGGCCCAGGGGCACGCCCTGGGCCATCTGGCCGGGGATCGCCTCGTGACGGCGGTCGAGGGCCCGCTGACGCCTGGGGCGCCGATGCTGGTGGTCGGGCTGGGCACCGGGGTGAACGCGGCGCCGGTGCACGGATCGGGCGCGGGACGGCTGGTGCCGCCGTCCGAGTGCGGGCATGTGTCGCTGCCGGTGCGCGACGAGGCCGACCTGGCCCTCCTGCGCCATATCGAGGCGATCCCGCCCGAACCCGGCCGCACCCGCCGCGCCAGCGTCGAGGAGGCCCTCTCGGGGCGCGGACTCGTGCATCTGCACGGCTTTCACGCCAGCCGCAGCGGGGGGGCGCCGCTGGCGGATGCGCATGGCGTGCTGGCCGCGCTGGCGGCGGGCGAGGCGTCCGCGACCGCCGCGGTGGCCGACTATGTGCGCATCCTGGGCCAGGTGCTGGGCGATCTGGCGCTGGTGCACCTGCCCTTCGGCGGAATCCACCTGATCGGCGGCATGGCACGCGCGATCATGCCGCATTTCGCGCGCTTCGGCCTGACCGCGCGGTTCCGCGCGCCGCGCTGGATCGACCTGCTCGAACACGAATTCCGGGTGATCGTGGTCGACGACGACAGCGCCGCCCTGACCGGATGCGCCGCGCATCTGGTCGCCGGGCAAGAGGGGGGCGCTGCCCCCCGGCGCTGACGCGCCTCCCCCCGGGATATTTGGGGACAGATGAAGGGGGCCCCATTCATCTTTGCCCAAATACCCCCGCCGGAGGCCGCCCGAGGGATTGCGCAGGCAATCCCGAGAGGAAAGGAAGGCGCGCGCGACCAGCGCGCGCTCCGCAAGGTCACGGCCGATGCCGGATCCAGTCGTCCGCAGGCGGAACCCCCTTGCCAAGGGCGGCGCGAAGGTTATGTTCGCGCGCTCATCGTCCAAGGCTCGACTCCGCGTCCATACCCCTGTATGTGCCGCGCGAGGCGCCAGCAGGCGATACCGCAAGAGACTGAGACACCAAAGGATAAGGGGGGCCGCGGCCCTCCACCCACGACGGGCCGGTCCGGCCCCCCAGAGCCGAGGTTGTGACATGGCCGTTCCGCAGAACAAGGTTTCCAAATCCCGCCGCAACATGCGCCGCGCGCATGATTTCCTCGTGGCGGCCAATCCCAACGAATGCGGCAACTGCGGCGAGCTGAAGCGCCCGCACCATGTCTGCCCGTCCTGCGGCCATTACGACAGCAAGGAAGTGGTGGCGATCGCCTCCGGGGTCGATCTGGACGAAGACGCGGCCTGACCGCCGGACCAGCGGCAGACATGAACGGCGCAGCCCCCGGCACGGCGACAGGCGACGACGCAGACGGGATCGTCCTGTCGGTCGATGCCATGGGTGGCGACAAGGGCCCGTCGGCGGTGGTCGGCGGGCTTGAACTGTTCTTTGCCGGCCATCCGCGCGCGCGCATCCTGCTCCACGGTCAGCCCGAGGCGCTCGAGCCGCTGCTTGCGGGGAAATACTGGGCGCCGCGCGTCGGCGTGGTCGCGGCGCCGGCCGTGGTGACGATGTCCGACAAGCCCAGCCAGATCATGCGCCGCGGCCGCGACACCTCGATGTGGTCCGCCATCGAATCGGTGCGCGACGGGCGGGCGGCGGCCTGCATTTCCTGCGGCAACACCGGCGCGCTCATGGCGGTCTCGATGCTGGTGCTGCGCAAGGCCGAGGGGGTGAACCGCCCGGCCATCGCCGCGCTCTGGCCCTCGATGAACCCCGGGGGCTTCAACGTGATGCTTGACGCGGGGGCCGATATCCGCGCCGACCAGAACGATCTTCTCACCTATGCGCTCATGGGCGTGGCCTATGCGCGCACCGGCCTGGCCATCGCGCGGCCGCGGGTCGGGCTGCTCAATGTCGGCACCGAGGAACACAAGGGCCGCGCCGAGCTGAAGGTCGCCCATGACCTGATCGGCCGGGCGGCGGCGCGCGGCGACTTTGCCTTTGCCGGCTTTGTCGAGGGGGGCGACCTGCTCTCGGACCGCATCGACGTGGTCGTGACCGACGGCTTCACCGGCAATGTCGCCATCAAGACCGCCGAGGGCACTTCGCGCCTCATCACCGGCTTCCTGCGCGAGGCGTTCCTGTCGTCGCTGGCGGGGCGGCTGGCGGGACTGCTCGGGCGCGGGGCGCTCGGGCGGCTGCGCGCGCGAGTCGATCCGCGCCGGGTGAACGGCGGGGTGTTCCTCGGGCTGAACGGCACCGTGATCAAGAGCCACGGCGGCGCCGATGCGACCGGGATCGCCGCCGCGCTCGATCTGGCGTGGCGTCTTGCCTCGGCCGGTTTCGCCGAGAAACTGGCCCGGCAGGTGGCACAGGCGGTCGCGTCCACGCAGGATGCGGCGCCGAACTGGGATGCGGCGGGCACGGGTGCCCTTCCGGCAGGGATGGGACAGGCATGACGGTGCGTTCGGTGGTGCGGGGGGTGGGCCATTGCCTGCCCGAGCGGGTGGTGCCCAATGCCGAATTCGAATCGCTGGTCGATACCTCGGACGAATGGATCCGCACCCGTTCCGGGATCGAGCGGCGCCATTTCGCGGCCGAGGGGCAACTGACCTCGGATCTGGCCACGCAGGCGGCGCGCGCCGCCCTCGATTCGGCGGGGCTGGGGCCGGCCGACATCGACGCGATCGTGCTGGCCACATCCACCCCCGACCTCACCTTTCCCGCCACCGCGACCATGGTGCAGGCGGCGCTGGAGATGGAGCACGGCTTTGCCTTTGACGTGCAGGCGGTCTGCGCGGGCTTTGTCTATGCGCTGACCACCGCCGATGCGCTGATCGTCGCCGGCCGGGCCCGGCGCGTGCTGGTGATCGGCGCCGAGATCTTCTCGCGGCTGATGGACTGGACCGACCGGTCGACCTGCGTGCTCTTCGGGGACGGGGCCGGCGCGCTGATCCTCGAGGCGGCCGAGGGCACGGGGACGAACGCGGATCGTGGCCTCCTGTCGGCCGACCTGCATTCGGACGGGCGGTTCCGCGACATCCTCCATGTCGATGGCGGCACCTCGACCGGGACCACCGGCCATCTGCGCATGCAGGGCCGCGAAGTGTTCCGTCACGCGGTCGAGAAACTGGCCGAAACCGCGCATGAAGCGCTGGATCGGGCCGGGCTGGGGCCGCAGGATGTGGACTGGATCGTGCCGCATCAGGCCAATCTGCGCATCATCACTGCCACCGCGCAGCGCATGCAGGTGCCGCTCGAGCGGGTGGTGCTGACGGTGCAGGACCACGGCAACACCTCGGCCGCGTCGATCCCGCTGGCGCTGTCGGTCGGGGTCGGGCGCGGGCAGATCCGGCCCGGCCAGGTCGTCGTGATCGAGGCGATCGGCGGCGGGCTGGCCTGGGGTTCGGTCGTCCTGCGCTGGTAGCGCCCGCCGCCCCGCGCGCCCTGCCCTCTCCTGCCGCGGCCCCCGCGGCCAAGCCCTTGATATTGACGGCGGCTTGCCGCTTCGTCTAAGAGTCGGGAAAACAGGGGGATCATCATGTCGGACAAGACGTTGACCCGGATGGATCTGGCCGAGGCCGTCCATGCGGCTGTCGGCCTGTCGCGCAACGACAGTTCGGAACTGGTCGAATCGGTGCTCCAGCATGTGTCGGACGCCCTGGTGCGCGGCGAATCGGTCAAGATCTCGTCCTTCGGCACCTTCTCGGTGCGCGAGAAGGCCGCCCGCGTCGGGCGCAATCCCAAGACCGGGCAGGAGGTGCCGATCCATCCGCGCCGGGTGCTGTCCTTCCGGCCGTCGCATCTGATGAAGGCCCGCGTGGCCAGGGCCGAGGGCTGACGGGAGGGCCGGGTGAGCAAGTCGGACGAGGCATTCCGCACCATCAGCGAGGTCTCCGACTGGCTGGACACCCCGGCCCATGTGCTGCGCTTCTGGGAATCGAAGTTCAGCCAGATCCGCCCGGTGAAACGCGCCGGCGGCCGGCGTTACTACCGGCCCGAGGACATGGCGCTGCTGGGCGGGATCAAGACGCTGCTGCACGAAGAGGGCATGACCATCAAGGGCGTGCAGAAACTGCTGCGCGAACAGGGCGTGCGCCATGTCGCGCAACTGTCGCCGCCGGTGCAGGCGGCGGCCGGCGGCGTGCCCCTGCCCGAGGCCGGACCGGGCGACGACCCGGCCCCCGACGACGACATGCTGGCGCAGGAGGGGCAGGCGCCGGCGTTCCCCGACCGGGCCGCCGGCCATCAGCCCGACCTGACCGCGCCAGCGGCGCCGGCCGCCGCTGCCGCCGCCGCCCCTGCCCCCGCCACCCCTGCCCCTGCTGCCCCCGCCGCCGCTGCCCCGGGCGCGGGGTATCGGGCCGGCATCCTCGGGCCGGTGCTGCGGCTGTCCGCGCCGCCGCCTGCGCGGCGCCGGGCGCGGATCGTGCCGCTGGTCGCGCGTCTGGCCGCGCTGCGGGCGCGCATGGCGGGGGAATGAGCGGGCAGGAAACCCGGCGGGCAAGCATCGGTGAACCGGCGGCATTTTCGCCTTGCCCTTGCCGCAGGTTCCGCTAGAAGGCGCGTCAGTCGGGCTATAGCGCAGCCTGGTAGCGCGTCTGTCTGGGGGACAGAAGGTCGCAGGTTCAAGTCCTGCTAGCCCGACCATGAAACCGCCCGTCCGCCCCGTGCGGCGGGCGTTTGCATATCGGGGGTCTGCCATGGCCAGCGGCGTCCTGCCCTGTCAGGAAATCGAACGGATGATCGGCGCCGGCACCATCGCCGCCGCCGCCCCGATCCTGCCCGCGCAGGTGCAACCGGCCAGCCTGGATTTGCGGCTGGGCCCGGTGGCCTACCGGATGCGGGCCTCGTTCCTTGCGGGCGGGGGGCGGCGCGTCGCGGACCGCATCGCCGAGTTCGAGATGCACCGCATGGACCTGACCCAGGGCGCGGTGCTGGAAAAGGGCTGCGTCTATCTGGTGCCGCTCATGGAATCGCTGGCGCTGCCCGACGGGATTTCGGCGGTGGCCAATGCCAAGAGTTCGACCGGCCGGCTCGATCTGCTCACGCGGACCATCACCGATGGCGGCACCGAATTCGACCGCATCGCGCCGGGCTATCACGGGCCGCTCTGGGCCGAAATCTGCCCGCGCTCGTTTTCGGTGCTGGTGCGCAGCGGGCAGCGGCTCAACCAGGTCCGGTTCCGCCACGGGCAGGCCACGCTCGACGATGCGGCGCTGGCGGCGCTGCACCGGCAGGTGCCGCTGGTGGACGGGGAGCCGTTCATTGCCGGGGGTCTCGGGTTTTCGGTCGATCTGGCGCCAAGGCAGGGCACGCTGGCCGGCTGGCGGGCCAAGCCGCATACCGGCGTGATCGACCTTGACCGGATCGGGCATTACCCCGCGCGCGACTTCTGGGAAGAGGTGCATGCCGAACGCGGCCAGATCATCCTCGATCCGGGGGCGTTCTACATCCTCGTCAGCCGCGAATCGGTGACGATCCCGCCCGACCACGCCGCCGAGATGGCGCCCTATACCGCCATGGCGGGCGAATTCCGCGTGCATTACGCGGGGTTCTTCGATCCCGGTTTCGGCCATGCCGCTGCGGGGGGCGCCGGATCGCGCGGGGTGCTCGAGGTGCGGGCCCACGAATCGCCCTTCGCCCTCGAACACGGGCAGGTGGTGGGGCGGCTGGTCTATGAACGCATGAGCGAGGTGCCCGCGCGCCTTTACGGCAGCGGCATCGCCTCGAACTATCAGGGTCAGGGGCTGAAACTGGCCAAGCAGTTCCGGCCCTGACCCCGGTCACAGGCGCATCAGCCGCAGGCACAGCCGCAAGATCCGGGCGACCGGGCGACCGCCCGGCAGAAGGCCGATCACCAGCAGAAGCACCCGCAGGGACACCCGCAGCGTCCGGATCACGAGGCGCAGGATCATCGCGCCTCCCCGCCCCCTGCCCCGCTCTCGTCCCCGTCGTCGTCGTCGAAGAGCGAGGGCTGGTCCTCCCCGGCCTCTTCCCCGCCGCCCTCGCCCTCGCCTTCGCCCGGCAGGCCGGTGCCGGGCGGCGGCCGGTTCTCGAGCAGGCCGGCGGCGCGCAATTCCTTCAGCCCCGGCAGGTCGCGCGCGCTTTCAAGGCCGAAATGATCGAGGAACGCCTCGGTCACGACAAAGGTCGCCGGTCGCCCCGGCGTCATCCGCCGCCGGCCAAGGCCCACCCAGCCCAGTTCGATCAGCAGATCGAGCGTGCCGCGACTGACCGCGACGCCACGGATCTCCTCGATCTCGGCGCGGGTGACGGGCTGGTGATAGGCGACGATGGCCAGCGTCTCGATCCCGGCTCGCGAGAGGCGGCGGGCCTCGACCACCTCGCGGCGCATGAGAAAGCCCAGATCGGGCGCGGTGCGCAGCGCCCAGGCATCGCCCACCCGGCGCAGTTCCACGCCCCGCCCGGCATAGCGGCGCGCCAGCGCGGCCAGCGCCCTGGCCGGGTCCGACCCATGCGGCAGCCGCCCCGCCAGTTCCGCCAGCGTCACCGGCACCGCCGCGGCGAACAGCACCGCCTCGACCATGCGCTCCTGCTCCTCGGCCGGGGGCGGCGTGAACAGCGGGGGGGTATCGCCGGCGCCGCTCATGCCTCTCCCTTCGGGCGCGCGCGGATTTCCAGCGGACCAAAGGCCCGGTCCTGCCGGATCTCGGCCAGCCCCTCCTTCACCAGTTGCAGCGATGCGGCAAGCGTCGATGCCTGCGCCGACCGCAGGCGGATGCCGCCTGCGCGCCACCCTTCGGGCAGCCAGTCCCGCAGGTCGCGCCAGCCCGGCACCGTGCCCAGCACCGCCCGCAGCCGCTCCAGCGCCTGTTCCATCGTCATCAGGTTTTCCCGGTCAAGGACCAGCGGCCGGAAATCGTCGCGGGTGCGCAGCCGCGCATAGGCGCGCAGCAGGTCCAGCAGGCTGGCCTCGTGCCGGATGACCCGGGCGGTCGCGGCCTCGTGGGCCTGCCCGCGCGCAAAGACCTCCTGCCCGAGGCGCGGCCGCGCCATGAGCCAGGCCCCCGCCTCGCGCATCGCCTCGAGCCGGGCCAGTTGCCAGGCCAGATGCCCGGCCATGTCCTCGGCGCTCGGGCCGTCGCCGGCGGGATCGGGCGGCAGCAGCAGCCGCGACTTGAGCCAGGCCAGCCAGGCCGCCATCACCAGATAGTCGGCCGCCAGTTCGATGCGCAAGGTGCGGGCCTTCTCGACGAAGGTCAGGTATTGCTCGGCCAGCGCCAGCACCGAGATCTGCCGCAGGTCCACCTTCTGCCCCCGCGCGAGCGTGAGCAGCAGGTCAAGCGGCCCCTCGAACCCGTCCACGTCGACGATGAAGGCCTCGTCCCGCGCAGGACCGGGTTGCGGCAGGTCCGGGCCGGGATCGTTCATGCCCGGGCAACCGGCGGCGCGTCATCCCCGAGCAATGCCTGAAGTTCGCGCCACAAGGCATCGGCATCGCAGGGTTCCGCCGGTTTGCGCGCGGCAAGGGCACGCCCGGCGCGGCGCAGGGAATCGCCCGCCAGGGCCGGACTGGCCGCGATGACCTCTTCCATTTCCGCAAGGCGGCCGTTGCTGTGCAACGCGATGTCGCAACCCGCCGCCAGCGCCTGCGCCGCGCGCGCGCCGATCCCGCCCGAGAGGGCCTCCATCGACAGATCGTCCGTGATCATGAGCGCATCCATCCCGATCCAGCCGCGCACCTCGGCCATGACAAGGGGCGAGGTGGTGGCGGGCCGGTCCGGATCAAGCGCCGCGACCACGATATGCGCCGACATCGCCATGGGCAGATCGGCCAGCGCCCGGAACGGGGCAAAGTCGCGCGCGCGCAACTCGGCCAGAGGCGCGGTGACGCGCGGCAGGGCCAGATGGCTGTCCACCCGCGCCCGGCCGTAGCCCGGCACATGTTTCAGCACCGGCAGCACCCCCCCGGCCATGAGCCCGTCGGCGGCGGCCCGGGCGGCGGCGGTGACGGTGGCCACGTCGCCGCCGTAAAGCCGGTTCAGCAGCACCGGATGCGTCCCCTCCTCGACCAGATCGGCAAGGGGGGCGCAGTTCACGTCGATGCCGACCGCCGCCAGTTCGGCGGCAATGAGCCGGTTGCGCAGCCATTGCCCGCGCAGCGGATCGCGCGCGCGCGCCATCTGGTCCAGCGCGGGCCGGTATTCGCGCCAGTGCGGCGCGCGCAGGCGCTGCACGCGCCCGCCCTCCTGGTCGATGAGGACCGGCGCCGCCCGCCCGACCGCTTCGCGCAGATCGGCGGTAAGGGCGCGCACCTGATCCGGGTCCACGACATTGCGCGCGAACAGGATGAACCCCCAGGGATCGGCCGCGCGCAGGAAATCGCGCTCCTGCGGCAGCAGGACCGGCCCCGACACGCCCAGAACGGCGGCGCGCGGCGCGCTCATCCCTCGACGGTGGGGATGCAGTCCACCCCTTCGGCAATGAGCGCGGTGCACAGCCGCCGCGCCTCGGCCATGTCGGCAAAGCCTACGGCGCGCAGCCGGTAGAACACCCGCCCGCCCGAAGCCGCCTCCTGGATCACCCGGTCGAGCGGCCCGAGGAAACTGCCGAACCGTGCATGGAGCCGGTCCCATTCCTCGGCGGCAAGCTGGGCGGTCTCGAACGCGCCGAACTGCACGAGGGTGCTGCCGGCAGGAATGCTTCCGGTGGTCACAGCGGGGAGGGCGGGGGCGACGGCAGGCGCGACGGCGGCGGCGGCAAGGGCCGCCGCCTGCGCCGGACGCGGATGCGGCCGCAACGACACCGCGACCCCCGGCACATCGGCGGGGATGACCACGACCGGCGCAGCGGCGGCGGCGGCGGTGGCGGCGGCCGGCGCCGTGCCCCCGTCCGCCTGCGCCAGCGGTTCCAGCGGATCGACCCCCGCCGCAATCATGTCGGCAAGGGCCAGCACATCCTCGGCACTCATCGTGCCGCCTTCGGCGCCGGGGGCGATGGCGGCCTCGGCGGCCGCCCCGCCGGCGCCGGGACCGGGATCTTGACCGGCCGCCTCGAGATCCTCGGGCAGCAGCGCATCGGCGGCGGGCGCCAGCGTGAGCATGTCCTCGGGCGCGGCGGCGGCGCCCACGGCGGCGATCGCATTCACCGCAAGCCCGGTATGATCCGCGATCGCGCCCCCCGGATCCTCGGGCGCGATCCGCATCGGCCCGGCCATGGCGCGCACCACCGGAATGCCGGTGACATCGCGCATCATCAGCCGATAGCCCCAGACCCCGACCCCGAGCACAAGCCCGATCGAGGCCGCCGCCCCCGCCATCCGGGTCAGCGCCGCCACGCGCGCGCCCAGGGGCGCCGCGCGGACCTCCGGTTGTGGATGCCGGCGCGGCCGGTCCTGCCGCGGATGCGTCATCCGGCCCTGCGCCCGCAGGACTCCTCCCAGACCTTGCCCGGGACCGGGCCCGTCGCTCAGAACTGCCATTCCCGCCTCATGTCCGCGGTCCGGGGCTGGCCCCGCCGCGGTCTGCCGCTTGCCTCGCGACCGCCGGAATGGCGCGGTTTCACCGCATCTCGTGCACCGGGGTCACGCCAAGGATACCCAGCGCGGACGAAATGACAACGGAAACCGCCCGCGCCAGGGCGATTTTCGCCTGCGACGTGGCCGGATCGCCCTCCTGCACGAACCGCAGCGCGGTCTCGTCATGGCCGCGATTCCACAAGCCGTGAAAATCGGACGCAAGTTCATAGAGATAGAAGGCGATGCGATGCGGTTCGTTGCCGCGCGCGGCAATCTCGACCTCGCGCGGCCATTCGGCGATCCGCCGCGCGACCTTCAGCTCGGCCTCATGCGAGAGGCGCGCGAGATCGGCGGCGGCCAGGGTCGCGTCGTCGGCGGCGATCCCCGCCTCGGCCGCGCGCCGCAGCACCGACATGACCCGCGCATGGGCGTAATGCACATAGAACACCGGGTTCTCGCGCGATTGTTCAAGGACGCGCGCGAAGTCGAACTCGAGCGGCGCATCGTTCTTGCGCGTGAGCATGACAAAGCGCGTCACGTCGGCGCCCGCCTGTTCGACCACATCGCGCAGCGTGACGAAATTGCCGGCGCGCTTCGACATCTTGAAGGGCTCGCCGTCCTTCATGAGCTTCACAAGCTGGATCAGCTTGATGTCGAGCGGCACGCGCCCCTCCGAAAGCGCGGCCACCGCGGCCTTCATGCGCTTCACATAGCCGCCGTGGTCGGCGCCGAACACGTCGATGAGCTGGTCATAACCGCGTTCGACCTTGTCCCAGTGATAGGCGATGTCGGGGGCGAAATAGGTCCAGGATCCGTCCGACTTCTTCACCGGCCGGTCGACATCGTCGCCATGCGCGGTCGAGCGGAACAGGGTCTGCACCCGCGGCTCCCAATCCTCGGGGGTCTTGCCCTTGGGCGGCTCGAGCACGCCCTCGTAGATGAGGCCCAGGCCGCGCAACCGCTCGATCGCGGCCTCGATCCGGCCGGAACCGTAAAGCGCCTTCTCGCTGGAATAGACATCCATGCGCACGCCCAGCATGGCCAGATCGGCGCGGATCATGGCCATCATGCGTCCGGTGGCGAATGCGCGCACCTCGTCCAGCCAGTGCGCCTCGTCCTTGTGCAGGAGCGCGTCGCCATGGCGCTGCTTCAGCGCCTCGCCCACTTCGATCAGGTATTCGCCGGGGTAAAGCCCCTCGGCGATCTCGGGCGCCTCGCCGCAGGCCTCGCGGTAGCGCTCGTAGGCGGACCGCGCCAGGACATCGACCTGCGCGCCGCCGTCGTTGATGTAATATTCGCGCGTCACCTCGTAGCCGGCATGTTCCAGCAGGCTGGCCAGCGCATCGCCAAAGACCGCGCCGCGGGCATGGCCCACATGCATCGGACCGGTGGGATTGGCCGAGACGAATTCGACATTGACGCGCAACCCGGCCCCGATGGCCGAGCGGCCGTAGTCGCGATCGGCCAGCACCGCGCGCACCACCCCCTGCCAGACCGCGGGCGCCAGCCGCAGGTTGAGAAAACCGGGCCCGGCGATCTGGATCCCGGCGATGCGCGGCTCTCCCTCCAGCGCCCCGGCCAGAAGCGCCGCGATCTCGCGCGGGGGCAGGCCCGCCGGCCTGGCCAGCACCATCGCGGCATTGGTGGCCATGTCGCCATGCCCCGCATCGCGCGGCGGCTCGACCGTGACGGCATCGAACGGCAGGCCCAGCGGCAACCGGCCTTCGGCCGCCAGGGCGGCAAGGCGGTCAAGGATCAGCAGGCGGATTTCGGCGAAAAGGTTCATCTCGTTCTCCCGGCCGCAGACCCCGCGCCCGACCCCGCCCCTCTAGCCACGCCATCGCCCCGGGTCAACGCCGCCCCATCCGATCCGGCGGAGCGCGCGCTGGTCGCGCGCGCATTCCTTTCCTCTCGGCATTGCCTGCGCAATGCCTCGGTTTGCCTCCGGCGGGGGTATTTGGGGCAAAGGTGAATGGGGCCCCCTTCATCTTTGCCGAAATACCCCGGGGGGGGAGGCCCGCGAGGGCCCGGGGGGGCAGCGCCCCCCCGCCAGGCCTCAGCCACGCAGCGCGCGGGTGCGTTCGACCATGTCCGAACCAAGCAGCCGGGCATGGGTCTCGATCGCGAAGCGGTCGGTCATGCCGGCGATGTAGTCGGCGACGATGCGGGCCAGCGCGGTTTCGTCCCCGGCCTCATCCACGTCCTTGCGCCATTGTTTCGGCAGTTCCCGGGTATTCTCCATGAACAGCGGGAACAGGTCGCGGATCACCTGCGTCACCTCGCGCCGCATCGCCACCACGCCGGGGGCGCGATACATGCGGTGGAACAGGAAGTCGCGGATGCTGCGCAGGTCCTGCGCCAGGCCCGGGCTGAAGCGGATCATCATCCGTCCGGCGCGGCGCACATCGTCGGCGCCCTGCGGCGCCACCTCGGCGAATGTGCTGCGCGCAAGGGTGATGACATCCTCGACCAGGATCCCGAAGAAGCGCCTGAGCGCCTCGTGCCGGCGGCGGTAGTAGTTCAGGCCGGGATAGCGGCGGTCCACCTCGGCAAAGCAGTCGCCCAGCACCGGCAGCGTCGCCAGTTCGTCGGTCGAGAAGAGTTCGGCCCGCAGCCCGTCGTGCAGGTCGTGATGCGAATAGGCGATGTCGTCCGAGAGCGCGGCCACCTGCGCCTCGGCGCTTGCATGGGTGGCGAGGTCGAGGTCGTGGCGGGCGTTGTATCCGGCGAGCGCATGCGGCCAGGGCGGGGCCACCGGGCCGTTGTGCTTGGCGATGCCCTCGAGCGTCTCCCAGGTCAGGTTCAGCCCGTCCCAGAGCGCATAGTGCCGCTCGAGCGAGGTGACGATCCGGATCGCCTGCGCGTTGTGGTCAAAGCCGCCATAGGGCGCCATCAGCGCGTCCAGCGCCTCTTCGCCGGTATGGCCGAAGGGCGGGTGCCCCAGGTCATGGGCCAGCGCCACCGCCTCGGTCAGGTCGGTGTCGAGGCCGAGCGCGCCCGCCACAGTGCGCGCCACCTGCGCCACCTCGATCGAATGGGTCAGGCGCGTGCGGTAGTAGTCGCCCTCGTGTTCGATGAAGACCTGGGTCTTGTGCTTGAGCCGGCGGAAGGCGGAGGAGTGGATGATCCGGTCGCGGTCGCGCTGCCAGGGCGAACGGAAGGTCGATTCCTCCTCGGGGTAGAGGCGGCCGCGGCTGTCTTGCGGGCGGCAGGCATGGGGGGCGCGGCAGGGCACGGGGGCGCAACTCCGGAGGCGGGCTTTCCCTTCATTAGCGCGCGCGGGGGGCAAGTGACAGGGCCTTGCGCGCCCCCTAACTCCGGCCCCCTTTTTCCGGCGCCCTTTCTCCGGTCCCCTTTTTCCGGCCCCGTTGCCCCGGCCCCGCCCGCGTCCTATAGTCGACCGGGTGAAGGAGACCGCCATGACCCTGCCCCCCGCCGTCACCCCGCGCGCATTCGACCGGCTGGCCGAGATCGGCGCCGCGCGGCAGGGCAAGGCCCTGCGCATCGCCGTCGAGGGCGGCGGCTGTTCGGGGTTCCAGTATCGCATCACCCTTGACGATCCGGCGGCGGACGACCTTGTGCTGCGCGGCGCGGGCGAGGCGGTGGTGGTCGATCCGGTCTCGCTGCCGTTTCTCGAGGGGGCGACGATCACCTTCAGCGAGGAACTGATCGGCGCGCGGTTCCTGGTCGACAATCCGAACGCGAGCGCCTCGTGCGGCTGCGGCACCTCGTTCGCGCTGTGAGGGCGCGGGCCGATCTGCGGGCCGGGTTGCGGGATGGGGGGCGGGCATGAGGATCGCCACCTACAACGTGAACGGCATCAAGGCCCGGCTCGAGCGGGTGCTTGAATGGCTCGAGTCCTCGGCGCCCGACGTGGCGGTGCTTCAGGAGATCAAGGCGACCGACGACTCCTTCCCGCGCGAGCCGTTCGAGGAGCGCGGCTATCACCTGGCCACCCATGGCCAGAAGAGTTTCAACGGCGTGGCGATCCTGTCGCGCCTGCCGCTCGAGGATGTGGTGCGCGGCCTGCCGGAGAACGGGCCGGAGAGCGGGCCGGGAATCGGGCCGGATGGCGCGGGCGACGGACAGGCGCGCTGGATCGAGGCCACGGTCGTGGGCCGGCGCGCGCTGCGGATCTGCGGGCTTTACCTGCCGAACGGCAATCCGGCGCCGGGGCCGAAATACGATTACAAGCTGGCCTGGATGGCGCGGCTTCTGACGCGGGCGCGCGCACTGCTGGCCACCGAAGAGCCGGTGCTGCTGGGCGGGGACTGGAACGTGATCCCCGAGGACCGCGACGCCGCCCGCCCCGCCGCCTGGGCCCTTGACGCGCTGGCGCTGCCGCCGTCGCGCGCGGCCTTCCGGCGGGTGCTGAACCTGGGCTATCACGATGCGCTGCGCCTTTTCGACCAGTCGGACGGGCTTTATTCCTACTGGGATTTCCAGCGTGCCGCCTGGGAGCGCAACGACGGCATCCGCATCGACCACTGGCTTGTCTCGCCGCAGGCCGCCGACCTGCTGACCGGCGCCGGCATCGAGCGTGACCTGCGCGCGCGCGAGCGGCCCTCGGATCACGTTCCGGTCTGGATCGAGATCGACGCCTGAGCGGCGCGGCCTCAGCCCGGGGACGGGCCGGGGGGAAAGGCGCGGGTCACGTCATGGTCGTAAAGCCAGGACAGCCGCCCGAGGAACGCCCCCGGCGCGATCCGGGCGATGGCGCCCAGACCCAGATGCGCGATGCCGCGCCGCAGGCCGGACAGATGGTAGTTCACCGCATTGCCATTGGCCGCCGCCAGCGCGCGCGTGACCCGGGCCGAACGCGCCGCCTGATAGCGGGCCAGCGCGCCCGGCACATCGCGCGCCCCCGCCGCCAGCGCCGCCAGCACCCAGGCATCCTCGAGCGCGAGATTGGCCCCCTGCCCGAGGAAGGGCAGCGTCGGATGCGCCGCATCCCCCACCAGCGCAAGGCTGCCCCCATGCCAGCGCGCCGCCACCGGATGGCGGAACAGGCCCCAGAGCCGCAGGTCCTGCACCCGCCCGAACAGCGCGCGCAGATCGGGCGCGCCATCGGCAAAGGCGCGGGCCAGGTTCGCGGGGTCGTCCTCGCGGTGCCAGCCCTCTTCGGCCCAGTCGCGGGTCTCGCGCACGGCGACGATGTTCACCCGCCCGCCGGGCAGCGGATAGGTCACGACATGGCGCCCCGGCGCCATCCAGATGCGGGCGACGGGCGGATGGTCCCCGGCCACGATCGCGCGCCAGGCCACCTGCCGGGTAAAGAACAGCCGCGTGCGCGGGTTCAGCGCGGCGCGCGCGACCGAATGGATCCCGTCCGCGCCCACCACCAGGCGCGGGCTCTGCATCCGCCCGTCCGGCCCGGTCAGCGCCCCCCGGGCGGTGACGGTGTCGATGCGCGCGCCGGTGACGATCGCCGCCCCGGCGCGTTCGGCGGCCTCGCGCAGCATCTCGAGAAGGTCGGCCCGGTGAAAGAACCGGTAGGGCTCGCCCGGCCCGCGCGTCAGGTCAAAGCGCCCGATCACCCGCCCCGTCAGGGCATCGCGCGGCTCGACCGCGAGGGCATGGATGCCGCGCGCCCGCGCCTCGGGGCCAAGGCCGAGCGCGGCCAGCACCGCGCCGCCATTGGGGGAAATCTGCAATCCCGCGCCGAATTCGCGGATCGCGGGCGCCTGTTCGAACACCCGCACCCGCCCGGCGCCCGCCCGGCCAAGGGCCGCGGCCGTGGCCATCCCGGCGATCCCGCCGCCGATGACCGCACAATCGGCTGGCGCCATCTCAGTCGTCGCGGTGGACCTTCTCGCGCCGCTCGTGGCGCTCCTGCGCCTCGAGCGTCATGGTGGCGATCGGCCGCGCATCGAGGCGCCTGAGGCTGATCGGCTCTCCGGTGATCTCGCAATAGCCGTATTCGCCATCCTCGATCCGGCGCAGCGCCGCGTCGATCTTGGCCACCAGCTTGCGTTGCCGGTCGCGGGTGCGCAGTTCGAGCGCGCGGTCCGTCTCTTCCGAGGCGCGGTCGGCGATGTCGGGAATGTTGCGGGTGCCGTCCTTCATGCCCTCGATCGTGTCGTGGCTCTCGCGCAGGAGTTCGCCCTTCCAGGCGATCAGCTTGCGCCGGAAATACTCGATCTGGCGCTCGTTCATGAAGGGCTCGTCCTCGGCGGGACGATAATCCTCCGGCAGGAAGGTCTCGGCCTTCATCTCTGTTCCTCCGGATTGCGGCACCGAGAAGGTCTTGACGTCACCAGCCATCCCGGCACCCCGAACTACCTGTGGCAGCCCTTTATCGCCTGCCCCGCGCGGTGTCACCCCCCCAATTGCCGCCCCGACCGCCCCCCGACCGTCCCCCCGGCCACCAGCGGCGCCGGCCCGGGAATCGGTGCGGGAATCGGTGCGGCAAACGCCCGGCCCGATTCGCAGGCGGCCGCCGCGCCGGCCCGGCCGCAAGCGGCCGCCCCGCCCGGCGATTCCAGATCTAGCGGCCCCGGCGCCGCCGGACACAAGGCCACTGTGGCGCCCGTGCCCCAGTCGTCCGCGTTCCCGCCCCGGGGCCCGGCCCGGCGCGACGGCGGGCATGGCGCAGGGCCGGGCGGATCCGTCAGGATCGGCTCCGGCGCCCGCTGCCACGGGAATGCCTTCTCCGTTCCCCGTCCGCGCCCATCTCGGGCGGCAGTCGGGGTGCGGGTGAAGCGGATGGCAGGAGTGACCGGCATGTCGGTTCGGACAGCGGGCGGGATGAACGGCGGCGGCGCGTTGGCCGCCCGCAGGGCGCGGCGCGTCACGGTGGCGCTCATCGCGCTCCTGTCGGCCTGTTCGCCCGGCCCCGACCCGCGCCCGGTGGCGCGCGCCGCGGTCATGACCGGATCGCTGCCGCCGATGCAGACCTTCGCCCCCGCCGCCGCCGCCCCGCCGACCCGCGCCAATGACGAGATCGCGCAGGATTTCCTCGACCTCGCCTTTCGCACGGAATCGGGGCGCAGCCTGCCGGTCCTGACCCGGTTCGAAGGCCCGGTCAGCGTGCGCGTCGCCGGCGCCGTGCCGCCCACGCTGGTCCCCGACCTGCGCGAACTGCTCGACCGGCTGCGCAGCGAGGCCGGGATCGACATCTTTCTCACCGGCGCCCCCGATGCCGCCATCACCATCGAGGCCCTGCCCCGCGCCGAATTGCAGCGCGCCGTGCCGCGCGCCGCCTGTTTCGTCGTGCCCCGCGTCGGAAGCTGGGAGGAATTCCGCGCCGCCCGCCGCACGCCGCAGGTCGACTGGGCCACGCTGACCCGCCGCGACCGCGCCACCGTCTTCGTGCCCGCCGATGTCGCCCCGCAGGAGATCCGCGACTGCCTGCACGAGGAACTGTCGCAGGCGCTCGGGCCGCTGAACGATCTCTATCGCCTGCCCGATTCCATCTTCAACGACGACAACATCCACGCGGTCCTGACCGGCTTCGACATGCTGGTGCTGCGCGCCTATTATGCGCCGGAACTGCGCAACGGCATGACCCGCGGCGATGTGGCGGTGCGGCTGCCGGCGCTGCTCGGGCGGCTGAACCCGGCCGGCAACCGCCCGGGCCGGCCGGTGAACGATACCTCGCGCGACTGGATCGACGCGATCGAGACCGCGCTCTCCGCCCGCGACCTGCCGGCCAACCGGCGCGCCTCGGCGGAACTCGCCGTGAACCTCGCCCGGGCCTTCGGCTGGGACGGGCCGCGCAAGGGCTTTGCGCTCTATGTCTACGGGCGGCTCGTGGCCGGGGTCGCGCCCGATCTGGCGCGCGGCGCCTTCCTCGAGGCGCGGCGCATCTACGCCGCCGCGCCCGAGACCCGCCTGCACGAGGCCAGTGTCGCGCTGCAACTGGCCGCCTTCGCCCTGCGCGACGGCGATGCCGCGCAGGTTCTCGCCCTCACCGATGAATCGATCCCCACCGCGCGCGGCTACCGCAACGCCGCGCTCCTCGCCCAGCTTCTCATGTTCCGCGCCGAGGCCCTCGCCCTGCTCGACCGCCCGGACGAGGCCGCCGAGGCAAGGCTGGACAGCCTCGCCTGGGGGCGCTACGGCCTTGGCTCCGACATCGAAGTCCGGGCCCGCCAGCGCGAGATCGCCCTGCTGAGCCCGGCCAACCGGGGCTGAACCATGCTGTTTCCCGTCATCGGACTCGCGCTCGGCGCCGTCCTCGGCGCCGCGGCCGCCCGCAGGCGCGGCGGCACCGCGGCCGACATGGCGCAATGGGGGGCGGTCACGGCCCTCACCCTCGCGGTGGCGGGGGTGGTCGTCACCGTGGTGCTGGGCCGGATGGCGGGCTGAGGCGCCCGCCGCATTGACCCCGCGCGCCGCCGGCCCCATATCGGCCCCATGCTGCGCCTTGCCCCGATCCTGCTTGCGGTGCTCTACGGCCTTGTCGCCTGGCGGTTCGCGGCCTGGCGCACCAGGGCCGAACTCGACGCGCGCTCGCGGCCGCTGGCCGATCCGGCGCTCGCTCCGGTCATGACCCGCCTCGCCCGCGCGCTCGACCTGCCGCGGCTGGCGGTCAACCTCTACGACATCGCCCCGGTGAACGGCCTCGCCGCCGCCGACGGGCGCATCTACATCACCCGCGGCCTGCACGACGCCTTCCGCGCGGGCCAGGTCACCGCCGAGGAACTCGCCTCGGTCGTGGCCCATGAACTGGGCCATGTCGCGCTGGGCCACACCCGCCGGCGCATGATCGATTTCTCGGGCCAGAACGCCCTGCGCGCGGTGCTCGCGGCCTTCCTCACCCGGCTCCTGCCCGGTCTCGGCGGCTGGCTGGCCGGGCTGGCCACCACGCTGCTGGCTGCGCGCCTCTCGCGCGCCGACGAATACGAGGCCGATGCCTGGGCCACCGCGCTCCTGCTCAAGTCCGGCATCGACGCCGGCGCCCAGGTCGCCCTGCTCGAGAAACTCGACCGCCTGACCGGTACCGGCGGCGCGGTCAGCGCCGCCTGGACCGCCACCCACCCCCCCACGGCCGACCGCATCGCCCGCATCCGGGGCAACATCGCCCGCTGGGCCCCGGCGGCCCGCCCGCCCGCCCTCCGCCCGCCCGCCGTCCGTCCGCCCGAACCGCGCGCCTGATCTTCCTCTTTGCCCGAAATACCCCGGGGTCCGGGGCAGCGCCCCGGGGCCTCAGCCCAGAACCCGCGCCAGCCGGTGCAGTCCGACCTTGCGCAACAGCCGCCGCCGGTCCCAGCCCTCGCCCGACAGGCGCGCGGCCTCGGCCACCGCGGCATCGACCACCGCCGCCACCGCCGCGCCGGACCGCAGCGCCAGATCGCACAGGAACCCGTCCGGATCGCGCCGTTCGATCCCCTCGGCCGCCAGCACGTCGCGCGGGAAATCGCGGGCATTCATGGTCAGGATCGCATCGCAATGCCCCGCGATCGCCGCGGCCAGGACATGGACATCGCCCGGATCCGGCAGCCAGAGCCGCTCCTCGATGCCCTGCCCCACCTCCACCCGCGCGTCCACCCGCGCGCGCGGGAACCGCGCCTCGGCCAGCGCGACCTCGCCTTCGGCCAGGACCCGCTGCTCGGGCGACAGCCGCCCCGCCGCATGGATCCACTCGCCCGCGATCCGCGCCGACCAGCGCGGCTCGAACAGGCCGGCCTGCGCACAGCCCAGCACGATCTCGCGCAGCACCGTGGGATAAAGCACATTCGCGTCGATGAGCACCCGCATCGCCAGCCTCAGAGACGAAACACCAGCGCCTTGAGATAGCCACTCTGCGCCAGTTGCGGCAGCACCGGATGGTCGGGCCCGGCGAACCCGGTCCAGACGATCGGCCCGCGCCGCCCGGCCCGGCCGATCCCGCGCGCCGAGGCGGCGCGGAACTGCGCCAGATCGGCGGCATGCGAACAGGAACAGAGGCACAGATAGCCGCCCTCCGCCACCAGCGGCGCCGCCAGCCGCGCCACCCGCTCATAGGCGCGCAGCCCCGACTCGAGCGCGGGCTTCGCCGGCGCAAAGGCCGGCGGATCGCAGATCACCACATCGAACCGCGCCCCCTCGGCGCCAAGCGCCTCGAGCACGTCAAAGGCATCGCCCTGCCGCGTCTCCAGGCGCGCGCCCGTCCCCCCGGCCAGCGCGCCCTGCCGCGCCAGGTCAAGAGCGGCCGCCGATCCGTCCACCGCCAGCGCCGATTCCGCCCCCGCCGCCAGCGCGGCCAGGGCGAATCCGCCCACATGCGCGAACACGTCCAGAACCCGCCCCCCCCGCGCCAGCCCCGCGACAAAGGCATGGTTCGGCCGCTGGTCATAGAAAAGCCCGGTCTTCTGCCCGGTCCGCAGATCGGCCATGTAGGTGGCGCCGTTCATCGGCACCGGCACCGGCCCCGCGGGCGCCTCGCCGTGCAGCACCGCCATCTCCTCGGCCAATCCCTCGAGCGCGCGCGCCCGGCCCTGCCCGTTCAGGATCACCGTCGACACGCCCGTGACCGCGACCAGCGCCGCAGCGATGTCGGCGGCCATGGCCTGCGCCCAGGCGGCATTGGGCTGCACCACCGCAACCGCGCCGAACCGGTCGATCACCACGCCCGGCAGGCCGTCGGCTTCGGCATGGACCAGCCGGTAGAAGGGCGCGTCGTAAAGGCGCGCGCGATGCGCCAGCGCCTGCGCGATCCGCCCGGCGATCCAGGCGCGGTCGATGCGCGCGCCCGCATCCTGATCGAGCATCCTCGCCACGATCTTCGATCCGGTGTTCACCGTGACCACGCCAAGGGGGGCGCCCCCCGGTTCCTCGAGCACGGCTATCGTCCCCGCCGCCAGCGCCTTCGTGCGCCGGTCAAGGACCAGCTCCCCGGCATAGACCCAGGGGAATCCGTGACGGATGGCGCGCGCCTCGGCCCTGGGCGAGAGGCGGACACGCGGATAGGGCGGGCGGGATGCGGCATCGACGGTCATTGCGCCCTCTACCGCGCCCGGCCCCGCCGCGAAAGCCCGGATCGCAGGCGGCGGGCGCTGGATCGCAACCGGCGGGCCATGACCCGGACAGAGGGAGGGATGCAATCGCGCCGCCCCGGCCCTATCCTGCGCGCGCCGGCATCGGCATGTCAGCGATCCGTGTCACCGAACTGTTGTTAGCGCTAACAACATCTGCTAGGGCCCTCCCGCAACCCGCCCCATCCGCCCGAATGCCCGCGCCCCGGAGCCCGCCATGACCCTGCACCCCGCCATCGCCGCCGTCACCGACCGCATCCGCGCCCGCAGCGCCCCCGGTCGCAGCGCCTATCTTGCCCGGATGGAGGCGGCGCGCGCCGCAGGCCCGGCGCGAGCGCATCTGTCGTGCTCGAACATGGCCCATGCCGTGGCCGCGGCCGGCGCCGATCAGGCCGCGATCGCGGGGGGACAGGTGGCGAACCTCGGGATCGTCACCGCCTACAACGACATGCTCTCGGCGCATCAGCCCTATGAACATTACCCCGAACTGATCCGCGCCACCGCCCGCGCCCTGGGCGCCACCGCGCAGGTCGCGGGCGGGGTGCCGGCGATGTGCGACGGCGTGACCCAGGGCCAGCCGGGAATGGAACTGTCGCTCTTCTCGCGCGAGGTGATCGCGCTGTCGGCGGCGGTCGCGCTCTCGCACAACTGCTTTGACGCCACGCTCTTTCTGGGGGTCTGCGACAAGATCGTGCCCGGCCTCGTCATCGCCGCCGCGACCTTCGGCCATGTCCCGGCGATCTTCGTCCCGGCGGGGCCGATGACCTCGGGCCAGTCGAACGGCGTGACCAGCGCGGTGCGCCAGCGTTTCGCCGCCGGCGAGATCGGCCGCGACGAACTGATGGCGGCCGAGAGGGCCACCTACCACGGCCCCGGCACCTGCACCTTCTACGGCACCGCCAACACCAACCAGATGCTCATGGAATTCATGGGCCTGCACCTGCCCGGCGCCTCTTTCGTCAATCCCGGCACCCCGCTGCGCGAGGCGCTGACGCGCGCCGCGGTCGCGCGCGCGCTCGCCATCACCGCGCGGGGGACGGAACATACCCCGGTGGCCGGGATCCTCGACGAACGCGCCTTCGTGAACGGCATCGTCGGCCTCATGGCCTCGGGCGGGTCCACCAATCTGGTCATGCATCTGCCGGCCATGGCCCGCGCCGCCGGGATCGACCTGCGGCTCGAGGATTTCGCCGCCATCTCCGAAGTGGTGCCGCTCCTGCTCAAGGTCTATCCGAACGGCCTGGCCGACGTGAACCATTTCCACGCGGCGGGCGGCCTTGCCTTCCTGATCGGGGAACTGCTTGCGGGCGGGCTGCTGCATGCGGATGTGACCACCGTCGCCGGCCCCGGCCTCGAGCGCTACACGCGCGAACCCCGGCTGGCGGGCGACAGCCTGATCGAGGTCGCGGGCCCGGCGCAGTCCCACAACAGCGCGATCCTGCGCCCGCTTTCCGATCCGTTCCTGCCCAGCGGCGGCATCGCGCGCCTCTCGGGCAACCTGGGCGAATCGGTGATCAAGGCCTCGGCGGTGGCGCCCGGAAACCGCCTGATCGAGGCTCCGGCCCGGGTGTTCTGCGACCAGGACGCGGTGAAGCGCGCGGTCCGCGCGGGCGAGATCACCTCGGACACCGTGTTCGTCGTCCCCTGGCAGGGACCGGCGGCGCGCGGGATGCCGGAACTGCATTCGCTGATCCCCGCGCTCTCGAACCTGATCGACCGGGGGCTGAAGGTGGCGCTGGTCACCGACGGGCGCATGTCGGGGGCCTCGGGCAAGGTGCCCTCGGCGATCCACACCAGCCCCGAGGCGGCCTGCGGCGGCGCGATCGGCCGCATCCAGGACGGCGACATGATCCGCCTCGACATCGCGGCCGGGCGGCTCGAGGTGATGGCGGACCTTGCCGGCCGCGCGCCGGGAACCTACGACATCGCCGCCCATGGCGCGGGGATGGGGCGCGAACTCTTCGGGATTTTCCGCGATGCGGTCGGCCCGGCGACCACGGGTGCCGCCGCGCTGTTCAATGGAGGAAACGGATGACACTCGACCCTCATGACGCCTCCACGCGGATCGCCCGCATCTGCGCCCTCGCCCCGGTGGTGCCGGTGCTGGTGGTCGAGGACGCCGACCAGGCCGATCCCCTGGCCCGGGCGCTGGTCGCGGGCGGGCTGCCGGCGCTCGAGGTGACGCTGCGCACGCCCGCCGCGCTCGAGGCGATCCGGCTGATGGCCGGGGTCGCGGGCGCGGTGGTGGGCGCGGGCACGCTGCTCGGCCCGGCCGATGTCGAGGCGGCCTGCGCCGCCGGCGCGTCCTTCGGCGTCTCGCCCGGGGTGACCGACCGGCTGGTCGATGCCGCGCTGGCCAACGGGCTGCCGATCCTGTGCGGCACGGCGACCCCCTCCGAGGCGATGCGCCTGCTGGAGCGCGGGATCACCGTGGCCAAGTTCTTTCCCGCCGAGGCGAACGGCGGCCCCGCGGTGCTGCGCGCCTGGGCGGGACCGCTGCCGCAGATGCGGTTCTGCCCGACCGGCGGCATCGGCGCGGGCACGGCCACGGCCTGGCTCGCGCTGCCGAATGTCATGTGCGTGGGCGGATCCTGGGTTGCCCCCGCCGACGCCCTGGCCGCAAGCGACTGGGACCGCATCTCCGCCCTCGCGCGCGCGGCCCTGGCGCTGCGCCCGGGCTGAGGCCGGGCGGGGGGGCGCTGCCCCCCCGGGCCCTCGCGGGCCTCCCCCCCGGGGTATTTCGGCAAAGATGAAGGGGGCCCCATTCACCTTTGCCCCAAATACCCCCGCCGGAGGCAAACCGAGGGATT
>JADYZU010000026.1 GCA_020852925.1 Rubellimicrobium sp. | reverse complement strand
TCCGGCGTCTCACCCTCAACCTGCTCCGAACCGCCCGCCCCAAACTCCCGATCTCCAGAAAACGCAAACGAGCCGGATGGTCCGACGACTTCGCAAGGCCCATCATCGGCCAAATGCGATAGCCCTGGGGGGGTGACCTCGGGGGGTTGACCCCGGGCGGGGCGCGCCGCAGCCTGCGCCATGCTTCCGATCCGCGACCACAACCCGTCCCTGCGCGCGCCTCTCGTCACCTGGGTGCTGATCGCCCTCAATGTCGCCATCCACCTGCAGGTGATGGCGGCCCATCCCGGCGAGGCGGCGCTCTACCGCTTCTACATGGACTGGGCGCTGGTGCCGCGGCTTGTCACCACGGGACAGAACGTGGACGGGCTTCTGACCTCGATGTTCCTGCATGCCGACCTGTGGCATCTGGCGGGGAACATGCTGTTTCTGTGGATATTCGGCGACAATCTCGAGGATGCGCTGGGCCGGGCGGGATTTCTGCTGTTCTACCTTGCCGGCGGGGCGGCGGCGGGGGTGGCGCAATGGGCCGTCGCGCCCTGGTCCGCCGCGCCGACGATCGGTGCATCCGGGGCGGTGGCGGCGGTGATGGGGGGATATCTGCTGCTCTATCCGCGCGCGCGGGTCGATGTGCTGATCTTCCTTGTCTTCATCATCCGCATCCTGCCGTTCCCGGCCTGGACGATCCTGTGGGTGTGGTTCGCATTTCAGGTGGTGGGCGCGTTGGCGTCCGATGCGGCCAGCGGCGGGATCGCCTATTGGGCGCATGTCGGCGGGTTCCTGGCCGGGATCGCCCTCATGGTGCCGGCCTGGTTCCTCCGCGGCGGGCCGGCGCTCTGGGCCCGCTCCGGCGGCCGGCCGTCGCACGCGCCCGCGCGCTGGGGCGCGATCCGGAGCACCAGTTTCCCCGAAATCCGCCGCACCCTGACCCGGCGCGCCGGCCCGCCGCGCCGCGGCCCCTGGGGCGGTTGAGGCCCCTAGGGCGGCTAAGGGCCGTGCTTCAGCCGGTGATCTGGCTGCCCGGCTGGGGGCGGGTGCGGATCACGGTCGCGAACTTCTCGAAGATCTCGGCATTGCCGGCGATCACCTCGCCGTCCGTCAGCGGATCGCGTCCGGGCAGGATCGGGGCGACGAACCCGCCCGCCTCGGCCACGAGGACCATGCCGGCGGCGATGTCCCAGGCGTGGATCTCGCGTTCCCAATAGCCCTCGTAGCGGCCGGCGGCGACATAGGCCATGTCGAGTGCCGCCGCCCCCATCCGCCGCACCCCGGCGCATTCCGGCAGGATCCGCGCCAGATCCTGAAGCGAGGCCGGCAGCGTGCGCATCCCGGCAAAGGGCAGGCCGGTGGCGAAGATCGATTCGATCATCCTGCGCCGCCCCGAGACGCGCAGCCGCGTCTCGTTCATCCAGGCGCCCTCGCCCTTCTCGGCGTGGAACATCTCGTCCTTGACCGGGTCATAGATCACGCCCGCAACCACCGCGCCCTTGTGTTCAAGGGCGATCGACACCGCCCAGTGCGGCAGGCCGTGCAGGAAATTCGTGGTCCCGTCGAGCGGATCGACGATCCAGCGGCGGGTCGGATCCTCGCCCTCGGTGGCGCCGCCCTCCTCGCCGAGAAAGCCGTAGGAGGGCCGCGCCTCCATCAGGCCGGCGCGGATCGTCTCTTCGGCGCGCCGGTCGGCGCGGCTGACGAAATCGCCGGGCCCCTTGGTCGAGACCTGGAGTTGCTCCACCTCGGTGAAATCCTTGAGAAGCTGGCGCCCCGCCTTGCGGGCGACCTTCATCATGACGTTGAGATTCGCAGAGAAAGCCATGGACCACCTTCGGGCAGGAACAGGCGCCGCCTATAGGACGGGCGCCCTTGCGGGGCAAGGGGAACGGTTGTTCAGGACTTGTTGGCAAAGCGTTGCTATGCTCCGGGTAGAGTTCCTTCAACCCACGGGGGTTTTCCGCTGCTCGAACGGCTGCAACGCGAGGCCCAGATCGTCGTTCACATGACGGTCCGCGACACACCCAAGCGCCTGGCGGCGCTGGCGCTGATCTTTGCGACCAGCCTTCAGGCAGGTGCGGGCAGCGGGCTCTTGCCGTTTCTCGTCGCCGTTCTGGCCTGCGAGGCGGCGGCGATGGGGATTGCCCTGTCGGTGGCCGCGGCGCGGCGGCGGGCGCGGCCGATGACGCTGAGGTCGATCGGCAATCCGCGCACGGCGATCATGTGGGCGATCAACGTCACCTCGACCGCGTTCTATCTTGCTCCCGCGATCATTCTGGCGGGGGTCGGGACCGTGCCGATGCTGCTCGCGGCGATGCTCTGGGTGTTCGGGGTGCTGGTCCATCTCACCAACAGCTTCGTGGCGCTGCCGCTGTTCAACCGCAGTCAGCTCGTTCCGGCGGCGGCGATGGCGCTGGCCACGTTCCAGACCGCCTATCGGACCGCCTCGGGCATCGGATACGGCCCGGGCAGCACCGGCGACTGGCTGATCGCGACCGCGCTCATCGCGGTCTATTTCGCCAATTCGATCGAGACCATCCACGCCAAGAAGGACACGCAGCAGGCGCTCGACCGGGCGCGGGCCGATGCGCAGGAACGGCTGGTCGCGCTGGAGCGGGCCTCTCGCTACGACGCGCTGACCGGGGCGCTGAACCGGCGGGCCTTCGACGATGTGCTGGCAGGCTGGCTCATCGCCCGCAACGATCGCAACGACCGCAACGACCGCACGGGCATCGCGGTCCTGGTCATCGACCTCGACGGGTTCAAGCCGGTGAACGATACCTACAGCCATGCCGCCGGCGATGCCGTGCTGGTGGCGGTGGCGCGGCGGCTGTCGGCGCTGGCCGGGCCGGACGGGGTGGTGGCACGGCTGGGCGGGGACGAATTCGTGGTAGCCCTGCGCTACCCGGAGAGCGAGGGGGGCATCCTCGATCTGGCGCAGGCGATGCGGGCCGCGATCTGCGAACCCGTGGCCTTCGGAGAGCGCGCGCTGAGCGTCGATGCCTCGGTCGGCATCGCCACGGCGCGGCCGGTGCTGGCCTCGGTGGCGGCGCTGTGCGGGGCGGCCGACATGGCCATGTTCGCCGCCAAGAGCGAGGGGGGCGGCCGCGTCGTCCTGCACGATCCGGCCATTCACCGGCGCCGCGCCACGCTCGAGGATCGCCGCATCCTGGCCGAGGCGCTGCGCCTGGGCGACATCCGCCCGCATTATCAGCCCAAGGTCAGTCTGGCCTCGGGCCGGATCATCGGGATCGAGGCGCTGGCGCGCTGGATCCATCCGGTTCGCGGCCTCATCCTGCCCGATGATTTCCTGCCGCAGGTGAACGACCTGGGCCTTCAGGGCGACTTCCAGAACGCGATCACGCGGCAGGTGATGCGCGACACCGCCGCGCTCCTGCGCCGCGGCCTCGATCCGGGGGCGGTCTCGCTCAACATTTCCGAGGCGGCGCTGGCCACGATCTCGGGGCGGCAGGAACTCGAGGCGCTGATCGCCGCGGTGCCGGGCGTTGCCGGACGCCTCACCCTCGAGATCACCGAGGATGTGTTCATCGCGCGGGCCGGCGGCACGATCCAGGCGAACATCGCCCATCTGCGCGGGGCCGGGCTGCGCATGGCGCTGGACGATTTCGGGACCGGGTTCGCCTCGTTCCAGCATCTGCGCCAGCTCGAGTTCGACGAGGTGAAGATCGACCGCAGCTTTGTCGCCGACCTCGGCCGGAGCGAGGCGGCGGCGGTGCTGATCGCCGGATTCATCGCCATCGCCCGCGGTCTGGGCGTTGCCGTGGTCGCCGAAGGGGTCGAGACCGAGGAACAGCGCAGCGCGCTGGTCCGGCTGGGCTGCCCGTTCGGGCAGGGGTTCCTGTTCCACCCCCCGCTCCCGCTCGAGGAACTGGTCGGCATCCTGCCGGGGCTCCGGCACGGCCCTGCCACGGCGCAGGCGCCCGCCGACATTGCCACGGCCGCGGTGGACTGGGTCGCGGGCATCACCGCCGTCGCCGCCTCCGCCACCCGCGCCGCGGCCGGGACGCAGGATCCGGGGCCGGGGCCGAATCAGGGGCCGCGCGCGGCCGCTGCGGCCGACTCCACCGGCGTTCCCGGCGACGCCGGGCTGAGTCCGCTCAATCCAGCCTGACGGTCTTGGTCCGGGCCGACGCACCGCGCAAGAGCGTCAGCCGCCCCTTTGCCACCCCCAGCGCCCGCGCCAGCGCCACCAGCACCGCGGCATTCGCCTTGCCGTCCTCGGGCGCTTCGGTCACGCGCACATGAATGCGCCCGTCGCCGTCGCGGTGCAGTCGCACGCGCCCGGCCCGCGGCGTCACGCGCAACTCGAACACCGCGCCCGGAACGGCATCTGCGGTCAGATCCTCGATCTCCGGTCCCGCCAAGGCCCTTGCCCCCTTCACCGGCACGAGGATACTCGCCCCGGAGGGGGGAACCAGATGCGCACGGGATTTCTTTTCGACGAACGCTGTTTCTGGCACGGTGGCGGCAACTACGCGGGCACGTTCCGCGTCGGCGGACTGGTGCAGCCGATGGCCGCGGGCGGCCTGCCCGAAAGCCCCGAATCGCGCCGCCGCCTGCGCAATCTGGTCGAGGTGACCGGCCTCATGCGCGACCTTCTGCCCGCCACCGCCGATCCCGCCGGACACGAGGCGCTCTTGCGGGTGCATCCGGCGGCCTATCTGCGCGAATTCAAGGCGCTGTCGGATGCGGGCGGGGGCGAGCTGGGCCTGCGCACCCCGTTCGGGCCGGGCGGCTACGAGATCGCCGCCCTGTCGGCGGGTCTGGCGGTGGCGGCGGTGGACGGGGTGATGGCCGGGCGGCACGACAATGCCTATGCGCTGTGCCGGCCGCCGGGGCATCACTGCCTGCCCGACTGGCCGAACGGATTCTGCCTGCTGGCCAATGTCGCCATCGCCGTGCGGCAGGCGCAGGCGGCGCATCCGGGGCTGCGGGTGGCCGTCCTCGACTGGGACGTGCACCACGGCAACGGCACCGAGGCGATCTTCTACGAGGATCCGACCGTCCTCACGCTCTCGCTGCATCAGGAGCGCAACTATCCCGTCGATACCGGCGCCTTTGCCGACCGGGGCCGGGGCGCGGGCGCGGGGCTGAACCTGAACATCCCGCTGCCCCCCGGCACCGGGCATCGCGGCTATCTGGCGGCGATGGAGCGGCTGGCCCTGCCCGCGATCCGCGCCTTCGCCCCCGACCTGATCGTGGTCGCCTGCGGCTTCGATCCGGCGATCAACGATCCGCTCGGACGGATGCTGGCCACGGCCGAGACCTTCCGCCTCATGACGCGGCAGGTGATGGACCTGGCGCGCGACCTGTGCGGCGGGCGCCTCGTCCTTGTGCACGAGGGGGGGTATTCGGAAACCTATGTCCCGTTCTGCGGCCATGCCGTGCTCGAGGAATTGTCGGGCAGCGCGATCCGCGGGCCGGGGCCGCAGGAGGATGTCTTTGCCGCGCGCCAGCCGGGGCCGGAGTTCGACGCCTTTCTCGACGGCCTGATCGCCCGGATGGCCGAAGCGCTGTGATCAGGCGCCGTCGCGCAGGAACCCGCCCGCGCGCCAGCCGGTCAGGATCGCGGGCGCGTTGGTATTGCCGCCGGGCAGGGTGGGGAACACGCTTGCATCCGCGACCATGAGCCGGCCCACCCCATGCACCCGCAGGCGCGGATCGACCACCGACGTGCCCCGGTCCGCCCCCATCCGCGCGCTGCAGGAGGGGTGATAGACCGTCCCCGAACGGGCGCGGAAATCCGCGATCAGGTCGGCATCCGCCTGCACGGCGGGGCCGGGGCGCAGTTCCTCGGCGATCAGCGCGGCCAGCGGGGCGGTGGCCGCGATCCGGCGCAACATCTTCACCGCCGACAGCATCTCGGCCACGTCCGCGTCATGGCTGTAGGCGTTCACGGTGATGCGCGGCGGCGCGAACGGATCGGGCGAGGTCAGCGTGATGGCCCCCTCGGCGCGGGGGCGGCAGTTCGACAGGCCGATGGAAAAGCCCGACCAGGGGTCCGGGTTCAGCACCGGGCGTTCGCCGTCCCTCGGGATCAGCGTCGAGAAGGCCTGCATGTAAAGCTGCATGTTCGGCCGCGCCATCGCCGGATCGGTGCGAAAGAACCCGCCGCCGTGGTTGATCGACAGCGACAGCGGCCCGCCCCCCGTCAGCAGCCAGCGCGCCCCCGCCGTCATGCGTCCGACCCATGAGCCAAGCGTGTCGTTCAGCGTCGGCACCTTCATGCGCCAGGTGTAGTTCAGGCCCTGATGGTCGCGCAGATGCCGGCCCACATGCGGATTGTCGATCACCACCGGCAGGCCCAGCGCCTGCAGATCCGCCCCGGGCCCGATCCCCGACAGCATGAGGAGCTGCGGGCTGTTCACCGCCCCGCCGGCCAGGATGACATTGCCCGCGCGCACCACCTGCACCCGCCCGCGCCGGCGGTATTCCACCCCGCGCGCCTGCCCGTCCTCGATCAGCACCCGCATGGCCTGCGCCCCGGTCAGCACCGTGACATTGCCGCGCCGCATCGCCGGCCGCAGAAAGGCGCGCGCCGCCGAATTGCGCCGCCCGCCGCGGATCGTCATCTGGTAGATACCGGCGCCCTCCTGCCGGGCGCCGTTGAAATCGGGGTTGCGCGGGATGCCCAGCGCCTCGCAGGCGGCGATCCAGGGCTCGACCAGCGGATGCACAAGCCCCCTGTTCGACGAGATGAAGAGCGGCCCGCCCCTTCCCCGCCATGCGTCGGCGCCGGCCTCGTTGTCCTCGAGCGCGCGGAAATCCGGCAGCACATCGTCCCAGCCCCAGCCGGCGGCGCCGGCCTCGCGCCAGTCGTCGTAATCGCCCGGATGGCCGCGCACCCAGACCATGGCATTGATCGCCGACGATCCGCCCAGGATGCGCCCGCGCGGCCAGTGATCGGCGGTGCCGCCCAGACCGGGATCGGGCTCGGCGCGATACATCCAGTTCACTGCCGGATCGTAGAACAGCTTGCCGTAGCCCAGCGGCATCTGCACGAACAGGCGCCGGTCGCTGCCCCCGGCCTCGAGGACGAGGATGCGCAGCCGCGGATCCTCTGACAGGCGCCAGGCAAGCGCCGATCCCGCCGATCCCGCGCCGACAATCACATGGTCGAATTCGCCGTCCATCGCGCCCTCCCGCCGGACCCGGGTTAGCAGGGCGCCCGCGCGCGCAATGCCGCGACGGCGACACCGGATGTCGGCTTTGGCCCCGCTCGCTCTGGCCCGCGCCGCCGTCAGCGGTTAGGAAAGGCCCGACATGACCGGAGATCCCCATGCCGCACCCCGTTCCCGAAGCGCTCGACTTTCTTCTGGCCCGCAAGTCGCGGCCGGCGCGCACCCTCACCCTGCCCGTGCCCTCGCCCGAGCAGATCGTGACGCTGCTCACCGCCGCCGCGCGCGTGCCCGATCATGGCAAGCTGGTCCCCTGGCGCTTTGTCGTGCTGGGCCGGGCCGCGCTTGACCGGCTGGCGGCGCTGGTGGCCGGGCGCGGCGCGCAGATCGGGACCGAGCCCGAGAAGATCGCCAAGGCGGTGGCGCAATACCGCGATTCGCCCCTTGCCGTGGCGGTGATCCTGTCGCCGCGCGACACCGGGCGCATTCCGCTGCTGGAACAGACGCTGTCGGCGGGCGCGGTCTGCATGAACCTCTGTGCCGCCGCGACGGCGCAGGGCTGGGGCGCGAACTGGCTGACCGGATGGCAGGCGTCGGACCGGACCTTCCTGCACGACGGGCTGGGTCTCGAGGCGCACGAATCGCTGGCGGGCGTGATCCACATCGGCTCATCAACCGCCGAGACGGCCGACCGCCCGCGCCCCGATCTGGACCGGATCACCCTCTGGCCCGAGGCGTGACAGGAGGGGCGTGAAGGGGGGCGCGTGCCTGGGCGCCCGCCGGTCACTGACCCAGCCGGCGATGCTCCATCACGTTCAGCCAGTCGAAATCGCGCACCCCGATCCAGCCCGAGGTGATGACGACCACCGCAAGCACCCAAAGTCCCGCTGCGATCGCGGTGGTGAGCGCGGCCTTGCGCCCCACCCGCGCCTCTGCGGGCGCGGATTGCGGGGTGCCCGGCACCACTTCGCCCGCTTCGGCCTGCGTGGTCAGGCGCAGCGGCAGGATCACCAGGAACACCAGAAACCAGATGACCGCAAAGACGATGATCATGGCGGTGATGCTCATCCCACCTCCTCCAGTTCGATGAGGGCGCCGTCGAAATCGCCCGGATGCAGGAACAGCACGGGGTTGCCATGCGCCCCGATCTTCGGCTCGCCGTCGCCCAGGACGCGCGCGCCCGTGGCCACAAGGCGGTCACGCGCCGCCGCCAGATCGGCGACCTCGTAACACAGGTGATGGATGCCGCCCCGGGGATTGCGCCCGAGGAAACCGGCAACCGGGCTTTCCTCGCCCAGCGGGGCCAGCAGTTCGATCCTTGTATTGGGCAGGTCCACGAACACCACCCGCACCCCGTGATCGGGCAGATCCTGCGGCGCGCCGACCTGCGCCCCCAACATGTCGTGGTAGCGCAGGGCCGCCGCCCCCAGATCGGGCACGGCAATGGCGACATGGTTCAGGCGGCCGATCATGGGCGCTCCGGCGGGACGGATTTCGCCCCATTAAGGGTGCCCGGCCGCCAAGGGCAAGCCCGCACGGGCAGGCGGCGCGAACAAAGGGGGATCGCTTAACCCGGTGTTCATCGTTCGGGGCGCAGGATCCGGGTCATGGCGCCGGGGATGCGGCGCCGCTGCCCGCCGAAGGAGAAGCCGATGGTGACCGAATCACGCCCCCTGATCCGCCCGACCGCGGCCCAGCCGCTGTTCGGCCTGACGATCCTCGTGGTCGAGGACAGCCGCCTCACCTGCGAGGCGTTGCGCCTGGTCAGTATCCGCTCCGGGGCAAGGCTGCGCCGGGCCGATTCGCTGGCCCATGCGCGGCGCCACCTGATGGTCTATCGGCCGGGATGCGTGATCGTGGACATCGGCCTGCCGGACGGGTCCGGGGCGGAACTGCTGGCCGAACTGGCGGCGGCACGGCCGCGGATCGACGTTCTTCTGGGGATGAGCGGCGATCCCGATGGCGAGGGGGCGGCGATGGCCGCGGGCGCGGACGGGTTCCTGTCCAAGCCGCTGACCTCGGTGGCACAGGTGCAATCCGCGATCCTTGCGCATCTGCCGCAGGCCGGGCGCCCGCTCTGGCCCCGCCCGGCCGAGGACGGGGTGCTGCATCCCGATCCGGCCGCCTGGCGCGACGACCTGCACCATGCCGCGGCGCTTCTGGCGCGCACCGGCGGGCCGGGGATCGACCACGCGACCCGGTTTCTTGCCGGGGTGGCACGGGCGGCGGGGGACTGCGACCTCAGCCGCGCCGTGGACGAACTTGCCGCGGCACCGCACGGGCATCGCGGGGGGGCGCATCCGGCGCTGGCGCGGGTCATCGGCCTTGTCGGGCAGCGCCTCCAGGCGCCCGAACGGTTCTAGGAGGGGGGATGTTCCGGCCCGCCGCCAGCCCGCCCAATCCGTGCCGTAACCGGATCGCGCGTGACCAGCAGCGGATGGGTCAGCGTCGACAACGCCGTTCTCTGCCGCCCCCCGGCATCGAAATTCGCCGGATCGAGCCACCGGTCGAAAGCCGCGCGCAGCGCCGGCCATTCGCTGTCGATCACCGCGAACCAGGCGGTGTCGCGGTTGCGCCCCTTCACCACCATCGCCTGACGGAACACCCCTTCGTAGCTGAAGCCGAACCGCTCGGCCGCCCGCCGCGACGGCAGGTTCAGCGCATCGCATTTCCACTCGTAGCGCCGGTATCCGGCATCAAAGGCCCAGGCCATCATCAGCGCCATCGCCTCGGTCGCCTCCGGCCGGCGCTGGAGTGCGGGCGACAGGCAGATATGCCCGACCTCGATCGACCCGGCCCCGGGCGCGATCCGCAGCCAGGACGCCACGCCCAGCGCGCGCCCGTCCCCGCGCGGACAGATGGCGTAGAACATCGGATCGTCACCGCCCGCCATCGCCCGCAGATGGGCCAGATGCGCGGCCCGATCGGCAAAGGGGCCGTAACCCATGTAGTCCCAAAGCCAGTCATGCCCCTGCCAGGCATCCCACAGCGCATCGCCATGGCGCCCCGGATCAAGCCGTTCAAGACGGACCAGCCGCCCCTCGATCACCGCGGGGCCGGGGGCCGGGGGCGCCCGCCAGTCCGGCACGGGAAATCCGCGCAACCGCTCCATCATCCAGCCCTCCACCCAGGCCCATCCTCAGGCCAGAATCGCCGGATCCCCGCCCATGTCCAGCCCCGGAAACACCGCCGTCTCGATCACCTCGCGCGACAGGCCGAAAAGCCCGCGCATCACCCATCCGGTCCAGGCGCGCAGGTCGCGGGTCGGCAGGATGTCGCGCCCGCCGTAAAGATCCCCCAGGCCCGGCCAGTCGCCCGCGACCCGCCCGCCCCGCAGCGCGCCCCCGGCAAAAAGCATGGCCCCCCCGGTGCCGTGATCGGTGCCGCGGGTGCCGTTCTCCTGCGCGGTGCGGCCGAATTCGGTGATCGCCAGCACCGCCGTCCGCCCCCAGACCGGCCCGAGTCCGTCGCGCAGCGCAAGGATCACCTCGGCCAGCGCAGCCAGAGGCCGGGCAAGGGCGCGGTCCTGCCCGCCATGCGTATCCCAGCCGGACAGCGAAAACGACACGATCCGCGCCTCCTCGCGCAGGCGCTGCGCGGCAAAGCGGGCAAGCTGGAGATGGCCCGCGCCGCCCCCCTGCCCGCCCCCCTGCCCGCCCTCTTGCCCGCCCGCGCCGTCCTCGTGCGTCCGGGCAAGATCGTCGACGATGCCAAGCGCGGCAAGGGTCGCGTCGCGAAACAGCGGATCCTCGTGCGTCACCATCTCGATCAGCCGCCGCGCCGCCGGATCGAGGGCAAGCCGCGCATCGGGCGACCAGCGCCCGACTGCGGCCCCGCCCTCGAGGATGAGCATGCGCTCGCGCCCGATCGCCCAGGCCGTCTCCATCGTCAGGCCGGGAACCGTGGCGATCATGCGGTTGAGCCAGCCATCGCGCCGGGCCTCGCCGCTCGTGCCGGTCGTGCCCGCCTCGAGGATGTCCTGCCCGTCGAAATGGCTGCGCCGGTCGCGGTACGGGGTCGAGATCGCCTGCACCGCGCCGAATTCGCCCGAATCCCACAGCGGCCGCAAGGACGAGAGTGCGGGGTGCAGGCCCCAGAACCCGTCGAGGTCCGGCTCGGCCCCGGCCGCCAGCACGGGCCGGAGCCGCCGCAGGGCCGGGTCCCCCGCCGGGCGGATCGCGTCGATCCCGTCCATCGCGCCGCGCAGCACGATGACGACCAGGCGTTCGTCCCAGGGCGCGGCGGCAAGGGCGATGGGCGTCAGCAGCGGACTCGCGGCAAGGGAGCAGCCCATGAAGGCGGAACGGGTCAGAAAGGCGCGGCGGTCCATCGTCACCTCCGGTTGAACGCGGCGGAGGCGAGGACGACAGCCACGCCGGTCACCCGGTCCTCGGCCGCCGCCGCGGCCTGCGCCACTTCGGGCGGCACGGCGCCCAGCGCGGTGGGGGCAAAGGCGCGCGGATCGGGCAGGTCCGGCCTGAGGGCCACCGGCGCGCGCATGGCCCAGTCGATGCGGCCGGCCATGAACTGCGGCGTGACCCAGGCCGCGGCCGCCTCGGGCCAGCCGTCGGGGCCGGGCGGCGCCTCCCAGGGCTGGCCCATGACGGCAAGGGGCAGATCGAACAGGCGCCGGAAGCTGCGCGCGTCCAGGCCGGCCCAGGCCGCGGGCGGCACGGCGAGGGCGCGCAGCGCCGCGGCGATGAAATCGAACGGCGGGCGCACCCGCACAGAGGGACCATCCCATGCCAGCGGATGATCGAGCAGGCACGCCACCAGCGAGGCCAGATCGCCGCCGCTGGCCAGGAAATCGGCCTCGAGCGCCGCGACCAGATCCCGGGGCGGATCGTCCGCGACGAAATGCGCGGCGATCCTGCCCGCCAGATGCCGCGCCGTCGCCGGATGCGCCGCCAGATCGTCAAGCGCGCGCTCCACCGTCCAGAGATCGGCCAGCGGCGAATAGCTGACGCCCAGCACCGTCTCGGACCCCGGTTCGGCAAAATCCGGGCGGTAGCGCGCCACCGGCGCGTTGCCGTCCCAGCCCAGCCCGGTCAGGAGTTCGGCCAGTTCGCGCACATCGGCCTGCGTATAGGCGCCGTCCACACCCAGCGTGTGCAGCTCGAGCAGTTCGCGCGCCAGATTCTCGTTCAGGCCACGGTCGTTGCGCGCCGCCGCGGCCGAGTTCGGGCCCATCGACTGGCTCTGGTCGAGATAGGCGATCATCGCCGGATGGGTGACGACGGCGCGCAGCATGTCGGCGAAGCGGCCGGTGACATGGGGGCGGATCGCCTCTTCGACATAGGGCGTGATGACATGGCCAAGCACACCGATCTTCGCGCGCACCGTGAAGTGATCGGCCCAGAAGGCGACCAGCCGTTCGCGCAACCCGTCGGCCGTGGTCACCCAACGCGCGAGCGTGGCCGCGAATCCGGCCGCGCGGGTGGCGCGCTGTTGGGCGATCAGCGCCTGATAGGCGGCCTCGACCGTGGCCTCCCGATCGGTGCCGCGCGCTTCGCGCCGGGTGCGGTTCATGGCGCGCAGGTCGGCGATGGCGGGCGCGGCCTGCGCGAAGGGCGTGATCGGCCAGGCACGCGCGGCAAGGTCAGGCCCCGACAGCGCCTCGAGCATCGCCGCCGCCGATCCGGGCGGGTCGATGCCCGGCGCAAGGCCGGTACCGAACCGGATCGCGGCGCGTTCGGGCGAGAAAGCCATGGGCGGGCACCCCCTGTCAGGACGCCACTATGGGGCGGGGCGCAGGGAAATGGAAAGGCCCGGCACGCCACCGTGCCGGGCCTTCTCGCGCAATCGTGCGGGAGTGGCGCTCAGTCCTCGGGCGGCAGGACGCGCAGGCGCAGGTCGCGCAACTGTTCGTTCGTGGGCTCGGACGGGGCGCCCATCATCAGGTCTTCGGCGCGCTGGTTCATCGGGAACAGGATCACCTCGCGGATGTTCACCTCGTCGGCCAGCAGCATCACGATGCGGTCGATCCCGGCGGCACAGCCCCCGTGCGGCGGGGCGCCATAGGTGAAGGCGCTCACCATCCCGCCAAAGCGGCGGCGCACCTCGTCCTCGTCATAGCCCGCGAGGGCGAAGGCGCGGAACATGATGTCGGGGCGATGATTGCGGATCGCGCCCGAGACCAGTTCATAGCCGTTGCAGGCAAGGTCATACTGGAACCCCCGCACGGCGAGAGGATCGCCCGAAAGCGCCTCGAGCCCGCCCTGCGGCATCGAGAAGGGGTTGTGTTCAAAGTCGATCTTCCCGGTTTCCGCATCCTTCTGATACATCGGGAAATCGACGATCCAGGCAAAGGCAAAGCGGTCTTCCTCGAAATTGCCGGTCTCGCGGCCGATCTCGACGCGCGCCTTGGCCGCGACCTTCTCGAACTGCTGCGGCCGCCCGCCCAGGAAGAACACGGCATCGCCCGCGCCAAGGCCCAGTTGCGCGCGGATCGCCTCGGTCCGTTCGGGGCCGATGTTCTTGGCCACCGGGCCCGCGGCCTCGATGCCGTCGGCCGCCTCGCGCCAGAAGATGTAGCCCATCCCCGGCAGGCCCTCTTTCTGGGCAAAGGCGTTCATCCGGTCGCAGAAGGCGCGGCTGCCGCCCCCCGGCGCGGGGATGGCGCGCACCTCGGTGCCCTCCTGTTCGAGCAGCCGGGCAAAGACGGCAAAGCCCGAGCCACGGAAATGCTCGCTCACCACCTGCATCTTCAGCGGGCAGCGCAGGTCCGGCTTGTCGGTGCCATACCACAGCGCGGCATCGGCATAGGAGATGCGGGGCCAGTCGGCATCGACCTTGCGGCCGCGCCCGAACTCCTCGAACACGCCGCGCAGGACCGGGGTGACGGCGGCAAAGACATCTTCCTGCTCGACGAAGGACATCTCGAGGTCGAGCTGGTAGAAATCGGTCGGGCTGCGGTCGGCGCGCGGATCCTCGTCGCGAAAACAGGGCGCGATCTGGAAATAGCGGTCAAAGCCCGAGACCATCAGCAACTGCTTGAACTGCTGGGGGGCCTGCGGCAGGGCATAGAACTTGCCGGGATGAAGGCGCGAGGGGACAAGGAAATCGCGCGCGCCCTCGGGCGAGGAGGCGGTGATGATCGGCGTCTGGTATTCGCGGAACCCCTGATCCCACATGCGCCGCCGGATCGAGGCCACCACGTCCGAACGCAGCACCATCTTGCGCTGCATCTCGTCGCGGCGCAGGTCGAGGTAGCGATAGCGCAGGCGCGTCTCTTCGGGGTATTCCTGATCGCCGAACACCAGAAGCGGCAGTTCGGCGGCGGGGCCCAGCACCTCGAGCGCGCGGACATAGACCTCGATCTCGCCGGTGGGGAGTTTCGGGTTCACCAGCCCCGCATCGCGGGCGCGCACGGTGCCGTCGATGCGCACGCACCATTCGGCGCGCAGCTTTTCCACGTCGCGGAACACCGGGCTGTCGGGATCGCACAGCACCTGGGTCAGGCCGTAGTGGTCGCGCAGGTCGATGAACAGGATGCCGCCGTGGTCGCGGATGCGGTGCACCCAGCCCGAAAGGCGCACGTCATGGCCGGCATCGGTCAGACGCAGGGCGTCGCAGGTATGGCTGCGGTAACGGTGCATGGCACTCTCCTGTCCTTGCGGGCCCATGGGCGGGCGCCCTGGCCGCGCGGCGACAAAGCGCGCGTCCCGGCCAAAGTCAAGTGCAGGCAGTGGGGCCGCCCGTGCCGGGCCCGTGCGCAGATGCGGTCCGCGGCGGATTGCAAAGCGTTCCGGCCCTCCCCATAGTGCCGACCCGGATCGCCCGCCCCTTTCGCGCGATCCGTGGCGGGCAGACCGGGGAGGGTTCTGCCGGGGTGTGCGGCATGATCCGGGGACGGAAGGGGGGATGCGATGTGGGAAGCGTTGCTGGCGGTATTCCTGCGGCGCCTGATGCGGGAGGGGCGGCTGATCGTGACCCTGCCCTCGGGCAAGGTGATCGAGGCCGGCCCCGGCCCGGACACGGCACGGGTGACCCTGCGCGACCCGGCGCTGCCGCGCCGCCTGGTGCTGTCGCCCGACATGGCGCTGGGCGAAGGCTACATGAACGGCACGGTCGAGATCGGGGACGACGACCTGCGCGGCCTGTTCCGGGTTCTGGCGTCGAACATGTACCGCACCGATGTGCTGCCGCTGTGGCAGGCGCCGATCGGCTGGGTGCATGATGCGCTGCGGTCGCTGACCATGATCAATCCGGCCGGCCGTTCAAAGGCGAATGTCGCCCATCACTATGACCTGTCGGGCCGGCTCTATGACCTGTTCCTCGACCCGGACAAGCAGTATTCCTGCGCCTACTGGGCCGAGGGCGTGACCACGCTGGAACAGGCGCAGGAGGCCAAGAAGGCGCATATCGCGCGCAAGCTCATGTTGCGGCCGGGGATGCGCGTGCTCGACATCGGTTGCGGCTGGGGCGGGATGGCGCTGACGCTGGCGCGCGATCACGGGGCGCGGGTGGTCGGCGTCACCCTGTCCGAGGAACAGCACCGCATCGCCGTCGAACGGGTGCGGGCTGCGGGGCTGGCAGGGCAGATCGAGATCCGGCTGATGGACTACCGGCAGGTCGAGGGGCCCTTCGACCGGATCGTGTCGGTCGGCATGTTCGAACATGTCGGCGTGCCGCAATACCAGACCTATTTCGACAAGGTGCGCGACCTGCTGACCGGGGACGGGGTGGCGCTGATCCATACCATCGCCCAGAACGGCCGGCCGCGCGCCTCGAGCGGCTGGGTGCGGAAATACATCTTTCCGGGCGGCTATACCCCGGCGCTGACCGAATCGGGCCGGGCGATCGAACGGTCGGGGCTGTGGCTGTGCGATCTCGAGGTGCTGCGGCTGCATTATTCGCGCACGCTCGGGGTGTGGCATGATCGCTTCATGGCCAGCCTCGACCGGCTGCCGCCCGAACTCGACGCCCGGTTCCAGCGGATGTGGCGGTTCTACCTGCTGGCGATGGAGATGGCCTTTCGCGATGGGCGGCTGGTGGTGCATCAGTATCAGCTTGCCCGGCGGATGGATGCGGTGCCGATCACGCGCGCCTATCTCTATGACGCTCGGGCGGGCGGCTGAAGCAGCGCCGGCACCAGCCCGCGCAGCGAGTTGCCCAGCCAGATCCGCACCTGCGGCAGGTCGCGCGCCGACAGCACCTCTTCGCGCAGGGTGCCGGCGGCGATCATCTCCTCGCGCAGGATGCCGGGCAGCAGGCCCGAGGACAAGGGCGGCGTGCGCAGCCCCGCGCCCCGGTCGAAGAACAGCGTGGTGATCGTGCCCTCGCAGACCTCGCCGCGGGTATTCAGCAAGATGGCCTCGTCCAGACCCGCCGGCAGCGCGGCGCGGGCGGCGTCGTGGATCGCGCGGCGGCTGGACTTGAGCCGCAGCCAGGGATCGGCAGGATCGAGCAGCGGCGCGGCAACCGCCACATGCCAGAGTGCGGGCACAGGCGGCAGGGGCGCGACGGTCAGGTCAAAGCCGCCCGCAGCCGTGCGCGTGAGGCGCAGCCGCAGCGGCCTGCCCGGCGCATCGCCCAGCGCCTCCTGCGCGCCGCGCGCATCATGGGGCCAACCCAGCAGGGCCGCCCCCCGCTCCATCCGCGCCAGATGCCGCGCGATGCGCGCGGGCGGCGCAAGGCCCGAGAAGGTCTCGATCAGGCAGAGCGCCGGGTCACGGCCGCCCTGGTGAAGCGCGCTTTCCACAATGCCTCGTCCCATTCCGATGCCGCAGTCGATCCCGCGACGATCCCGCCCCCGACATCAAGGGTAATCCGGTCCCCGCTCAGCGACAGGGTGCGGATCGCCACGGAAAAATCCGCCCGCCCGTCCGGCGCCATCCAGCCCAGCGCCCCGCAATAGACCCCGCGCGCGCGCGCCTCGAGGGCGGCGATGATCTCCATCGCGCGGATCTTGGGCGCGCCGGTCACCGATCCGCAGGGAAACAGCGCCGGCACCAGCGCCGCCAGCGCGGGCGGCGCGGACAGCACCGCCTCGACGGTCGAGGTCATCTGGTGGACGGTCGGGTAATGCTCGACCGCGAACAGCGCGGGCACCCGCACCGATCCGACCCGCGCGATCCGGCCGATGTCGTTGCGCAACAGATCGACGATCATCAGGTTCTCGGCCCGGTCCTTCGGGTTTCGCGCCAGTTCGGCCGCGGCGCGGGCGTCGGCGCCGGGGCGGGCGTGGCGCGGGCGCGTGCCCTTCATCGGGCGCGCGGTGATGCGGCCCCCGGCCCCGATGCGGAAGAACAGTTCGGGCGAGCGAGACACGATCACCGGCCCCGCCCCCAGATCGGCAAAGGCGCCATGCCCGACCGGCCCGCCCCGCGCCAGCGCGCCATACAGGCCAAGCGGCGTGCCCGCGCGCAGCCGCGCCTCCATCGGAAAGGTCAGGTTCACCTGATAGCAGTCGCCCGCCGCGATCAGCGCCAGCACCTGCGCGATCGCCGCATCGTAGTCGGCGCGGGCGATCGCCGGACGGGGCGCGGTCATCGCGGCGTGGCGCCCCTCGTGCCGGGCCCGGTCCAGAAAGGCGCCCGCATCGCGCGGCTGCGCGAAGATGCCCATGACCAGAAGGGGCCCCTGCCCGCGCATCAGCGGCGTCAGCCGCGATTCGCAGGCCATGCCCGCCTCGTAGGAAATGACACCGGCAACCCAGTGCCCCTCGGCGCGCGCCCGGTCGAGGCGGGCCAGCGCCGGGACGACATCCCCGGGTGTCCGGGCCACGACAACCTCGATCGGTCGGGAGAACAGCACCGGCCGTCCCCCCGGCCCGTGTTCGAGTAGAATCGCAGCGTGCCCGGTCATGCCAGCGCTCTAGCATGTCGGGGGCGGGGTGAAACCCCGGCTGCGACCGCCCGCGGGCAAGAGGCGCCATTGCCTTGCGGCGCCGGAACGCTAGATATGGATCGTGAAACCGGGAATTGCAGCGACATGATCCGCTACAGCCTTGCCTGCGACCAGGACCACCGCTTTGAGGGCTGGTTCCAGTCGGCCGCCGCCTTTGACCGGCTGGCCGGGGCGGGGATGGTGGCCTGCGCGATCTGCGGTTCGATCAAGGTGGAAAAGGCCCTCATGGCGCCTTCGGTCGCGGCCACAGGCGCCACAGGCGCCGAAGGGCGCGAACGGTCCACAGGCGCCGAAGGGCCGCTGTCGACGCCCGCCACCCCGCTCGAGGAGGCCCTGGCCGAGATGCGCCGCCGGATCGAGAGCGAATCCGATTACGTCGGCCTGTCCTTCGCCGCCGAGGCGCGCGCCATGCACGAGGGGCGCAGCCCCGAACGCGCCATCTGGGGCGAGGCGAAACCCGACGAGGCGCGCGCGCTCATCGAGGACGGGGTGCCGGTGGCGCCGCTGCCGTTCCGCCCGCGCTCGCGCCAGAATTGACCGGACGGGGCGCGCGCCCATTGCCCTGACCGGCGCGGGGCGATATGAGCGGCCCCGGTCCGGCAACAGAGGCAGTCATGCCCATTCTCGTGATGAAATTCGGCGGCACGTCCGTCGCCAATCTCGACCGCATCCAGCGCGTGGCCAAGCGCATCTCGCTCGAGGTGGCCAAGGGCTATGACGTGATCTGCATCGTCAGCGCCATGGCCGGCGAGACGAACAAGCTGGTCGGCTGGGTGACCGAAACCTCGGCCCTCTATGACGGGCGCGAATACGACGCCGTCACCTCGTCGGGCGAGAACGTGACCGCCGGCCTCATGGCGCTGCGCCTTCAGGAGATGGGGGTGCCGGCGCGGTCCTGGCAGGGCTGGCAGGTGCCGGTGATGACCACCTCGGCCCATGGCAGCGCCCGGATCGAGGAAATCCCCACCGACAACGTCCTGCGCAAGTTCGCCGAAGGGATGCGCGTGGCCGTGGTCGCGGGCTTTCAGGGGCTGAGTGCCGAAGGCCGCATCACCACGCTGGGGCGCGGAGGATCGGACACGACCGCGGTCGCCTTTGCCGCCGCCTTCGGGGCCGAACGCTGCGATATCTACACCGATGTGGACGGGGTCTATACCACCGATCCGCGCATCTGCGAAAGCGCGCGCAAGCTCGACCGCATCTCCTACGAGGAGATGCTCGAACTGGCATCGCTCGGCGCCAAGGTGCTGATGACGCGCTCGGTCGAGCTGGCGATGCGCTACAAGGTGCGCCTGCGCGTGCTGTCGAGTTTCGACGAACCCTCGGATACCGCGGGAACGCTGGTTTGCGACGAAGAGGACATCATGGAAAAGAAGGCCGTGGCCGGTGTGGCCTATTCGCGTGACGAGGCCAAGGTGACGCTGCTTGCGGTCGCGGACCGGCCCGGCATCGCCGCAGCGATCTTCGGCCCGCTCGCGGATGCGGGGGTGAACGTGGACATGATCGTCCAGAACATCTCCGAGGACGGCACCACCGACATGACCTTCTCCTGCCCGGTCGATCAGGTCGAGAAGGCCCGCAAGGCCGTCGAGGAGGCGCGCAGGCGCGGCGACTATTCCTTTGCCGATCTGATCGAGGATCAGGGCGTGGCCAAGGTCTCGGTCGTGGGGATCGGGATGCGCAGCCACGCCGGCGTCGCCGCGCGCATGTTCAAGGCGCTGGCCGCCGAGGGCATCAACATCAAGGTCATCACCACCTCCGAGATCAAGATCTCGGTCCTGATCGACCGCAAATACATGGAACTTGCCGTGCAGGCGCTGCACGAGGCCTTCGACCTCGACAAGGCCGGCTGAGAACGGCCGCCCGCGACGCCCCGTCGCGGGCGGGTTGCCGCCACGGTTGCCGCCGTGCTCTAAGGGGCGGGCACGGGCCCGGGCGCCGCATCCTGCGGGGCCGGGCGTGCGGGGGAAAAGATGCCCGACCGGATCGAAAGCGAGAGTC
>JADYZU010000025.1 GCA_020852925.1 Rubellimicrobium sp. | reverse complement strand
TGGCACGCAGACGACTGGGACCGGCCCTGGGCGGGCCCTTTCCCCTCTCCGAGGAGGGGGCATCGCCGCCCCCTGCCCGTCCGCCGGTCGCCCATGTCGCCGGCGAGGCGGCGGTGCGCGCCGCGCTTGACGAGGTGACGGGCACCCTGCGCATGGCCGAGGAGGAGGGGCGTCTGGTCCTGTCGCTGCCTCTGGCGGAGGTGGCCGAGGGGCATCTGATCCGCGACCGCCTGGCCGCCACCCCCGAGGCCATGGCCGAACTGACCGAAAGCCTGCGCCGGCGCGGTCAGCAGATGCCGATCGAGGTGGCCGATCTCGGGCCCGGCGCCCGGCCGCGCTACGGGCTGATCTCGGGCTGGCGGCGCCTGATCGCGCTGCGCGCCCTTGCCGAGGAGACCGGCGAGGCCCGGTTCGCCACCGTCCTTGCCCTGGTGCGGCGTGCCGGCGGCGGGGCCGAGGCCTATGTCGCCATGGTCGAGGAGAACGAGATCCGCGCCGATCTGTCGTTCTACGAACGCGCGCGCATCGTCCTGCGCGCGGTCGAGGCCGGGGTCTTTGCCGATGACCGCGCGGCGCGGCGTGCGCTCTTTGCCTCGGCGCTGCCGGCGAAACGCTCCAAGATCCGCTCGTTCCAGCCGATCGTCACCGCGCTTGATCCGGTGCTGCGCTTTCCCGCGCGGATCAGCGAGAAGGCCGGCCTTGCGCTGTCCGCGGCGATGGCCGCCGATCCGGGTCTGGCTTCGGCCCTGGTCGCGGCCCTCTCGGCCACGCCCGCCCCGAGTGCCGAGGTCGAGGCCGGCATCATCCGGCAGGTGATGCGCGCGCGCTTTTCTGCACAGGAAACAGGGTCTGAGCCGGCACACAGGGTCGATTCCGTCAGCGAAGGCTTGCGATTGTCCGGCGGACCGGGGCGGGTGACCCTCTCGGGTTCCGCGGTGACTGCCGAGTTCGTGGAGAGTCTGTCGGCCTGGGTGCAAAGCTGGCGTGACGGCACCGCGCGCTGAGTCTTTCGCATGCGAAAGGTCCGGGCGCGCGGTGGGGGCAGGAATGTTCAAGGATCGTCCGCGATCCTGTGGCGCCGCCCCTGCCTGACCGGAGCCCAAGATGTCTGATCTCTCGCCCCTTCTCGGCCTGCCCTATCTGCTGCCTGCACAGGCGCAGAAACATGTCACCCACAACGAGGCGCTCGAACGGCTGGATGCGCTCGTGCATCTGGCGGTGACACGCCGCGACCTGGCCGTGCCGCCCCCTGCCCCGGCCGCGCAGGAACGCCACATCGTCGCCGCCGGCGCCACCGGCGACTGGGCGGGTCATGCCGGCGAGATCGCGCTGCATGACCTGGGCGGCTGGCGGTTCTTCGTGCCGCAACCGGGCTGGCGGGCCGAAGTCCTGACCGAGGGAATCGCCGTGGTCTTTGACGGCGCCGCCTGGCAGCCCGCCCTGCCCCTGCTTCAGAACCTGCCGGCCCTCGGGATCGGCACGACGGCGGATGCGACCAATGCCCTGGCGGTGGCGGCCCCGGCCAGCCTGCTGACCCATGCGGGCGCGGGGCATCAGCTCAAGATCAACAAGGCCGCCACCGGCGCCACGGCCAGCCTCCTGTTCCAGAGCGACTGGTCCGGCCGGGCCGAGATGGGCCTGGCGGGGGGCGACGACTTCGGCATCAAGGTCAGCGCGGACGGCAGCGGGTTCACCACCGCGCTGAGCGTGGATCGCGCCAGCGGGCGGGTGTTCCTGCCCGCCGGCGCCCGCAGCGCCGATGGCACCGGCGCCCTGCCCGGCCTCGGCTTTGCCGCCGATCCCGATACCGGCCTGTTCCGCCCCGGCGCGAACCAGATCGGTCTGGCCGCCGGCGGGGTGCAGCGCGCGCTCGTGTCGGCCTCGGCGTTCCAGATCGACCTGCCGCTGACCGGGACGGCGGTGCAGGCGGCGCCCGACGATACCACCGCCGGGCGGGTGCTGACGGTCGGGGCCTTTGGCCTGGGCGGCACGGCGCCCGCGGCGCCCGCCTCGATCACCGCCCCGCCCGAGTCGGTCGCCCCCGGCATCCATGCCTATGCCACGCCCGCCTCGGCCGGCGGGCCGGCGGGGGTGACGGCGGGCACGTTGATCCACCTGCGCCGCGCGGCCGGGGTGTTCGTGCAGATGATGCTGGCCGATGCGCCCGCGGGCCTGGCCGGACGGCTGTTCACGCGGATCCGCACGGGCGGCCCCTGGAGCGACTGGCGCCTGGTCTATGATCAGGCGGCAATCCTTGGCACGGTGGCGCAGTCGGGCGGGGTTCCGACCGGTGCGGTGATCGAGCGGGGCACGAATGCCGATGGCGATTACCTGCGCCTGGCCGATGGCACCCAGATCTGCACCCGCGCCCTTGCCGCCACCGAGGCGATCGCCACCGCGCTGCCCGAAGGCGGCTATCGCTCGGCGGGAACCGCGATCACCTGGCCGCTGGCCTTTGTCGCGGCCCCGGTGGTGACGATGACCACGGGCCCCGGCGCCGTCGCCATGCAGGCGCTGTCGGTGACGGCCAGCGGCGCCAGTGCGGCCTGGATCGCGGTTTCCTCGACCGCGGCGGGGGCGCGGTCGGGGCATGTCATGGCGGTGGGTCGCTGGTTCTGACCGGCTCAGAGCAGCCCGATCGCACCGGCGAGGAGGTCGGGCTGCGTGAGGCCGGTCAGCGTCACGCTGGTACCGTCGTCAAAGGCGATGACGGTATCGCCGCCGATCACCGCCGCCCGGGCCAGGATATCCGCGACCGCAGTGGCACCGGGGCCGGCAAGCGCGGCCTCGAACAGGAGACGGTCGTGGCGGGGGTCGAAATCGGTGATCCGGTCGGCGCCGCCGCCGGCCTCGAAGACAAAGGCATCCGCCCCGGCCCCGCCCGAGAGCAGGTCGTTGCCCGTGCCGCCGGACAGGCGGTCGTCCCCTGCCCCGCCCATGAGCGTGTCGTGCCCGGCCCCGCCAAACAGGCTGTCCGCGCCGTCGCCGCCCAGGAGGATGTCGCGGCCGTCATCCCCCCAGAGCAGGTCATCCCCGGCGCCGCCGGCAAGTCGGTCGCGCCCGGCGCCACCCCACAGGCTGTCCGCGCCGTCCCCGCCCATGAGGGTATCGTCGCCGCCTTCGCCCCGGAGCAGGTCGCGCCCGGTCCCGCCCAGGAGCACATCGCCCCCCGCCCCGCCCGACAGCGTGTCGTTGCCCGTCTCGCCCAGAAGCCGGTCATTCCCGTCGCCGCCCAGGAGGCGGTCGTTCCCCGCCCGCCCGAAAAGCGTGTCGTCCCCCTGCCCTCCCGACAGGACATTGGCCACCGCATTGCCAAGGACACGGTCATTGCCGGCGCCGGCGGTGTAATCCTCGATCACCGTGCCGGCGGCGATGATCATGTTGCCGCGCAGGCCCATGACATCGGAATGCGCGCCGGGGGCGAGGTTCACGTTCTGGTCCTTGCTGTCATGGCCAAAGTCGATGCGGTCGCGCCCGCCTTCGTCATGGAGGGTAAAGCTGAAGTCCCGGCCCTGGCGGATCGCGTTCGTGCCATGGGCAAGCTGGCGCAGGAGCTGGCCGAAATAGGTATCGAGCGTGCCGCCCACCCCATAGACCGTGTTCCCCGCCGTGGCCCCGCCGCGGGTGGCGCCGTAAAGGGCCTGGATCGCCATGATGTCGGCGGCCATCGGCGTCACTGCCACCGCGCTCGAGGCGCCGGAATTGGGATTGGCCGATTGCGAGAAGTAGGACATGACCGTCATCTGCCAGCTGTCGTTGGCAAAGACCTCGTCCCGGCCGTATTGCGCGCCGCCGTCGTAATGCCCGGCATGGCCCAGACCCATCGCATGGCCGATCTCGTGCATGTAGGTGAACAGGCTGTAGCTGTCGATCGTGGTGCCGTTGCGCTGGGTAAAGTCGGCGCCGATGTTGATCGTGGCATCGACCGTCACATGATCGGTGCGGGCGCGGATCGCGGTGATGGCGCCCGCGCGCGCATCGTCGATGGTGATCTGCGCGCCGCGCGTCACCTCGCGGAAGTCGATGTTGGCGACCCCCTCCCAGGCCTCCATCGCCCAGCGGGCAAGGCGCTGCCCGGCCGCGTCCAGCCCGGCGATGTTGACGGTGATGACGGTCGGCCCGCTGCTGGCGCGGGCGAAGGCATGGGTAAAGCCGCCGCTGTCATGCCAGTAGCCGGTGGTCAGGTACCGGGAAAAATCGGCAACGCTGCCGACAGGGCGGGTCGAGGGCATGGTCACTCCTGCGTGGCAGCGGCGGGAAATGTCGCTGACCGATGACCGGGAATCGTGTCATCGGCGTGGCCGCAACGTGGCCCCATTGCGCAGGACAGGAACAAGGCCGGCGATCCGGCCCCTTCCCCCGCCCCCGTCAGGGGATGCGGCGGGGGGAGGGGGCCGGGCGAGGGCCGGCGGGATCACACGAGGGCGAACTCCAGATCGTCGAGCAGCAGGTTCCTGTTCGTGATGCCCTCGACGGTCAGGACCTTGCCCCCGCCGAACTCGAACACGACATTGCCGCCCGCGACCACGGCATATTGCGCCAGCACCTGGGTCACGGTCTTGCCTGCGCCCCAGAGGTCGGGGTTGAGGCGGATCGTGTCGATGTTGTCCTGGAAATCGGTGATGCGGTCGCGGTCGAAGTTCAGGTCGAAGGCGAAGGTGTCGACATCGCCCCCGCCCGAGAGCCGGTCATCGCCGGTCCCGCCCAGCAGATAGTCCTTGCCGCCCCCGCCCGAGAGCCGGTCGCCCCCGCCCTCGCCAAAGAGGTAGTCCATGCCCTTGCCCCCGACAAGGGTATCCGCCCCGCTGCCGGCCCAGATCCAGTCGCTGCCCGCCCCGCCGTCAAGCAGGTCCGCGCCCTTGCCGCCGGTCAGGTTGTCGCCGCCGCTTCCGCCAAAGAGGCGGTCATCCCCCTTGTTGCCGAACAGCCCATCATTGCCGCCGCCGCCGCGCAGGGTGTTGTTCGCGGCATTGCCGGTGATCGTGTCGCCCCCGGCGGTGCCGATCGCGTTCTCGAAGCCGGCCATCACCTCGGTATTGGTGCCATCCGTGGCCGTGCCGGTCCTGAGGTCGATGTCGATGCCGCTCTCGCCGCTGTGCGACCAGTCGATCGTGTCCCGGCCCTTGCCGCCGAAATAGCTGTCGTCGTTGATCTGGGTCCAGACATTGATCCGGTCGTTCCCCGCGCCAAGCAGATAGGTGCGCATCCCGCCGCCCGAATCGACGATGTCGTTGCCGCTGTGGGTGGCCACGGTCGAATTGGTGCCGTCGGGGGTGAACAGATCGGCGCCCGCGGTGCCGATCTGCCAGCCCAGCCCGCTGTAGGCGGTCGGGTTCGGCGCGTCGCGGGTGTCGAGGAACATCATCCCGATCTCGCCGCTCTGCTGCTCGAACGTGATGGCCACGCGCCCGTCACCCAGGGCGATGGCCGAGATGTCGGAGATGGACGCGCCGCTGGCAAGCGTGATGGTGTTGCCGACGGAATTCCCCGCCGCATCGAACCGCTGCGCCCGCATCTCGCCCAGCCCGTCCTCGTCATAGACCAGGATGAAGCCGCCATCGGGCAGGGCGGCGATCGTCGGTTCGTTGGCGTTGTCACCGAATCCGCCAAAGGTGCCATAGAGCGTGCCCGTGGTGGCGCTGCCGGCCGAGTCGAAGATCTGGAACAGGATGTCCGTGTCGGTGCCGTCGTCTTCGCGCCAGGCGATGACGAACCCGCCCCCCGCCAGCGCGGTCACGGTGGCGTCGCCTTCGGTGGCGGGCCCGCTGTTGGTGCCGTCCACAAAAAAGGCCCCCAGCACGTTCGTCCCGGTCGACGAGACGATGCGGCCCAGCACGCCGGTGCTGCCGGAGGTGGTGATGACATAGTTGCCGTTCGCAAGGACGGCGACCTCGGGCGCGGCGAGGTCCACCCCCCCGATGGTGAGCAGGGGGATTTCGCCGGAATAGAGGTTGGTGGACGGGCTGTAGATCCTGCCCACGATCTGGGTCGAGGTGCCGGTCCATTTCTGGTAGGCGATCAGGGTCGAATTCCAGTTCGAGGCGGCGATGGCGGGCATGTAGAAGGACGGCGCCCCCGAGATGGTGTCGTCGGCGACGCTCGGCGCGCTGGAGACCAGGGCGCCGGTCGAGTCGAATTCGTCGAGGCGGATGCTGTAGGTATTGTTGCCGGCATCGTCATCCTCGTAGGCCACGACAAAGCCGCCGCCGGGCAGGGCGGTGACCTGGGCATTCCCCTCGTTGTCGACTGTGTAGTTGTAGTTGAGGCTGAACTCGCCGCCGATGCGGTTGCCGAGCGGATCGAGGATCTGGCCGATCACGTCGGTTCCGGGCTGGGATCCCGCACCGCTGTTGTCGTGACTGGTCCAGGAGACGAGGATGTTGCCATTCCCGAGCTGGGTGATGGCCGGGTCGTTCTGGATGCCTGTGGTGGTGGTGTTGACGGTGAATTCCGTCTTCCAGATGGCAGGGGTCTGCGGCATGGCGGGCCTCTTTCTGTCCTGAATGAAAGGAATGGCCGCCGGGGCGGTGACGGGGCGGTGACGGGCAAAGAACCCCGGCCGGCGGAAGTGATCTGTCGCGAGATACCGCCGATTCAATGCCTGTCGCGCGATTCGCGCAATCGAAAGCTGCGGGATCCGGCGGATTGGGACCGCGCTCTCGCGCCGCCGTGATCGGCGCAATTGTCGGCAAGCGTCCCGAAGGGGCCGCAAAGTCCTGACACTTCGTTAAGCGCGCCCGTCCACCCTCTGGCGTGGTGGAGAGGGTGAGACATGACCTGGGTGGATTTCGGCCGCGTGGCCGTGTCGCCCGGCGCCGGAGATCCGTTCCTGACCGGAATCACCGACCTGTTCCTGGGTCAGGGTCCGGCCGGACCGGTGCTTCATGCGGCGACCGGGCCTTCGGGCGGGCTGGTGGCGTTCGATCTGGCCGCCGCCGGCGCCATGTCGGTGCTTGGCCGCATCAGCCAGCCCGGCCCGCTGGTGGCGGGGCCGGGGGCGCTGATCGCGCCGGCCGCGCCGGGCGGGGCGCCGCTGCTGCTGGTCAGCGGCGGCGCGGCCGGGGGCGGGGCAGGGGGGCGGTGGGGCGTGGGCCTCGGGCCGGGGGGCGGGTTCTCGGGCCCTGTCGCGCTGAGCGCGCCGGGGGCGATGCTCTCGGGGCTGACCGGGCTGGTCGCGGTGCAGTCGGGCGGGACGACCTGGCTGTGCACGACGCGGTCCGGGTCCGAGTCGATGGCGCTCTGGTCGTTATCCCCGGCCGGAACCATCGCCGCGGCCGGGCAATCGGTGCCCGACCTCGGCCAGAGCCTCCTGCCCGCGGGGGCGACCGGCAGCGGCCTGGCCGGATTGCAGGCGGTCACGAACGCGGGGGGAACATGGCTTGTCGCGGGATCGGCGGGGACCGGGGCGCTGGTGACATTGCGCATCGGCGCCGACGGTCGCCCGCACGAAGTCGCCCGGATCGGGGCCGAGACCGGCATCGGCATCGCCGGCCCGCGCGCGGTGGCCACGGCGACCATGGACGGCAAGTCCTGGGCGATCCTCGCCTCCTCGGTCTCGGGCAGCCTGACCGTGGCCGAGATCGGCTCCGATGGCCGGATCAGGGTCACGGATCATGTCCTCGACGATCTGGACACCCGCTTTCAGGGCGCCACGCTGGTCGAGGCGATCACCATCGGCGGGCGGGTCCATGTCGTGGCGGCGGGGGCGGATGACGGCATCAGCCTGTTCGAGCTTCTGCCCGGCGGGCGGCTTCTGCATCTGGGCAGTCTGGCGGACGCGCTGGATACCACGCTGGGCGCGGTCTCGGCCATCGCCCTGGGCGAGAGGGGCGGGGTCCTGCAGATCTTCGTCGCCAGCGCGCGCGAGCCGGGGCTGACCTGGCTGACTGCCGGCCTGCCGGCCCCGGGCCTGCGCCTCGTGGCCCCGGCCGCGGGCGGCACGCTGAGCGGCGGGGCAGGCGGCGACCTTCTGGCCGGGGGCGCGGGCAACGACAGCCTCTCGGGCGGGGCCGGGGACGACATCCTCATGGACGGCGCCGGGCAGGACCGCATGAGCGGCGGGGCAGGGGCCGACATCTTTGTCCTGGCCGAGGATGGCCAGACCGACACGATCACCGATTTCGATGTCTCCCGGGACCGGATCGACCTGTCGGCCTGGCGCTTCCTGCGCAGCGCGGCGCAGTTGCAGATCGTCCCGACCGCCCGCGGCGCCCGCATCCAGCATGGCGACGAACGGCTTGACCTGTTCAGCCATGATGGCGCGCCGATCCCGGTGGCGGCGCTGGTGGCAAGCGGGCTGATCAATCTGTCGCGGCTGCTGCCGGAATGGGTCGCGCCGCTGGTGCCGTCGCTGCGCCTGACCGGGGCCGGCGGCGCCGACAGCCTTGTGGGCAACTCCGGGGCCGACACGCTCGACGGCGGCGCGGGCAACGACTGGCTCTCTGGCGGAGACGGGGACGACCTCCTTCTTGGCGGGGCGGGGGATGACACGCTCGACGGCGGCGCGGGCCACGACCGGCTCTCTGGCGGCGACGGGGATGACCTCCTTCTTGGCGGCGCGGGCAATGACACGCTCGACGGCGGGGCCGGCAATGACCGGCTCTCTGGCGGAGACGGGGACGACCGCCTTCTTGGCAGGGCGGGGGATGACACCCTTGACGGCGGCGCGGGCAACGACCGTCTTGACGGCGGGACAGGCAACGACCGGCTTCTGGGCGGGGCGGGCCATGACCGGCTCCGGGGCGGGAGTGGCAACGATCTGCTGCGCGGCGGGCGCGGGGATGACACGCTTGACGGCGGCTCGGGCCACGACAGCATCCTGGGCCAGGCCGGCAACGACCTGATCCTGGGGGGGCGGGGCAGGGATACGCTCGACGGGGGAACGGGGGATGACCGCATCCTCGGCGGCGCGCGGGCGGATCTGATCCTGGGCGGCAGGGGGAACGACCACCTCTCGGGCGAGGGGGGCGCGGACCGCATCCACGGCGGGGCGGGGGCGGATATCCTGCCTGGCGGGACGGGGGATGACCGGCTCTGGGGCGATGGCGGGAACGATACCCTCATGGGCGGCTCGGGTCACGACCGGCTTGAGGGCGGCGCCGGCCGTGACCGGCTTCTGGGCGGGCGGGGCAACGACCGGCTTTCGGGCGGGGCCGGCAACGACACGCTCGAGGGGGGGGCGGGGGCCGATACCTTTGTCTATGCCGCCGGGCGCGATGTCATCACCGATTTCCGCGCCGGGGTTGACCGGCTCGTGCTGGACGATGCGCTCTGGAGCGGCCGGATGAGCCCGACGCGGGTGGTGATGGACCATGCCCATGTCACCGCGGGCGGGCATGTGGTGCTCGACTTTGGCGACGGCAACCGGCTGACCCTGCTCGGCCTTGACGATCCCGCACTCCTGATCCGCGACCTGGGCATCTTCTGACGGCGCGGGCGCCTAGAGTTCGAGCAGGTCGCGGTAATAGCGGCGCAGGAGCAGGAAGCCGAAGGTGCCCGCCCCGAGGGCAAGGCCGAACACATAGGCCGGCGATATGTCTTCAGGGGAATAACCGTAGTAGAAGGCCGCGTGCATCTCGCTCGTGACATGGAGGAGCGGATTCCACCACAGCCAGTCGCGGATCGGCCGGGGGATGGCCTCGGGCAGGATCATCACCCCCGAGACCAGCAGCAGCGGCCGCGACAGCATCGACCACAGCGACCGCCAGACCGGGAAGGCGACCCACAGATAGCAGTTGAGCGTCCCGAACCCGAGGCCGGTGGCGATCGCCATGGAATAGGCCAGCAGGATCCGCGGCAGATCGAGGGTCGTGCGCGTCTCGAACGTCAGGAGGATGGTGCTCAGCACGATGTAGCTGATCATGAACTCGGTGACGATGCTGACGATGGCCCGCGCGGCCAGCGCATCGAACAGCGTCACCCGCGGATAGGACAGAAGTTGTCGCCCGGTCAGGATCGCGGTGGCCACCTTGGCCTGGAGATCGGTGTAGAGATAGAACGGCAGGAGGCCCGAGGCATAGAAGATCGCGAAATTCGTGCCAAGCGGCGGTTCGCGGAACGATCCGCGCACGATGATGGTCAGAAGCAGGATCCCCGCGACCGGTTCCGCCACCGCCCAGAGGAATCCGCCCGGCGCGCGCCCGCTGGCGGTCGACATGTCGCGGATCACCATGGCGGCGATGGTGCGCAGGGTGGGAAAGCGGATGTTGATGCGCACCGGGCGCAGACGGGCCGGCGGCGGCCCGTTCCCGTCCCCGTTCCCGTCTCCGGTTCCGGAAGGGGCGGGCGATGCGGGTCGGGTCTGGTCCATCTCTCTTGCCCTCCCCTCGGGTTCAGGCCGGCGGCGGGGCCGGGTCAGACACCCATGTTCCGGGCATGGTGGTCGATCGCATCCTCGATCCTGTCGTGATAGTAAAGCCGCCCGCCCTCGATCACCGCCCCGGCGGTGCACATCTCGCGCATGGTGCGCATCGAGTGGCTGACAAAGACCGCCGAGGCGCCGTGCAGCCGGTCAAGGAACATGGCGCGGCTCTTCTTCTTGAACGCGGCATCGCCCACGGCGGTGATCTCGTCGATGAGATAGGTATCGAACTTCAGCCCCATCGACACCCCGAAGGCAAGGCGCGAGCGCATCCCCGAGGAATAGGTCTTCAGCGGCAGGTGGAAATGCGGGCCCAGTTCCGCGAATTCCCTGACGAAGTCGATGAGGGAATCGGTATCGGCGCCGTAGATGCGCGCGACGAAGCGGGCATTCTGCGCCCCGGTCATCTCGGGGTGGAAGGAGCCGGCGAAGCCCACCGGAAACGAGATCGCCCCGTCCGAGAGGATGCGCCCCGCCGTCACGTCGACGATGCCGGCGATCATGCGCAGAAGCGTGGTCTTGCCCGCGCCGTTGCGCCCCAGCAGCCCGACCGAGGCGCCGGTGGGAAAGACCGCCGTGACATTGTCGAGCACGGTCTTGCGCAGCCCGTCGAGGACATAGGTCTTGGTCACCTGGTCGAGGACGATCATCGCGGCTCAGCGGCGGTCGCGGATCGCATAGCCGATCAGCACGATCAGCGCCCAGGCCAGAAGGCAGAACAGCCCGATCAGCCCGGTCAGCATGGTCCGGTCGGGATATTGCGACGATTCTGCCCGGGTGGGCGGAATATGGGCGGTGATGTAGCGGCTCTGGCGCCGGGCCTCGGCCACGGCGCCGTCATGGGCGGTGCGCGCCGCGGCATAGGCGCGCTCGGCGAATTCCAGTTCGACCGCGAGGCGTTCGTATTCGCCCAGGAGATCGGCGAAGGCGGTGTTCTGGCTGGCGGGCGCGTCGCCGGAAATGCCCAGGGTGTTGCGCTCGAGGCGGATGCGCTCCTCGATCACGGCGACGCGGCGCTCGGCCTGCTGGATGCGGGGGTCGTTCTCGGGGGCGGTCTGGCGCAGGATGTCGAGATCGACCAGCGTGGAGGCCAGTTCCTGCTGGAGCGAGGAGAGGATCCCCATCTGCGCCTGGGCGGAGCTGGTCGGATCGACAAGCTGGTTGAGGTTGCGAAAGCGGGTGATCTCCTCGCGCGCGGCCTTGAGCCGGTCCTCGGCGGTGGCCAGATCCTCGCGCGCGAGGCGGGTCGCGTCCTCGCGCATCGCCGCCGAGAGCGCGTTGATCATGAGCGAGCTTTCGTCATAGATCGCCCGGGCGATCGCCAGGGCGTCGTCGGGGTCGAAAGCCTCGACCTGGAGGTCGATCAGGCCGGTGCCGCTGTCGGCATGGACCTGCACCATGCGGTTCCAGTAATCGGTGAGATCCTCGATCGTGCCGGGCGGGTGATAGGCAAAGACCGGATCGACGGCGGGATCGGCCCTGGACCAGATCCTGCGCAGGTCGAGCCGGGCGTCGATCCGGGCCACCAGATCCTGGCTGCGGATATAGGCATAGAGGATTTCGGTGTCGGAACCGCTCGACCCGCCGGTCAGTTGCGCGACGCTGCCCAGAAGCTCGAAGGCCGAGGGGGCCTCCTCGCTGCGGATGCCGAAGGCCGCGAACGAGGCATAGCGGTCGGCGGCGCGGGTCCACAGATACCAGGACGAGGCGGCAAAGGGCAGAAGCACCAGCAGCACGAAGCTCAGCAGCACCGCATGATGGCGCGGCCGCGCCCGCGCGGGCAGCGCCGGCGGGGCGACCGGGATCGGGATCGGGATCGGGGTGGGGGCGGGGGCGACGGCGGGCCGGTCCCCGGTGCCGGGGGCGGGGTCGTCGTTCTCCTCGTCGAGATCGTCCATCGCGGCCAGGCGCGCCTGCTTGCGCGCGGCGCGCGCCGCGTCCCGCCGCTGCTTGCGCTCCTCGAGCGAGAGCACGCCGCCGGCGCGGGCGGGGGTCTGATCCACGGGGCCGGTGTCGGCGGTCCCGGAGAGGGGCTGCGGGGTCTTGTCGGGGGCTGTCACGTCTGTCTGGTCCCGTGCATCTGCCATGGTCGCCATCCGGCGCCGGTGCCGCCCCCCAGGCGGTCAGGGTGTTGCGCTGGCGTCGTTTCTACATGGAACGGGGGCCGATGACCAGCTTTGCCTGCGGCGCGCGGGCGCGCTCAGGCGCCGGGGGGGGCGGTCCCGTGGCCCCCGGGGGGGGCGGTCCCGTGGCCCCCGGGGGCGGCGATCCGGTGCACCGCCGCGTTGCGCCCGCGCCGTCCCAGCAGCCCGTCCCGGACGCCCGCCCACATCAGCCGGCGGTAGACCGGCCTTTCCTCGGGCCGGCAATGCCGCCCGCGCCGGATCCAGATGGCGACATACCAGGCAAGGGCGAAGGGAAAGACCAGGCTGCCCGCCGCCACCCGGGCGATCGCGACACCGTTGCGGGCGTGGTAATAGATCTTCCACAGCGGCCGGTAGACAAAGGCCCCGTCCATCGTGGCGCAGTCATGCACGAAGCGGACCGCCGGGACAAAGCTGATGCGCTGGCCGGCCCGCCGCAGCCGGAGGCTGTAGAGCACATCATCGCCATAGATGAAGAGACCGCCCTCGGGCAGGCCGGCGGCGGCCCGTCCGCTGCGCGACACGAAGTAGCCGACGAACGAGGCATTGTCGATTTCGACCGGCGGCCCGGAGGGGGCATAGGCCGCATCCGCGATCTTGAACCCCGCCCGGTTGCCGCGCCAGAGCGTGGCCCAGATCCGCCGCGGATACCAGAAGGGGTTGAACCCCGGGCGGTTCATCTCGGCGATGCGGCCCGAGGGCAGGAAGACCGCGGCCGCCACCGCGCCGGTATCGGGCGGCAGCGCCGGGACCGCGGCAAGAAAGGCCGCGATCGCCCCCGGCTCGGGCCAGGCGTCGTCGTCCAGAAGCAGGGTCCAGTCGGGATCCTCCTCCTCGGCCAGCAGGCGCATCCCGGCCTCGAACCCGCCGGCCCCGCCCAGGTTCCCGGGCAGGCGCAGCACCCGGCAGCGCGCATCCGCGCAGGTGGCCAGCCAGTCCGCGGTGCCGTCGTCCGAGGCATTGTCGACCACGACCACCCGCCCGACCGGCTCGGCCAGCAGCCCTGGCAGCGTCGCGCGCAGCCGGTCAAGCCGGTTATGGGTGACAACGACGGCGGCCAGCCTCACAGCGGGTCTTTCGTGAACCGCGGCGCCCGGCCGCGCCCGGCCAGGGCCGCGACCAGCAGGGCGGCACAGTCGAGCGCCTCGCGGATGGTCACGTCCATGTCGAGATAGCGGTAGGTGGCCAGCCGCCCGGCGAAGGTCACGTTGCCGGCCCCGGCGGCTGCGGCCACATGTTCGGACAGGAGGGCCTTCTCCTGCACGAGGCGGATCGGATAGTAGGGGATGTCGTCGGGCCCGCAGGCGCGCGAATATTCGCGGTAGAGCACGGATCCCGTGTGCTCTTCCCATGGGGCGAAATGCTTGTGTTCGGTGATGCGGGTCCAGGGCACGCCGGCGTCGCCATGGTTCATGACCGCACAGCCCTGCCAGTCGCCCTCATGGCGGAATTCCTCGAAATCGAGGGTGCGATACCCCAGCCGCCCCAGCCGGTAGCCAAAGAACCCGTCAAGCGGCCCGGTCCAGACGACATGATCCCATTCGCCGGTCCGCCCGGGATCGAGCGCGGTGTCCAGATGCAGGTCGATCCCCGGATGATCGAGCATTGCCGCCACCATCGCGGTATAGCCGTCCGCGGGGATCCCCTGGAAACGGTGGAAGAAATAGTTGTCGTCGTAGTTGAAGCGCAGCGGCAGCCGCTTGAGGATGCTCGCGGGCAGGTCGCGCGGGGAACAGCCCCACTGCTTTTCGGTATAGCCCTTGAAGAAGGCCTCGTAGAGTTCGCGCCCGACGAAGGCGAGGGCCTGTTCCTCGAAATTCTGCGGATCGGCGATGGGTTCGGCGCGGGCGGCGATGAAGGCGCGCGCCTCGTCGGGGCGCAATGCGGTGCCGAAGAACTGGTTGATCGTGTGCAGGTTCACCGGCAGCGCATAGACCTTGCCGCCCACGGTCGATTTCACGCGGTTGCGGAAGGGCATGAAGCGGGCAAAGCGGTTCACGTGGTCCCACACCCCTTCGTCGTCGGTATGAAAGATGTGCGGGCCGTAGCGGTGGACCATCACCCCGGTCGCGCCGTCGCGTTCGGTATGGCAGTTGCCGGCCACATGCGGCCGGGGATCGTGGACGACGACCCGATGCCCGGCCTCGGCCAGCGCCCGCCCGATGACAGCCCCCGACAACCCCGCCCCGGCAACCCCGATCCGCATCCCGCACCTTTTCCCGGCTCCCCGCCCGTGAGGTCAGAGCCCTTAGACCAGATCGTCCCCGGTGGAAAGAATGCGACGGGCAAGGGGGGGCGGGCGATGCCGGTGCCTGCTGGCCGGGGCTCAGCCCTCCGGGCCGGCCGCGCCCGGCGATTCCGCCGGGGCGAGGTCTTCCTTCAGCTTGCGGGCGCCTGCCATGGAGATCTTCTCGGCCTTCATCACGCGATCGGTCAGTTGCAGGCACCAGTCGGCCAGGACGGGCCCCCCGCGCCGGTCGCGCCGATCCATGTAGGCCGGGGGGATGTCGAAGAGATGTTCATGCGTCCGCCCGCAATGCCGCTGGAAATACCCGCGATCCCTGTCGGACGCCTCCTGCACCCGGTCGAAGAGGGGGCCGCCGACATGGAGGATCTCGGAGAACTCCTTTTCCCCGGAAGGAAAGAGACCGGCAATGATCTCGCGCCGCTCCCTTGTCCTGGTGACCCCATGGGCCTGGATGGAGTGGCGCAGCAGCAGAAGCGCGGTATCCGAAAAGCGGGTATTCGAGAAGGCGGGCGCCTGACCGTACGAGACGCCCAGCCTGCCGGACAGGACCTCGGTGATATCCTTTCCGTCGTTGTCGGCGGACTCGCAGGAGTAAAGCTCGATGGGATTGCGTGGGGCATGTCCCCTGAAGCGCTCGATGAAATCGGCATAGCTGAAAAAATCGAAACCGTTGTTCCGGCGGAACTGGGCCGCATAGCCCGAGATCCCGCTATCGCCCGAGTGCATGAGCCTTGCGGGGTGGACCCCGAACAGGCCGCCCTTCAGGAACTGGGCATAGGCGGATTCCACGAAGGAGAAATGGTTCCTGAACAGCATGACGACATGCACGTTCTGTTCACCGAAGGTTGCGTTCAGCGCGGCGATGACTGCGGTGGTGATGCTGCTTCCCCACAGTGCGTTGGTGAAGCCCTCGGACGAGACGAGAATCCTGTCGCAACCATCGCCCTCGGCCTCGCGGGCGATGGCATCGACGGCAGGGCCCAGTTCTTCGGGCGGAAGGGAATGCAGGGGGAGGTGGTTGAAATACCCGCCGGTCGTGCGGCAGGTCTGCGGGTAGCACAGGCCCTCGCTGCGATGGCGGGCGTCGTGGGAATGGAAGTAGGATTGCACCGTCGACGAGGCGCATTTCGGCATGCCGACATGCAGATGGACCGATGTCATGAATCCCCCGGATGGTCGTTGTGTGGCGTGTGTTCGCGGCGCAGTTCCGCCAGTTCCGCCCGCAACCCGCGCAGGTCGGCCTGAAGGACGATCATCGCCGCCATGAGATCGCTGGCGGTGGGCACATGCCGGTCGGCGGCGGGTGTCCCCGGACGCCCGGGGGCACCGGTTCCCAGCCTTTCGCCGATATAGCGCATCCCGATCCTGGCCGTCCGGCGCAAGCCTGAGTGCCGCAGGTGGAACAGGCCCCGGGCAAACAGGGAGCCGCGCGCCCGCCCGCCCTTGGCAGCCCCGCCCGCCTCGCCCTTTGCGGCGCGCTCGAAGGCGGCCCGGTCATCGGTCCGGAGCGCCTCGAGCATGAGATATGTCCGGCCCTTTCCGTGCAGGCGGCCGAATTCTTCGATCGCGTCCCGGTCATACTGGCCGATCACCGGGCGCAGCACGGTGTAGAGTTCCGTCAGGACCGGCCCGGTTGCGCGTTCGCTGGTCCAGGCAAGCTGGCCGGCCGTCCAGCGCAGCAGATCCCGGCCATGCGCGGCCTCGAATCCCTGCCGGCGCAATTCGTCGCGGATGGTGTCGTGGTGCAGGAAGATGCGCAGGAGGCGCGAATCGACCGTCGCCATGGTCTGACCGGCGCGCGCCACGCGATGGCGGCAGAGCTTTTCGGGGACCATGGCCATGCGCTGCCCGCCCAGGATCGCCGCCCAGTGAAAGGGATTGTCCTCGAAGAAGTAATCGCCGACCGGAAAGCGCAGGTTGATCCGTTCGACAAGGTCGCGGCGGTAGATCTTGCGCCAGGGCACCGAAACGAACAGCAGCATCCGCCGCCGGCCTTCCTCGTCCAGATCCACGGCGCCGCCCTGCGGCCAGGATTTCCACTGCCGCGCATCGGCAGGTTCCATGAGGGTGCCGGTCGAATCGTCGAGAACGTGATAGTCGCACATCGCCAGGTCGGCCGAATGGGTTTCGGCGGCCTCGAGGAGCTTTTCGAACATCCGGGGATCGTAGATGTCGTCGCCATCGGCAAAGCCGATGAAATCCCCGGTGGCGGCATCCATCCCGGCATTCGCGGCGGTGGCGACCCCGCCGATGGTGTTCTTTGCGAAAATGATGGGCCGGATCCGGGCGTCCCTTGCGGCATGGTCGCGGATGATCGCCGCGGTCGCATCCGTCGAGCCGTCGTCGACGACGATGATCTCGATGTCCCGCAGCGTCTGGCCGGTCACGGAATCGAGGCATTCGCGGATATAGGCCTCGATATTGTAGGCGGTCACGATGATGGAAAGCCTGGGCATGGCGTGCACTCCCTAGCGCAGCAGTCTGTCGGCAAGGGCCGTGGCCAGTTCGGGCGCCCGCCCGGACCGCATCCGGGCCAGATCGCCAAGGTCGATCCGCTGGACAAGGTCGGAGCGGCGTTCGTCGAACTGCATGGTGAAGGCCGGGTCGAGCCGCGCCCGCGCCCAGTCGGACAGGCGGGAAGCCAGGCGCCAGAAGAAATGCGCGAAGCGGCGGCGCAGGTGGGGATGACTCTCGAGGAAGTGGTATGTTTCCTCGAGGGCATCGAACATCTGCAGGCGGTCGAGGCCGGAGCGGTTGGTGATGTTGGTTCCGCCCGGATGGACGACATGGGTGCAGATGATTGAATCGCGCAGCATGATCCCGCGCGCCAGCAGCAGGCTGTGCCAGTGGCCGAGGATGTCGTTGTTCACCCTGGTCCGGCCGAACCGCATGCCGGTCTGCCGGAAACGGGCGGTGCGGATGATCTTGTTCCACGGATAGTTGGTGAAGATCAGCAACTGCGCCATGGTGTCGATCGTTCCGGTTGCCGTCGGCGCCCCCTGAAGGACATGATCGAGGATGTTCTGATCCTCGTGGCCCATGGCGGTGAAGCTGGCGGTCTCCTCGCGTTCGTAGCGATAGGCGAACATGGCCACATCGGTTTCGGGATCGGCGTCGAGGTCGCGGATGGCATCGGCGACCACATCGCCGTGCAGGATGTCGTCGGCATCGAAGAAGATGCTGTAGCGCCCCCGCGCGCGGGCCCAGCCCTGGTTGCGGGCAATGCCTGCCCCGCGGTTTTCCGTCCCCTCGATCACGCTCAGGTCCGGGTACCGGGTCGCCAGGTCGCGCAGGATCGTGACGCTGTCGTCGTCGGAGCCGTCGTCGACGCAGATCATCTCGCAGTTCAGCCCTGCTGCCTCGAGCCCGAAGACCGATTGCACCAGATCCGGCAGGTGGCGTTCGGCATTGTGGACGGGCACGATGACGCTGAGGTCGGGAAGTCCGGCCGGATCCCCGGTCCCCGGTTTCCCGTCAGGATGGTTCATGTGTCTGCTCCGTCTTGCCAATGACCGGCGGCATGCAGGAATGCCCTCTGTGCAACGGCCGCGTCTATAGACCACATGCGCGGCCCCCGACAGCCCTTGTCAGAGGTCGTTCGCCCGGCTGGCGAGGCCGAGGAGGCTGCCGATCAGGCCGAAGATGCTGTTGGCGGTGGTGAGCGGGCTTTCCGAGACATAGACCAGATCGCCCGAGCGGATCGCGAAATCGCCGGCTGAGAACAGGCCGTCGGCCGAGGTCAGGTCGAGGGCGAAGACCATGCGCTCGTGCGAGGGGCCGGTGCCGTCGGGGCGCAGGGCGGTGGGCGGATACTGGCGCAGGACCAGGATTCCCTGCGGATTGCCGCGTGAATCGTTCACGCCGCCGATGATCGCCATCGCCTCGAGCGCGGAGATCCGGTCGCGGGTGAAGGGATGCATGGCCTCGGATCCGGCGGCGCCGAGCGACAGGAAATAGCGCCGGTCCTCCTCGAGGATGACGCGGTCGCCCCCGGCAAGGCGGGTGTCGAGGCCGGGGTCGGCATAAAGCCGCTCGAGCGCGGTGCCGAACACCTCGTTGCCGCGCATGAGGCGCACCTGCGGATTGTCGAGGTTGCCCAGGGCCCCGCCGCCGTCGGCGACGAGTTGCAGCAGGCTGTAGTCGTTGTCCGGGAGCGGGTAGGAACCGGGCCGGGCGACGCCGCCCACGAGGCTCACGGTGTTCTGGCGGCCCTCCTCGAGCGCGAGTTGCACCTGCGCGGCGGGGGTGACGGCGGTCACCGCGGTCTCGAGCGCCTCGCGGGCGTGTTCGGGACTCATCCCGGCGATGCGGACGCGGCCGACATAGGGGATGAAGACCGACCCCTCGGACGAGACGGTCATCGGCCCGAGCGCGACCTGCCGCTGCCCCGAGGCGGTCAGGAGGCCGTTTTCCTCGGTGCTCCAGATCGTCACCGTGACCTTGTCGCCGGCGGCCACGCTGCGCGTGGCGGGCTGCTGGCGCCCGTTGATCCAGCGCAGCCCCGCCGCATCGGTCGCGGGCCAGGCCGCAAGGCGCGGCAGCGCCGCCCGCGTCACCTGCTCGAGGCCGAATTCCGCCCCGGTCACCGCAGGGTCGCTGGCGGACCGCGCCAGGACCTCGTCGCGCAGGCCGGCGCCGCGCGGCAGGTCGCAGGCGGTCAGGAACAGGGCAAGCCCGATCAGGGCCAGGCGCGGCGCAAACGGCATGTGTCCCCCCGGACATCGTTCGGCCCATCCATAGGCAGTCCGGCGGCGGAGCGAAAGGATTCGCTGCCCGTGCGGATCCGGCCCCGGCCCTGCGCCGCCTCAGAACCGCGGCCGGCTCTTGCCCGGGGTGGCGGGATTGCCGCGCCAGACGGTCCAGGGGGACAGGTCGGCAAAGGCCGCGCCGCGGGCGGCAAGCACGGCCCCCTCGCCCACGCGCACGCCGGGGCCGACGAAGGCCTCGGCGCAGATCCAGGCATGCGGGCCGATCGTGACCGGGCGTGTGACCAGCGGAAAGGCCGGGTCGCGGATGTCGTGGGTGCCGCCGCACAGATGCGCGCCCTGCGACACGACCGCATGATGGCCGATCCGCATCCCGGCCATGCAATAGAGCGTCACGCGCGGGCCGATGACGCAGAAGGGCTCGAGCACGAGATGGGGCGGATACCAGATCCGGGCCGAGCCGCTGACCCGTGCCCCCGCCCCGACCTGCGCCCCGAACAGCCGCAGCAGCGCGCAGCGCCAGCGGTTCAGCGGTGGCGGGGTCCAGGCGGCCAGCAGCGCCCAGGCCAGCATGAAGGCCGCGCGCAGCAGCCGGTGACGCCGGGAAAAGGCCGAGCGGCCGCGGAACGTGTCGCCGCCGGGGGGCTGCGCGCTCATGGTGCCTCTCCGAGGGGCAGGGGGCGGCCATAGAGCAGGATGTCGTGGCGGCGGGCCGCTTCGGGGTCGAGTCGGCGGCGGATCGGCCGGGCCGGCACGCCCGCCATCACCGAATAGGGCGGCACCGGGCGGGTGACGACGGCGCCGGCCGCGATGATGCTGCCGCGGCCGATGCGCAGGCCCTCCATGATCGTCACCCGGCTGCCGATCCAGCAATCGGCCTCGATCACCGTCACCGGCCGCGGATCGTGCGGAAAGGCAAGGCGCATCGGCCGGGCGGGATCGTCCGCGACATGGTCCTGTCCGATGACCTGCACCCCGTTCGACAGCATGGTCAGGTCGCCGATCACCACCGGCCCGCAAAAGGCGGCGCCGGGCCCGAACGCGGCATGCCTGCCGATCCAGGCGCCCCGCACCCGCGCCCCCCGTCCCCAGTGAAGCCCCTCGCCCGCGCGGTAGAGGCCAAGGCGCCAGGCCACGGCCGGTTGCAGCAGCGCGCGCAGCGCCCGCTTCCAGCCGGGCTCGATCCCGGCGCGGCACAGCGCGACGATCCCGGGCAGCACCGGCATCGGCGCTTCGGCATGGGGGGCGTGGCTACGCCTGTTGGCACTGGTGCGCATGCAGGATCCCGTCCATGGCCGCGTCGATCAGGCGGACCTGGTCGGCGGGGGTGAAACGCCCCTCGAGGGCGGCGCGGCAGGCGGCGCGGCGGGCGCCGGGATCGGCCCCGGCCCGGGGCAGCAGCCGGGTGATGGCCCCGGCCAGATCCGCGATGTCGCCATGGCGGAAGAAGGCGCCCGAGACGCCCTCGATCACCGCCTCGACCTCGGGCATCTGGCGGTCGAGATCGTCATGGGTGACGACCGGCGTGCCATAGGCCAGCGCATGCATGGCCGTGAGCCCGACCTTGCCGGGGCTGGCCACCAGATCGGCGGCCATGATCTGCCGGGCGATCGCCTCCTCGTCATACTGGGCGCCCTGCGCCAGCAGCGGCACGCCGGCGGCGCGCGCCATCGCCTCGAGGGCGGGCCGGGCCGGGCCGTCGCCGATCATCCAGATCGCGGCGGCGGTCCCCCGCTGCCGCATCCGCGCCAGCGCGGCCACGAGCCAGTCGTAGCGGCATGCCGGCGTCACGCGCGAGATGGTCGCGACAACGGGCATGTCCTGCGGCATCCCGAGGGCGGCGCGCAATTCGCGCCGCGCCGTTGCGGCATGGCGGTGAAAGAGGGCGCTTTGCCGGTCCCAGTCGAGCGAGTTCCAGATCACCGCCGTGCGCCCCTCGGCAAAGCCCGATTGCGCGGCGATCGCCTGCGCGCGCGCGCCATAAAGCAGCACCCGGTCGGCCTGGGCGAAGAAGCGGTTGCGCAACAGGCGCCGGGGCCAGGATTCGCGCCTGAGCCAGCCATGCGCCCAGAAGGCGGTGGCCAGCCCGTTGCGTCGCGCCTGCCGCACCGCACGCCAGACGCCGGGCATGCGCATGTTGCCAAGGATGATCGTGGCCTCGAACCCGCCCGAGAGCGCCCGGTCGAAATCGCGGATGTCGACCCGCCGCCCCGGGCCCTGCACGAAGGTGACGGGGTGCACGGTGACGGTCTCGTCGCCCCTGAAGGCGCGGATGCCGTCGTGGTCCTCGAGCCCGCCGAAGAAATGGTAGTCGTGCCGCCCCTGCCGCACGAGGGCGCGCATCACCGGGGCGCGGTAATGGGGAAAGTGGTGATAGAGGACGGAAATGCGGGCCATGGCTATCCTTCCTGAGGGCCGGAAGCGGGTCGGGGAACGGGGATGGGCGCGGGCGCGGGGCGCAGGAACGGCAGGACAAGCGCGATGACGAGCACCGAGAACGGGTTGCCGATCGCCAGCAGGTAGCGGTTGAACACCGACTGCACGAGCGCGAAGAACACGAGGCAGGCGATTGTCCGGGCCGTCGCATCCCCCCGCGCGCCGCGCCGCGCCGCCCCCACCGCCAGGGCGCCAAGCCCGAGGACGAAGGCCGCCCCGAGGACGAGGCCGCTTTCGATGGCCAGCGTCACATAGGAGCTTTCGGTCAGGAAACCGATCGTCCCGGGACTGGCCGAGCGCAGCCCGGCCCCGAACAGGAGGCGCCCCGTCCCCCCGGCCGCGACATGATCGAGCCCGGCCTGCCACAGCGCGACCCGGCCCGTCCCGCCCGAGCCGAGGCCGCGGGTCTCGGACCCCAGGTCGAGAAGCCGCGCCAGATGCGCGCCGGGGCCGTCGATGGCCAGGAACACCCAGGCCAGGGCCGCGGCGCCCAGGGCCGGCAGCAGAAGCAGGGCAAGGGCGCGCCCGGCCCCGCCGGGCGGCGGGCGGCGCAGGCCGGCCAGCCAGGTCAGAAGCACCGCCGCCCCCAGCGCGACCAGCCCCGCCCGCGCCGAGGCGGCCAGGATGACCGCCACCGCCACCACCGCCCCCGCGCCCAGGGCGGCCCGCCCGATCCCGGCGCAGCGACGCGCCCTGTCCCCCATCAGGATCGCCCCCGCGCCAAAGACGAAGCCGGTGAGATTCGGATGCAGCCCGAAGGGACGGAACCGGATCAGCGCGGTCTCGGGGCCGGTCTCGGCGCGCAGGCTGGTCAGGAGCGCCGGCAGGTCGCTGACAAGGACAAGCACGGTCGCCGCCAGCCAGGCATGGGCGGCGATGGCCAGGATCGCCGCCGCGCTCAGCGCCCGGGTCAGCGCCATCAGCGCGGCCAGGACGGCAAGGAACACCAGCGAATATGGCCCCGAATAGGGATCGGCCGGAGCGGCGATGTTCACCGCGACCGAGACGAGCCCCATGAGCAGCAAGAGCCATTCGATCCCGCCGGGCGGAACCGGCATCACCTGCCGCGCCATGACCGCGGCCGCCCCGGCCAGCACCACAAGCAGCGCGCCCGCGGTCTGGGCCGCGCCCGCGATCCCTTCGGCATTCGAGAGAAAGAGCGTGGCCAGCGCGAGAAACAGGAGCGCGCCGGCGCGGGTGGTGCGGACGGGGGTGGCAGGGGCAGAAGGGGCGGCAGGGGCGGCGGTCATGGCGCGGGCTCTGGCAGGGCGCGCGCGCGGCGGCCCAGAAGCAGCAGGAGGGCGAATTCCGGTAGCGCCCCGCACAGCGCGGCGATGGTCGGGGCATCCGCGCGCCCGCCCCCCGCAAGGACCGCCACCGCCCCGAGCGCGGCCAGCACCCCGAGCAGATAGGCCGGCGCGAAGGCCCCCTGCCGGTTCAGTGCGACCAGGGGCGCGGCCTGCGCGGTCCAGACCGCATTCGCCCCCGCCCCGAGTGCGAGCAGCGCCAGAAGCGGGGCCGTGGCCTCGAGCGTGCCGCCCGAAATTGCCCGCACGATCCTGCCGCCCAGCAGCGCAAGCAGCAGGCCCGACGGCAGCATGACCGCCACCGCCACCGCCACGTTCAGCCGCGCCAGGCGCCGCGCCAGCGCGGTGTCGCCCCCGCTCAGCGCGCGGGTGAGTTCGGGGATCGAGGGCCGCACCACCATCCCGGCCAGTTGCAGCGGCGCGCGGCAGACGGTGCGCGCGGCGCCGAAGACCGCCACCGCCCCCGGCCCCGCCACCGCGCCGAGCGCAAGGACCATGCCCTGAAGCGACAGGGCCGTGGCCGCGGTCAGGCCGAAGGCGGCCAGCGCCGGCCGGGCCAGCGCGCGGATCGTCCCGCGCCGGGCATGGCGGATGCCGAAGGCGGCCCAGGGCGCGCGCCGGCGCAGCAGGCGCAGGAACAGCGCAAGGCCCGCAAGGCGCAGGACCAGGACCGCCCCCGCCGCCAGGGCGATCCGCCCGCCCGCCAGCGCCACCAGCACCGGCGCGACCCCCTCGAGCAGGAGCAGCGTGCCGGAAAACCCCATGGCAAAGGCATAGCCATGCGTGGCGCGCCAGACCGCGGTGGCGATGCCCGTCTGCCCCATGGCCAGCGCCTGCCCGGCCACAAGGGCGATGGCCAGGGCGGTCTCGCCGGCGCCGAAGGGCCCGACCGGCTGTCCGCGCAGCCAGAGCCAGCCCGCCAGCAGAAGCGCGAGCGCCGCCGCCCCCGCCAGCATCCCCGCGACGAAGACGATGGTGCTGTGCAGGACGGGGGCGGCCTCGTGTTCCTCGCCCCGCGCAAGAAGGCGCGTCATCTCGACCCCGGCGGCGGCGCCAAAGCCCAGATCCGACAGCGCGATCGCGGTCGGCACCGCCATCAGCACGAGCCAGACGCCATAGCCATCGGCCCCCCAGGCCGCGCCGAGTGCCGGGATCGACAGGATCTGGACCAGCGTGACCGCGCCCTTGTCGTAGAGGCTGGCAAGGATGCTGCGCAGCAGGCGCCCCCTGGTCCCGCCCGTGCGCGGAGGATGCCGGGGCAGGGCGGGGGCGGGGGTCATTCCCGGGCCTCCGGCCGCGTGCCCTCGTGCAGGAGGGCGGCCCGCAGATCGCGCCCGAGGCGCAGCGCCGCCCCGTCCCGGGCCGTGGCGAGGTGATCGCGCAGCCGCGCCGGCGCATGCGACGAGACCAGGACGACGCCGCCGGGATTTTCCGCCAGCGCCGCCCCGGTCAGCGCCCGCGCCAGCACGCGCGGATCGCCCAGATCCGCCCCGCAGGCCGCCGAGATCCGCGCGCGGCGCCCCGCATCGGCCGCAAGCCAGGCCGAGAGCGGCCCCAGCGCCCGCAGGAGCGCGCGATGGGTGATGCGCAGCGGCGCCTCGGGCGGGTGGGGCAGGGGCGGATCGAGGATGCTCCAGGAATATTGCACCGCCTCGAAGATGCCGGGCCAGGCGGCAAGGATCCGGGCGCTGTCCTCTGGCCCGGTGGCCAGGCCGAGGGCGCGCACCTTGCCCGCCCTGCGCAGATCCTCGAGCGCGCGCACCAGCGGTTCGGTGACATCCGCCGGCTGCGCCATGTGCAGCAGGTAGAGATCGACCCGGTCGGTGCGCAGCAGGCGCAGGCTCTCCTCGAGGGCGGGGGCGAGGCGCCCCGCCGCGAGATCGGCGCGCGAAGGGCCCCGGGGGGCGGTCGCGGGGGCGAGGCGCGCGCGCAGCGGCCGCAGCAGCGGGGCCAGCGTGGCGCGCAGCACCAGATGCGCCGCGGACACGCGCGGACGGGCCAGCCCCACCTTGGTGGCGATGCGCACCGCCTCGCGGTTCGGGCCAAGGGCGCGGCCCAGCACGGCTTCGGCGGTGCCGAGCCCGTATTGCGGCGCGACATCGAAATGCCGCGCCCCGGCGTCGAAGGCGGCGGCGATCAGCCGTTCGGCCGTGCGCAGCGGGCTGCCGGCGGTGATCCGGGCACAGCCGATGCCGATGATGGCGGGGGTCTCAGGCGCAGAGGGCATGGTTTCCCCCCGCCCCGCGGGCGCACAGCCGGTCGGCCAGCCGCAGCCCGAGGCAGATCGCGGTGAAGGTCGGGTTGGCAAAGCCCGAGGCCGGATAGAGCGCGGCCCCCGCGACATGGAGATTGGGGCTGCCGAAGACGCGGCCGTGGCCGTCGGTGACGCCTTCGGCGGGGGTCGCGGCCATGCGCGCCCCGCCCATGTGGTGGTTGGCGTCGTCGATCCGCGCGAGGAAGCCCGGATCGCGGGCGATGAGCTGCGGATCGGGCACGAGCCGGGCGATGCGGTTGTCCTCGAACCAGACCCCGAGCAGTTCGGCAAAGCGGGCGGGGGTCTCGAGGTCGCGCGGGTCGATCCGCCAGTCGACATCGGCCTCGGGCAGGCCGAAGGCATCGCGCCGCCGGGGCGACAGGGTGATGCGGCTGTCCGGCAGCGGGCGCTGTTCGGCGGTCAGGCGCAGGCGGATCGTGGCGCCGGCGGGGTTCGGGATGCGGCGGTGGCGCAGATAGCGCAGCGCCATCGGCAGGGCAAAGCGCAAGGTGCCGGGCAGCGCGCCCAGGCCCCGCGCCGCCCCGCGCCACCCCCCCGCCAGCCGCCCGCGCAGCAGGCCGCGCAGCATGATCTTGAGATTGGCCAGATCGCCGGCGATGGCGCTGTCGAAGACGACATGCGCGGCAATGTCGAGCAGCCCCTCCTGCGCCTGGGCGGCGGCGGTCAGGTGCAGCTTGGGGCAATACTTGATGCCGTCGAGCACGGCATTGTCGAAGAGATCGGCAAAGCGGCGCCGGTCGACAGGTTCGATCCGGCCGGCCAGGCAATCGACATGGTCGAGAAATCCGCGCCCGAGCCAGGGGTTGTCCGCCCAGGGGGCCGGCACGCCCGAGGCGGTGGGGAATTGCAGCAGGCGGGCGATCTCGACCGTGCCGTTCGCAAGGACGAACTGCCGCGCGGACAGGCGCGGGCGGCCGCCCCCGGGCAGGGCGACCAGCGCGGCGCGCACCTGCCCGTCCGGCCCGGCATCGAGGGCCGCGACCTGCGCCCCGATGAGGACGGTCGGCCCGGCCGCGCCGCGGATGTCCGGCCCGAGGAGCACGGCCAGATCGGGTTCGGGCGCCCAGCGGGTGAGGAACGGGGCGATGGTGGCGGTCGCGGGCGGGGCCGGGACGCCAAGGCGCCTCCAGATTGCGGCATCATCGGGGGCATCATCGGTCTGGGCGGCCCCCAGGCCGAGCAGGGCCAGGGCCGGCCCGGTCCAGGGCGCAAGATCGGCCGCGCCGATCGGCCAGGGCGGGGCACCCGTGCCGGGGCGCGCGCCCAGGACATGCGGCGCCACCGGCACGAGTTGTCCGCCCCAGAAGGCGGTCGTGCCGCCCAGGTTGCGAAACCGGCCCAGATGCAGGCCGGGCAGGGGGTGGCCCACCGCGCGCGCGCCCGCGAAGACCGATTGCGAGGCGGCCTCGGGACGGGCGGGCCCGGCCTCGAGCAGGGCGACGCGCCGCCCGCGCCGCGCCAGGCTGACCGCCAGCGTGAGGCCGACCGCCCCGGCCCCGACCACGGCCACGTCAAAGGGCGGGGCGGCGGCGAAATCGAACTGCGCGGCAGGGATCAGCATGGGCGGCGCCCCCGGAACGCACCGGTCAACGCACCGGTCGGGGGTGCCGCCGCCGCCATCAGCCGCGCAGCCGGTCGCGATGGGCGAGGAACCAGCGGCAGGTGTCGCGCAGCCCCGCGTCGAGGTCGATCCGCGCCCGCCAGCCCATCGCCGTCAGCCGCGAGACATCCATGAGCTTGCGCATGGTGCCGTCGGGTTTCGACGCGTCGCAGGTGATGCGGCCGCGAAAGCCGGCGATCGCGGCGATCTTTTCCGCAAGCTCGCGGATGGAGATGTCGCTGCCGGTGCCGACATTGATGTGGCTCAGCATCGGCCGGGTGTGGGCGGCATGGATCGCGGGATCGAGATCCATGACGAAGAGGCTGGCCTCGGCCATGTCGTCGACATGCAGGAATTCGCGCCGGGGCGTGCCGCTGCCCCAGATCACCACCTCGTCGGCGCCCTGCGCGGCCGCCTCGTGAAAGCGGCGGATGAGCGCGGGCATGACATGGCTGGCGGTCGGGTGGAAATTGTCGCCCGGCCCGTAGAGATTGGTCGGCATCACGCTGCGGTAGTCGCGGCCGTGCTGGCGATTCATGCTTTCGCACAGCTTGATTCCGGCGATCTTGGCCACGGCATAGGGTTCGTTCGTGGGCTCGAGCACCCCGGTCAGCAACGCCTCCTCGGGCATCGGCTGGGGCGCCTCGCGCGGGTAGATGCAGGACGAGCCGAGAAACAGCAGGCGCTGCACGCCGGCGGCATGGGCCTCGCCGATGACATTCGCCTCGATGAGCAGGTTGTCGAGGATGAAATCGGCCGGGCGGCTGTCGTTGGCAAGGATGCCGCCCACGCGCGCGGCGGCAAGGATCACCGCATCGGGGCGGGTGTCGCGCAGGAAGGCGCGCACCGCCCCCTGGTCGCGCAGGTCGAGTTCGGCGCTGGTGCGGGTGACGATCTCGAGATCCTCGCCCGCGGCGCGGCGGGCCTCGAGCCGGCGCAGGATCGCGCCGCCCACCATGCCGCGATGTCCGGCCACATAGATGCGCGCCATCGCTCAGCCCTCCAGAGTGACCGGAAGGTCATGACCATGCGCCCGCAGGAGGGCATGGCGCTGCGCGGCCCTCAGATCCTCGGCCACCATCTCGGCGCACATCTGCTGCACGGTGATCTCGGGCTCCCAGCCCAGCCGTTCGCGCGCGCGCGTCGGATCGCCGAGCAGGGTCTCGACCTCGGCGGGGCGGAAATAGCGCGGGTCGATGCGCATGATCACGTCGCCGGGGCGCACCGCCGGGGCGCGGTCGCCCTCGACGCGGGTCACGGTGCCGATCTCGTCGACGCCGCGGCCCGAGAACTCGATCCCGATCCCCAGTTCGGCCGCCGCCCAGGTGATGAACTGGCGCACCGAATGCTGCACGCCGGTGGCGATGACGAAATCCTCGGGCGCCTCCTGTTGCAGCATCATCCACTGCATGCGCACGTAATCCCGGGCATGGCCCCAGTCGCGCAGGCTGTCGATGTTGCCCATGTAGAGGCAGGGCTCGAGCCCCTGGGCGATGTTGGCAAGGCCGCGGGTGATCTTGCGCGTGACAAAGGTCTCGCCGCGGCGCGGGCTTTCGTGGTTGAAGAGGATGCCGTTGCAGGCATAGAGGCCATAGGCCTCGCGGTAGTTCACGCAGATCCAGTAGGCATAGAGTTTCGCCACCGCATAGGGCGAACGCGGATGGAAGGGCGTGGTCTCGCGCTGGGGGATCTCCTGCACCAGGCCGTAGAGTTCCGAGGTCGAGGCCTGGTAGAAGCGGGTCTTCTGCTCGAGCCCGAGAAAGCGGATCGCCTCGAGCAGGCGCAACGTGCCGATCGCATCCACGTCGGCGGTGTATTCGGGGGCCTCGAACGACACGGCGACATGCGACTGCGCCCCGAGGTTGTAGACCTCGTCGGGTTCGACCTCGCGCATGATGCGGGTGAGGTTCGACGTGTCCGACAGATCGCCGTAATGCAGGCGGAAGCGGGCGTTGTCGATATGGGGATCCTGATAGATGTGATCGACGCGCTGGGTGTTGAAGAGCGAGGCGCGCCGCTTGATCCCGTGCACCTCATAGCCCTTCGCCAGCAGGAATTCGGCCAGATAGGATCCGTCCTGGCCGGTCACTCCGGTGATGAGGGCGCGTCTTGCGGTTGTGGTCATGTCCCTGGGCATCCTTCCTTCAGCCATCCGCCTTGATGAACGGGCGGCCGGGGCCGTCCGCTGCAAGGATGATCTGACGGTAGCCCTCCAGCACCCTGCCCCTTTCCATGTGCATGGCGATGTGGCGTTGTCCACTGCGGCCCATGGCGATCTGCCGCGCGCGGTCGGCGGCAAGGTCGCGCACGGCGGCGAACAGCGCCGCCTCGTCGCCGGGCGGCACGCTCAGCCCGGCGCCGGATTCGCGCGCGAGGCGCTCGAGCGGGCTGCCGGGATCGGCGATGCAGACGAAGGGCCGGCCGGCCGCCATGATCGCCACGGCCTTGGAGGGCAGGGCATGGTCGCCCACGCCCGGCGCCTGCGGCACAAGGTGGATCGCCGCCGCCTGCAGGGCCGCGACCAGACCGGCCGCAGGGGCGAAGGGTTCGAGCCGGACATGGGTCAGGCCGCGCGCGGCGATCCGGGCGGCAAGATGCGCGCGTTCGGACCCGTCGCCGCGCAGCACCACCTCGAGGGCGACCCCCTCCTGCCCGAGCCGCGCGAACAGCGGCAGCAACTGTCCGAGGTTCTGCTTGCGGCCGAAATTGCCCGAATACATCAGGACCGGGCGGTTCGTTTCGGGCGGATCGGCCCAGGGCGCGACCTCGGCCCAGATCGGCAGGACGCTGATCGGGCGGGTGCAGCCCAGGGCGCGCAGCCCGTCGCGCATTCCCCCGGTCAGGACCACGACCCGGTCGGCACGGTTCAGGCCGAACCGTTCGAGCGCCCGCAGCGCCCGCACGATCCCGCGCCCGCGCACCAGGCCGAGGGCCCCGGCAAGGCCGCTCTCGATGTCATGGACCACGGCCACGACCGGGGCGCGGGTGACAAGGCGCAGCAGGGCGGCGGCATAGAGGGTGAGCACGCTCGGGACATAGGCGATGACCGTTCCGGCACCGCGGAACCGTCCGGCCAGCAATCCGGCCAGCACATGGCGCAGATAGCCCAGGTCATTGCCCAGCCGGCGCATCGCCCCGGCCCCCGCGCGCGGGCGCACCGGGGCGCGGGCAATGGCCATGCCCTGCCAGGTCTCGCGGTCGCGGGTGCCGTCCTGCCAGCCGGGATAGCGCCCGGCATCGGGGTAATGGGGGCGGAAGGATTCCACCGCAAGCTCGGCGCCCGCCTCGGCAAGGGCAAGCGCCAGATCGGTGCAATAGGGGGCCGATCCGGTTTCCTCCGGCCAGAAATAGGGCGAGAGATACACGATCCTGCGCCGCATCCGCCCTTCTTTCCTGCCTGCCTCGCCGGAGAAAGACTATCGAAAGGCGATTTACTTGACAATGGTTCAACCTTGCCTTGTATCCGCCTTCCCGAAACCGGGCAGGCGATGCCCCGATGCATCGCCCGGACCCGCGCCCTGTGCGCCTGCCCGCCACGGGCCTTGCGCTTTGCCGGGGCGCGCGGCCAGACTGCGCAAAAACGACAAGGGCAGAGGTCATGATCACACCCGTTCTCCTGTGCGGCGGCTCCGGCACCCGGCTCTGGCCGATCTCGCGCAAGAGCTTTCCCAAGCAGTTCGTGGCCCTGACCGGAGACGAGAGCCTGTTCGCCGCCTCGGCGCGGCGGCTCTCGGGGCCGGATTTCGCCCCGCCGGTGGTGGTGACGGGATCGGATTTCCGCTTCATCGTCACCGAACAGCTTCTGGCGGCGGGGATCGACCCCGGCCCGATCCTGATCGAACCCGCGCCGCGCAACACCGCGCCCGCGGTCCTGGCGGCGGTGCTGCATGTCGCGGCCAGGGATCCCGAGGCGCTGATCCTGATCGCGCCTTCGGATCATGCCATCGCCGATCCCGCCGCCTTTCGCGATGCGGTGGCGCGCGCCGCACCCGCGGCGCGGGCCGGGCGGATCGTCACCTTCGGCATCCGCCCCACCCATGCCGAGACCGGTTATGGCTGGCTCGAACTCGGCGAGGAGACGAATGGGGGGGCGGAAGGGGCGGCGGTGCCGCTGGTCCGTTTCGTCGAGAAGCCCGATGCCGCGCGCGCCGCGGCCATGCTGGCGGCCGGGAATTTCCTGTGGAACGCCGGGATCTTCCTGTTTTCCGCGCGCGTCATGCTCGAGGCGGTGCGCGCCCATGCGCCGGGCCTTCTCGCCCCGGTGCAGGCGGCGCTGGACGGGGCGCAGGCCGATCTGGGGTTCCTGCGCCTCGATCCCGGGGCCTGGGGGCAGGTCGAGTCGATCTCGATCGACTATGCGGTGATGGAGCGGGCCGGCAATCTTTCGGTCCTGCCCTACGGGGCGGGGTGGAACGATCTGGGCGGCTGGGATGCCGTGGCGCGCGAGATGGGCCCGGATGCGGCGGGGCTGGCGGTTTCGGGGGCGGTGACGGCGATCGACTGTGCCGATTGCCTGCTGCGGTCGGACAGCGAGGAGGTCGAACTGGTCGGGATCGGCCTGAAGGATCTCATCGTGGTGGCGATGAAGGACGCGGTGCTGGTGGCCGACCGCGCCCGCGCGCAGGACGTGAAGCGCGCGGTCGAGGCGCTCGGGGCCAAGGGCGCGCGCCAGGCCGAATCCTTTGCCCGCGACCACCGCCCCTGGGGCCATTTCGAGACGCTGGCCCTGGCCGACCGTTTCCAGGTGAAGCGCATCGTGGTGAAGCCCGGCGCCGCGCTCAGCCTGCAAAGCCATTTCCACCGCTCGGAGCACTGGATCGTGGTCTCGGGGACGGCGCGGGTGACGGTGAACGACACGGTCCGCCTCGTGACCGAGAACCAGTCGGTCTATATCCCGCTGGGCGCCACCCACCGGATGGAGAACCCCGGCCGCGTGCCGATGGTGCTGATCGAGGTGCAGACCGGCGCCTATCTGGGCGAGGACGACATCGTGCGCCACGAGGATGTCTATGCCCGCGGGCAGGGCGCGAAGGGCTGAGGGGGAGGGCGGCCGATGGCCCCGAAATTCGGGACGAGCGGCCTGCGCGGCCTGGTCACGGAGCTGACCGACGCGCTGGTGGCCGATCATGTCCGCGCCTTCCTGTCGGTCTGCGCCACGGGGCCTGCGATCCTGCTCGGGCGCGATCTGCGCGACAGCTCGCCGCGGCTGGCGGCGGCGGTGACGCGCGCGGCCCTCGGGGCGGGGCATGACGTGGTCGATTGCGGGGCGCTGCCCACGCCCGCCCTGGCCCTTGCCGCGCAGGAGGCGGGATGCGGGGCGGTGATGGTGACGGGCAGCCATATCCCGGACGACCGCAACGGGCTCAAGTTCTACACCGTCACGGGCGAGATCGCCAAGACCGACGAGGCGGCGATCCTGGCCGCGCTGGGGCAGGCGGCCACCCCCCCGCCCGCGCCCCGTCCCGGGGGGCTGCGCCACGATGCCGGGGCGGGGGCGCGCTATGGCGCGCGCTACCGCGATGCCTTCGGGGTGGGGGCGCTTGCGGGGATGCGGATCGGGGTCTATGCGCATTCCTCGGTCGCGCGCGACCTGCTGGCCGGGATCCTGGCCGATCTGGGGGCCGGGGTGCGGGAACTGGGCCGTTCCGGGCGGTTCGTCCCGGTCGATACCGAGGCGGTCGATGCGGACACCCGCGCGCAGCTTGCCCTCTGGGCGGCAGAAGGCGGGTTCGATGCCATCGTCTCGACCGATGGCGACGGCGACCGGCCGCTGCTGGCCGATGCGGCGGGGCAGGTGGTGGCGGGCGACATCCTCGGGCAGATCACGGCGCAGGCGCTTGGCGCCACGGTGGTGGTGACGCCGGTCTCCTCGAACAGCGGTGCGGCCCTGGGCGGGCATTTCGCGCGGGTGATCGCCACGCGGATCGGATCGCCCCATGTCATTGCCGCCATGGACGAGGCGCGGGCCGCGCAGCCGGGCTGCCGCGTCGCGGGTTACGAGGCCAACGGCGGCTTTCTCCTCGGCTTCGGGGCCGCGGGGCCGGCGGGGCCGCTGCCGGCGCTGCCCACGCGCGACAGCCTGCTGCCGATCCTGGCCACGCTGGTGGCGGCGCGGGCGGCGGGCGGCGTGGCGGCGCGCGTCGCGCAGGAGCCCGCGCGCTTTACCGCCGCCGACCGGATCGCCAATGTTCCCTCGGCCACGGGGGCGGCGCTGGTGGCGGCGCTGGCGCAGGACAGGGCGGCGCGCGCGGCGCTGCTGGCCGCGCTCGGCCTGCCTGCGGGACATGACACCGACCGCACCGACGGGCTGCGGATGCGCGCGCAGGACGGCAGCGTGCTGCACCTGCGCCCCTCGGGCAACGCGCCCGAGTTCCGCCTCTATGTCGAGGCGGACAGCGCCGGGGCTGCGCGGGCGCTGCTTGAGCGCGCGCGGGCGCGGGTGGCCGCGATGGTGGACGGGATGGTGCCCGGGATGAGGGGCTGACCCCGGCGCGGGACTGACCCCGGCGCGCGGTGCCCTCAGGAGGCGTCAACCCTCCGGCCCCATCCTGCCCCCGGTATTCCCGAGGCGAGGAGGGGCAGATGCCCGACGCTTATCTCTATCACGGCCGCGGCCTGGACAGTCCGGCGGTGCGCCATGTCGCGATCACGCCCAGCAACGGCAGCGACCTGCCCGAACGGCCGCGGGTGATCTACTGCCTTGCCGCCGGCAATGCCGTGCTGCGCGACGAGGCCGGGATCGAGCTGACCTATGCGCTGCATCAGGGACAGATCCTGCCGCTTTCGCCGGTGCGGGTGCTGGCCAGCGGCACCACCGCCACGCTTTGCGGGTGGATCTGATGCTGGGCCTCGGCCTTGGGGTGGCGGGCTGCGCGGTGCTCTCGCAGGCCCCGGCGATCGCGGTGGACAGCGGCACGGGCCTGGCCGGTTCGGTCTATCGCGCGACGCGGGCGGGGCAGTGGACGGCCGACGGCCAGCCGATCGCCGGGGCCACCGGCACGACCTGGGTGATGACCCCCGCGCACGAAGGCGCGGCGATCCGCTGCGGCGCGAGCAATGCCATCGAGATCTGGGTGCCCTCGGATCTGCCGGGGATCCTGGGCTGGTGGGATGCGCGGCGGGGAGTGACCCTTGCGGGCGGCACGGTCAGTGCCTGGGCCGCGGTGGGCGGCAGTCCGGTGGCGGTGCAGCCGATCGGCAGCCGCCAGCCGGCGCTGGCACGCCATCCCGCGGGCGGACGGCGCAACCTCTATCCGCGCACCACCTTCGACTGGGCCCCCGCAGGCCCGGTCGCCGCCAATCTCACCAGTGCCGACGGCGGGCTGCGCATCGATTCGGGCGGCGCCTCGGGCCTGACCACGACCGTGGTCGCCACCGGCATCCTGGGCGGCCTGCCCTGGATCGACTACCGGGTGCAGGGCACCAACACCTCGGGGACGGGGCAGTATCTCGACATCCAGTATCCGGGCAACCTGCCGGTCACCCCGGGCCAGCCGTTCCAGTGGTCGGCCTGGCTTCAGGTGGTCGATGGCAGCACGGCGGGATTGCAGATCTGGGCCAATGCCGTCTTTCGCGATGCCGCCAGCGCCGTGGTCGGCGTGACCTGGGATCAGGGCGGGTCGAACAACCTGACCGCGGTGTCGGGGGTGATGGCGCGGCATGTCCGTTCGACCGTGCTGCCGGCCAATGCCGTGACGGTGACGATGCCGGGCGTGTTCTTCAGCGTGCCCGCGGGCGCCGGCGTCGACTGCACCTTGCGCGTCATGGGAATGCAGATCGAGCAGGCCGCCGCCGGCGCAACCGCCGCGCAGGTCTGTGCCGGCATCCATGACTGCACCGAAGCGGGCAGGCCCGACATCTGGCATCTGGTGCGCGACGGGGTGGACGACACGCTCGACCTCACGCTGCCGGCGGGGACATGGACACGGGCGCTGGCCGACAGCCTGGGCGCCGTCACCTTCACCGAAGGCATCGCCGCCGGTCCCGAGGATGTGCTGCGCGTGCCGCGGCTGGCGGACATCCTCCATGTCGACCGGGTGCTGACCCAGACCGAGCGCAATCAGCTGACCTCCTACTGGCAGGCGAGGATGACATGACCGAACGCGAGGACGAGATGCCGCCGCTGCCGCCCCCCGGATTCTGGACCGGATCCGAAGCGGCGGTCGCCGCGGCCGAGGCGGCGGCCAGCGCGGTGCTGGCCGGCCGGGCCGAACGGCGCGACGGGGTCGTGCTCGACCCGCAGGAGCGGCACACGACCCGCTGGGCCATCCCGGCGCCGGCCGCGGCCCCGGGGGTCTGGTTCATCCCGGCCCTGCCGGGCATGGCGCCGCCGGCGGATTGTCAGGCGGTCTGGACGGATCCGGGCGGGGCGGATCCGGTCTGGACGGATCCGGGCGGGGGCGGCACGCCCTGACTCAGGGTCCGTCGCCGAAATAGCCGCCGCCGTGGCGGCCCTGGCGGCGGCCGGTGCGGTCCTCATGGCTCAGGATGCCGCAGAGGAAGGCGCCGGGGCGCATCGCCTCGTGCAGCTGGCCCAGGGCCTCGCGCAGCTCGCCCTGCGTGGCCAGGCCCTGGCGCACCACCAGCACCGCCGCATCGGCATGGCGTGCCAGATAGCGCGCATCGACCACCGGCAGGAGCGGCGGGCTGTCCAGCACGACGATGTCGAAACTGCGCACCGCCGCCCCGAGCAGGCCATGGAATGCCCGGCTGTCGATGAGCTGCCCGGTCGGGACGGTGCTGCGCTCGCCCGCGGTCAGCACCGCCAGGGGCGAGAGCGGATCCTCGGCGGTCTCGAGCGTGGCCGCCCCGAGCGCCCCCTGATGCAGCAGGTAATCGAGAAGGCCGGTCGTGCTCGAGGCGCCGATCCGGCGGGCGATGCCGGGCTTGCGCAGGTCCGCATCGACCAGAAGCGTGCGCATCCCGGCCAGCGCATAGGTGCGCGCCAGCGCCAGCGCGCAAGAGGTCTTGCCCTCGGCCGGCAGCGCGGAGCAGGCGATGATCACCCGCCCGCTGCCGCCGGTCTCGCGGCCTGTATCAGTGTCTGTTCCGGCCCCGTCCGGCCAGGCGCGGTCCCCCTGCCGCCCGAGGCCGGTGTCGATCGCCGCGCGCAGCTTGCGGAAGGTCTCGGCATAGGGCGACATCGGCGCGAGGGCCACCAGATCGGCGGGCGATCCGCCCTCGGGCGGGGTGACGCGCGGCACCGAGACCGGCACCCGCGCCTGAAGGACATTGCGCAACTGGCTGGCCGACATGGCGCCGCCGACATGGTATTCCCTGAGAAAGGCCAGCACGATCCCGAGGGCAAGCCCCCCCGCCAGCCCCAGCACGATCCCGAGCCGCCGGTTCGGGGAGGCGGGGGTATCGGGGGGCAGGGCCTCGGAGACGACGCGGGCATCGGCGATCTGGATATTGGCCAGCGTGCCCATGTCCTGTGCCCGCGCCAGCAGGGTCTGATACTGGCTGCGGGCGATGGTGGCGGCCTGCTGGAGTTCGAAGAGTTCCGCCAGCAGATCCGCCGGCAGCCCCGAACGCACGAGGGCCTCGCGCAGCCGGGCATCGGCGGCGGTCGCGCGCAGGTCGAGGTCGTCCATGCCGCTGCGCACCGCGGCCAGGGCGCTGTCGGCGCGCAAGGCCAGATCGTCCTCGATCTGCGCAAGGCCGCGGGCCAGATCGACCGCCTCGGCCGAACCGTCGGCCACGCCGGCAAGGCGCCGTGCGAGGTCGCTGCGCTGGCGGGCCAGTTCCTCGAGCGCGGCATCGCCCAGGGTGCGCGCCATCTCGTCCCAGGCGCCCTCGGCCTGCGCCCCTGCGGCGGCGGCAAGGCGGGCGGCGTCCTCGGCGCGGCGGGTGCGGGTGGCCTCGAGATCCTGGCGCAGCCGGACGATGGCGGGGTCGCTGCTTTCGGCCTCGAGCCGGGCGAGATTGGCGGCGATGAAATCCTCGACCCCGGCCTCGGCCTGCGCAAGCTGGCTGCGCGCGGTGGCGATCTGGGCGCTGAGCACGTCGCGCGCGCCCAGCAGGGCCTGGGTCTTGGCCTCGACCTGGCGGCGGATGTAGGTGGCGGCATAGGCATTGGCGATGCGGGCGGCCGATTGCGGGCTGACCGAGGCGACCGAGATCGCGATCAGCCAGGTCTGGTCCTGACGGCGGATCGTCACCGCTTCGCCGAGCCGCGCCATGGCCGCGCCGACCAGTTCCGCCCCGTCCCGCGGGCCGCGCGGCGCCAGCCCGACAAGGCCGCGCAGCCCGTCCGGCGACAGGTCGAGGCCAAGGGCGATGCCCGCCTTCTCGATCCAGCCCAGGCGGGGCCCGAATTCGGGATCGCGGATCAGGCCCGCCGCCTCGATCACCGCCAGCGCGGTCGCGTCCGAGCGCAGGATTTCCACCTCGCCATCGACGCGCGCATTCAGGACCGCGCCCTGCGGGGTTTCGCCCGAGGACGGATCGAGCAGGTTCGAGCCGCGCCCGTCGACCAGCAGCAGCGTGCTGGCCCGATAGACCGGCGTCGCGGTCAGCAGGTGCAGGAAGGCCAGCGCGAAGACCAGCGCCATCGTGGCCAGGATCAGCCGGCGCTGACGCCCCAGAAGGGCGGCGATATCCTTGGGATCCATGCCGGGGGTCTCCATCCGCGATCCTTTCGTTCAGTCCGGCCCGGCCCCCCGCCGGGCCATGCCCGGCCCGAGGACCGAGAGGAAGGCCAGGGTGACGGCCGGGATCTCGAGGCTGAAATCGCCCAGCGAATGCAGCCCGCCCAGCACCAGCGCCCCGATCCCCGCCGCCGCCTGCGGCCCCGGCCCGTCCGGGGCGTGCCGCCGGCGCCACAGCACCACCCCCGCCCCGGCCAGGATCAGCGGCGGCAGCGATCCGGCGATCACCCCCATCTCGGCCCAGAGCGCGAGATAGCTGTTGTGGGCCAGGTCATAGTGAAAGGCGCCGGGCAGGGGCGGGGCGCGGAAGGCGGCAAAGGCCGCGCCGAAGGCATCGAGGCCCCAGCCCGTGAAGGGCCGCGCCGCGATCATGCCAAGGATCTGGCGATAGAGTTCAAGCCGCATCCGCCCCTCGGGGCCGGCGGCCAGAAGGCGTTCGGCCAGGCCGGCATTGCCCGCGACCACGGCCACGCCCAGGGCCAGCCCCGCCCCCGCCAGCAGGAGCCGGCGCCGGGGCCGTGCCCACAGCAGCGCCGCCGTGACCCCGAGGCCCGCCACGCCCGCCGCCACCCCGAGGCGCGATTGCGTCGCCAGCAGCGCCACCAGGATCGCGGCCATCCCCGCCGCCACCGGCGCCCGCCCGCCCGGGCGCGCCCCAAGGGCCGCCCCCTGGACCAGCCCGAGCCCGAGGAAGGTGGCCAGCGAATTGCGGTTGACGAAACTGCCGGTCGCCACGCCGCGATACTGGGTCTTGTCCCCCCAGAGCGCCGCATCGCCCAGCAGGCGCAGCGCCACCAGCGCCCAGACCGCCTGCGCCACGATGCCCCAGAACAGGATCCGCGCCATCAGGTCGGCCCGGGCAGGCGGCCCGGCCAGGGCGGCGACCAGCATGACGAACATCAGATAGCCCGACAGCCGCAGCGCCCCGAGCAGGCTTGCCCCCGGCACGAGCGACAGCGCCGGCCCGGCGACCGGCAGCGCCTGCACCGCCCCCCAGACCGGCACGAGCAGCCCCAGCAGCACGAAGGGCGGCGCGATCCCCGCCGGAACGGGCGGCCAGTCCCCGGTCCGGAGGCGGAACCGCAGCCGGCCCGCCTGAAGCGCCAGCCCGCCAAGCGCGATGAGCGCGGTCCCGAGCAGCCACCACGCCGGGCGCGCGCCCGCCACCGGCAGCGCGGCCACCGGCGCCAGCAGCGCCAGCGCCACGCCGATCCGGGTCTCGGCGCGGGCAAGCGCCCGCGCGGGCCGGGTCTCGGCGCGGGCAAGCGCCCGCGCGGGCCGGGCCCCCTCAGCCATCCGCCGCCGCCCGCAACGCGCCCAGAAAGGCGCGCTGATCGCCCGCGGAGAGGCCGGCGGCCGCCGCCCCGATCAGGGGCCGCAGCCCGGGCTGGCGCAGGTGGATCCCGGCCACAAGCCGGCGCCCCGGATCGTTCCCGAGCGCGCGCGCGACATCCGCCGCCACCGGCGCGGCCAGATCGTCGGGCAGCGGACCCAGGGCCGCCTGCCGCTCGGCCGCCAGCAGCCGCGTGCCAAGCGGCCAGGGATCGTGCGGGGCAGCGGCCGCGGCGGCGGCATAGGCGGCGCCCGCGATCCGGTCCCCGCCCACGACCGTGGCGACCAGCGCCGCGGCCAGGGCCGGCGCCAGGGCCGGATCCCGCCGCAGGATCGCCGCCGCCGCCGCGGCACAGGACGCGGCCACCCCGCGCGCCAGCACCGGCGAAACCCGGATCGCGGGCGAGGCCAGAAGCAGATCGCCGCAGGCCTCCATCAGTTCGGTCCGGGCGCGCAGGCTGTCGGGCAGGCTGTCGGGCAGGGCTGCCGGATCGAGGTCGCGCAGCGCCAGCAATACCGCCTCCTCGCCCCGGCGCAGCATGACCGCAGCGCGGTATTCGCGCCCGAAGGCAGGAATCACGAGCACGAGGACGGCCGTGCAAGCCAGAGTCCAGGCCAGAATCGGGGCCGGAATCCGGGCCGGAATCGGGGCCAGATCGCGCCATCCCTGCCGTCTCAGAACCGCCATTTCCCGACCCGCTGGAAGGGGCACCCCGCCCGCCTTGGCAGTCGCAACTTTGACGATGGCTGTCAAACAGAAAAAACAATTCAAGGTTGCGTTCAGAAATTTACCCTTCCTTAACCTTGCTCACCGATCCGTTGCGACAGGGGCCGGGCGGCGGTTCTGCCTGCCCCGAGGACGGAGGTTGCCGATGTTTGCTGCCCGGGCGCGGATGCGCAGGTTCAGTCCCGTTTGTGCCGCGGCGCTGGGAGTGTTGCCGGTCGCGGCGCCAGCCGCCATCCCGGCCGCCATCCCGGCCGCCGCTTCGGTCGCGGAAGTCGTGGCGGCCTGTGCCGCCCCTGCCGATCCGGCCTGCGCCCCGGCGATCGAGGCGGCGGTGGCGGGCATCGGCGCGGCCGATCCCGGCCTCTCCGGGGCAGAGGCGCTCGGGGCTCTGGCGGCCGAACTGGCGGCGGCGGCGAATGCGGCCATCGGCACCCCGGCGGCGGCGCAGCTCCGGCCGGCCATGGAGGCGGCGCTGCGCATCCTTGCGGCGATGGCCTCCGCCATGGGCGAGGACGCGCTTGCCGCCACGCTGCTGGCCGTGGCCGAAACCGTCGCGCGCGGCGAGCCGGTCGATCTTGGCGCCATCGCCAGCGGCGCAGGCCAGCACGCGATCGGCCTGCCCGCCAGCGCCACCTGAGCCCCGCCCCGAACATCGCGGAGAATCCGATGGGCAAGCCCGATCTCTTCGACCGTCGTCTGTCCTCTGCGGTCTGGCCTGCGGCCGCACCGCATCCTGCGGGGCAGGGTTTCTACCGGCACCGGGGCAAGCGCCTCCTCGATCTGGCGCTGGTGCTGGCGGCGCTGCCGCTTGTCCTGCCGGTCGTGCTGGTGCTGGCCGCGGCGATCTGGTGCGAGGGCGGACAGCCCTTCTTCGGGCATCCGCGCGTCGGGCGTGGCGGGCAGGGGTTCCGCTGCTGGAAGCTGCGCACGATGGTGGTCGATGCCGAGGCGCGGCTTCAGGCGCATCTGGCCGCCGATCCGGCCGCCCGCGCCGAATGGGCGGCGTCCTTCAAGCTGCGGGACGATCCGCGCATCACCCGGTTCGGCCGGTTCCTGCGGCGCAGCAGCCTCGATGAACTGCCGCAGTTGTGGAATGTCCTGCGCGGCGAGATGAGCCTGGTCGGCCCGCGCCCGGTGACGCGGGCGGAACTGGTCCTGCTTGGCGGCGCCCTCGGCGAACGCCAGCGGCTGCGGCCGGGCGTGACCGGGCTCTGGCAGGTGTCGGGGCGCAACGACATCGCCTATGAGGCGCGGGTGGCGCTCGATCTCGATTATGTGCGCGATCACGGGCCCGGGCGCGACCTGGGCATCATCCTGGCCACGCTGCGCGCCGTCCTTGCGCGCACGGGGCGCTGATCGCCGGGCACTTGAGGCAAATCGCGCGCAAAAGCCCGCCCGCGGACGCAGCCCGGACACCGGCCGGCCCCGCGTGATCCTTCCTGTCGGACCATGGCCCCGCCGGATCCTCCGGTGCGGGCCGCCTGTCCTTCGGGGGGTCCGCCATGGCCGGAACATCCGCCTGCCGCCGCAGGGGGCGCGCGCGTCTTGCCGCCGCCCTGTGCCTGCTTGCCACCACATTGCCCGCAATCCTGCCCGCCGCGACCCTGACCATCCGCGACGATCCCGGCGGCAGCCTGGCCGAACGCCTTGCCCTGATCGAGCGCTATCGCGCCGCGGGCACCGCCCTGCGCATCGAGGGCAGCTGCATCTCGGCCTGCACGCTCTATCTCGGCCTGCCGGGCACCTGCGTGACGCGGGGGGCGCGGCTCGGCTTTCACGGGCCGCGCACCGGCCTGCCCGGCATCCCGCTGCCGCGCGCCGAGTTCGAGCGGCTCACGCGGGTCATGGCCGCCCATTACCCGCCGGCGATCCGCGACTGGTTCATGACCGAGGCGCGGCTGACCACCACGGGCTATCATGTGCTCTCGGGGGTGCAGGCGGTGGCGATGGGCGCGCAGGCCTGCTGAGGTCAGTCGCCGCCAAAGAGATCGCGGGTAAAGACCCTGTCCGCCACATCCTCGAGTTCGGGCACCATGCGGTTGGCGAGGATGAGGTCGCAATCGGCCTTGAAGCGGGCAAGGTCGCGCTCGACCGGCGAGTTGAAGAAGCTCTCCGCCGCGAGGCGCGGCTCGTAGACCGTGACCGGGATGCCCTTGGCCTTGATGCGCTTCATGATGCCCTGGATGGAACTGTCGCGGAAATTGTCCGACCCCGCCTTCATCACCAGCCGGTGGACGCCCACCCGCGCGGGCGCAAGCGCCACGATCCGCTCGGCGATGAAATCCTTGCGCGTGGCATTGGCCTCGACCACGGCGCGGATCAGGTTCTGCGGCACGTCGCGGTAATTGGCGAGAAGCTGGCGCGTGTCCTTGGGCAGGCAGTAGCCGCCATAGCCGAAGGAGGGGTTGTTGTAATGCGTGCCGATCCTGGGATCGAGGCCGACGCCGCGGATCACCGCCCGCGCATCGAGGCCGCGCGCCAGGGCATAGCTGTCGAGTTCGTTGAAATAGGCCACGCGCAGCGCAAGGAAGGTATTGGCGAAAAGCTTGATCGCCTCGGCCTCCTGCGCCCCGCACAACAGCACCTCGGCCGGGCTGAGGGCCGCCTCGGCGAGAAGTCCGGCAAAGGCCTGCGCCGCCGGCCCCGTGCCGCCCACGACGATGCGCGAGGGATGCAGGTTGTCGTGCAGCGCCCGCCCCTCGCGCAGGAATTCGGGCGAGAACAGGATGCGGTCGGTGCCCAGCCGCGCGTTCAGCGCCCCGGTAAAGCCCACGGGCACCGTCGACTTGATGACGATCGTCGCCGCCGGCGGGGCAAGGGCGAGGGCGCGCGCCGCCACCTCCTCGACGGAGCGGGTATCGAACCGGTCGGTCGCGGGATCGTAGGAGGTGGGGGTGGCGATGACCACGACATCGGCCCCCGCCATGGCAAGGGCCGCATCGGTGGTCGCCTCCAGCCCGGGCAGCCCGCCGGCCAGAAGGCGGGCGATGTCCGCATCCTCGATCGGGGCGCGGCGCGCGTTCAGCAGCGCCACCCGATCCGCATCCACGTCAAGGGCCACGACCCGGTGGCGCTGTGCCAGAAGCACGGCGATGGACAACCCGACATAACCGATCCCCGCGACCGCGATCCTCATGGCCCCTCCGGTGCTGTGCCCGTCCTCTCTAGGGCGCGGGCCGGGCGGGGTAAACGGGTCGGTCGCCGGCTCTTTCGCCAATAAGGGATGTTATGTAATGTGGCCCCGATCATCCTGCCCCCGGCCGCGCCAGCCAGCCAAGGAAGGTCCGGTCCGGACTGCGCAGCCGCGGGGCGCCGGTGGCGTGCCAGACCGCCTGCCAGCGCGCCAGCAGCGCATGGACATCCTCGCCCGGGCGCAGCGCGCGCGCGGCGTCGAGGGTCTCGGGCGCGACAAAGGGGCCGGGCGCGACGAAGGGATGGGGCGGCGGATCGAGCAGCGGATTGCGCTGGCCGAAGCGGATGATGTCGCCTTCGTCCTCGGCCATGGTGTAGTCGGGCAGCACGTCGGCCGCGATCATGTCGCGCATCATCTTGCGAAACACCCGCCGCGGCGAGGCCGAGCCCGACTTCTTCAGCAGCGTGTCGATCGAGATGCGCCAGTTGTCCTGACGGCCGCAATGCTTGCGCGCCAGTTCGTAGATGCGCCGCTCGAGCGGCTTGCGCAGGCGGAAATAGTCGCGGCTGAGGGTGAGCACCGATTTCGACAGCACCGCCCGGTAAAGCCAGTCCGACAGCGTCACCGCCACCGAGACCATGCGCCCGTCGCGGGCACGCCGCACGATCTCCCAGCTTTCGATGAGGCCGAAGCCCGCGGTCACCTCATGCCCGCCGGTGACATGGTTCGTGGTGACGCGCGTGCCGGCCAGCCGCTCGAAGGCGTCGCGCAGCCGCTGATAGCCGTCGCCCGAGGTTTCGCGGTTGGTGGCGACCAGCAGATCGTGCGCGCGCATCACCAGCACCCGGCCGATGCTGCGCCCGGCATTGAGGGCGGCCATGAGCTGACTGATGCAGTAGATGAGGATGTCCTTGTCGTGGATCGTGGCCAGGCCGCGCATCGAGGGGACCACCTCGATGCGGGTGCCGTTGTGTTCGTAGCGCAGGATGCGCCGGTCCGGCCGGGTCGAGAGCGAGAACATCGGATGTTCCATGCTGCCCATGTCGTCCTTGGGGATCGCGTCGAGCACGTCGCACAGAAAGAAATCCGCCGTCGGATGCCTGTCCGGCAACCGCGGATCGCGTCCGCGCAGCCCCCCCATGCCCGTTCCTGCCGCCATCCGCCTGCGCCCCGTTCCCGCCCGGGTTTGCCCCGGATCCTCCATGTTCCGCACGCTGGCGGATTCGTGGTTTCACTGACACCCAGCCTAGAGTTATCCACAGGACCGGTCCAGTCCCCGGCCCGCCGGCGGCGCTCCTTCCTCGGGGGTTCGGAATCGCGCTGTCGTGGGAACGGAATCGCCCTGTCGTGGGAACGGAATCACCCTCTCTGCCCGGACCCCGCAAAAACCGCGCGAACCCAAAGGCTTGCATCCAGGGCCCATTTCCTTAACACTGGAATAACCCGGATATAACCAGCGCGACTGCGGCACCAAAGCCACGGGAACAGCCATCCTGCACAGAAAAACGCCGGAAAACGCGGGTGATGTGCGATGAAAACTCCAATGTCGCATGTTTTTGGGTATAAGCGCAGAAACATGTGACATGAGGCCGAGATGCCGGCGGAAACGATCGCCCTGCCCCCCTATTTCAACATCGACCCCGACCGGGCGCTAGCCGAACTCGGGGGGCCGGCGGGCACCGGCGATCTGGCCGCCATCGCCCGGGCCTGCGCGCGCGGGCGCGACGATCTGGTCGGGCGCGGCCTTGATCCCGCGGGGCAGCGGGTGCTGCGGCCCTTCTCGACCTGGGAGATCACGCGCTATCTGATCCCGGTGGCGCCGGGCCATTTCCGCCGGGTGCTGCGGCAGAATCCGGACCTGCCGCAGGGCCGCTCGGAAACCGAGGGCGGGGCGAAATGGTTCACCCTCGACGAGGTGCTGCGCCTGCGCGCCCATTTCGCCGCCGAGGGATCGCGCGCGCGGCCCTATCGCCCCTACCGCCCCGAGGGCCTCCCGGCCAAGATGGTGGCGGTCGCGAACTTCAAGGGCGGGGTCGGCAAGACCTCGACCGCGGCGCATCTGGCGATGTCGGCCGCGCTTGACGGCTATCGGGTGCTGGTGATCGACCTCGACAGCCAGGGGTCGATGACCTCGATCTTCGGCGGGCGCGTCGCCGACGAATGGCAGACGGTGTTTCCGCTCCTCGCGCGCCACCATGCCGCGCATCTCCAGGCCGAGAACCGCGCCCGCATCGCGCGCGGCGACGATCCCCTCCCCCTTGACGAGACCCTGTCCGAGGCGCTGTCGCTGCGGGCGGCGGATCTGGTGCAGCGGACGCACTGGCCGAACATCGACCTGATCGGGGCGCAACTGAATCTCTACTGGTCCGAATTCCAGATCCCGGTCTGGCGGATGCAGGCCCGGAGCTGGAAGCTGTGGGATGCGCTCGGGGCGATGCTGGCCGAGGACGGCATCCTCGATGCCTATGACATCGTGTTCCTCGATACGCCGCCCGCGCTTGGCTATCTCACCATCAACGGGCTGGCGGCCGCCGATATCCTGCTGGTGCCGCTTGGCGCGTCCTTTCTCGAGTTCGACTCGACGGGGCGGTTCTTCGACATGCTGCATGCGACCTTCTCCTCGATCGAGGAGGGCGAGAACATGGCCGCGCGCGCGCTTGGCCGGGACGGGCTCTCGTTCGAATGGGATGCGGTGCGCGCCATCGTCACGCGCTATGACGCGGGCCAGCAGGCCGAGATGGCGGCGCTGATGCAGGCCTGGCTCGGGCGGACGCTCTCGCCGCACCGGCAGGACTTCACCGCGCTGATCGGCCAGGCCGGCGAGCAGGTGAACGGCATCTACGAGGCGGACTACCGCGACTTCAACCGCGAGACCTATGTGCGCGGCCGCGAGACCTTTGACGAAACCTATGCCGCCTTCAAGCGGCTGCTGGTGGGGATCTGGCGGCGCGACGAGCTGGCACGCGGAAATCATGACCCTGTGCCGGCTGGCAGGGTCTGACAAGGAGAGGCAGACAATGGCACGCAGACGACTGGGACCGGCCCTGGGCGGGCCCTTTCCCCTCTCCGAGGAGGGGGCATCGCCGCCCCCTGCCCGTCCGCCGGTCGCCCATGTCGCCGGCGAGGCGGCGGTGCGCGCCGCGCT
>JADYZU010000024.1 GCA_020852925.1 Rubellimicrobium sp. | reverse complement strand
TCCAGATGCCGCTGGAGAAGGTCCGCAAGGTGATGAAGATCGCCAAGGAGCCGATTTCGCTGGAAACCCCGATCGGCGACGAAGAGGACAGCCAGCTTGGCGACTTCATCGAGGACAAGAACGCGATCCTGCCGCTCGATTCCGCCATCCAGGAAAACCTCAAGGAGACCACGACCCGCGTCCTCGCCAGCCTGACCGCCCGCGAGGAACGGGTGCTGCGCATGCGTTTCGGCATCGGCATGAACACCGACCACACCCTCGAGGAAGTGGGCCAGCAGTTCAGCGTCACCCGCGAACGCATCCGCCAGATCGAGGCCAAGGCCCTCAGAAAGCTCAAGCATCCGACCCGCTCGCGCAAGCTGCGCAGCTTCCTCGATCAATAGGAGGCCGCCATGTCCCTGCTTTCGCGCCTCTTCGGCGGACGCCCCGGCCAGGACCGGGGCCCCGCCTCCAGCACGGCGGCCGAGGACCACAAGGGCTTTGTCATCACGCCGAAACCGATCCGCGAGGGCGGCCAGTTCCGCGTGGCCGCCCTGATCGAGAAGGACGGCCGCAGCCACCAGCTCGTCCGCGCCGACACGATGGCATCGCTCGACGAGGCGGTGGCGCTGTCGCGGTCCAAGGCCCGCCAGATGATCGACGAACAGGGCGACCGGCTGTTCGGCGCGTGATCCCCGCCCGGCCCCTGTGCCCTGCGGGACTCACCCCCGCCCGCAATATCTGGGCGATTCGCCTGCCCCTACCCAAGCGATGGGGGCCCGCCTATAGTTCCTGTGGACAAGTGGGGCGAACCCCACCGGGGACAGGAACGAGGACAGGCCGATGCGTTGCCCGTTTTGCGGAAACGTCGACACCCAGGTTAAGGACTCACGCCCGGCCGAGGATCACGTCGCCATCCGAAGGCGGCGCTTCTGCCCGGCCTGCGGCGGCCGCTTCACCACCTACGAACGGGTGCAGTTGCGCGACCTCGTGGTGATCAAGTCGAACGGCCGGCGCGAGGATTTCGACCGCGACAAGCTCGAACGCTCGATCCGCATCGCGCTGCAGAAGCGCCCGGTCGAACCCGAACGCATCGACCAGATGGTGTCCGGCATCGTCCGCCGCCTCGAGTCGCTGGGCGAGACCGACATCTCCTCGCGCCAGATCGGCGAGATCGTGATGGAGACGCTCGCCCGGATCGACACTGTGGCCTATGTGCGCTTCGCCAGCGTCTACATGAACTTCCAGGCGGTGGGCGACTTCGACCGGTTCATGTCCGAACTGCGCCCCGCGCCCGCCTCCGAATCGTGACCCGGGACGACGACGCGCGGCACATGGCCCATGCCGCCGCCCTCGGACGGCGCGGCATGGGGCAGGCCTGGCCCAATCCGGCCGTGGGCTGCGTGATCGAGAGCGGGGGGCGCATCCTTGGCCGCGGCTGGACCCAGCCCGGCGGCCGCCCCCATGCCGAGGCGATGGCGCTGGATCAGGCCGGCGCCCGGGCGCAGGGCGCCACCGCGCATGTCACGCTCGAACCCTGCGCCCATGTCAGCGCGCGCGGCCCCGCCTGCGCCGGCCTGCTCGTGGCGGCGGGGGTCGCGCGGGTGGTGACGGCGCTCACCGATCCCGATCCGCGCACGGCGGGCGCCGGCCATGCGCATCTGCGCGCGGCCGGGATCGCGGTCACGACCGGCGTGCTGGCCGACGAGTTGCGCCAGGACCTTGCCGGATTTCTCCTGCGCTTCGCGCAGGCGCGCCCCTTCGTCACGCTGAAACTCGCCGCCACGCTCGACGGCCGCATCGCCACGCAGGGCGGCGAAAGCCGCTGGATCACCGGCGCCCCGGCCCGCGCCCTGGTCCATGCCCTGCGCGCGCGCCACGACGCGGTGATGGTGGGCGCGGGCACCGTGCGCGCGGACGACCCGCTCCTGACCGTGCGCGGCATGGGGGCGCTGCGCCAGCCCGTGCGCGTGGTGCTCTCGCGCGCGCTCGACCTGCCGGCGGACGGCGCCCTCGCCCGTTCGGTGCCCGAGGCGCCGCTCTGGCTCCTGCACGACGGCACCGCCCCCGCCGCGACCGTCGCCCGCTGGGAGGGACTCGGCGCCAGGCTCCTGCCGGTCGCCTCCGGCCCCGGGGGCATCGACCCGGCCGCGGCGCTCGCGCGTCTCGCCGGGCAGGGCCTCACCCGCGTCTTCTGCGAAGGCGGCGGCCTTCTTGCCGCCGCGCTTCTGGGGGCGGGGCTGGTGGACGAGCTGCACCTCTTCACCGCCGGCGCCGCCATCGGCGCCGAGGGCCGGCCCCTGCTCGGCCCGCTCGGCCTCGCCCGCCTCGTCGACGCGCCGCGCCTTGCCCTGGTCCGCCAGCAGGCCATCGGCGCCGACCTGCACAGCATCTGGCGCCCGACTGCCTGACCCCTTCATCTTTGCCGAAATACCCCGGGGGGGAGGCCCGCAGGGCCCGGGGGGGCAGCGCCCCCCCGCCCGGCCCGGAGGGTCAGAACCCCAGCCGGTCGCGCAGCCCGTACCAGGTCATGGCCAGCGTCAGCAGCGGCGCGCGCAGCGCCGCGCCGCCCGGGAACCGCGGCACCGGCAGCGCGGCCATGGCGTCGAACCGCCCCGCCTGTCCCGCCACCGCCTCGGCCATGACGCGCCCGGCGATCCCGGCCAGCGCTACCCCATGCCCGGAAAACCCCGCGCCCGACAGGACATTGGGCGCCACTCGCGCCACATGCGGCAGGCGCGACATGGTGATGCCCAGGCTGCCGCCCCAGACATGGTCGATGCGCACGCCCTTCAGTTGCGGAAACAGCGCCTCCATCCGCCGCACCAGCGGCCCGGCGATGTCGCGCGGGAATCCCAGCGTATAGGCCTCGCGCCCGCCGAACAGGAACCGCCGGTCCTCGGAAAAGCGGAAATAGTTCACCACGAACTTGGAATCCGCCACCGCGACATCCTCGGCCAGCACCTCCTGCCAGCGATCCGGCAGCGGTTCGGTCGCGGCGATGAAGCTGTTGATCGGCATGACCCGGGCCGCCACCTGCCGTTCGATCAGCGGCAGATAGCCGTTCCCGGCCAGGATCACATGCCCCGCCACCACCCGGCCCTGGGCCGTGCGCAGCGCCGGGCGGTCCCCGTGTTCGAGGGCGATGACCTCGGACCCCTCGTGGATCACCGCCCCCGCCGCCTCGGCCGCCCGGGCCAGCGCCAGCGCATAGCGCAGCGGATGCACATGCCCGGCACCGCGGTCGATGGTGCCGCCCACATATTTCCCGGTCCGCACCAGCGCCTGCATCGCCTCGCGCCCAAGGGGCTCGATCGTGTCATAGCCATAGACCCGGGCCAGATGGTCGGCCTCGGCATGGCTGTGGCGCCGTTCGCGCGCGTCGTAATCGCCATGGGCCACCCCCGGCAGATAGCGCGCCTCGGGGGCATGGTCGCGGCAGAAGTCGCGCAACTGCGCCTTCGATTCCTCGGCCAGATCCCAGACCAGCCGGGCATTGCCCGCGCCGATCCGCGCCTCGAGTTCGCGCTGGCTGCGGTTGTAGCCGGTGCCCACCTGCCCGCCGTTTCGTCCCGACGCCCCCCAGCCCGCGCGATGCGCCTCGAGGAGGACGACCCGCAGCCCCCGTTCGGCCGCGACCTTCGCCGCCCAAAGCCCGGTGAACCCCGCGCCCAGAACCGCGACATCCGCGCGCGCCTCGCCCCGCAGCGGCGGGCGCTGCGGCGGGATGTCGGCCGTGGCCGCATACCACGAGGGCGGGTGTTCGCCCGGCCGGTCGTTGCGATGCAGCGCGCTCATACGTTCAGCAGGAGATGCTCCCGCTCCCACGGCGAGATGACCTGGAGGAATTCGTCGAGTTCCGACCGTTTCACGATCGAATAGACCCGCGCGAATTCCTCGCCCATGATCTCGTGCAGTTCCGTCGCCTCCTCGAACAGGTCAAGGGCATCGGCCAGCGTGGTCGGAATGTCCGAGGGCGCCTTGTAGGCCTCGCCGTGAAAGGCCTTCTGCGGCCAGATCTCGTTCCTGATCCCCAGAAGCCCGCAGGCCAGCGAGGCGGCGATGCACAGGTAGGGGTTGCAGTCCATGCCGGGCAGGCGGTTCTCGATCCGCCGCGAATCGGGCGAGGACACCGGCACCCGCAGCCCGGTGGTGCGGTTGTCGCGGCCCCATTGCAGGTTGATCGGCGCGGCGTGGTTCTTCACGTAGCGGCGGTAGGAATTCACATAGGGCGCGATCACCGCGATGGCCGCCGGCATGTATTTCTGCAAGCCGCCGATGAAGTAGTAGAAATTGTCGGTCTCGCCGCCCTGCGGCCCGCAGAAGATGTTGCGCCCGTCCGCGCCGACGATGGAATGATGGACATGCATGGCGCTGCCCGGTTCGCCCTCGATCGGCTTGGCCATGAAGGTGGCGAAACAGTCGTTCTTCAGCGCCGCCTCGCGGATCAGGCGCTTGTAGAAGAACACCTCGTCCGCGACCTTCACCGGATCGCCGTGGCGCAGGTTGATCTCGAGCTGGCCGGCGCCGCCCTCCTGGGTGATGCCGTCGATCTCCATGCCCTGCGCCTCGGCAAAGCGATAGATGTCGTCCACCACCTTGCCGTATTCGTCCACCGCCGACATGGAATAGGCCTGGTTCGCCGCCGCCTTGCGGCCGGTGCGGCCGATGGCGGGCTCGATCCCCTTGGCGGGATCGGTGTTGCGGCTGACAAGGTAGAACTCCATCTCGGGCGCCACCACCGGGCTCCAGCCCTCGGCCCGGTAGAGATCGACCACCCGGCGCAGCACGTTGCGCGGGGCACAGCCGATCGGGCGGCCCTTCTGGTCATAGGCGTCGTGGATCACCTGAAGCGTGCCCTCGGGCGCCCAGGGCGCCGCGGTCGCGGTCGAGAGATCCGGCCTGAGGATCATGTCGGGTTCGGTATAGGTGTCGTCCTCGGTCTCGCCCCAGTCGCCGGTGATCGTCTGGAAGAAGATCGAGTTGGGCAGATGGAACGAGGGCGAGCGGTCGAACTTGGCCGCCGGCACCGCCTTGCCCCGGGCGATGCCGGGAAAGTCGGCGATGATGCATTCCACCTCGTCAAGGCGGTTGCGGTCCAGATAGGCGCGCGCGGCGGGGGGGATGTGATCCTGCCAGGCCATCATGCCACCTGCCGCGTCTTGAGGAACCGTTCGATCCGGTCGGCGACTTCGGGGCTGTCGGTGCCCTGTCCCGCCCGCTCCAGCGCGGCATCGAGCAGCGGATCGGGCACAAGGCCGCGGCCGCGCTTCTCGATGATGTCTGCGGCAAAGCTGCGGGTGAACTCGGGATGCGCCTGCATGGTCAGCATCCGGTCGCCGTAAAGCAGCGCCGCGTTCTCGCAGAAGTCGTTGGTGGCGATCAGTTCGGCGCCATCGGGCCGCGCGACCACCTGATCCTGATGCCAGGCATTGAGCGCGACCTTCTCTCCGCCCCAGTCGTATTCGGTGCGCCCCACCGCCCAGCCGCCGGGATGTTTCGCCACCTTGCCGCCCATCGCCTGCGCGATGATCTGGTGGCCGAAACAGATGCCGACCATCGGCACATCGGCCGCGTGGGTGCGGCGGATGAAGGATTCAAGGCGCGGGATCCAGGGGTGATCCTCGTAGGTGGCATGGCGCGACCCGGTGATGAGCCAGCCGTCGCATTCGTGCGGATCGTCGGGCAGAACCCCGTCGAGCACCGCATAGGTGCGGAAGGTGAAATCCCGCCCGCCCAGAAGCCGCTGGAAGAGGTCGGGATAATCGCCGTGGTCCGGTTGCAGCGCGTCGGGCGCGCGTCCGGTCTGAAGGATGCCGATGAGCATGGAAAACCTGTGTCTGGCCTTGGCCAAATGTAGTGAAGCCCCCGCCTTGCGGCAAGCGGGGGCAGGGGGGATGCGGTTCAGACCGTGTCGAGGTAGAGCTCGAGTTGCTGGCGCGGGGTCAGTTCGGTCATGTAGTGCAGCTCCTGCCGCTTGGTCGCGATCAGGTTGTCGATGAGTTGCTGCGGAAAGATGCGCTGCACGAACGGGTTGTCGAAAGTCTCGATCGCCTGTTCCCAGGTGTCGGGAATCTGTTCGAGATCCTGCTCGTAGGCGTTGCCCTCGATCGGCGGCGGCGGCTTCAGCCCGTCCTCGATCCCGATGAGCGCCGATCCCAGCACCGCCGCGATGAAGAGATAGGGGTTCACGTCGCCCCCGGCCACGCGATGCTCGATCCGGCGCGCGCCGAAACTGCCGCCCGGCACCCGGATCGAGGCGGTGCGGTTCTCGTAGGCCCAGCAGATGCCGGTGGGCGCGTGGCTTTCGGGGACAAGGCGGTCATAGCTGTTGGCATGCGGCGCGAACACCAGCGCCAGCTTGTTGATCCCCTTCAGGCAGCCGGCGATGGCGTTGCGCAGAAGGGGCGTGCCCTCGAACGTGCCGTCGGCGAAGGCGTTGTTGCCGTCCTTGTCCAGCACGCTGAAATGCATGTGCAGCCCGTTGCCGGCGTAATCCTCGTAGGGCTTGGCCATGAAACTCGCGGCAAAGCCGTGGTTGCGGGCCAGTCCGCGCACCAGCATCTTGAACAGCCAGGCGTCGTCGGCGGCGCGCAGGGCGTCGGGGACGTGGCTGAGGTTGATCTCGAACTGGCCGAGGCCCACTTCGGAACTGGCCGCTTCGGCCGGGATGTCCATGGCGTCGAGGGCGTCGTAGAGGTCGGTGAAGAACCCGTCAAAGGCGTCGAGCGCGCGCAGCGACAGGATTTCGGCCCCCGGCCGCCGCTTGCCCGACCGTGGCGAGGCCGGCTGGCGGATTTCCGACCCCGAATCGTCGACAAGGTAGAACTCCATCTCGGTCGCCACCACCGGCGTCAGGCCAAGCGCCTTGTAGCGTTCGACCACCCGCGCCAGCGCATGGCGCGGATCGCCGTCAAAGGGGGTGCCGTTCTCGTTGAACATCCACATCGGCATGTAGGCCGAGGGGGTGGCCAGCCAGGGCATCGGCACATAGCCGCGCTCGGTCGGCATCAGCACGCCGTCGGGATCGCCGATTTCGAAGACGAGGGGGGAATCCTCCACATCCTCGCCCCAGATGTCGAGGTTGAGCACCGACAGCGGGAACCGCGTGCCCTCTTCCTCGTATTTGCGGGCAAAGCGGATCGGCACGCGCTTGCCGCGCGGCTGGCCGTTGAGGTCGGCCGTGCCTAATCGGACGTTGCGGATTTCGGGATGGTCGTCAAGCCAGCTCATCTCAGCACCTGTGCGGGTCTGAACCTGAGGCGGGCCTTGCGGTCCTGAGGCAGATGGCGGTTGAGACGCCGGTTCATCATACCGAAAAGCCCGATGATGATCAGCGTGAGCAGGATGAAATACCCTGCAAGGATGGGGTAGGGGACGAAGGGGTTGTAGGTCTTGTCCGCGAAATAGGACGCATAATAGAGGGCGTCCCCCCTCTGGTTCGCGGCCGGAAAGCCCGAGAAGAACACGAGCGTGGTCGAGTGGAACAGGAAGATCGCCTCGTTGGTGTAGGCGGGCCAGGCCAGGCGCAGCATGGTCGGCCAGACGATGCGGCGAAAGCGCGGCCAGCCCGACAGGCCATAGGCATCGGCCGCCTCGGTATCGCCCTTCGGGATCGACAGCAGCGCGCCGCGAAAGATTTCGGCCGAATAGGCGGCGGTGTTCAGGAACAGCACCACCGCCGCCCCCAGCGCCGCCGAGGTGAAGGGCGCGAAGGCCGGGTTCCAGGTCTTGAGCGAGAGGAAGCAGAAGTAGCCGAAGAAGAACTGGATGAAGAGCGGGCTGCCACGGAACACGAAGATGAACCATTGCGCGGGCTTGCGCAGGAGCGCGCGCGGCGACTGCCGCGCCAGCGCGATCGCCGTGGCAAGGAAGAATCCCGCGATCAGCGTCAGCGCCCCGAAATAGACGTTCCAGATCAATCCCGATCCGATCAGCGTCACCTGCTGGCACAGCGTGAAATCCGTGCGCGGCAGGAGCTTCTCGACCTCGATCGTGAATTCGACATGGCGCGTCAGGCCCAGCGACCACCAGCCGCCCAGCGTGAAATCGACCGTCGTCGTGTCCGACAGCAGCGAACGCAGCGCATAGGAGCGCACGGTTTCCCAGCAGCTCATGTCGCCAGCGCCTTTCGTTCGGCCTCGCCGCCGGAGGTGGCCTGCCCGCGCGTGAGGCGGCGCATCACCCGGTCAAGGCCGATCTCGCTGACGCGGGTCAGGATCAGGTAGAAGACCAGCAGCGCCAGGAAATACCACATCCGCCAGTCGCCATGCGGGTAATCGGTGAATTGCGGGGTCTTGGTCCCGCCCAGTTCGCGCGCCCAGTAGACGATGTCGCGCACGCCCAGCAGGAACAGCAGCGGCGTGGCCTTGACCAGCACCATCCACAGGTTCGACAGGCCGGGCAGGGCATAGACCCACATCTGCGGCACCAGCACGCGCCGGAACGCCTGCCGCTGCGACATGCCATAGGCTTCGGCGGTCTCCATCTGCGCGCGCGGCACGGCGCGCATCGCCCCGTAAAGGACGTTCGCGGCGAAGGCGCCGAAGATGATGGCAAAGGTGATGACCGCCAGCATGAAGCCATAGACCTCGTGCCAGACCTGCGGCGCGGTCGAGAGCGGCAGCTTGGCCTCGGGGCAGACGATGAAGTTGCTGCCCTGCCGCACCGGCGCGGTCCAGTCCGGGCATTTCACCCGGTGGCGGAGATATTCGAACAGCTGGTCCAGCGCGATGACGAAGAACAGGAAAAAGGCGATGTCGGGCACCCCGCGCACCACCGCGATATAGCCGCGTCCCAGCCAGGCCACGGGCGGGATGCGCGACCGCGCCGCCATCGCCCCGCCAAAGCCCACCGCCAGCGCCGCCGGCGCGGTGACCGCAAGCAGCACAAGCACGGTCCCGACCGACCAGTAGAGCGCGGCATGCTTGGCGGTGGTCAGAGAGCAGGCCATCCAGGCCAGGTTGCCCAGCGTGTCGTGGTCGGTGCAGAATTCGAACATCGCTCACCTCTCGCAAGGGGGGCCTTGCGCAGGGGGTGCGGGGGGGGATGCCCCCCGCACGGGGTCAGGGTGCGGCGGGGCCGCTCAGTATTGCGGCACTTCGGCTGCGTCCGAGAACCACTTGGCCAGCAGCGTGTTCAGCGAACCGTCCGCCTTCATCGCCGCCAGCGCCGCGTCCCACTGGCCACGCAGCGTGTCGTCGCCCTCGCGGAAGGCGGCGCCGACACCGCCGCCCAGCGGCACCCGCTCGCCCACGAACACCAGCTCGCCCCCCGACGCCGCAGCGACCGGCGCGAGATAGTCGTAATCGGCAAAGACCGCATCGGCCTCGCCGTCGCGCACCGACTGGATGGTTTCCTCGGGCGTGGCGAATTCAAGCAGCGTCGCGCCCGATTCGGCGACATAGGCCGCCTGGATGGTCGAGACCTGCGCCGCGACCGTGCCCCCGATATCGGCATCGGCCGTCAGCCCGAGATAGGCCGAAGGCGTGGCCGGATAGTAATCCTGCGAGAAGTCCACCACCTCGTCCCGTTCGGGGGTGATCGACATGCCCGCCATGATCACGTCGTAATTGCCCGAGGTGAGGTTGGGGATGATCGAATCCCAGTCGTTCGTGACCCATTCGCAGGTCAGGCCGGCATGGGCGCAGATCGCATCGCCCAGTTCGCGCTCGAACCCGTCGAGTTCGCCGGCATCGTTGATGAAGTTGTACGGAGGATAGGCGCCCTCGGTGCCGATGCGCACCACTTCCTGCGCAAGGCCGGCCGTCGCCGCAAGCGCGGCGATCGCGGTGGCAAGGGTCAGTTTCTTCATGGTCACTCTCCCGTTGGTGGTGATCGGTTTCATGTGGTGATGCCGGCGTTGAACCAGCGGTCCTGCAACCGGCCGATGCTGCCGTCGCCCAGAAGCGCGTGGATCGCCTCCGAGATGCGGTCGCGCAGCCCGTCATTGCCGCGCCGCACCGCGACGGCGGTTCCCCAGCCTTCGAATTCCTCGACCCCGACCAGGCGCAGCCCCGGATACTGGAGTTCCTGCGCGCGCCGCATCACCGAGTCCGAGGTGAAGACCAGATCGACCTGCCGCGCGGCCAGCGCCGCCAGCGCCTCGGCATTGGTGGCGAAGGTCACGACCTCGCGCCCGGTGGCGGCCAGGTGTTCGGCATGGATGGTGCCGGCCTGCACGCCGATGCGCGCGCCCTCGATGGGGATCGAGGGGTTCATCCCGGCAAAGACCCCGGCCCCCGGCCCGCCGGGAAAGTAGGGGTCGGAAAAATCGACGATCTCGCGGCGCGCGGGGGTCGCGGCCAGCGAGGCGATGGCAAGATCGCAGCCCCCCGCCGCCACGGTATCGAGGATGTCGGCAAAGGGCAGCACGTTCCAGCCGCAGTCGGCGCCGAGCGCGGCGCAGATCGCCAGCCCGAGATCATGGTCAAAGCCGAACAGGTTCCCGTCCGCGTCCATCGCCATGTAGGGCGGATAATCGGCCTCGGTGCAGATCGTGTAGGTTTCGGCCCCCGCCGGAAGGGCGCAGGCCGCCAGAACCAGCGCCGCCAGAATCTTCTGCGCCGGAACCTTCGGCACCGACAGGGCCGGGTGACGGGTCATGCCGGCACCGAATGCGACAGGAACTGGCGCAGGCGTTCGGATTTCGGCGCGCCGAACAGCGTTTCGGGCGGGCCTTCCTCCTCGATCAGGCCGCGGTGCAGGAACACCACATGATCGGCCACGTCGGCGGCCAGTTTCATGTCATGGGTGACGATGATCATGGTGCGCCCCTCGTCGGCCAGCGCCTTGATCACGCGCACCACCTCCTGTTCCAGTTCGGGATCGAGCGCCGATGTCGGCTCGTCGAACAAGAGCGCCTTCGGCTCCATGCACAAGGCGCGGGCGATGGCGGCGCGCTGTTGCTGGCCGCCCGAAAGCTGCGCGGGCCAGGCGTCGGCCTTGTCGCCGATGCCCACCTTCTCGAGATAGTGGCGGGCCTTCGATTCGACCTCGGCCCGGTCGCGGCGCAGCACCTGCACCGGCGCCTCCATCACGTTCTGGAGGACCGACAGATGCGACCACAGGTTGAACTGCTGGAACACCATCGACAGGTTGGTGCGGATGCGGACCAGTTGCGCGTGATCGGCCGGCCGGCGGCCCAGGCCCGTGCCCTTCCAGCGCACGGGTTCGCCGCAGAACACCACATCGCCCTGCTGGCTGTCCTCGAGCAGGTTGCAGCACCGCAGGAGCGTGGATTTCCCCGATCCCGAGGATCCGATCATCGCCACGACATGGCCCGCGCGGGCGGTGATCGACACGCCCTTGAGAACCTCAAGCGATCCGTAGGACTTGTGCAAGTCCCGGATCTCGATGACCGGCGCCGTGGTGTTCACGATCTCTGTTTCCCTGTTGGTGGGCGGAGTGCACCCCATCTCGCGGCAATTTGCAATGGCGTCGCGCGCGAATGCCCCAGGGTAACTGGGCAGGGCGGATGCCTTGCGCGGACTTTCAGGCCGTTGCGCGCAGATCCCCGGGGTCGGGGGGCAGGGGCAGGTCATAGTCGGTCGGCGGCAGCACCACCACCGCGCGCAGGCCCAGAAGCACGGCCTCGGGCCCGGGCAGCGCCACGATCGCGTCCGAGATCGCGTCGAAATACGGCCGCGGATCGACGCCGGGGCGGCTGATGAAGGTCATGCCGGGGGTCGATCCGGTGCGCCCGATCACGCTCAGCCCCGCGGCCCCGGGCCACCAGCGCAGCAGATTGCGCCAGGTGATCGCGTCGATCGCCGCCAGATCGGCCGCACCGTCAAGGACGGCGCGCGCGCTTTCGGCATGCGATCCGGTCTCGAGACGGGGCATGAGCGCATGGCCCCGCGCCTGCGCCCAGAACCAGGGCGCGCCCCAGCCGGAATTGGAGGTCGCGTCGTTATAGGCAAAGCGGCGTGCCAGTTCGGCGGGGTCGCGCCGGGCGTCGGCGGTGCGGGCCACCAGCACGCTGTAGTAATGGCCGGGCGTGCAGTCGCCAAGGCCATGGTCGGCCGCGCCGATCAGCGTCACCTTGCCGCGCAACCGCAGCCGCCACGGCAGGTTGCAGATCTGCCCGAGAACAAGGTCGGGCCGCGCCCATCCCTCCATCGGCCCAAGTTCATGGTCGAGGGAATCGGGCGCCTCGATGCCGCGCGCGCGCAGCCCGTCGCGCACCAGCCCCCAGAACAGGTCATGGGCCGCGCGGTTCTCGGCCCGCAGATACATGGGCAGCGCCGCGATCATCGTCGCGCCGCCAGGGTGGATTCGGCGCGCTGGCGGGCCAGCGCATTGTCGGGGTCCGACAGGCCCAGAAGCGGCGCGACCGTCCGCAGCAGGGCGGTTTCCTCGTCGCCGCGGGTGCCGTCGGCGATCACCACCGACCACAGCGCCTCGGCCACGCCAAGGCGATCCTCGAAGGGCACCGCCTCCTTGATCGCGCGGGTGAAGCGCACGGTGTCGGGGGCGTCGCGCTCGATCTCTTCGGCGCGGGCGCGCAGGCGCATCGCCTCGACCGGGTTGAGGCCATAGCGCGCGGCGATGATCCGGTCGATGCGGGCAATCTCCTCGGGGCGGTAGACCGCATCCGATTTCGCCACCCGCACCAGCAGCGCCGACAGCGCAAGCCGCGCATCCGGATCGGGAAGCGGGGCGGGCGCGGGGGCAAGAAGGCGGCGCAGCAGGTCGATCATGCGCCTCTGTTAGGGCCAGTCCGGCCGCAATGCAAACGCCGCGCGCGCCTTGCCGGTCACAGCCCCGCGAAAAGGCGTGATAGTCGATCCAGTTCCGCCTGCACCCCCCAGGGCGGGTTCACGATGACCAGGCCCGATCCCACCATCCGGTGGCCGGGCCGGGCGGGGGGAAAGGCCACCTCGTGCAGGAGGCTGCCGGGCAGGGCGGCGGCCAGACCGGCGCCCATGGCGCCGTGCGGCCCCTCGCGCAGGATCGGATACCACAGGATGAGGACGCCCACGTTCCACTTGCGATGGAGCCGGCGCATCAGCGCGGGGATGCTGTCCAGTTCGCCCTTCACCTCCCACGAGGGATCGACCAGGGCCAGGCCCCGGCGCGGTTCGGGCGGGGCCAGCGCCAGCGCCATGTCCGCGCCGTCCTGCCGCAGGACACGCACCGCCGGCCGCACCCCCGCCATCGCCGCCCCGAGCGCCGCATGTTCCTGCGGGTGCAGTTCCGCCAGATGCATCCGGTCCCCCGGCCGCAGCAGGGCGGCCGCGATCAGGGGCGATCCGCCATAGGCCCGCGCGCCGTGGCGCGCGCGCACCGCCTCTTCAGCGCGGGCAAAGGGATGATCCGGCGCGAACCAGTGCCCGACCCGCCCGATTCCCGCCGCCGCCTCGCCGGTGCGCAGCGCCTCGGGCGCGCCCAGATCATAAAGCCCGCGTCCGGCATGGGTCTCGAGATAGCTGAGCGGCTTGTCCTTCTGCGCCAGATAGTCGAGGCACCACGCCAGCACCGCGTGCTTGTGGACATCGGCCAGGTTTCCGGCGTGATAGCCGTGCTGGTAGGACAACATGCGCCACCTCCGCCGCCTGCCTAGGGGCATTGCGCCCGTGCCTCAAGCCGCAGAATTGCAGCCGCCCCACGTTGAAACCGCCGCGCGGGCGCCCTAGGTAGCGGGCAACATCCGCAAGAACCGCCGGGGGACACATGGACTTTCTCACGCCCGAGGGCCTGACCGCACTCGGTCAGGTCATCATGATCGACCTTGTTCTTGCGGGCGACAATGCGGTGGTGATCGGACTGGCGGCGGCGGGCCTGCCGAAGGACCAGCGCAAGAAGGCGATCCTGATCGGCATCGGCGCGGCCACGGTGCTGCGGATCCTGTTCGCGCTCATCACCACCACGCTTCTGGGCATCAAGGGGCTGCTCCTGGCGGGCGGGGTGCTGCTGCTCTGGGTCTGCTGGAAGATGTTCCGCGAACTCATGGCCGGCCCGCATGACGACCACGAACACGAACCGGGCCATGCGACGGCTGCCCGGGCGGACGGCACCTTCCCCCCGCGCAAGTCGCTGCGCGAGGCCGCGCTCCAGATCGTCATCGCCGATGTGTCGATGTCGCTCGACAATGTGCTGGCGGTGGCCGGCGCCGCGCACGAGCATCCGACCGTCCTTGTCATCGGCCTCGTGCTGTCGGTGGCGCTGATGGGCGTGGCCGCGACCTTCATCGCCCGGCTTCTCAACCGGCACCGCTGGATCGCCTGGGTGGGCCTGCTGCTCATCCTCTATGTCGCGGTGACGATGATCCATGCCGGCTATCTCGATCTTCAGGGGATCGGGCCGCACAGCCTGCCCGCCGAGGCGGCGGTGAGCGCGCCCGGGGGCGGCTGAGGCGCGCTCGCCGCCTGCGCCTGCCCGGCCCTTTACCCGGCAGGGGGGCCTGCCTATAAGCGCGGGCCATGTCAGGGGTCTCGATCAGCGGACGAATTAGCGACCCGGCGCTCTGAGCCATCAGAGTGGCCGGGCCGAGGTGCCGGATGCCCGCACCGCACTTCCCGAACGAACGCCCGACTGACCTGCCCGAGGACCGGATCCATGCCCGCCGACACCCCCCATTCCGATTACCGCGACACGCTGAACCTGCCGCGCACCGATTTCCCCATGCGCGCCGGCCTGCCTGCGCGCGAACCCGGCTGGCTGGCCCGGTGGGAAGAGATCGGCATCTATGCCCGCCTGCGCGCCAGCGCCGCCGGGCGGGTGCCCTTCGTGCTGCATGACGGCCCCCCCTATGCCAACGGCCACCTGCATATCGGCCACGCGCTGAACAAGGTGATCAAGGACATCATCGTGCGTTCGCACCAGATGATGGGGTTCGATGCGCGCTATGTGCCGGGCTGGGATTGCCACGGCCTGCCGATCGAATGGAAGATCGAGGAGCAATACCGGGCAAAGGGCCTCGACAAGGACGCGGTGGACATCATCGCCTTCCGGCAGGAATGCCGCAAGTTCGCCGAAGGCTGGATCGACATCCAGCGCGAGGAGTTCAAGCGTCTGGGCGTGACCGGCAACTGGGCCGATCCCTACCTGACCATGGCCTTCCACGCCGAGGCGGTGATCGCCGACGAATTCATGAAGCTGGTGATGAACGGCAGCCTCTATCAGGGGTCCAAGCCCGTGATGTGGTCGCCGGTCGAAAAGACCGCGCTGGCCGAGGCCGAGGTCGAATATCACGACGTGACCAGCCATCAGGTCTGGGTGCGGTTCCCGATGGCGGGGGGCGCGGCGGCTTCGGTCGTGATCTGGACCACAACCCCCTGGACCATCCCGCAGAACCGCGCCGTGGCCTATGGGTCGGACATTGCCTATGGCCTTTATCGCGTCGATGCGGTGGCGGAAAACGCGCAGGCCACCCCGGGCGAGACCCTGTTCCTTGCCGATGCGCTGGCCGAGGCCGTGATGAGGGCCGCCAGGGTCGAGGCGTTCACCCGCCTGCGCGATGTGGCGGCGGCGGAACTCGGGGACATGACCCTCGCGCATCCCTATCGCGGCATCGCGGACGGCAACGGCGAATGGGACTATGACGTGCCCATGGTCGCCGGCGACCATGTCACCGACGACGCCGGCACCGGATTCGTCCATACCGCGCCCAGCCACGGCGACGACGACTATCAGATGGGCCTGAAATACGGCCTGCCGATGACCTACAACGTCGAGGCCGATGGCAGCTATCGCGCCGGTCTGCCGGTGTTCGGCGGACAGCACATCATCCTGCCCGATGGCAAGGAAGGCCCGGCGAATGTCTCGAACATCAAGGCGCTGGCCGCACAGGGCGCGCTTCTGGCCAAGGGCAGGCTGAAGCATTCCTACCCGCATTCCTGGCGATCGAAGGCGCCGCTGATCTATCGCAACACGCCGCAATGGTTCGCTGCCATCGACCTGCCGCTGAACGACGGCATGGACGACCACGGGCGGACCATCCGCGAACGCGCGCTGCGCTCGATCGCCGATCTGGTGAAGTTCACCCCGGTCTCGGGCCGCAACCGCCTGCAGGCGATGATGGAGGCACGCCCCGACTGGGTGCTGTCGCGCCAGCGCGCCTGGGGCGTACCGCTGACCTGCTTCGTGAAGAAGGGCGCCCGCCCCGATGATGCGGATTTCCTGCTGCGCGATGCCGCCGTCAACGCCCGCATCAAGGCCGCGTTCGAGGAGGGCGGCGCCGATGTCTGGTATCGGCCCGGCTTCAAGGAGCGCATCCTTGACGGCATCGCCGACCCGGCCGCCTGGGATCAGGTGATGGACGTCCTCGACGTGTGGTTCGATTCGGGCTCGACCCATGCCTTCGTGCTGCGCGACCGCCCCGATGGCGCCCCCGACGGGATCGCCGATGTCTATCTCGAGGGCACCGACCAGCACCGCGGCTGGTTCCATTCCTCCATGCTTCAGGGCTGCGCCACCAGAGGCCGCGCGCCCTATCGCAATGTGGTGACGCATGGCTTCACCCTCGACGAGAAGGGCATGAAGATGTCCAAGTCGCTGGGCAATACCGTGGCGCCGCAGGCGGTGATCGACCAGTACGGGGCCGATATCCTGCGGCTCTGGGTGGCGCTGTCGGACTATTCGGCCGACCTGCGCATCGGGCCCGAGATCCTCAAGGGCACCGCCGACAGCTATCGCCGCCTGCGCAACACCATGCGCTTCCTTCTCGGGTCGCTGGCCGATTTCACCGAAGCCGACCGCGTCGCGCCCGAGGACATGCCGGAACTGGAACGCTGGGTGCTGCACCGCCTGGCCGAACTCGACGGCGTGGTGCGCGAAGGCTATCGCAGCTTCGACTTTCAGGGCGTGTTCAAGGCGGTGTTCGAATTCGCCACCTCGGACCTGTCGGCCTTCTGGTTCGACATCCGCAAGGACGCGCTTTATTGCGACGGCGATACCCTGCGCCGCCGGTCGGCCCGCACGGTGCTGGACCTGCTGTTCTACCGGCTGACCGCCTGGGTGGCGCCGATCCTGCCCTTCACCATGGAGGAGGTCTGGCTCGAGCGGCATCCGGGGGCCGGATCGTCGGTCCATCTGGTCGATTTCCCCGAGACGCCCGCCACCTGGACCGATCCGGCGCTGGCGCGCAGATGGGACAGCGTGCGCGCCGCGCGCCGCGTGGTCAACGGCGCGCTCGAGCAGCAGCGGGTGGCCAAGACCATCGGCGCCAGCCTCGAGGCCGCGCCGCAGGTCCATGTCGGCCCCGACATGGCCCGGGCCCTTGCCGGGGTCGATTTCGCGGAAATCTGCATCACCTCGGACCTGACCCTGACCACCGGCCCCGCGCCCGAGGGGGCCTTCCGTCTGGCCGATGTGCCCGATGTCGCGGTCGTGTTCGCCCCGGCCTCGGGCGACAAATGCGACCGTTGCTGGCAGATCCTGCCCGATGTGGGCCACCATGCCCATCCGGGCACCTGCGCCCGCTGCGACGCGGCGCTCTCGGCCGGCTGAGGCGCCTTCCCGGTCCGGTCCCCGGCACCGCTTGCCTGCGGCGCCGGGGCGGACTAGGGCAGGGAAACCCTTCGTCAAGGACGGCCCCGCCCCGTGAATTCCACCATCATCCTTGCCGTGCTGGCCGCGGCCCTCCTGCATGCGCTGTGGAACGCCCTCATCAAGGTGGGGGCCTCGCGCATCGGTGCCATGGTCATCATGTCGATCGGAGAGCTGGTCATCGGCCTGCCGATCGCCCTGGCGCTGCCGATGATCGCGCCGGCTGCCTGGCCCTGGGTGCTGGCCGCGGGCTGCACCCATTTCGCCTACAAGTTCTTTCTCACCTATGCCTACGACCGTGGCGACCTCAGCCGGGTCTATCCGATCGCCCGCGGCGCGGCGCCGATGGCGGTGGCGGTGGCCGGCATCTATGTCCTGCCCGACACGGTCAGCGCCACGCAATACGGCGGCATCGCCGCGCTGGGCCTGGGCATCCTGCTCATGGCGCATGGCGTGTTCTCGGCCGGAGAAGAGCGCAGGCTTCTGCCCTTTGCCCTTGGTTCGGCGGCGGCGACGGCGACCTATACCATGATCGACGGCATGGGCGCGCGCATCTCGGGCGAGGCGGTGGCCTATGTCGCCTGGGTCTTTGTCGCGGACGGCATCCTGTTCACGCTGGGCATGGTGGCGCTGCGCGGCCGCGGGGTGATCCCGCGCGGCGGCCGGGCCTGGGCGCAGGGATTCGCGGCGGCCGGGGCCTCCTGGGGGGCCTATGCGGTGTCGATCTGGGCCATGACCGTGGCCCCGATCGCGGTGATCGCGGCGCTGCGCGAAACCTCGATCCTGTTCGCGGTGCTGATCGGCTGGCTGGCCTTCGGCGAAAGGATGGACAGGTTCAAGATCGCCGCCACGGTGCTGATCGTGGGCGGCGTCATGCTCATGCGACTCTAGCGAACCGGGAGAGACGGGATGACCATTTTCGCCGCCATGACCACCATTCCCGGCCGCGACGGGGCCGAGGCCCTTGCCGCCGCGGTCGAAGAGGTGGACCCCGCCCCCTATGCCGTGGGCGTGACCGAGATCGAGGACGGGTCCGGCCTGTGGGAGGTCGGCGCCCATTTCGAGGAGGCGCCCGATGCCATCGCCCTTGACCTGCTGGCCGCGGTCCATGGCGCGCGCCCCTTCGCGGTCAGCGAGGTGCCCGACATCGACTGGGTGGCGCATGTGCGCCGCGAACTGGCGCCGGTGGTGGCGGGGCGGTTCTTCGTCCACGGCAGCCACGACGCCGACAAGGTGCCCGCAGGGGCCGAACCCCTGCTGATCGAGGCGGCGATGGCCTTTGGCACCGGGCACCACGGCACCACTTTGGGCTGTCTGCGCGCGCTAGAGCGCATGGTGGCGCGCGGCGGGATGCGGACCCGCGTGGCCGACATCGGCGCGGGCACCGCGGTGCTGGCCATGGCGGCGGCGCGGGTCTGGCCGGGCGAGGTGCTTGCCACCGACATCGACCCGGTCGCGGTCGAGGTGGCCGAGGCGAACGTGGCCGCGAACGGGCTGACGGGCCGGGTGACCTGCCTCGAGGCGGCGGGCCTCGATCATCCGGGGATCGTCGCGCGCGCGCCCTTTGACCTGGTGTTCGCCAATATCCTCAAGGGGCCGCTCATCGCGCTGGCCCCGGACATGGCGCGGCTGGTCGCGCCGGGCGGGCAGGTGATTCTGTCCGGGATTCTGGTCGAGCAGGCCGAAGAGGTGGCCGGGGTCTATGCACGGCTGGGCTTCAATCCGGCCGAACGCGAGGACATTGGCGACTGGTCGGCACTGGTGCTGACGCGGGGCTGAGGAAATGCGGCCGATTTGACGCAATCGCGCACTTTGCCACATTCCTGCCGCAATTCCCGCCGATTGAGGCAATTGTAAGGTGGGGGCCTTGCGTAAGGTGTTGCCATGTCCGTTGTCCCGTTGATCGACCCGGAATTCGAATCCCGGCTGCGTCGTCTGACGCGCAAGCATCGCCGCATGGTCGAAAACGGCAGCGTGACGCGCGTGGGGCCGGATGGTCTGACCGTGGAATATCCGCGCCGGCGGCTGCCGCGCTTTCCGCTGCGCGCGCTGGTCCTCATGGTCGCGGCGGGCCTTGTCTTCAAGGTCTGGGTGTTCGGGGCGCTGGGGGCCGCGGAATTTGCCGCGCGCCTTGATGTGCTGGCGCAGGGCAATGCCGGCGAACGCGCCGCCGCCTGGCTGTTTCAGCCGGAGCCGGTGACCACCGCGCTGTCGCAATTCGTCAGCGTGCTGACGGGCCGCAGCGGCGCCTGACCGCCATCTGCCGGAATCGACGGGGCCGCGCCGGTTGCATCCGGCGCGGCCCCGCGTGTCCGTCATCGCCCCGGGGCATTGCCCGCCCCGGCGCCGCCTGTCAGGCGCGACCGCCGCCGTTGGCGATCCCCTCGATATCGCCGCGGCACAGGCCGATGTCCTCAAGCTCGCGATCGCTCAGCCGCTCGAGGGTGTTGCGCGTCACGCGCGCGTCGTTCCACGCCTGGACGGCGGCGATCAGGCCGGCGAAATACGACCCCAGCGACAGCGCGGGGGCAGAGACGTGGCGGGTGGTGTCGATGCTGGCCATGACCAACTCCTTCATGCGGGGCCGCTGCACTGCGGCGAGGTATCCGATGGCCTGCAGATAGGCCGGTCCTGCCTTGCGGACCAGCCATGCGGACGCATGGTCGCCATGCGTTTTCTGCATGATCACGGGGATTTCCGAGGAACTCGCGCCGCCGTGATGCCGCAACTGCAAGGATGTCGCTTCCGGCCTTCGGGGCGTCGTGACCGGGGGCCGATTGCGGCAGGATCGCGGCCGCGCGGCGCGACCGGCCCCGCAATTCGCGCTTGGCCTGCGTTCGCGCTTTGTGCTAGCTGTTGCAGCAAAGAAACAGGGCAGGGGCGGTCATGCGGGTTCTGGGGGTCGATCCGGGTCTTCGCAACATGGGCTGGGGCGTGATCGCGGTCGAGGGGTCGCGAATCAGCCATGTCGCCAACGGCATCTGCCACTCCGGGGACGGCACTCTGGCCGAACGGCTGGTGTCGCTGCATGACCAGCTCTGCGCGGTCATCGACCGCTGGGAACCCGATGCCGCCGCGGTCGAGGAGACCTTCGTCAACAAGGACGCGACCGGGACGCTGAAGCTGGGTCAGGCGCGGGCGATCGCGCTGCTGGTGCCGGCGCAGCGCGGGCTGGCGGTGGGCGAATATGCCCCGAACGCGGTGAAGAAGGCGGTGGTGGGCGTGGGCCACGCCGCCAAGGAACAGGTGGCGCATATGGTGCGGCTGCACCTGCCGGGCGTCACACTGGCCGGGGCGGATGCGGCCGATGCGCTGGCCATCGCCATCTGCCATGCCCATCACCTGCAATCGGCCGGGCATCTGGCGCGGGCGCTGCAACGGGCGGGCGCGGCATGATCGGCAAGATTTCGGGCGTGGTCGATACCAAGGGCAGCGATCATGTGCTGATCGACGTGCGCGGCGTGGGCTATCTCGTGCATGTGAGCGATCGCGTCATGGCCCGCCTGCCCCCGCCGGGCGCGGCGGTCGCGCTGTATACCGACCTCGTGGTGCGCGAGGATCTGATGCAGCTTTTCGGCTTTCTCACGCTGGCGGAAAAGGAATGGCACCGCCTGCTCATGGGCGTGCAGGGGGTGGGGGCCAAGGCGTCGCTGGCGATTCTCGGGGTGCTCGGGGCCGAGGGGCTGTCGCGGGCGATCGCGCTGGGCGACTGGTCGTCGGTCGCGCGCGCCAAGGGCGTGGGGCCCAAGACCGCGCAGCGCGTGGTGCTCGACCTCAAGGACCGCGCGCCTTCGGTCATGGCCATGGCCGGGCGCAGCGCCATGGCGCCGGGGCCAGATGCGGATCAGGACGCGGATCAGGACACGGATCGGGACACGGAGCGGGGCGATGCCCCGGTCGGGAAGGAGGCCGCCACCCCCACCCCCGCTCCCGCGCGCCGCGCCCGGGCGAAGCCGGGGCCGGACCCGGCCGCCGCCGCCGCGGCCGATGCGCTGTCGGCGCTGGTGAATCTGGGCTATGCGCCCTCGGACGCCGCCGCCGCCGTGGCGCAATCGCAGCTCGACGCGCCCGGCACCGCCACTCCCGATCTCATCCGCGCGGCGCTGAAGCGCCTGGCGCCGAAGTAGCGCCATGGCCGCCCCCGACCCGATCCTGCGGCCCGACCGCCAGCCCGAGGACGCCGACCGCGCGCTGCGGCCGCAATCGCTTGACGAATTCACCGGCCAGGCCGAGGCGCGCGCCAACCTGCGCGTCTTCATCGAAAGCGCGCGCCGGCGCGGGCAGGCGATGGACCACACGCTGTTTCACGGGCCCCCGGGCCTGGGCAAGACCACGCTGGCGCAGATCGTGGCGCGCGAACTGGGGGTGGGGTTTCGCATGACCTCGGGCCCGGTGCTGGCGCGGGCGGGCGATCTGGCGGCGATCCTCACCAATCTGGAACCGCGCGATGTCCTCTTCATCGACGAGATCCACCGCCTCAGCCCGCAGGTCGAAGAGGTGCTCTATCCCGCGCTCGAGGATTTCGCGCTCGACCTCGTGATCGGAGAGGGGCCGGCCGCGCGCACCGTGCGCATCGAGTTGCAGCCCTTCACCCTTGTGGGGGCCACCACGCGGCTGGGCCTGCTGACCACGCCGCTGCGCGACCGTTTCGGGATTCCGACGCGCCTCGAATTCTATACCGAGGACGAGTTGTTCCTCATTGTCAGCCGCGCCGCCCGCCTGATGGGGGCCCCCGCCGACGAGGCGGGCGCGCGCGAGATCGCGCGCCGCGCGCGCGGCACGCCGCGTATCGCCGGGCGCCTGCTGCGCCGGGTGGCCGATTTCGCGCTGGTCGAGGGGGACGGCCGCGTCACCCGCGCCATCGCCGACCGTGCGCTGACCCGGCTGGGGGTGGACCATATCGGCCTTGACAGCGCCGACCGCCGCTATCTGTCCCTGATCGCCGAGGCCTATGCCGGCGGCCCGGTCGGGATCGAGACGCTCTCGGCCGCCCTCTCCGAGGCGCGCGACGCGCTCGAGGAGGTGATCGAGCCCTATCTGCTGCAACAGGGCCTGATCCAGCGCACGCCGCGGGGGCGGATGCTCACGCAGGGGGCATGGCGGCATCTGGGCCTTGATCCGCCGCGCGGACAGGCCGACCTGTTCGACTGAGCGGAGGGGGAATGCGCGCCTTCCTGGGTCTGCCCCTGCCGGACGAGGTGGCCGAAGACCTGGCCCGCCGCGCCGCCAGCGCCGGGACCGGACGGGCGATCGCGCCCGGAAACCTGCACCTGACGCTTGCCTTCCTTGACGATCAGCCGCTGACGGCGCTGGCCGCGCTCGATGCCGGGCTGCGGCATCTGGTGGCCGCGCCGGTGCGGCTTGAATGGGGGCCTCCCGATTTCCTCGGGGGCGGACGGGGACGGGTGCTGGCGCTGACGGTGCTGCCCGCGCCGGAGCTGCTGACGCTGCACGCGCGCGTAGGCCGCGCGCTGCGCGAGGCCGGGATCGCGCTGCCCGCCGCCCGCTTTCGCCCGCATGTCAGCCTGCTGCGCCTGCCGGCCAGTCCCGACCGGCGGGCACAGGTGCGGCTTCAGGGGCTGATCATGGGCGGCGCGCTGGCCGGTCTTGCGCCGGTCACGGTCGGGCGGTTCGCGCTCTACCGTTCGCATCTGGCCAGCGACGGCGCCCGCTACGAGATCCTCGCCGACTATCCGCTTGGTGATCGGACGGGGCTGGACGCGGGCACGCCCCCCGGTCCATGAGGGCCGCTCACGACATCCAGAGGCCAGGACATGCCCCACCAGTTCACCACCCGCGTCTATTACGAGGACACCGATCTGGCCGGGATCGTCTATTACGCCAATTACCTGCGCTTCATCGAACGGGCGCGCACCGAATGGGTGCGCACGCTGGGGATCGACCAGACCCGGCTCAAGGACGAGGCCGGCGTGGTGTTTGCCGTGCGCCGGGTCGAGGCCGATTACCTCGCGCCCGCGCGCTTTGACGATGTGCTGGCCATCTCGACGTCGGTCACATCCGCGACGCCCGCGCGCCTCGTGCTGCGGCAGGAGATCCGGCGCGATGCGGCGCTCCTGTTCACCGCGACGGTGACGCTGGTGGCGCTGACCGAACGCGGGGCGCCGACGCGCCTTCCCGTGGCGTTCCGGCACTTCATCGCGTGAAATCCCGCCGCAAACGGCATCGTGACGGGCTTCTTCTTGGCATTTCACCCGCGATTGCGCTAAGGGCGGATCAAGCGGCCCGGCGAAGCGGCCGCAGATGGATACGGGCAGACAGATGGACGCAGTCGCCGATTACACGATGTGGGCGCTTTTCGCGCGCGCGACCTTCACGGTCAAGCTGGTCATGCTGGGCCTCATCGGCGCCTCGGTCTGGTGCTGGGCGGTCATCATCGACAAGCTGATCCAGTATCGCCGCGCCCGGGCCGAGGCGGCGGTGTTCGACCGCGCCTTCTGGTCGGGCGAACCGCTCGACGGGCTTTACGACCAGATCGGCGACGATCCCGCCGGGCCAAGCCAGCGGGTATTCGTCGCCGGCATGACCGAATGGCGCCGCAGCCACCGCAACGACGGCGGCCTGATCGCCGGCGCCCATGCCCGGATCGACCGCGGCATGGACGTGGCCATCGCCCGCGAGGCGGAATCGCTTCAGCGCGGGTTGCCGGTGCTGGCCACGGTCGGATCGACCGCGCCCTTCGTCGGGCTGTTCGGCACGGTCTGGGGCATCATGAACGCCTTCATCGAAATCGCGGAACAGGGCAACACCAACCTTGCCGTGGTGGCGCCCGGCATCGCCGAGGCATTGCTGGCCACCGGCCTGGGCCTTCTGGCCGCGATCCCGGCGGTGGTGTTCTACAACAAGCTCTCGAGCGACGCGAACCGCATCACCGGCGGCTACGAGGCCTTTGCCGACGAATTCTCGACCATCCTCTCGCGCCAGCTCGGAGACTGAGATGGGCGCGGGGGTGATGCCACAGGCCGGGGGCGGAGGCGGCGGCGGGCGCCGGCGGCGGCGGCGCGGCCGCGCGCAGCAGATGTCCGAGATCAACATCACGCCCTTCGTGGACGTGATGCTCGTGCTGCTCATCATCTTCATGGTGGCGGCGCCGCTCATGACCGTGGGCGTGCCGGTGGAACTGCCCAGGACCGCCGCCTCGTCGCTGCCGATGGACGAGGAAGAGCCGCTCACCGTCACCATCACCGCCACCGGCGCGGTGACGATCCAGACCACCGAAGTGCCGTTCGAGGATCTGGTCGGCCGGCTTCAGGCGATCGCCGCCGAACGGCGCAGCGACCGCATCTATCTGCGCGCCGACGGGCAGAACGCCTGGAACCGCGTGGCCGAGGTGATGGGCGCGCTGAATGCCGGCGGGTTCTCGAACATCGGGCTTGTCACCGATGTGGGTGGCCCGCGCCTGGGCGGCGCGGGCGCGGCCGAACCCGGCGGATAGGGGCGCGATCGGGCCATGGTGATGGACCGGATGAACCTGCGCGACCTTTCCTTCGGCGGCTGGGCCTCGGGGGTGGGGCATCTGCTCCTGATCCTCTGGCTCCTGTCGGGCTGGGGCCTCAGCCACGATCCGCTGGATTTCCAGGTGACGCCAGTCACCGCCATCTCGGGCGAGGACTACGCCCGCCTCGTGGCCGCGACCTCGCCCGAGGCGGCGACCGACGCGGCCGAGGCCCCGGTGCCCCCCGCGGCCGATGCCCCGCCGCCGGATGCGTCGGCCGACGCGCCGCCGCCCGAACCAGCGCCGCAGGCCCCCCCCGAAACCCCCGCCGACGAGGCCCCGCCGCCCCCGCCGCCCGATCCCGTGCCCCAGCCCGCCGAAGTGCAGGACGCCCCGCCCGAGATGGCGGTGCCCGAGGCCTTCGTGCCGCCGCCGGCCCCGGCCATCGACGCGCGCCCGCAGCCGCGCCCGGCCGACCGCATCGCCGCCGAGGCCGTGGCCCCGCCCCCGCCCGAGGCCGACATCGCCCCCGAGGTGCAGGAAGAGGCCGCCCCCGCCGCCGATGCCCCGGTCGTGACCGAGGAGGCCACCGCCGCCACCGCCCCCGAAGAGACCGCGACCGAGATCGTGACCGAGGCCGAGACCCCCTCGGGCGCGCCCGAAGTCTCGCTCCGGCCGCAGCCCCGCCCGCAGCGCCCCGCGGCGCCGCCGCCGCAGGAACAGCCGCGTCCGGAACCGGAACAGACACAGGTCGCCGCCGCCGAGACCCCGGCCCGGCCGCCCGCGCCGGATACGTCGGTGGAGGATGCCCTGGCCGCCGCGCTCGCGGCCGAAGTGGCATCGGCCCCCGCGCAGGCCGCGGCCACCGGCAACCCCGGCCCGCCGATGACCGGATCGGAACGCGACGCCTTCCGCATCGCGGTCTCGGGCTGCTGGGCGGTCGATCCGGGATCCGAGGCGGCGATGGTGACGATCACCGTGGGTTTCGACCTCGACCGGCAGGGACGCGTGGTCGGCAACGACGTGCGGCTGGTCACTTCCTCGGGCGGCAGCCCCGGGGCGGTCGATGTGGCCTACCAGTCCGCCCGCCGTGCCATCCTGCGCTGCCAGAGCCAGTCCGGCTACCAGTTGCCGGCCGACAAGTACGAGCAGTGGCGCGAGGTCGAGATGACCTTCGACCCGTCGGGGATGCGGATGCGATGAGGGGACAGCGGCCATGCACCGGCGCGCGCCGCGGCCGGGCAGGGGGGGGCGCTGCCCCCCGCCCGCCTGCGGCGGACTCCCCCCGGGGTATTTGGACAAAGATGAAGGAGCGGCAGCCCATTCATCTGTCCCCAAATATCCTCGGGGGGTCCGGGGGGCGAAGCGCCCCCGGCCCGGCCCGGGCAGCCGCTGCGGCCACGAGGCTGTCACTGGATTCGGCTGCCGCCATGACCTAAGGGGACCGGGGGAGACCCCGCTCCGGCACGGCCCTGCGAGGGCCAGTTGAGAAGGGACAGAGCATGAGACCGTTTTTCACCCTCATCGCCGCGCTCGCGCTCGGAACCATGGGTGCGTTCGGGGCGGCGGCACAGGGGGGGCCCCTGCGCATCACCATCACCGATGGCGTGATCGAGCCCCTTCCCTTCGCGCTGCCGGTCTTTCAGGCCGAGACCGCCGGTTCCGAAGAGGCGGCGGCGCAGATTTCGCAGGTGGTGATCGACGATCTCGTGGGGACGGGCCTGTTCCGCCAGATCGACCGCGGCAGCTTCATCTCGACGGTGACGGGTTTCAACGCCCCGATCGCCTATGCCGACTGGCGGGCGATCAATGCGCAGGCGCTCGTCACCGGGGCGGTGTCGGTGCAGGGCGACACGCTGGCGGTGAAGTTCCGCCTCTATGACGTGTTCTCGGGCGCCGAGCTGGGCGAGGGATTGCAGTTCGCCGGCACCCTGTCGGGCTGGCGGCGCATGGGGCACAAGGTGGCCGACGCGGTCTATTCGCGCATCACCGGCGAGGGCGGCTATTTCGACAGCCGCGTGGTGTTCGTGGCCGAAAGCGGCCCCAAGGACGCGCGGCTCAAGCGGCTGGCGATCATGGACTACGATGGCCACAACATCCAGTATCTGACCGATTCCTCGGCCCTGGTGCTTGCGCCGCGCTTTTCCGCGACCGGCGACCGGATCCTTTATACCACCTACGAGGCGGGGGCGCCGCGCATCAACCTTCTGGACGTGGCCAGTGTCGGGCGCATGCCGGTCGCCACCGCCCCGGGCGAGATGGCCTTCACCCCGCGCTTTTCGCGCGATGGCGGGCGGGTGATCTATTCGCTGGCGAACGGCGGCAATACCGACATCTGGATCACCGATCTCGCTTCGGGCGGGCATCAGCAACTGACCTCGGCCCCCTCGATCGAGACGGCGCCCTCGCTCTCGCCCGATGGCAGCCAGATCGTGTTCGAAAGCGACCGTTCGGGGGGATCGCAACTCTACATCATGGGTCTGGGCGGCGGAGAGCCGCAGCGCATCTCCTTCGGCGAAGGCCGCTACGGCAGCCCGGTCTGGTCGCCGCGCGGCGATCTCATCGCCTTCGTGAAGCAGGCGGGCGGCTATTTCTACATCGGCGTCATGCGCACCGACGGGTCCGAGGAACGGATCCTCACGCGCTCGGAACTCGACGAAAGCCCGACCTGGGCGCCGAACGGCCGCGTCATCATGTTCACGCGCGAGACCCTTGGCCCCAGTGGCGGGCCCACGCTCTATTCGGTCGACATCTCGGGGCGCAACCTGCATCAGGTGCCGACCGGCGGGTTCGCCTCGGACCCGTCCTGGGGCCCGCTCCAGCCCTGATCATCCCCCGTGGCCGGGCCGCAAGGCCCGTGCTACAGTCACCCCAACCAGACGAGCCGGAGAGGATCGCCCCGATGAGAAGGTTTCTGACAGCGGCACTTGTGATCGGCGTTCTCGCCCTTCCGGCCTGCACCCGCCCCGACCGTTTCGGCGGCGGCGCGAACGGGGCCGACGGCGGCCTGGGCGGGGCCGGCGGGGCCGGGGCGATGGCGGGCAGCGCCAGCGATCCGACCAGCGCCGCCTATTTCGCCCAGACCGTGGGCGACCGGGTGTTCTTCGGTGTCGATCAGTCCACGCTGTCGCCCGCGGCGATGCAGACGCTCGACGGTCAGGCGCAATGGCTCATGACCAACGCCAGCTACCTCATCGTGATCGAGGGACACGCCGACGAACAGGGCACGCGCGAATACAACGTGGCGCTGGGCGCGCGGCGCGCCAATGCGGTGCGCGAATACCTGATTTCGCGCGGGGTGCCGGGCAACCGGCTGCGCACCATCTCCTACGGCAAGGAGCGTCCGGTGGCCACCTGCGCCAGCGAAAGCTGCTGGTCGCAGAACCGCCGCGCCGTCACCGTCATCTCGATCTCGGCGACAAGCTGACCAGGGAGGCGGGCATGAGGCTGAGGGGGGCGATCGCGGCGGTCCTGTTCCTGGCGCTGCCCGCGGCGGCCGGGGCCGAGACCCTGGCCGACATCCGGCAGGAACTGGGCGCGCTCTATGCGGGCATCACCGCGCTGCGGGCCGAACTGTCGGCCAGCGGGCAGTTGTCCTCGGGCGTGGCCGGCAATACGCCGCTCGAGCGGCTGAACGCGATCGAGGCCGAGCTTGCCCGCCTCACCTCCAAGACCGAGGAACTCGAGTTCCGCATCAACCGGATCACCGTGGACGGCACCAACCGCATCGGCGATCTGGAATTCCGCCTGTGCGAGGTCGAGCCGGGCTGCGACATCGCGCTTCTGGGTGACACGCCCTCGCTTGGCGGGATCGACAATGCCGCGACCGTGCCGCAGCCGACGCCGCCCGCGACCTCGGGGCCGGAACTGACCGCCAGCGAACAGCAGGACTACGCGCGGGCGCAGGAGGCGCTCGCTGGCGGTGACTTTCGCGGCGCCGCTGACCTCTTTGCGTCCTTTGTCGCGGCCTATCCGGGCGGGCCAATGACCGGGCAGGCGCTGCTTCACCGGGGCGAGGCGCTCGAGGCGCTGGGCCAGGTGTCGGATGCGGCGCGCGCCTATCTCGACAGCTTTTCGGGCGATCCCTCGGGGCCGGCGGCGCCCGATGCGCTGCTTCGCCTCGGGACCGCGCTGGCGCAGATGGGGCAGGGGCCCGATGCCTGCGTCACGCTGGGCGAAGTCATGAGCCGCTTCGCCGCTTCGCCCGCCGCCATGCAGGCCGCGAGCGAACGTGTGCGCCTCGGCTGCCCGTGATCCGCTGACCCTGCCCGGCCGCTTTGCCGCGGCGCTTGAGGGGCTGCTGCCGCGGCCGCTGCCGGCGGCGATCGGCATCGCGGTCTCGGGCGGGGGCGACAGCATGGCGATGCTGCATCTGGCCGCGCACTGGGCCGCGCCCCGGGGGGTGGCCCTGCGCGCGGTGACGGTGGATCACGGCCTTCGCGCCGCGAGCGCGGCCGAGGCGGCGCTGGTCGCGGCCGCCTGCACCGGGCTGGGCGTGGCCCATGACATCCTGCGCTGGCAAGGCTGGGACGGGCGCGGCAACCTTCAGGACCGGGCGCGGCAGGCGCGGCGCGACCTGATCGGCGACTGGCGCGGCCCCGTCGGGCATGTGCTGATGGCCCATACCCTTGACGACCAGGCCGAGACCTTTCTGCTGCGGCTGCGCCGGGGCTCCGGGGTGGACGGCCTTGCGGCGATGCGGCCGCAGATGACGGTGCGGCCCGGCGGCTGGCAGATCCTGCGGCCGCTGCTGACGACCGGGCGGGCCGAACTGCGCGACTGGGCGCGGGGGCAGGGGATCGGCCATGCCGAGGATCCCTCGAACGCGGATCCGCGGTTCGACCGGGTGCGGATGCGGGCGCTGCTGCCCGTGCTGGCCGAGGCCGGGATCGACGCCGCGCGCCTTGCCGGCACCGCGGCGCGCATGGCCCGCGCGCGCAGGGCGCTGTCCTTGCGCGCGCACGAGGCGGCGCAGGCGCTGATCCGTCCGGGGATCGCGGGGACGGTGACGCTGGATCATGCCGCGCTGGATGCGCTGGACGAGGAGACGCGGTTGCGCATCGTCGCGGGCGCGCTAGGCGCGGTGGCGTCAGAGCCGCTCCGCCCGCGCGAATCCGCGCTGGTGGCGGCGCTGGGCCGGGTCGCGGGCGGGGGGGGCGCCGGGGGGGGCACCGGGGGGGGCACCGGGCGGGGGGGCACCGCCACGCTGCACGGCTGCCTGATGATCGCCACGCGCGGGCTGTTCATCGTCGCGCGCGAACCGGCGGCGGTCGCGGGCGAAGAGGGGACCGAGCGCGAGGGGATCACGCTCTGGGACCGGCGCTGGCGCATCGCCGCGGGCGGGCGGCGGGTGGCGGCGCTGGGGGCGGCGGGGCTGGCGCAGATGGGCGCCACGGCACCGCGTCCGCGCGCCGCCTGTCTGGCGCTGCCGGCCCTCTGGGACGGGGGGCGCCTCCTGTCCTGTCCGGCGCTGGGCTGGGGTGCGGAGGTGGCGGCCGAAATCCGCGCGCCCGGTGGCGGTTTCCCCGATTGCCTGTTATCGGATTGAATGTGCCGTCCCATCGCCTATCTTGGGACAAAGGGCGGGCCCCGGTCTCGCCTTCCTCTCGCCTCTCCAAGGGAGCCATTCCGTGGGCAACGCACGCAACATCGCCTTCTGGGTCGTCCTGTTTCTGCTGATCCTGGCGCTGTTCAACCTGTTCAACGGTGCCGAAGGCACCATGCAATCCACCAGTCGCAGCTATTCCGATTTCGTGGCCTCGGTCGATGCCGGGTCCGTGGCCCAGGTGACCATGGACGGCGAGACGGTGCGCTACCGGTCCACCGACGGGCGCGACTATACCGTGGTCCTGCCCCAGGGCGGCGAGATCACCGCCCAGGTGGCCGACCGCCTGATCGCCAAGGGCATCCCGGTGACGGCGCGCAGCCAGGAACAGTCGGGCTTCATGTCCTTCCTGCTGTCGCTTCTGCCGTTCCTGCTGCTCATCGGGGTCTGGATCTATTTCATGAACCGGATGCAGGGCGGCGGGCGTGGCGGCGCCATGGGTTTCGGCAAGTCGCGCGCCAAGCTGCTGACCGAAAAGCATGGCCGCGTCACCTTTGACGACGTGGCCGGCATCGACGAGGCCAAGGAAGAGCTTGAGGAGATCGTCGAATTCCTGCGCAACCCGCAGAAGTTCAGCCGCCTTGGCGGCAAGATCCCCAAGGGCGCGCTGCTGGTGGGCCCGCCGGGCACCGGCAAGACCCTGCTGGCCCGCGCCATCGCCGGCGAGGCGGGGGTGCCCTTCTTCACCATTTCCGGGTCTGATTTCGTGGAAATGTTCGTGGGCGTCGGCGCCTCCCGCGTGCGCGACATGTTCGAGCAGGCCAAGAAGAACGCGCCCTGCATCGTCTTCATCGACGAGATCGACGCCGTGGGCCGCTCGCGCGGGGTGGGCTATGGCGGCGGCAACGACGAACGCGAACAGACGCTGAACCAGCTTCTGGTCGAGATGGACGGCTTCGAGGCCAACGAGGGCATCATCATCGTCGCCGCGACGAACCGCCCCGATGTCCTTGACCCCGCGCTGCTGCGGCCCGGCCGCTTTGACCGGCAGATCCAGGTGCCGAACCCCGACATCAAGGGCCGCGAGAAGATCCTCTCGGTCCATGCGCGCAAGGTGCCGCTGGGCCCCGACGTGGACCTGCGCATCATCGCGCGCGGCACGCCCGGGTTTTCCGGCGCCGATCTGGCCAACCTCGTGAACGAGGCCGCGCTCATGGCGGCGCGGGTCGGGCGGGTGTTCGTCACCATGATCGACTTCGAGAATGCCAAGGACAAGGTGATGATGGGGGCCGAGCGCCGCTCCATGGTCATGTCCGAGGACGAAAAGCGCCTGACCGCCTATCACGAGGCCGGCCATGCCATCGTCGGGCTGAACGTGCCGCAGCATGACCCGATCCACAAGGCGACGATCATCCCGCGCGGCCGCGCGCTGGGCCTTGTGCTGTCGCTGCCCGAACGCGACCAGTTGTCGGTGAGCCTGACCAAGTATCGCTCCAAGATCGCGATGGCGATGGGCGGGCGCGTGGCCGAGGAACTGACCTTCGGCCCCGAGAATGTCACTTCGGGCGCCACCAGCGACATCCAGCAGGCCACCCGCATCGCCCGCGCCATGGTGACGCAGTTCGGCATGTCCGAGAAACTGGGCTATGTCGATCTCGCCAATGAGCAGCAGTCGTATCTGGGCACCTATTCCGGCGGCACCAGCCATTCGAGCGACACCCAGAACGTGATCGACGAGGAGGTGCGCCGCCTCATCGACGAGGGTTACGAGACCGCGAAGCGCATCCTGACCGAACGCAACGACGATCTCGAGCGGCTGGCGCAGGGCCTTCTGGAGTATGAGACCCTGACCGGGTCCGAGATCACCCGCGTCATTGCCGGCGAGCCGATCAACCGCGACGGCGACCAGGGCGGACAGACGCCGCCGCCGTCCGGGGGCGACTCCGTCACGGCGATGCCGCGCGCGCGCGGCCGCCGCGCCAAGGAGGGCGACACCCCGCTGGAGCCCGAGCCGAGCGCCTGAGGCAAAGCGCCGCATCCGGGGCCGGATGCCTTACGGATCGCAGGGCGCCGCAGGCCGCGGCGCCCTTCCGCTCTGCGGGACTCTGCCGATTTCGACGTTGCTGTGGTCGCTTACGCACCTGTGTTTCCGGCGCACAGCGGCTATTGGTGGCGCGACGAATCCGCCAATCAGAGGACCGAGATGGCCCACCGCACCGATATCGAGATCGCCCGCGAGGCGAAGAAGAAGCCGATCCAGGAAATCGGCGCCCGCCTCGGCATCCCGACCGAGCATCTGTTGCCCTACGGTCACGACAAGGCCAAGGTGAGCCAGGAGTTCATCCGCTCGCTCGAGGATCGCCCGAACGGCAAGCTGATCCTGTGCACCTCGATCAACCCGACCCCGGCCGGCGAAGGCAAGTCGACCACCACCGTGGGCCTTGTCGACGGGCTGAACCGCATCGGCAAGAAGGCCGTGGTCTGCATCCGCGAGGCCAGCCTCGGCCCGAACTTCGGCATGAAGGGCGGCGCCGCCGGCGGCGGCATGGCGCAGGTCGTGCCGATGGAGGAAATGAACCTCCACTTCACCGGCGACTTCCACGCGATCACCTCGGCGCACAACCTGCTCTCGGCGATGATCGACAACCACATCTACTGGGGCAACAAGCTCGACATCGACGCGCGCCGCATCGTCTGGCGCCGGGTGATGGACATGAACGACCGCGCGCTGCGCGACATGGTGGTGAGCCTTGGCGGCGTCGCCAACGGCTTTCCGCGCCAGACCGGGTTCGACATCACCGTGGCCTCCGAAGTCATGGCGATCCTGTGCCTGTCGAAGGATCTCAAGGATCTCCAGAACCGGCTGGGCAACATCGTCGTCGCCTATACCCGCGACAAGAAGCCGGTCACCTGCCGCGACATCCAGGCCGACGGCGCCATGACCGTGCTGCTCAAGGATGCGATGCAGCCGAATCTGGTGCAGACGCTGGAAAACAACCCCGCCTTCGTGCACGGCGGGCCTTTCGCCAACATCGCGCATGGCTGCAACTCGGTCATCGCCACGCAGACGGCGCTGAAGCTGGGCGAATATGTCGTCACCGAGGCGGGCTTCGGCGCCGACCTTGGCGCCGAGAAGTTCTTTGACATCAAGTGCCGCAAGGCCGGGCTGAAGCCTGCGGCGGCGGTGATCGTCGCCACGGTGCGCGCGATGAAGATGAACGGCGGCGTGGCCAAGGCCGACCTTGCCCCCGAAAACGTCGATGCGGTGAAGAAGGGCTGCCCGAACCTGGGCCGGCACATCGCCAACGTGAAGGGCTTTGGCGTGCCCGTGGTCGTGGCGATCAACCATTTCGCCACCGACACCGAGGCCGAGATCCAGGCGGTGAAGGATTACGTGGCGTCGCAGGGCGCCGAGGCGATCCTTGCCCGGCACTGGGCCGAAGGTTCGGCCGGGATCGAGGATCTGGCCCGCGCCGTGGTGAAGGTCGCCGAGGGCGGCACCGCCAACTTCGCGCCGCTCTACCCCGATGACATGGGCCTGTTCCAGAAGATCGAAACCGTGGCCAAGCGCATCTACCACGCCGGCGAGGTGATCGCCGACAAGTCGATCCGCGATCAGCTCAAGGCCTGGGAGGCTGCGGGCTATGGCCACCTGCCGGTCTGCATGGCCAAGACGCAATACAGCTTCACCACCGATCCGAACGTGCGCGGCGCCCCCGAGGGCCATACCGTGCCCGTGCGCGAAGTGCGGCTGTCGGCCGGGGCGGGCTTCATCGTCGTCATCTGCGGCGAGATCATGACCATGCCCGGCCTGCCTTCGGTGCCGGCCGCCAACACCATCCGCCTGAACGCCGACGGCCAGATCGAGGGTCTGGTCTGACCCCGGCCGCTTGAACTTTCCGGGCGCATCCCCCATGGCGGGGCGATGCGCCCGGAAGCACGAGCAAGAGCATGAAACTCCCCGCCGACTGCCGCGACATGACCGAGCTGCGCGCCGAGATCGACCGGCTCGACGCCGAACTCGTGCGGCTTCTGGCCGAACGCGCGGCCTATATCGACCGCGCCGCGCAGATCAAGGCGGGGGTCGATCTGCCCGCGCGCATCACCCCGCGCGTCGAGGAGGTGGTGACGAACGTGCGCCGCCACGCCATGACGCATGGCCTGCCACCCGATCTTGTGGAAAAGCTCTGGCGGCGGCTGATCGACTGGTCGATCGCCCGCGAGGAAAGCCATCTCGGCCCAGACAGCCTGCGAAAGGATACTCCATGACTGCCCGAATCATCGACGGCAAGGCGTTCGCCGCCGACGTGCGCGCCCGCGTCGCCACCCGTGTGGCCAGCCTGCGCGAGGAACAGGGCATCACCCCCGGCCTTGCCGTGGTGCTGGTGGGCGAAGACCCGGCCAGCCAGGTCTATGTGCGCGCCAAGGGCAAGCAGACCGTCGAAGTGGGCATGGAATCCTTCGAACACCGCCTGCCCGCCGACACCGACGAGGCGACGCTGCTCGCGCTCATCGGCCGGCTGAACGCCGATCCGCGCGTGCACGGCATCCTCGTGCAACTGCCGCTGCCGGGGCATCTCGACTCTGATCTGGTGATCAATGCCATCGACCCGGCCAAGGACGTGGACGGGTTCCACATCTCGAACGTGGGGCTGCTGGGCACCGGGCAAAAGGCGATGGTGCCCTGCACGCCCTTGGGCTGTCTCATGCTGCTGCGCGACCTGCACGGGTCGCTCTCGGGGATGAACGCGGTGGTGATCGGGCGCTCGAACATCGTGGGCAAGCCGATGGCGCAACTGCTGCTGGGCGACAGCGCCACCGTGACCGTGGCCCACAGCCGCACCCGCGACCTGCCCGAGGTGGTGCGCCGCGCCGATATCGTCGTGGCGGCGGTCGGCCGGCCGGAAATGGTCAGGGGCGAGTGGATCCGCCCCGGCGCGACCGTGATCGACGTGGGCATCAACCGCATCGACAGGGGCGGCAAGACCGTGCTGGTGGGCGATGTGCATTACGACAGCGCGGCCGCCGTCGCCGGCGCCATCACCCCGGTGCCGGGCGGCGTCGGGCCGATGACGATCGCCTGCCTGCTGGCCAACACGCTGACGGCCTGCTGCCGCGCGAACGGCCTGCCCGAACCCGAGGGCCTGACCGCCTGACCGCCCGCCTGACCGCCCGCCTGACCGCCCCCGCGCGCGACATTTGCATGGGCGCGGGCGCGGGGCTATGACGGCCGGGCCGCGCGCGGACCGCGGTCTTGCAGGGCGGGAGGGGTCAATGGTGCAGTCACCCAAGGACAGCGGGCTGAAACAGGCGGCGCTCGACTATCACCGCCTGCCGCGTCCCGGCAAACTCGAGGTGCGCGCCACCAAGCCGCTGGCGAACGGCCGCGACCTTGCCCGCGCCTATTCGCCCGGCGTGGCCGAGGCCTGTCTTGAAATCCGCGCCGAACCGGCCACGGCGCGCGACTATACCGCGCGCGGGAATCTGGTGGCGGTGGTGACGAACGGCACCGCCGTGCTTGGCCTTGGCAACATCGGCGCGCTTGCCTCGAAGCCGGTGATGGAGGGCAAGGCGGTCCTGTTCAAGAAATTCGCCAACATCGACTGTTTCGACATCGAGTTGAACGAACCCGATCCGCACCGCCTGGCCGATATCGTCTGCGCGCTCGAACCGACCTTCGGCGCGATCAACCTCGAGGACATCAAGGCGCCCGACTGTTTCGTGGTCGAGGAAATCTGCCGCGCGCGCATGAACATCCCGGTCTTTCACGACGACCAGCACGGCACCGCCATCGTGGTGGGGGCGGCGGCGACCAATGCGCTCATCGTCGCGGGCAAGGAATGGGACGCGATCAAGGTGGTCTCGACCGGCGGCGGCGCGGCCGGGATCGCCTGTCTGAACATGCTGGTGACGCTGGGCGTGAAGCGCGAGAACATCTGGCTGTGCGACCTGCACGGCCTTGTCCACCACGGCCGCGAGGCCGACATGACCCCGCAAAAGGCGGCGTTCGCGCAGGGCAACGCGCCGCGCGACCTGATCGACGTGATCGAGGGCGCGGACCTGTTCCTCGGCCTGTCGGGGCCGGGGGTGCTCACGCCCGAAATGGTGCAGAAGATGGCGCCGCGGCCGATCATCTTTGCCCTCGCCAATCCCACGCCCGAAATCCTGCCCGAAGAGGCGCGCGCCGTCGCCGCCGATGCGATCATCGCCACCGGGCGGTCGGACTATCCCAACCAGGTGAACAACGTCCTGTGCTTTCCCTTCATCTTTCGCGGGGCCCTCGATGTCGGGGCCACGCGCATCAACGAAGAGATGAAGATCGCCTGCGTCGCGGCCATCGCCGAACTGGCCCGCCAGACCACCAGCGCCGAGGCCGCCGCCGCCTATTCCGGCGAGAAGCTGACCTTCGGCGCCGATTACCTGATCCCGAAGCCCTTCGACCCGCGCCTGATCGGCGTCATCGCCAGCGCGGTGGCGAAGGCGGCGATGGATTCGGGCGTGGCCAGCCGGCCGATCATGGATCTGCGCGGCTACCGCGAGGCGCTCGACGGGTCGGTGTTCCGGTCGGCGCTGATCATGCGCCCGGTGTTCGAGGCGGCGCGCACCGGCGACCGGCGCCTTGTCTTTGCCGAGGGCGAGGACGAGCGCGTGCTGCGCGTGGCGCAGGCCGCGATGGAAGAGTTCAACGACAAGCTCATCCTGGTGGGCCGCCCCGAGGTGATCGCCGCGCGCTGCGAACGCGCCGGGCTGAAGATCCGGCCGGGCCGGGACTTTCCGGTGGTGAACCCGGAAAACGATCCCCGCTACCGTGACTACTGGACCACCTACCACGAGATCATGGCCCGCCGCGGCGTCACCCCGGACATCGCCCGGGCGGTGATGCGCACCAATACCACCGCCATCGCCGCCGTCATGGTCCACCGCGGCGAGGCCGACAGCATGATCTGCGGCACCTTCGGGCAGTATCTGTGGCACCTGAACTATGTCAGTCAGGTGCTCTCGGGGCCGGACCATCACCCGATCGCGGCGCTCTCGCTCATGATCCTCGAGGACGGGCCGCTGTTCATCGCCGACACGCAGATCCACCACGAACCCTCGCCCGCGCAGATCGCCGATTCGGTGATTGCCGCCGCGCGCCATGTGCGCCGCTTCGGCCTGTCGCCCAAGATCGCGCTGTGCTCGCATTCGCAGTTCGGCAATCTCGACTGCGACTCGGGGCGCCGGATGCGCGCGGCGGTCGGGATCCTCGACAGCCGGCCCTGCGATTTCCCCTATGAGGGCGAGATGCATATCGACGCCGCGCTCGACCCCGAGTTGCGGGCGCGGGTCTTTCCGCACTCGCGCCTCGAGGGGGCGGCGAACGTGCTGGTCTTTGCCAATTCCGACGCCGCCTCGGGGGTGCGCAACATCCTCAAGATGCGCGGCGGCGGGCTCGAGGTCGGGCCGATCCTGATGGGCATGGCCAACCGCGCCCATATCGTCACGCCCTCGATCACGCCGCGCGGGCTTCTGAACGTCTCGGCGCTCGCGGGGACGCCGGTGGCGCATTACGGCTGAGGGGGCGCCCCCGCGCCTGCTGTCAGGCGCGCATGCAGGATGAGTTCGGGGCGGTATTCGAAGTGCATCCCGTCAAAGTGGTGCCACTTGCCGCCCCAGATGAAGCCGCGCCGCTCGAACACCGCCAGAAGGGCCGGGGGCAGGGTGCTCTGGAACGGGCCGGCGGCGCCTTCGGTCGCGCCCGACCAGCGCCAGTAGCCGCCCAGCCCGGTATTGAGGTCGATCGCCGCGCCGAAACTGTGCGCCGAGAGCCGGTCCGTCCCGGCGATCACCCGCCAGTTGAAGCTGCCGCCGGTATCGCGGAACCAGTCGTCCGGCGGCGGCGACAGGGCTGCCGCCTCCTCGAGCGCGGCACGCAGTTGCGTGGCGACGCATTGGCGCGTGGTCACGTCAAAGGCCGCCTGCGCGCCGGGGCCGGCATAGGTCACGCGCACAAGGGCCGCCCGCACCGCGCGCGCCGAATCGCCATAGAGCGCCCGGAACAGCGCATCGTTGCGCGCGCGGCCGGGATCGGCCCAGGGGACCGATCGTGCCGTCAGGTCATATCCCGGCGGATATGTCTGCGCGAACATGTCGCCGACCGTTGCCCCCTCAAGGCGCGCAGCCCCCTCCAGATCGCGCGCGGGCGCCAGGGGGACGGTCGCGCCCTGCGGCGTGGTGATCGTCCCGGCCCCGGCATCCGCGCGCAGCCCCGGATAGGCGGCCTCAAGGGCCACGACCACCGCATCCCCCCCGGCCCCGGGCAGCGGCATCGTCAGGAAATCGCGCAAGGCGCAGTCCTGCGCGGCGGCGGCGCCCGCAACCGGCACCAGCGCCAGCGCCAGCACGAGTGCCCGCGCGGCCGGCACGATCCAGCGGCGACCCTGGTGCATCCTGCCCCCCCTGGGCCCGGCGGGCCTGTCATCCGATAGCGGCAGGGTCGCGCGCCGCGCTATCGGCCGTCAAGGCATCCGTCGCCCGATGGCACCGCGCCGATATTGGCTGGTCCGCCGTCCCGTGCCGTCCTGTCCCTGCCGGCCGCTGCCATCCCCCCAGCGGGCCGAACACGGGCCGGCACGACACGAACCCTCAGCCCGGCGCCCCAGCGCGCCCCGAAACCGGAGACGACAGATGATCAGGGCCTTCCTCACCTCCGCCGCGATCGGCCTCGCCACGCTTGCCACCCTGCCCGGCGCCGCGATTGCCGACGGCAACCGCGCCGTGATCGAGCAGTGGGGCCAGAACAACCAGATCGGCGGCGGCCAGCAGGGCTGGTACAACCGCCTGAGCGTGAACCAGTCGGGTTGGGGCAACAGCGCCATCACCACCCAGGACGGCGCGCGCAACCGCACCGTCATCGGCCAGAACGGCAGCGGCAATGCCATCACCGCCGGGCAGACCGGGCGCTGCAACGTGCTGGGCGTGGCGCAGTTCGGCACCGGCAACCTGGCCTCGGCCGATCAGGCCGGGCGCTGCAACGCCCTGGGCATCATCCAGTCGGGCAGCGGCAACCGCGCCACCACCACCCAGTATGGCACCGGCAATGTCGCGGTGATCGTGCAGGACTGACCCGCAACCGGGCGGCCTGCGGCCCGCGATGCCGCAGGCCCGCCCCCTGAAGGAGAACCCGACCATGCCCGCCATCACCCCGGCCCATGCCGCCCTTGCCGCCCTCACCCTGGCCGCCTGCGGCGCGGCCGGCGCCGCAACCCTGGCCCGCGGATCGCCCCTTGCCCGCGCCGCCGATCCGGCGCTGTGCACCCTTGCCATCCGCGAGACCGGGGCCGGGGTCGAGATCGAGGGCCGCCTGACCGCCACCACCCGCCTGAGCGGAAGCTACGACCTGCGCATCGCCCGCGCCGGCGCCTCCGGATCGGCGCAGATGACCCAGGGCGGCACCTTCACCGCCGAACCGGGGCAGGAGATCGCGCTGGGCTCGGTGGGCCTGTCGGGCCGCGCCCGCGACCTGGACGCCGCCCTGACCGTGGAGATCGGCGTGCGCCGCCTGACCTGCCCCGCCACCTAGCCGCATCGGCCCCCCCCCGAACCGCGAACCCCGAACCCCGAACCGCGAACCCTGAACCCCGAACCCGAGGACACTGCCATGTTCCGTCGTCTTGCCCTGATCGCCGCGTTGGCGATCGCCCCCGTTGCCGCCGCCCCGGTTGCCGCCGACGGCTATCTCAGCGTCACCCTCACCCCGCGCACCGCCGACGAGGCGACGCTCATGCGGCTTGGCCTTGTGGCCCTTGCGCTGCGCAGCGGTGCGACGGGCGATGCCACCTTGCGCCAGTCGGGCATCGGCAATGTCGCGCGCCTCGTGCAATCGGGCGGCGGGAACTGGGGGCTGGTGCAGCAGCAGGGCGCCGGCCACGAGGCCGCGCTGATCCAGAACGGCGGCGGCAACGCCCATGCGCTGTTCCAGGGCGGCCGCGCGACCCGGGCCCGGGTAGTGCAGTCGGGCGGCCAGACCGGGATCACCTTTCAATACGGCTTCTGATCCCCGGCCCGCCCCGGCCCGCACCGCCCCCCCCGCCCCCCGCGCGCGCGCCCCGCCCCCTTGCTGCCGGGGGGCGGGGCGGATACCTCTGGGCGCGCGGCACGAGGGGGAGGCGCGGATGTTCACCGGCATCGTCACCGACATGGGCGAAGTGATCGCGCGCCACGACGAGGGCGACCTGCGCCTGCGCATCGCCACGGGCTATGACCCGGCGGGGATCGACATTGGCGCCTCGATCGCCTGCGACGGCATCTGCCTGACCGTGATCGCCCGTGGCGCCAGCCCCCGCAACTGGTTCGAGGTGCAGATCTCGGCCGAGACGGTGGCCCGCACCGCCATCGGCGCCAGCGGCTGGCCGGTGGGGCGGCGGCTCAATCTGGAACGGGCGCTGAAGGTCGGGGACGAACTGGGCGGGCATATCGTCTCCGGGCATGTGGACGGGGTGGCGCGCGTGGTGGCGCTGCGCCCCGAAGGGGCGAGCCTGCGCGTCACCTTCCGCGCGCCCGACGAGCTGGCGCGCTTCATCGCGCCCAAGGGATCGGTGGCGCTGAACGGCACATCGCTCACCGTGAACGAGGTGGCGGGCGCCGAATTCGGCGTGAACCTGATCCCGCACACCATGGCCGTGACCACCTGGGGCGCGGTGCAGGTGGGCGATGCGGTCAACCTCGAGGTCGATACGATGGCGCGCTATGTCGCGCGGCTGCGCGAATGGGACTGACCCCCGCGCGCGCCCGCACAGGCCCCGCGCGGACCGCCCCCTTTGCATTCCGGCCGCCTTGGGCTATCGCCGGGGCGCGATGACAGATGGACAGGCGGCCATGAGCGTTCCCTTCGAATCCCCCGGCCCGGTCGAGCGCGACTGGTCCGAAGCGATCAGCCCGATCGACGACATCATCGAGGACGCGCGCAACGGGCGCATGTTCATCCTTGTCGATCACGAGGACCGCGAGAACGAGGGCGATTTCGTCATCCCTGCGCAGATGGCCACGCCCGAGAAGATCAATTTCATGGCCACGCACGGCCGCGGCCTCATCTGTCTTGCCATGACCGGCGAGCGGGTGGACCAGCTGGGCCTGCCGCTCATGGCGCAGCAGAACTCCTCGCGCCACGAGACCGCCTTCACCGTCTCGATCGAGGCGCGCGAGGGGGTCTCGACCGGGATTTCCGCCCATGACCGCGCCCGCACCGTGGCCGTGGCGATCGACGCCGCGCACGGGCCGCAGGACATCGCCACGCCGGGCCATGTGTTCCCGCTGCGCGCGCGCGACGGCGGCGTGCTGGTGCGCGCCGGCCATACCGAGGCCGCGGTCGATATCGCGCGGCTGGCCGGGCTGAACCCTTCGGGCGTGATCTGCGAGATCATGAACGAGGACGGCTCCATGGCGCGGCTGCCGGACCTGATCGCCATCGCCCAGCGCCTTGGCATCCGCATCGGCACGATCAGCGACCTGATCGCCTATCGCCGCCGCCACGACAACCTTGTCCGCGTGCAGGAGGGCCGCACCGTCACCGCCGAATATGGCGGCGACTGGACCATGCGCATCTGTTCCGACGTGACCCAGGGGGCCGAGCATATCGCCCTCGTGAAGGGCGATCTGTCGGGCGACGATCCGGTGCTGGTGCGGATGCACACGCTTGACCCGCTGCTCGACATTGCGGGCCTTGGCGCGGCCGGGCGCGCGCGGCTCTTCGGGGCGGCGATGGAGGAGATCGCGCGCGAGGGGCGCGGGGTGGTCGTGCTGCTGCGCGACACGCAGGCCAAGCTGGCCATGCCCGGCGAAGTGTCGCCCCAGACGCTGCGCCAGTACGGGATCGGCGCGCAGATCCTGACCGCGCTCGGGCTGCACCGGATCGTGCTGCTGACCAATTCGCCGCAACCGCGGGTCGTCGGGCTTGATGCCTACGGGATCGAGATCGCCGGCACCCGTCCCATCCCGGAGGCGCGCTGATGGCCGGCCCGTCGCATTATTCCCTGCCGCGCCCGACCTTCGCGCGCGCGCCGAAACTGCTGATCGTGGTCGCGCCCTATTACCGCGACATCGCCGATGGCCTGATCGCCGGCGCCCGGGCCGAGATCGCCGCCTGCGGTGCCGCCTGCGACCTGATCGAGGTGCCCGGCGCCCTCGAGATCCCGCCGGCGATCGCCATGGCCGCGCGCATGACCGAATATGACGGCCATGTCGCCCTTGGCTGCATCATCCGCGGCGAGACCACGCATTACGACACCGTCTGCAATGAATCTGCCCGCGGCCTCATGCAGCTTGGCCTGTCGGGGCTGGCCATCGGCAACGGCATCCTCACGGTCGAGAACCACGCGCAGGCCTGGGCGCGCGCCGATACCGCGCAGCAGGACAAGGGCGGCGGCGCGGCGGCGGCGGCGCTGCATCTGATCGCGCTGGCGCAGCGCTGGGCGGGGCAGGGGCGCGGCGTGGGCTTTGCCCGCGACCTGATCGACCCGGCCGGCACAGGGGCACGCTGATGGCACCCGCGCGCAAGGGCAATGACGCGAAGCGCCGGCAGAAATCGGCGGCGCGGCTTTATGCCGTGCAGGCGCTGTTCCAGATGGAGGCCGCCGGCCAGTCCGTCGATTCGGTGATGCGCGAATTCGAGACCCACCGGTTCGGCGCCGTCTATGACGATGTCGAGATGGAAGAGGGCGATGCCGCCACCTTCCGCGGCCTCATGGAAGGGGCGGTGACGCATCAGGCGCGCATCGACCAGATGACCGACCGCGCGCTGGTGGCGAAATGGCCGATCGCCCGGATCGACCCGACGCTGCGCGCGCTCTTTCGCGCGGCGGGGGCGGAACTCGTGGCGGCGGTCACGCCGCCGCGGGTGGTGATCGTCGAATTCGTGGACGTGGCCCGCGCCTTCTTTCCCGAAGGCAAGGAGGCCGGCTTCGTGAATGCCGTCCTCGACCACATGGCGCGCGAGGCGCAGCCGGCCGCCTTCGGCGCCTGAGCCTCCGCCCTTGCCACGGGCGCCTGCGCGCCGGGCCTTGCAGGACGGGTCTTGCAGGACGGGGCGCCGCGGCGCATGTTCGGGCCATCGGCAACGATCGGGTGTCCCATGCCGCAGCTCATCCGCCTCTATATCCGTCAGGCCGCCATCGGGTTCCTGCTCTCGGCGGTCTTTGTCGCGGCCCTGCTGTGGTTCGACGTGGCGCGGCTGTGGCATCTGGTGCGCAGCAGCGACATGGGCCCGGTCGCGGTGGCGATGCTCTGGGCGTTCCACGGCATCGTCTTTGCCGCGGTGCAGTTCGCGATCCGGATCATGACCATGGCCGATCCCCCCGATGACGGCGGACGGCGCGATGCGGCGGGCGTGGCGGACCGGGTGCCCGAAGCCGTCGCCGTGCCCGTGCCCGCCGCAGTCCGCCCGCCGCTGCGGCGCGGGTGATCGGGCGCCGGGCCTGACGCGCGGACCTGACGGGCGGGGCGTCCTGACGGGGGCGCGGGGTGGCGGGAACCGCGGCAACCGTGGGGCTGGTGATTCCCGAGGACCTGTGTGAACAGGTGGGCGCCAGATAACCGGGCCTGAACCCGGACAGAGCCAGCTCCCTCGGAGTTGTTTAAGGCCGCTGGAATGCGCAGCCGGATCACGAGAGGGGCAGAAACCCGCCACGAGCAGAGTTAGGGCCGAACCCGCCGCCGCGCAAGGGGGTCGTCCCGGGCGCGGGCTTGACGGGTGTTCACGACATGTTCATGTTCGCGCCATGCCGCCCGATCCTGCCCCCCCGCCGCCCCGTTTCCTGCCCGGAACCCTGATCGCGCGGGGGGTGTGCCGGTATCTGCTCAGTCTCGATATCGTCTCGGTCGTGGAATTCGTGCCGGCGCGGGGCCTGCGCCTCGACATCCTCGCGCTTGGCCCCGAGGGCGAGTTCTGGGCCATCGAATGCAAGTCCGGCCCGGCCGATTTCCGTTCGGACCGCAAATGGCAGGGCTACCTGCCCTGGGCGGACCGGTTCTTCTGGGCGGTGACGCCGGATTTTCCGCTGGACCTCCTGCCGGCGCAATCGGGGGTGATCCTGGCCGATGGACATGGCGCGGGAATCCTGCGCGATGCCCCGCGATCCGCGCTGCCCCCCGCGCGCCGGCGCGCGCTCATGCAGCGCTTCGCCCGTCATGCGGCGCTGCGGGCCCATGCGGCGCGCGACCCCGACATCGCCTCCGGTGCCGCGCTGGACGATCCCGGCTGATCAGCGCCGTCCGCGACTGCCGCCGCCGCTCCCGCCACCTTGCCCCGGCGCCCGGCCCGAAGGCCCGCCGCCCTGCGCGCCGCCCCGCGCCCGCGCGGCGCGGACTGCGGCCATGATCTCCTCGGCGATCTCCTCGGCCTCGTCGGGGTCGAAATCCATCGGGATCTCCTGCCCGCCGGCCTCGATGAACAGCCGCACCATGCCGCGATCGGTCGGCCCGATCTGAAGATTCGCCTCGACCTCGCGTTCGCTGTTGATGCCCATGGCCGCCTCCGGTGTGGTTCCTGCCCTCCATTGGCGGCAATGGCCGCTCTTGGCAAGGCGGCCCTTGCATTCGCCGCACACTGCCGCTAAGTGCCGCCCCGAGTGCCGCCTTAGCTCAGTTGGTTAGAGCACCAGATTGTGGATCTGGGGGTCCCCCGTTCGAGCCGGGGAGGCGGTACCATTCCCCCTTGCCTGCCCCGCCGCGCTGCACGATTGTGCCGCTGCGCGCCCTGGCGCCCAAGCGAGAGAGAACCGCGTCATGACCATGCTTTACGGGCAGAACCTCTCGCGGCGCGAGATTGCGGCGCGCTCGGGCACGCCCACGGCCTTTGGCGGCGTGCGCCTTGTCACGCTCGGGGACGGGGCCGGGCGCGGGATGCGGATGCTCGAATTCCGCACCACCGCCGGGTTGCGGTTCACCGTCGCGGTGGACCGGGCCATGGACATCGTCGAGCTTGAGCACATGGGCCGTCCGATCGGCTGGCAATCGCCGACCGGGCCGCGCCATCCGGCCTATTTCGATTACGAGGGCGAGGGCGGCCTTGGCCCGCTGCGGTCGTTCAACGGCTTTCTCGTCACCTGCGGCCTCGATCACATCGGCGGGCCGGAAACGGTGGACGGCAGCGGCTACAACTATCCGCGCCGCGACCGCGTGCCCCACGGGCTGCACGGCCGCATCAACGCCACCCCCGCCCGCCTGACCGGACATGGCGAACACTGGGAGGGCGAGCGCTGCATCCTCTGGGCCGAAGGCGTGGCGGCGCAGGCGACCGGCTTTGGCGAGAACCTCCACCTTCACCGCCGCATCGAGGTCGATCTCGACGGCAGCGAGATCCGCCTGAGCGACCGGGTGGTGAACGCGGGATTCGTCTGCACGCCACACATGTTCTTCTATCATGTGAACCTGGGCCATCCGGTGCTGGACGAGGGGGCGCGCTACCTCGCCCCGATCCGCGACGTGCTCTGGGCCAGCCACGCGGATGCCTACCGCGCGCAGGGCGTGGGCTATCGCAGCATGACCGCCCCGCGCGAGGGGTTCCGGGAACAGGTCTGGGCCCATGACATGGCCGCCGATGCCGCGGGCCGGGTTTCGGTCGCGCTGGTGAACGACCGGATCGGCCTTGGCCTCGAAGTGGAGACGCAGAAGGCCGAACTGCCCTGCGCCTATCAGTGGCAGAACCTTCAGGCGGGCTCCTACGCGCTGGGGATCGAGCCGGCGACCCATCATGTCCTGGGCGACAATGCCGCGCGCGACCGGGACGAGATGATCTGGCTGGGCGCGCAGGAAGAGCGGCGCTATCACGCCACCTTCCGCGTCCTCGACGGGCCCGGGGCGATCGGCGCGGCCGAGGCCCGCATCACCGCCGCCGCCCGCCAGCCCGACGACGATTTCCCCGAACCCTCGGGCCATTTCCCGCGCCTGCGCCGCTGAAAGGCGGCAGCGGACAGGCGCGCTACCTGTGCGCCAGCGCACCGGGGCAGGGCGGAATCCGCCCTTTCGCCTTGCGGCAGGCGGGGCCAGACTGGCCCGGTGCCGACAGCCCCGAGGAGGCGACGATGCCGCGGCTTCCCACCTATTTCATCTCGCACGGCGGCGGACCCTGGCCCTGGATCCCGCAGATGCGCGCGGGCTTCCGCCTGCTCGAGGAATCGCTGGCCCGCATGCCGCAGGAACTGGGCCGGCGGCCGGCGGCGGTGCTCTGGGTGTCCGGCCACTGGGAGGCGGAGACGGTGCGCGTCATGCACGGCGCCCACCCCGGCATGGTCTATGACTATGGCGGCTTTCCGCCGGAAACCTACCGGATCACCTATCCGGCCCCCGGCGCGCCCGCCCTGGCCGAACGCGCGGCGGACCTGATCGCCGAGGCCGGGCTCGGGGGCGCGCTCGACGCGGCGCGCGGGTTCGATCACGGGGTCTTTGCCCCCGCCCGCATCATCTATCCCGAGGCCGATGTGCCCATGTTCCAGGTCTCGCTCGAGGCGGGCTATGACCCGGCACGGCATCTGGCCCTGGGCCGCGCCCTCGCGCCCCTGCGCGACGAGGGGGTGCTGATCGTCGGGTCGGGCCTTTCCTACCACAACCTGCGCCGCTTCGGTCCGGCGGCACGGGTGCCCTCGGGCGCGTTCGATACCTGGCTTTCCGACGTGATGCAGCGCGACCCGCCGGCGCGCAGCGCAGCCCTGCTTGCCTGGGAAGACGCCCCCCACGCCCGCACCTGCCACGCGCAGGAGGATCACCTGATCCCGCTCCACGTCGCCCTGGGGGCCGCCGAATCCGACAGGGCGACGCGCGTCTATCACGAAGAGGGGCTCTTCGGCGGCGTCACCGCCTCGTCCTGGCGGCTGGGCTGAGGCGGCAATCCCTTCCCGGCGACCCGCGCGCCCCGGGCCGGCGTTGCGCCGCCTCCGGCGGGGGTATTTTTGCAAAGATGAAGGGGGCCCCCTTCATCTGTCCCCAAATATCCCGGGGGGGAGGCCCGCAGGGCCCGGGGGGGCAGCGCCCCCCCGCCCCCCGCCGGCCGGACCGGGGCCTTTGCCATTCGCCCCCCCATGCGCTAGGGGGGGGGCGATTGCATGCAGGAGGTCGACATGAACGCTGACTGGACGCCGCGCGGCGCGCATCTCATCGCCGGGGAATGGGTGGCAGGCGCGACCACTTTCCGCTCCGCGCCCGCGCATGGGCAGGCGCATGACTATGGCGTGGGCACGCCCGCGCTGGTCGACCGCGCCGTGCGCGCGGCCGAATCGGCCTTCCCGGCCTATGCCGCCACAACGCGAGCGCAGCGCGCGGCCTTCCTCGAGCGCATCGCCGACGAGATCGAATCGCGCGGTCCTGCCATCACCCGCATCGGCTGCGAGGAAACCGGCCTGCCCGAGGGCCGGCTCGAAGGCGAACGCGGGCGCACCACCGGGCAGTTGCGCCTGTTTGCGCAGCACATCCGCAAGGGCGACCATCTCGACCGGCGCACCGATGCTGCCTTGCCTGACCGCAAGCCCGCCCCGCGCCCGGAAATCCGCCTGATGCAGGAACCGGTCGGCCCGGTGGCGGTGTTCGGCGCCTCGAACTTCCCGCTCGCCTTCTCGACCGCGGGCGGGGACACCGCCTCGGCGCTGGCGGCGGGCTGTCCGGTGGTGGTCAAGGGCCATTCCGCCCATCCCGGCACCGGCGAGATCGTGGCCGAGGCGATCGCCGCCGCCGTCGCCGCCTGCGGCATGCCCGCGGGGGTGTTCTCGCTCATCCAGGGCGGGCGGCGCGACGTGGGCGAGGCGCTTGTCACCCATCCGCTCATCCGCGCGGTGGGCTTCACCGGCTCGCTCGCGGGGGGGCGCGCACTGTTCGACCTGTGCGCGGGGCGGCCCGATCCGATCCCGTTCTTCGGCGAACTGGGCAGCGTGAACCCGATGTTCATCCTGCCCGCGGCGGCCTCGGCGCGCGGTGCCGCCATCGCCCGGGGCTGGGCGGGATCGCTCACCCTCGGGGCGGGGCAGTATTGCACCAACCCGGGGATCTCGGTGGTGATCGAGGGCGATGCGGCCGAGGCCTATGCCGCCGCGGCCCTCGCCGCGCTCGAGCCGGTGGCGGCCCAGACCATGCTGACCGACGGGATCGCCGGCGCCTACCGCGAGGGGCGCGACCGCGTGGCCGCCACGACCGGGGTGCAGGCGCTGCTGACCACGACCTGCGACCTGCGCAACGCTACCCCCTATCTCTATCGCGTCTCGGGCGATGACTGGCTCGACAACCACATCCTCGGCGAAGAGGTGTTCGGTCCGCTCGGCCTCATCGTCACGGTGCGCGACGAGGCGCAGATGCTCGCCATGGCGCAATCGCTCCAGGGGCAGCTCACCTGCACGCTGCATCTCGACGATGCCGACCACGACCTCGCGCGCGGCCTGCTGCCGGTGCTCGCGCGCAAGGCCGGGCGGGTGATCGCCAACGGCTATCCGACCGGAGTCGAGGTCTGCGACGCCATGGTTCACGGCGGGCCCTATCCGGCCTCGACCAACTTCGGGGCGACCTCGGTCGGAACCATGTCGATCCGCCGCTGGCTGCGCCCGGTGGCCTGGCAGAACATGCCGGCCGACCTGCTGCCCGCCGATCTGCGCTGAACCGACCTGCGCTGAACCGACCTGCGCTGAACCGGCGCGAAGGGGCGGCCCTCCTGCCTGCCCCTTCATCTTTGCCGAAATACCCCGGAGGGGTGAGGCGCGGCACGCGCCGAGGGGCGGCAGCGCCTCCCCTTCGGTCGTCAGGGCAGGATCACCGTCGATCCGGTGGTGCGCCGCGCCGCCAGC
>JADYZU010000023.1 GCA_020852925.1 Rubellimicrobium sp. | reverse complement strand
TCCTCGTGATAGCCGGTCGCGGTCAGCGCCGCGGGCACCGGGCCGGCCGCTCCGGGCAGGAGGGTGATGCGGCGCATCTCGGTCGGGGGGGCGCCGGCCTGGGTGATGGTCGCCACCTGCGAGATCGCAAAACCCAGGGATTGCGGCCAGGTGTCGGGGAAGGTGCTCCAGAGGTCGGGGTCCATCGACGACCGGGCCAGTTCCGCGATCAGGACCGGGTCCGGCGCGGCCTCGGCCTCTGCTGCGCCCGCGCGCGCCTGCAGCAGCCGGTCGATGGCGGCCGGGGCGCCGGCGGAAAAGCCCGGGCCCTCCGCCGTGACCGCGACCGGCAGGCCGGCAAGGGCCGCGCGCAGATCGGCGGCCGGATCGGGCGGCGCCTTCTGCGCGGCCGATGCGCCCGCGAGGACACCCGCCAGAACCACGGGCAAGGCGAATGGCAATCGCTGTCGCATGAATGTCCCTCCCTGACCGGCCGGCCAGCGAAGGGGAAAGGCCCCTGGCGCGCAGACGGGCGGTTGCGGAAATCTGGCATGCCGGACCGTTTCGCACAATCCCGGCCATTTCCCGCATTCCCGCAACGGGCGGCGCCATGCTAGGATCGTGACGGTTGCGGAGCGGCGCGTGATACCCGAGGATCCCACACCGGACGATGTCATCCCCGACGAGGTGATCGACCGCATCTACGAGGTGGCGGTCGATCCCGGCCGGTTCGAGGAACTTCTCGACCAATGGGAGGCGATGATCGGCCCGCAGCGGGCCGCCGCCGGGGGGGGCGGCGCCCTCGCCCTGCCGCGGTTCGAGGGGCATTTCGCGCGCGCGTCGCAGGTGCTCGACCGGATGGCGGGCGATCCGGCGGCGCAGGATGCGGCGGCGGTGGTGGCCCGGGTCGATCCGGCGGCGGCCTTTGCCGTTGACCGCGCCCTTGTGCTGATCGCGGCCAACACCGCGGCCACGGGCATCCTTGGCGCGGGATACGGGGTGCGGCTGGCCGATCTGGCACTGGACGAGGGCGAGGCGGCCGCGCTTGCGGCGCAGGTGCGGCGGATGTTCCTGTCCAATTCCGGCGATCCCGTCATGCTGCGCTCGCGCACTGCCGCCGCCGGGCGGCTGGTGCTGATCCATCTGCGCCGCATGACCGGCGCGACGGGCGAGGATTTCGTGCTCGCGGTCACGTCCGAACTGGCCTGGCCGCCGGGGTTCTCGGATCTGCTGCGCGGCGCCTTCGACCTGACCCCGGCCGAGGCCGAGGTGATGCGCGCGCTGGCCGAGGGCCACGCGATCCCAGCCATCGCCGACCGGCGCGGCCGCAGCATCGAGACGGTGCGCGCGCAGCTCAAGTCGATCATGTCCAAGACCGAGACCCGCAGCCAGACCGAACTGGTGCGGCTCACGCTGTCCACGCTGGAAATGGCGCAATTCTCGGACGAGCGGACGCGCCACCTGCACGAGCAGTCGCGCGGTCTGGGCGGGCTGCTGGCGCGGCCGTTCCTGAGCATGACCCTGCGCGACGGGCGCAGGCTCGATCATCTGATCCTCGGGGATCCGGGGGGGCGGCCGGTGCTCTATCTGGCGCAGGACTATGGTTTCGTGCGCTGGCCCGCCCCGGCCGAGGCCGAGGCCGCGCGGCGCGGGCTGCGCGTCATCGTGCCGGTGCGGCCGGGCTACGGGCGGTCCGATCCGATCCCGCGCGGCACACCCTACATGGCGCAACTGGTCGAGGACATCATCGCCCTGCTCGATCATCTGGGGGTCGGGCGCGTGCCGTTCCTGACCCTTGGCGCGGACAGCATCATCGCCATCGCGCTGCATGCCGCCTATCCCGAACGGGTGCGGGCGCTGGTGTGCTGTTCGGGCGTGCTGCCGCTGTCGCGGCCGGAACAATACGAGCGCATGGACAAGTGGCACCGCTTTGTCCTGGCGGGGGCGCGCTATACGCCGCATCTGCTGCCCTTCATGGTCAAGGCCGGTTTCGCCCTTGCCCGACGGCTGGGCAAGCGCGGCTTCATCCATGCCGCCCATGGCCAGAGCCGCGCCGACATCGCCACCTTCGAGCGCCCCGAAGTCACCGAGGCGCTGGTTTGCGGATCCGAGGTGACGCTGTCGGCGACCTGTTCCGCGCATGACGCCTTTGCGCGCGAACTGATCGCCGAGGAAACCACCGACTGGAGCAGCGAGGTCGCCGCGCTGGCGGGATCGGTGCCGGTGCACTTCCTCAACGGGCTTCAGGATCCGCAGATCCCGCCCGAGACGCTGGCCGAATTCCGCGCCGACCATCCCTGGATCGACTTTCGCATCCATGCCGATGCCGGGCAGCTTCTGTTCTTTCTCAAATGGCCCGAGGTGATCGACCTGATCGAGGGCTATCTGCCCGAACGGACGCCAGAAGGGGCGTCCGGACCGGCGCCCCTGGCGGATCCCGCCCCGGTCATGATCAACCAGACGTGAACCCGGCCCGCCTACCCTGTTTGGGGTATGACGCGGGCGGGGTGCCGGGTCTAGGGTGGTGCATTGATCCGCAAACCCTTGCCGCTGCCGTGTGGACCTGAAACAACCCTTGCCGGCGGGTCCAGCATCCCGACCGGAACAGGCATTTCGAACCCGCACCGGAATGGCCGGTGCATACGGGGCGCGGCACTGGCACCAAACCTTTGGGTGCCAAATCCGCGCCCCGTCTTGTGTCGGCCCGCCCGGTTGCGCCCGGTTGCGGCTATCCCCCCGCCCCCGCCGACAGCAGCGCGCGCGCCGCGGCGCGGGCGGCCTCGCTGATCTCCTCGCCCGAGAGCATGCGCGCGATCTCGTCCTCGCGGCCGCCGGCATCAAGGGGCACGACCCCGGTCGTGGTCATGCCGCCCGCCACCCGCTTCATCACGCGCCAGTGATGCGCGCCGCGCGCCGCCACCTGCGGGCTGTGCGTGACCACCAGAACCTGCGCCCCCTCGGCCAGCCGCGACAGGCGCCGCCCGATCGCATCGGCAGTGGCCCCGCCCACGCCGCGGTCGATCTCGTCGAAGATGAGGGTGAGCCCGGCGTCATCGGCGGTCAGGCAGACCTTCAGCGCCAGCAGGAACCGGCTGAGTTCCCCGCCCGAAGCGATCCGGTCGAGGGGGCCCGGCGGCGCCCCGGGGTTGGTCGCGACCACGAACGAGACATCGTCCATCCCCTCGGGCCCCGGATTGCCGGGGGTCAGGTCCACGGTGAAACTGGCCCGCTCGAGGCGCAGTGGCGGCAGTTCCCCGGCCATCGCCGCGTCCAGGCGGCTGCCCGCCGCGGTGCGGGCGCGGGTCAGGGCGGTGGCGGCCTCGGTATAGGTGCGGTCGGCCTCGGCCACGGCGGCGGCCAGATCGCGCAGGTCGCCCGCCCCGGCATCGAGCGCGGCCAGCCGCGCGCGCAGGTCATCGGCCACCGCGCCCAGGTCCGCCGGCTGCACCCCGTGCTTGCGCGCCAACGCCCGCAGCGCGAACAGCCGTTCCTCGGTCGCCTCGAGGTCGCGCGGGTCGAAATCGAGGCTGGCCAGACTGTCGGCCACGCCGGCCTCGGCCTCGCCCAGCGCCTCGAGCGCGCGCGACAGCGCCTCGAGCGGCGCTTCGAGCGTGCCGCCCGCCTGCCCCGAGACGGATTCGAGGCGGCGCAGCGCCTCGGCCATGATGCCCTCGGCCCCGTCGCGCGACAGCGCCTGATGCGCGCGGTCGATGTCCTCGCGGATGCGGGCCGCGCCCTGCATCTGGCGGCGGCGGGCATCGAGGGCCGGCTCCTCGTCCGGGCCGGGATCGAGGCGGTCGAATTCGGCGACGGCGGGGCGCAGGAAATCCTCTTCGGCGGCCAGACGGGCCAGTCCCTCCTCGGCCTCGGACAGGCGGGCGCGCGCGGTGCGGCGCAGGGCCCAGGCATCGCGCACGGCCGCGCGCAGCGGCGCGGTGCGGCCGAAGGCATCCAGAAGCGTGCGATGCCCGCGCGGATCGAGCAGGCCGCGGTCGTCCTGCTGGCCGTGCAGTTCGACCAGCGCGGCCGACAGGGCGCGCATCGCCTCGCCGCTGGCGCGGCGGGCGGTGATCCAGCCGGCCTTGCGCCCGTCGGCCCCGTTCACGCGCCGCAGGATCAGCTCGTCCGCCGACGGATAGCCCCCCTCATCGAGCAGGGCGCGCGCCGGATGGCCGGGGCCCAGGTCGAAGACCGCCGTCACCTCGCCCTGCGCCGCGCCCGCGCGCACCAGATCGGCCCGCCCGCGCCAGCCCAGCACGAAGCCGAGCGCGTCAAGCAGGATCGACTTGCCGGCCCCGGTCTC
>JADYZU010000022.1 GCA_020852925.1 Rubellimicrobium sp. | reverse complement strand
CTCGTCATAGGGCAGGATGCGGGGCCCCGAGACATACTCGCCGTATTCCGCGGTGTTCGAGATCGAGTAGTTCATGTTGGCGATGCCGCCCTCGTAGATCAGGTCGACGATCAGCTTCACCTCGTGCAGGCATTCGAAATAGGCCATCTCGGGCTCGTAGCCGGCCTCGACCAGCGTCTCGAATCCCATGCGGATCAGCTCGACCAGACCGCCGCAGAGCACGGCCTGCTCGCCGAACAGGTCGGTCTCGCATTCCTGGCGGAAGTTGGTCTCGATGATGCCCGACCGGCCGCCGCCGATGGCCGAGCAATAGGACAGGCCCAGCTCCATCGCCCGGCCGGTGGCGTCATTGTGCACGGCCACGAGGCAGGGCACGCCGCCGCCCTTGAGGTATTCGCCGCGCACCGTATGGCCCGGCCCCTTGGGCGCCATCATGATGATGTCCACGCCCTTCTTCGGTTCGATCAGGCCGAAGTGGATGTTCAGGCCATGGGCAAAGGCGATCGCCGCGCCTTCGCGCAGATGGTCGTGGACATATTTGCGGTAGGTCTCGGCCTGAAGTTCGTCCGGCATGGTGAACATGATCAGGTCGGCCCAGGCCGCGGCCTCGGAGATGCCCATGACCTTCAGGCCCTCGGCCTCGGCCTTGGCGCGCGAGGGCGATCCTTCGCGCAACGCCACCACGACGTTCTTCGCCCCCGAATCGCGCAGGTTCAGCGCATGGGCATGGCCCTGGCTGCCATAGCCGAGAATGGCCACCTTCGTGTCCTTGATGAGGTTCACATCGCAGTCGCGATCGTAATAGACGCGCATCTCGCGCTCCTTCTGATGTCGTTGCGGGTGGATCATAGACATGTTTTCCCGCGTTCGAAGTGCAAAATTCTCGAATTTTGCGGAATCCCCCAGAAATCAATTCTTGATTTCTGACTTGCACGATATATTCATTCGTCATGCCCGACGATACCGATCGCCGTCTCCTGCGCCAGATCCTGGCCGATCCCGCGCTGTCCTCGGCGGAACTGGCAGAACGCGCCGGCGTGACCCCGGCCACCGCCTGGCGGCGGATCGAGCGGATGAAGGACGCGGGCATCATCCGCGCCCGCGAGGCGGTGATCGACTGGCGGCGCCTCGGATACGAGATCGAGGTGTCGCTGCGCTTCACCCTCGACAAGACCACGCCGCGCGCCTTTGACGATTTCCTCGCCGCTGCCCGCGACGTGCCCGAGGTGATCGGGATCGAGACCTTTCTCGGCCGGGTCGATGTCCGCCTCAATGTCATCGCCCGCGACATGGCGCATTATGCCGACCTCTACCGTTCGCGCATCCTCACGCTGCCGCATATCGTCGACATCGAGGCGCTGATGCTGGTCTCGACCCTCAAGGACGCGGGCGGACTGCCGCTGTGAATGCGCCCGATGCCATCGACCGCGCCATCCTGCGCGCGCTTGCCGCCGATGCCGGGCTTTCCGCGGGTGAGATCGGCCGGCGCCTCGGCCTGTCGCAACCGGCGGCCTGGCGCCGGATCGCGCGGCTGCGCGCTGCGGGAATCCTGGCCGGTGAACGGGTGGTCGTGGACCGCGAGCGGCTGGGCTTCGGCGTCACGGTGTTCCTCGGCATCAAGCTGGCCACTCATGGCCGGCATTCCTCGCAGGATTTCGAACGTGCCGTTGCCGCCATTCCCGAGGTGCAGGTGGTGCAGCATGTCCTCGGGCTGTTCGATTACCGCCTGCGCGTGGTCGCCCGCGACATCGCCGATTTCGAACGCGTGCTGCGCCGGCGGATCATGGCGCTGCCGGGGGTGGGCAACATTGAGGCGAATGTGCTTCTATCGGAGGAGCGGCGGCCCGGTCCGCTCTGACAGGAAAGGACAGAACATGCGCGACCCGGTCGATCCCGGCGGATTGCAGGAATTCTCGGTCGTCTTCACCGACCGTTCGCTCAACCACATGAGCAGGGCGTTCCAGCAGGTGATGCGCGACCTCTCGTCGGGGCTGAAGCAGGTCTACAACGCCGATTCGCTGGCCATCGTTCCCGGCGGCGGCACCCATGCGATGGAATCGGTCGCGCGGCAGGTGGCAGCGGGGGGGCATGCCTTCGTGTTGCGCAACGGCTGGTTCTCCTACCGCTGGAGCCAGATCCTCGATGTCGGGCGGTTCGCGTCGCAGGTGACGGTGCGGATGGCGCGGCGTGCGGGCAACGATCCGGCGGCGCCCTTCGCGCCCCCGCCGGTCGAGGAGATCGCCGCCGCCATCCGCGAGGCGCGGCCCGATGCCGTCTTTGCCCCGCATGTCGAGACCTCGTCCGGCATCATCCTGCCCGACGGCTATATCGCCGCCATGGCCGCCGCCGCGCATGAGGTGGGCGCGGTCATGGTCCTCGACTGCATCGCCTCGGGCTGTGTCTGGGTCGACATGAAGGCGACCGGGGTCGATTTCCTGGTCACGGCGCCGCAAAAGGGCTGGTCCTCGACCCCGGCGGCGGGGGTGGTCATGCTGTCCGAACGCGGCCTGGCCCGGGTCGAGGCGGGGGAATCCACCTCCTTCGCGCTCGACCTGAAGAAATGGCGCGCGATCATGGCCGCCTACGAGGGCGGAGGTCACGCCTATCACACCACCATGCCGACCGATTCGCTGCGTCAGTTCCGCGATGCGCTGCACGAGACCCGCGACTGGGGGTTCGAGCGGGCGCGCGATGCGCAATGGGCACTCGGCCGGGCGGTGCGCGCGATGTTCGCGCAAAAGGGCATCCGGTCGGTGGCGGCGCCGGGGTTCGAGGCGCCCGGCGTGGTGGTGAGCCATACCGCCGACCCCGAGATCCAGACCGGGCGCAAGTTCCTGGCCGAAGGGGTGCAGATCGCCGCCGGCGTGCCGCTTGCCGTGGACGAGGGCGCGGATTTCCGCACCTTCCGCATCGGGCTGTTCGGACTCGACAAACTGTTCGATGTCGAGGCGACCGTCGCGCGTCTGCGAGCGGTCGTCGATCGGATCATGTGACCGGAGGGGGCGCAAGGAAATTCGCGAATTTCCTTGCGCGGTCCGGCCCCGGCGCGCGGGTCAGCCGCGCGCCCCCAGGCCCAGGCGCATCAGCCCGCGCCGCACCGGCCCCAGGGCGTGCAGTGCCCGGATTCCGGTCGCGCGCAGGTCGCGCAGCGGCCGCGCCCCGGCGATCGAGGCGCGGTTGAGAAGATCGACCCCGGCCACGCGCAGCGCGATCTCGGGGTGGCGGCGGCGGGCATAGGCATCGAGCATGGCCCGCCCGCCCACCTCGGCCGGGCGCGTCACCGCCAGATCGAGCAGGCAGGCGATATCGGCCAGCGACATGTTGAGGCCCTGCGCCCCGATCGGCGGCACGACATGGGCCGCCTCGGCCACCAGCGCGGTGCGCGGGCCGGTCAGCGCGTCGGCGACCTGGCTGATGATCGGCCAGACCTGCCTTGGGGCCGCAAGGCGCAGCGGGCCATGGACCCAGGCGGAACGCTCGGTCGCGGCGGCGGCGAAACCGGCGTCGTCCATCGCCATGAGGCGCAGGCATTGCGGCCCGTCCTCCATCCACACGACCGAGGAACAGGGCCGCCCCCCGTGATCGGGCAGCGGCACCAGCGTGAAGGGACCGCCCGAACGGTGCACCTCGGTCGACATGCCGCCATGCGGATGGTCGTGGGTGACGGCAAAGACCACCGCCTTCTGCCCGTAGCGCAGCACCCGCGCGCCGATGCCCAGGGCCTGGCGCACCGCGGAATTGCGGCCATCGGCGCCGATCACCAGCCTCGCCCTTGCGCTTGTCCCGTCGCTGAGACGCACCAGCGCCTCGTCCTCGCGCGCAAGCATGCCAGCGAAACCGGTGCCCGGGCGGAAATCGACCTGCGGCATCTGCGCGATCCGCGCCGCCATCTCGCGCCGCAAGAGCCAGTTCGGCAGGTTCCAGCCAAAGGGCCCGCTGCCCACCTCGCCGGCGTGGAAGTCGCGCGTCACCCGCGCGCCGCCATCGGCGCCCCCGGCATCGACGATGCGCATGGTCACGAGGTCCGTCGCATGGGGCGAGAGCCGGTCCCACAGCCCCGCCCGTTCGAGAAGGCCGCGCGCCGGTTGCAGGAAGGCGGTGGTGCGCAGGTCGGCGCCGGCATCGGTCGCGGCGGTCACCGGCGGCGCGGGATCGACGATCAGCACCGAAAACCCGGCCGCGCCAAAGGCCGCCGCCGCCGCAAGCCCGGCAACGCCGCCGCCCGAAATCAGGATGTCATGATGCTTCATGCGGTCCTCCTGCCGGAAAGGCCGGCCGTGGCATCACCGCGCCCAGGAACCCGGTCAGATCCCCGGTGCGGTGGTGGATATGGGCGCCCGTTGCCGGATCGGCGCCGACCAGCACCGTGCGCATTCCCAGGCCGTGCGGCACCGAGAGGTTGCGGGCGTCGTCCTCGAACATGGCCGATTCGCGCGGCGCCAGCCCCTCGAGCGCAAAGACCCGGGCAAAGGCCTCGGGCATGGGCTTGGAGATGAACGACGCATGTTCCGCGCCATAGACCGAATCGAACGCCCCGGTCAGGCCGCGCGCGGCCAGGACGCGGGCGGCATAGGCCGAATCGCCGTTGGTGAACACGATGCGCCGCCCCGGCAGCCGGTCGATCGCCCGCGCCAGCGCCGGGTCGGGGGTCAGCACGGCAAAGTCGATGTCATGGACCTCGGCCAGAAAGGCCATCGGGTCGATCCGGTGTTCGGCCACCAGCCCGGCCAGGGTGGTGCCGTAGCGGTCCCAGTAGTCGTCGCGCAGCCGCGCGGCCTCGGCCTGATCGACGCCGAATCGCTGCATGAGCCATGCGTTCATGCGCGCGCCGATCTGCGCAAACAGCGCCGCCGAGGGCGGATAGAGCGTGTTGTCGAGGTCGAAGACCCAGGTGCGCACCTGCGCGAAGGAAGCGGCGGACATGACCCTGCCTAGCCCCGCGTCCGCACGCGCGCAAGCGGCCGCGCTTGATTGTCGGCGCGGCTGCGGGCAAGCCTTGGGTCATGACCGATGCACCCAGATCCGCCGAAACCGTGCCCGGACAGCGCGATGCCTATTCGCTCATCCTCGAGGCGATCGACAGCCACATCTACCGCCCCGGCGACCGGCTGGTCGAATCGGAACTGGCCGAACGTTTCGGCATGTCGCGCACGCCGATCCGCGAGGCGCTCCAGCGGCTCGAGACGCAGTCGCTGCTGGCGCGCGACGGGCGCAGCCTGATCGTCGCCTCGCTCGATCACAACCAGTTGGCCGAACTCTATGTGGTGCGCGGCGAACTCGAGGGGCTGGCGGCGCGGCTGGCGGCGCGTCATGCCACGCCCGAGGAGGTGAGCGTGCTGCGCGAGATGGCCGAGGCGCATCGCCTCCTGACCGGGGATCCGGCGGCGCTGTCGCGCGCGAACCGCCGCTTTCACCGGCAGATCCATCTGGCCAGTCACAACCGGTTCCTAGTGCAGCAACTGGACCTCGTGCACCGGTCGATGGCGCTTCTGGCCTCGAGCTCGCTGGTGGCCGAGGGGCGGCCGCAGGCCACCATCGCCGAACATGACGCGATCGTGCGGGCGATCGAGGCCGGCGACGGCGAGGGGGCCGAGCGCGCGCTGCGCGACCATATCTCGCGCGCCTTCGTCACCCGCCTCAAGATCGACGCCGCGGCCGGCCTGCCGGGCGAGTGAGGGCAGCCCCGAGGGGTGGGCGCGTCGGGGCAAAGATGCCATGCGCGGTCTTTTCCCAGTGGAACGGCGCGACAAGGATCTGGGCCAGCGCGCGCCAGGCCGCCACGGTCGCCATCGGGAAATAGAGGTGCAGCAGCGGGATCGCCGTCATGAGCCGCGCCTTGCCCGACCGGATCGCGCCCAGCCCGGCCGCGACCGCGTTCACCCCCTCGGCCATCAGGAACAGCCCCAGCAGCGCCCAGATCGCCGCGCGCGGAAACGGGACCGCGCCCAGCAGCGGCAGGAACCACAGCGCCAGCAGCAGCGGCGCCAGCAGGAACTGGCTCAGCGTGCCAAGGAACACCACCTGCACCCCGAGGAACCGCCACGCCCCCAGTTCGTGCCACAGCCGGCGCGGATCGCGCATATGCACCGCCCAGGTGAGGGCATAGCCCTTGAGCCAGCGCGTGCGCTGCCGGATCCAGGGCCAGGCGCGGGCGTTGGCCTCTTCGGCGGTGACGGTGTCGAGCATCTCGGTGCGATAGCCGCGGCGGTAGAGGCGGATGCCCAGATCGGCATCCTCGGTCACGTTGTGGGCGTCCCAGCCGCCCACCGCCTCGATCGCGTGGCGGCGCAGGAACAGCGTGGTGCCGCCCAGCGGAATCGCCAGACCCAGCCGCACCATCCCCGGCAGGATCACCCGGAACCACGAGCCGTATTCAAGGGTGAAACACCGCGCCAGCCAGTTCGAGCCGTGGTTGTAGTAGTCGAGCACGCCCTGAAGGCAGGCGACATCCGGCCCGGCGCGGGCAAAGCGGCGCGCGACCTGAAGCAACTGGTCCGGTTCGGGCCGGTCCTCGGCGTCGTAGATGCCGATGATGCTGCCCTGGGCGAAATCCAGGGCAAAGTTCAGCGCGCGCGGCTTGGTGCAGAGCGTGCCGCGCGGCACTTCGATCACCTGCGCATGGGCGGGCAGGTCAAGCGCCATCAGCGCGTCGCGGGTCAGGGTGTCCGCCTCCTCGAGGATGAGGCACAGATCGAGGCGGTCGCGCGGATAGTCGAGGGCCTCGAGCCGGGCCATCAGCGTGCGCGCGATCCCGGTTTCGTGCAGAAGCGGCACCAGAAGCGAGATCACCGGAAGGCGCGCGGGCACCGGGCCGGTGCCGTCGGGCGCGTCGGGGGGGCGCAGGCGGCTGGCGCAGAGCGCGGCCAGGCGCAGCGAGGCGGTCAGCAGCAGCGCCACCGCGGCGCAGGTGACGCCGATCGCCAGCGCGCCGACAGGCCAGGCCAGGACCAGCGGCACCAGCACCGCCAGCACCGGCAGCAGCCGCCGCGCCTGGTGCAGCGGCAGGGTGCGGCAACTGTCCGCGTCGGGGGTGCGGGTCTCGGCCTCGTGCACCAGAAGCGCGCCCGCCGCCTGCCGCAGACCCGCGCGCAGGACCGGCGTGGGGCAGGGGGCGAACCGCAGCGGCCCGAGCGGCGCCAGCAGCGCCGCATGCCGGACCAGCGCGCCCTCGTCCGGGGCAAGGATCACCACCGCCCCGCCGACCCGCCGCCACGGCAGGATCCCGGCCCGCAGGCAGCGCCCGGCCCCGAGCAGGGCGACAAGCCCGGCATCGGCCGGTTCCGCGCAGGGATCGACGGACGGCGGCGCAAAGGCGGGCGCAAAGGCGGGCGCGGGGGCAGGCGCAAAGGCAGGCGCGGGCGCGGGGAGGGGCATGGGGGCCGGGCGGGCAAGGGCCACGACCCGGCCCGGCCCGGTCAGGCCCCGCAATTCCTCTGGCCGTGTTGCCCCCTGCGCCATGGCGGCGTCCCGTATCCTGTCCTTTCGGACAGGATGCGCGAGAACGGGTTAACGCCCGGTTAACCGTTCAGGTCCGGGGGCGACGCGCCATCGCCTCGGCAAAGCGGCCGAACAGGTGAAAGCTGTCGCGGGGGCCGGGGCTTGCCTCGGGGTGATACTGCACCGAGAACACCGGGCGGTCGCGCAGGGCGATGCCGCAGTTGGTGCCGTCGAACAGGCTCACATGGGTCTCGACCACGCCTTCGGGCAGGGTGGCGGCATCGACGGTGAATCCGTGGTTCATCGCCGTGATCTCGACCCGGCTGGTGGCCACGTCGCGCACCGGATGGTTGGCGCCGTGATGGCCGTATTTCATCTTGACCGTGCGCGCGCCCAGCGCGAGCGCCAGCATCTGATGACCCAGGCAGATGCCGAACACCGGCAGGTCCGGCCGCGCCAGCAGCCCCCGGATCATCGGCACCGCATAGGCGCCGGTCGCCGCCGGATCGCCCGGCCCGTTCGAGAGGAACACCCCGTCGGGATCGTGGGCAAGAACCTCTTCGGCGGTGGCGGTGGCGGGCAGCACCGTCACCTCGGCCCCGATCGAGCCCAGACAGCGCAGGATGTCGCGCTTGATCCCGTAATCGAGCGCGACCACATGAAAGCGCGGCGATTCGAGGGTGCCGTGCCCCTCGGGCCAGGTCCAGCGGGTGCCGCGCCAGCGATAGCTCTGGGTGCAACTGACCTTGCGGGCAAGATCGAGCCCCTCGAGCCCGGCGAACCCGCGCGCCGCGGCGATCAGCGCCCCGGTGTCGATGTTGCCGGCGGGGTCATGGGCGATGGCCACATTCGGCGCACCCTGGTCGCGGATGGCGCGGGTCAGGCGGCGGGTGTCGATGCCGCCGATGCCGATGCGGCCGCGCTGCGCCAGCCAGCCGGACAGATCCTGCACCGAACGCCAGTTCGAAGGCGCGGTCGGATCCCACTTCACCACCACGGCCTCGGCCCCCTCGCGGTCGGTCTCGTCGTCCTCGGGGGTGGTGCCGGTGTTGCCGACATGGGGAAAGGTGAAGGTGACGGCCTGCCCGGCATAGGAGGGATCGGTCATCACCTCCTGATAGCCGGTCATCGCGGTGTTGAACACAAGCTCGGCCGCCACCTGCCCGGTCGCGCCGAATCCGTGCCCGTGAAAGAGCGTCCCGTCAGCCAGCGCAAGGCAGGCGGTTGACATCGCGTGCGCGCTGTCCGGCATGGTCCATCTCTCCTTCGGGCGGTCGCCGCTGATTATTCCCGCCCCCCGACAGGGTCAAGGGCACCGCAGCAGCCGACCGTTGCCCATTGCCTGCGGGAGGGGTATCCTGCCGCCTTGCGCCCCCCGGGGGGGGCGGGCGGAACACCGGATCACGGGACGGATCACATGGACCTGCGCGAGCGGATCAACAGCGCGATCAAGGAGGCGATGAAGGCGCGCGAGGCGGACCGCCTCTCGACGCTGCGCCTTGTCAATGCCGCGTTCAAGGACCGCGACATCGCCGCGCGCGGCGAAGGCAGCGACGAACCCGTGGGCGAAGAGGCGCTGGTCGCGCTTCTGGGCAAGATGGTGCGCCAGCGCCAGGAATCGGCGCGGCTGTTCCTTGAGGGCGGGCGGGTCGAACTGGCCGAGAAGGAACGCGCCGAAATCCGGGTGATCGAGGAATTCCTGCCGCGCCAGCTCAGCCCCGAAGAGGTGGGCGAGGCGATCGGCGCCGCCATCGCCGAGACCGGCGCGGAATCGATTCGCGACATCGGCCGGGTCATGGCCGCGCTCAAGGCGCGCCATGCCGGGCAGATGGATTTCGGACAGGTCGGCGGGCTCTTGCGGGCGCGGCTGGGCTGAGGCCCCGGCAACGGCGGCCCTCGGGGCTACGATCCGGGGCCACGATCCGGGCTGCGGAATACAGGGCAGCGGAATTCAGGGCCGCAGTGCAAGCCGGGCTAGGCGCCGCGACAGATCCTCGTGCAGGCTGCGGCGTTCTTCCTCCGAAAGGAAGGCGCCCAGCTCCACCTCGCGCCCGCCGCTGCCCAGGGTCAGATAGTCCGGCACCGGCCCGCCGCGCGCATGCAGGGTCAGGCGCACCCAATGGGGGTTGGCCTCCCAGGCGACGGCGGGGCCCTGCGCCGGGACATGCACAAGCACGATCCGGTCGGGCCAGAGCGACAGTTCCTCGGACACCCGCGCCGCATCGCGTGCCTGCCGCCGCACCGCGGCCCAGGTGCCCCAGAACGCCAGCCCCGCGAAGGGCAGCACCCCCCAGAGCGCGGCCGACCCGACCAGCGCCAGCAACGGCATCGCCACGAGCGCTGCCGTCAGGCCGAAGAACAGGGCAAAGCCGCGCCGGTCCAGGCTCTGGTGGGGCCAGAGGCGCAGGCGGGCGGGGGGATCGTCCGGGGAGGCAGGCTCGGTCCAGCGATAGGGCATGGGGCGGATCAACCGGCAGGGCTGCGGCGATAGTCGCATCTGCGGCGATCCTTTACGGAAATCCCCCGCAACCGCAAGACCCGCGCCCCGGCGGCCCCGGCGGGATCCGCACCGCCCTCGCGCCCATGAAAAAAGGCCCCGGTGCAACCGGGGCCTTTCCTGATCCGTCGCGCCCGGTCAGTGCGCGCGCTTGTGATCCCAGTCGGACGGCCGGGGCAGGGTCTCGAACGTGTGTTCGGGCACCGGCGAGGGCAGGGTCCATTCCAGCGTGTCGGCCCATTCGTTCCAGGGGTTGTTCTGCGTCGCCGTGCGCTTGCCGAAGATCAGCACGCCAAAGAGCGCGACAAGGAAGAACACGAACGAGGCAAAGCCGATATAGGCGCCGATCGACGACAGGTTGTTCCAGAAGCCGAAGGCCTCGGGATAGTCGATGTAGCGGCGCGGCATGCCCTGACGGCCAAGGAAGTGCTGCGGGAAGAAGGTCAGGTTCGTGCCGACGAAGAAGGTCAGGAAATGCACCCAGCCCACCCAGTCGGGGATCATCTTGCCCGCGAACTTGGGCAGGTAGAAGTAGAGCCCGGCGAAGATCGCGAACATCGCGCCCAGCGACATCACATAGTGGAAATGCGCCACGACATAATAGGTGTCGTGATAGGCCCGGTCGAGGCCGGCATTGGCCACCACGACCCCGGTGACGCCGCCCACGGTGAACACGAACAGGAAGCCCATCGCGAACAGCATCGGCGGCTTGAACTCGATCGAGCCGCCCCACATCGTCGCGATCCACGAGAAGATCTTCACCCCGGTCGGCACGGCGATGACCATGGTCGCCAGCATGAAATAGCTTTGCTGGGTGATCGACATGCCCACGGTGAACATGTGGTGCGCCCAGACGAGAAAGCCCAGGATGCCGATCGCCACCATCGCATAGACCATCGGCAGGTAGCCGAAGATCGGCTTTCTGGAGAAGGCCGAGATCACATGGCTGATGATGCCGAAGCCGGGCACGATGATGATGTAGACCTCGGGATGGCCGAAGAACCACAGGATGTGCTGGTAGAGGATCGGGTCACCCCCGCCGGCCGGCTGGAAGAAGCTGGTGCCGAAGTTGCGGTCGGTCAGCAGCATGGTGATCGCGCCCGCAAGCACCGGCAGCGCCATGAGGATCATCCAGGCGGTGACGAACACCGACCAGGCGAACAGCGGCACCTTGTGCAGCGTCATGCCGGGCGCGCGCATGTTCAGGAAGGTGGTGATCATGTTGATCGAGCCGAGAATCGACGACGCCCCCGACAGATGGACGGCGAAGATGGCAAGGTCCATCGAATAGCCGCCCTCGTTCGTGCTCAGCGGCGGATAGAGCACCCAGCCCACCCCCGAGCCGAGCTGGTTGTCCCCCCCCGGCGAAAAGAGCGAGACCACCGCCAGCGACACGCCCGCGAAGTAAAGCCAGAACGACAGGTTGTTCATGCGCGGAAAGGCCATGTCCGGCGCGCCGATCTGGAGCGGCATCAGGAAGTTGCCGAAGCCCCCGAACAGCGCCGGGATGACCACGAAGAACATCATCAGGATGCCGTGGTAGGTGACGACCACGTTCCACAGATGCCCGTTCGGGGTGCAGGCCGCTGCCGGATCGGAGACGAAGCGCATCCCCTCGAGGCACATGTACTGCACGCCGGGATGCTGAAGCTCCATGCGCATGTAGACGGTGAAGGCGGCCGCCACGAGGCCGAAGAACCCCGAGACGAAGAGATAGAGAATCCCGATGTCCTTGTGGTTCGTTGACATGAACCAGCGGGTGAAGAATCCCCGCTCGTCCTTGTGTTCGTGGCCGTGGATGGCTGCGTCTGCCATGTGGCTCTCCCGTTGGTGCTGGATTGCGGGCGGCTGGGGATCCCGACCGCGGATGGGAACCGTTCTAAAGGCACATCGCCGTTTGGGCAATATCACCCGCGTGTGAATTGCGGGCCGTCGCAGAGGGCGCCGCCACCGTCGCCGAAGCGGCGCCCGGACCGGTTCCCGAACCGGTTCCGGGGCGGCGCCTGCCCGCGATCAGTGTCCCCCTTCTACCAGCGCACGTTGCACCGGGCGTTGACTTCGGCCCGTGCCGAGGGGTGGTGCGCCAGGAAGCCCTCGATTACCGGGAGGGCGAAGTCGAGGTCGTGGATTTTTGGATCTTCGGTTGCCAGTATTCCAAGGATGCAGGCGCAGGTGGCCTCATCCTGGCCTCTTTCCCTGCAACCGGTCACGAATTCGCCGTCGGCGGCGATCCGTTCGGCCAGCGGCTGGTCGTAATGGCCAAGTCCCTCCAGAATGCGCTTCGCGATGATGGTCGGTGTCGACCCGTCGCAGCCGATGGCCGATCCGACGACCATGCCGGTTGCCTGCGCCATGGTGCCGTCGAACATCCCCTGCATTGCCGTATCGAGGTCCGGGCTGCGGGCGGCTTCGGTCGCCAGCGGCCCCAGCATGGTCCCCGCCATCGCGAAACCGGCCAGCGCCGCCCGTTCGGAGCCGTCGATGTCGAGGGGGCAGTCCAGCAGGGCCAGGGCGATACCGCTTGCTGCAACGCGATCATCGTCCGACAGGGCCAGGATTCCGCCCGTCCGCAGCCCGGCTTCAAGCTGCGGGTGGCCGGGAACCGACACCGCGATCTCACCGGCTGGAAGAACCACGCCGGGGGCAAGCGGGCGGGAGCGCGGTTCGGCAACCTCGGGTTCGGGCAGGGGCGATCCGTTCACCGCGCCATGGGCAATCAGAACGTCGTAGACCTCTGCCCCGCCATAGACCGGCATCACGTCCAGGGGTGTCTGTCCCAGCATGTCGCGGGCGTTGACAACGGCACCCGCTTCGATCATCCGCTCCACCAGATCGGGGTCGAGGTCGGGAAAACCCACCGCAACGTGCAGCGGCGTTTCTCCGGCCATGTTCACCGCCCGCGGATCGGCTCCGTGGCGAAGCAGCACGGACGCCCGCAGGTTCTGGTAGTCACGCAGCACGACGAACAACGGCGTTTCGCCGAACGGCAGCCGTGCGTTGACCTCACCGCCGTTGCTGACCAGCTGGGCAAAGGCGCGCTCGCCCGGACCCAGCAGAAAGGCGGGGTCCGCCAGCCCTTCGCCGGCTGGCGGCGGGGGTGCGGGCGGTGTCCAGCCGGCGAGGTCGGCCGCCGGGAGCCCGCCCGCAGCCACCACTGCGCTGGTGAACCGGGCCGGGGCACCGGCGGCCAGCGCGATGTCCAGCGGAGTCTGCCCTGCCGCGTTCACGGCATTGACGTCGGCGCCCAGCGCGATCATGCGGTCCACCAGGGCCGGATACGGCCAGTCGCCCCCGGCCGCGATGTGCAGGGGGGTGTCGCCGGCCTCGTTCACCGTGGTCGGGTTGGCGCCGTGATCCAGCAGGACCAATGCCTGATCAAGCGTGCCCTGCCGCAAGATCAGGTGCAGCGGCCGGTCTCCGCCGGCAAAGAGCCCGTTCGGGTTGCCGCCCACGCGCAGAAGCTGGCGGAAATACGCGCCCTCGGCGCGGACAACCAGCGCGGGGTCGTCGAAAAGGTCGGCTGTCTGGGCGCGGACGACCGGGGCTGCACAGCAGATGAACGCAAGACCGGCGAGTGTGAGAGCGAGGCGGGACAATCGTGACTCCTGGCGCTGGTGACTGCATCAGCATTGCCGGCCTCGCGATCCCGCGCAAGCGAGGCGGGCGTGAAACAAAGCCTCAGGGCCTGTTCCGGCAATGGTGTGACATCGCTTCATCGAAGGTCCGCATCAGCGCCACGTCGAGGTCGGTCATCGTCACCGGCAGGCCCAGATCCACCAGCGAGGTCACGCCGTGGTCGCGGATGCCGCAGGGCACGATGCCGGTGAAATGCGACAGGTCCGGGTCGACATTGATGCTGATGCCGTGGAACGACACCCAGCGGCGCAGGCGGATGCCGATGGCGGCGATCTTGTCCTCGGCCGGGGTGCCGTCGGGGGCGGGCGGGCGGTCGGGGCGCACCACCCAGACGCCCACCCGGCCGTCGCGGATCTCGCCCTTCACCCCGAACTGCGCGAGCGTGGCGATCACCCAGCCCTCGAGCGCGCGCACGAAGCAGCGCACGTCGCGCCCGCGCCGGCCGAGGTCGAGCATGACATAGACCACGCGCTGCCCCGGTCCGTGGTAGGTGAACTGTCCGCCGCGACTTGCGCGGTGGACGGGAAAGCGGTCTGGGTCGGTCAGATCGTCGATCCGGGCCGAGGTGCCGGCGGTATAGAGCGGCGGATGCTCGAGCAGCCAGACCGCCTCGTCCGCCGTGCCGCGGGCGATGGCGTCCACGCGCGCCTCCATGAAGGCCACCGCCTCGTCATAGCCGGTCAGGCCGGTGCCCGTGATCCATTCGACCAAAGCGCGCTCCCTCATCCGCGCGCCCTGCCGGCGCGGCCCCCTCTTGGTAGCGCGCCGCGCCCCGGATTCCACCCCCGAAGCGGCGCCCCGGGCGGCGCGAAAAATGCCGCGCATGCCCCCTTGCCATCGCCCTGGGGCCGCGTTACACGCGCCACGCCTACCTTGGAACTACATGCGGATGTGGCGGAATTGGTAGACGCGCAGCGTTGAGGTCGCTGTGGGGTAACACCCGTGGAGGTTCGAGTCCTCTCATCCGCACCACCCCCCGGCGGGGGCGTTCAGGGCAGGGCCGCGATCCACAGCGTTGCCGTCACGACCGAAGCCGCGGTGCCGAACAGCACCGACGAGGCCGCCACGCGCCGCCCGCGGCCGTACATGTCGGCAAAGAGATAGGCGTTGATCCCCGGCGCCATCGCCGCCGTCACCACCGCCGAACGCAGCCCCCCGTCCGAGAGACCGAAGAGATGCGCAAGGCCCAGCGTCACCGCCGGGTTGACGGTCAGCGACAGCGTGGTGATGAAGAGGATCGTCGCCATGTCCCCCTCGGGCCGGTAGCGCAGCAGGATCCCGCCAAGCGCGAACAGCGAGGCCGGAATCCCCGCATCGGCCAGCATGTTGACCCCGGCCGCGACCGGCGCGGGCAGCGCGATCCCGGCCAGGTTCAGCACCAGCCCCGCGATCATCCCCGCCACCAGCGCGTTCGAGACGATCGCGCGCAGGATGCGCGGCAGCAGCGTGACGGCGCTGACCCCGCTGCCCCGCGTCCGCGCGATCTCCATCGCGGTGATCCCGACCGTATAGCAGAAGGGCGCATGCAGCGCGATGATCGCGAAATTCGCGCCCAGCGCATCGGCGCCGTAGACCCGCTCGGTGATCGGCAGCCCCAGCAGCAGCGAGTTCGAGAACAGCCCGACGAATCCGATCGCCACCGCATCCTCCCAGTCGCGCCGGAAGATCAGCCGCGCCCCCAGAAGTCCGCCGCTGAACCCGGTCGCCGCCCCGCCGTAGAACGCCCCGAGCAGCGCGGGATCGAATCCCGCCCGCAGGTCGAGCCCGGCCATCGCCCGCATGAGCAGCAGGGGCAGCGCCACCCCCTGTCCGAACCGCATGAGCCCGTCGATCTGCGGCGCCGCGAGGATCCCGCGCCAGGCCGCGCCATAGCCGGCCCCCACCACGAGAAAGACCGGCAGGACCGCGGCAAGAAGGTGAAGCATCAGCCGGCGAACGGCAGGGTCAGCCCGTCATGGGCGGGAATGACCCCGGCGGGCAGGTCCGCCGACAGCCGGGCGTGGTCGAGGTCGTAATGCATGTTGGTCAGCACCGCGCGGGCGGGGGCCAGACGCCCGATCCAGTCGAGGGTGCGCGCCAGATGCGCGTGGCTGGGGTGCGGGCGGTGGCGCAGCGCGTCGATGATGAACAGGCCGGTGCCCGCCAACCCCTCCCAGGCGGGGTCGGGGATCTCCGAGACATCGGGCATGTAGACCATCTCGCCCACCCGCAGCCCGAGCGCGCGGATCGAGCCGTGCTGCACCTCGATCCCCTGCACCGTCACCGGCCCGCCCGCGCCCGCGACCGTCACCGGCCCCTCGATCAGGTTCAGCGTGCAGATCGGCGGATAATCCGATCCGCGCGGGGTCGAGAAGACATAGCCGAATCCCGCCATCAGCCGCTCGGCGGTGGCGGCATCGGCCCAGACCGGCAGGCGCGTGCGGGTGCGGTGCACCACCTGGCGCAGGTCGTCGATGCCGTGGACGTGGTCGGCGTGGCCATGGGTATAGACCACCGCATCGACCGTGGCCGCGCCCGCCGCCAGCAGTTGCGCGCGCATGTCGGGCGACGTGTCGAACAGGACGCGGGTCACGCCCTCGGGGCCGGTCCGTTCGACAAGGGCCGAACAGCGCAGCCGGCGGTTTCTGGGGTTGGCGGGGTCGCAGGCGCCCCAGTCGTCGCCCAGGCGCGGCACCCCGCCCGAGGATCCGCAGCCCAGGATGGTGATGCGGAACCCCTCGCTCATGCCGGCACCGCCGCGGCCGCGCGCGCAAACAGCCGGTCGAAATTGGCGCTGGTGACGGCGGCGAATTCGTGGATGTCCATGCCGAACAGGCCGGCGCCCACCGCCGCAGTATGGACGACATGGGCCGGTTCGTTGCGCCGCCCGCGATGCGGCACCGGGGCCAGATAGGGGCTGTCGGTCTCGATCAGGATCCGGTCGGGCGGGGCCGCGGCCAGGATCGCGCGCAGATCGCCGCTCCTGGGAAAGGTGGCGATGCCGGAGATCGACAGGTAGAACCCCAGATCGAGCGCGCGCCGCGCCAGTTCCGCCCCCGACGAGAAGCAGTGCATGACGCAGGTGTAGGGCCGGGCGCGGTAGCCTTCGGTCAGGATCGCCGCCATGTCGTCGTCGGCGGCGCGGGCATGGATGATGAGGGGCAGGCCGGTTTCCTGCGCCGTCTCGATCTGGATGCGCAGCGAGGCGCGCTGCGCGGCGGCGCTTTCGGCGGTATAGTGGTAATCGAGGCCGGTCTCGCCGATGCCGACCATGCGCGGATCGGCGGCCAGCGCCACAAGATCGGCGACCGTGACCGCAGGCTCTTCGGCCACGCTCATGGGATGGATGCCGGCGGCATAGAACACGCCCGGATGGCGGCGCGCGATCTCCTGCACGCGGGGCAGGTTGCCCGGCCGGGTGCAGATCGTCACCATGCGCGTGACCCCGGCGGCGGCGGCGCGGGCGACGATGGCATCGACCTCGCCCTCGAAATCCGGGCAATCGAGGTGGCAATGGCTGTCCACAAGGGCGGGCGGCGCCGCGACGGGGGGGGGATCAAGGGGACGCAAGGCACCGCCTCAGGCTGCGGCGAGGATTTTCGCCGTCTGTTCGATACGGATGAGCATATCAAGGATCAGCCCGGCAGGGTCAAGGTTGACCGCCCGCCCGTGTCGCGCGCGCGCGGCCAGATCGGCGGCCAGCGTGGCCCAGGCGCGCGCCGCCCGGTCATGGGGCGCCAGCCGCGCCAGCAGCGCGGCCTCGCCCGGCGCGGCCTCGGTCGCGGGCGGGCCCATGATGCCGGCGCGCGCCAGGCGGGCCAGAAAGGCGTCGGTCAGTTCGAGGATGCGGTCGCTGCGCTCGCCCGCGCCGCGGGTGGCGCCCGTCTCGGCCAGGCGCGCGGCCCCGGCCCGGTCAAGGCGCGGCAGCGTCGCCAGCAGCGCCACGATCTCGCGGTAAAGCGCGTCGCCCCCCGCCGCCGCCAGCGTCACCGCCCGTCCGACCGAACCCCCGGCAAGTTCGGCCAGCGCCGCCTCGGCCGGCGCGCGACCCTCGCCCAGGATCGGCGCCAGCGCGCGCGTCAGATCGTCCGGCGCCAGCGCCCCCATCCGCAGCACCCGGCAGCGCGACCGGATCGTGGGCAAAAGTGCCGCCGGGCGATGCGCCACCAGCAGCAGCGTGCACAGGGGCGGCGGCTCCTCGAGCAGTTTCAGGATCGCGTTCGCGGCACTGGGGTTCATCTCGTCGGCGGCATCGACGATCACCACGCGCCGCCCGCCATCGGTGGCCGACAATTGGAAGAACCCGCGCAGGCGCCGGCTTTCGTCCACGGTGATCTGCGATTTCCAGCCGGTGCCGCGCTCGGCCGCACCCCGGCGCAGCACGAAGAGCCGCGGATGCGCCCCCGCCCGGATCAGCCGCAGCCCGGCATCATCCGCCGGCAGGTCGAGCGAGGCGGGTTGCGCCTCCGCCCCCCCGGGATCGGCCAGCAGAAAGGCGGCGATGCGATAGGCCAGCGTGGCCTTGCCCACCCCCTGCGGCCCCGCCAGAAGCCAGCCCGAATGCAGCCGCCCGGCATTGAACGCGGCCAGAAAGGCGGATTCGGCCGCGCCCTGGCCGATCAGGCGCAGCGTGTCGCGCGGGTGGGGGGCGCCCTCGATCCGGTCGGGGCCGTCGCCCGCATCGCCCGGATCGGCCGCAGCCGGACCGGCGCCCGCGCTCATCGCGCCAGCCGCCGCAGCGCGCGCCGGGCGATGTCGGCGGCGACATCCGCCTCGGCGCGGTCGCCCTCCACCACCTCGCAGCGACGGGGTTCGGCGCGCGCCAGCGCCAGATAGCCCGCGCGCACCGCTTCCTGCACCGCAAGGCCCATGTTCTCGAACCGCTGCTCCGCACCCGGCCGCGCCAGCCCGCGCGCCAGCGCCCGCGCCGGATCCATGTCGACGATGAAGGTCAGGTCGGGTTCGACCCCGATCATCAGCGCGTGCAGGGCGTCCACCATGGCGCGCAGATCGCCCCGCGTCGCGCCCTGATACATGCGCGTCGAATCGGCGAACCGGTCGCAGATCACGATGCCGCCGCGCGCCAGCGCCGGCCGGATCGTCCGTTCGAGATGGTCGCGCCGCGCGGCGGTAAAGAGCAGGATCTCGGTCTCGGGCGACCAGCGCCCGGCATCGCCGTTGAGGACGAGGGCGCGGATTTCCTCGGCGCCGGGGCTGCCGCCGGGTTCGCGCGTCAGCGTGACATCGGCGCCCCGCGCGCGCAGATGCACGGCAAGGCTGCGCGCCTGCGTCGACTTGCCGGAACCGTCCACCCCCTCGAACGAGATGAAAAGCGGCCCGCGCGGCGGATCGTCGGCGGCTGCGGTCATGTGCCGGCCGGCAGGGGATCGCCCTGTGCCGGATCGCCCTGTGCGGGTCCGCCCGGTGCGCTGCCGTCCCCGAGGCCGATCATCGCCAGAAGCACCCGCACCGCCACCCGCGTGCGTTCGACGAATCCCGCCGGCGGAACATCGGTCTCGGCCACCAGCGGCAGGTCGATCTGCGGCAGCCCCTCGCGCGTGATGCGCAGCCGGGCGACCTCGGCCCCGGCGGTGACCGGCGCCGGCAGCGGGCCGGCAAAGACCACCTCGGCCGCGCCGCCGCCCCCGCCGGGCACCACCGGGACAAGGATGCTCAGATCCGCCGGCAGCACCAGCCCGACCGAAGGCTGCGCCCCCATCCAGACCCCGGCCTCGGCCAGCCTGTCGCCCGCGCGGCCCAGATCGCGCAGCGCGAACTGGCGGAAGGCCCAGTTGAGGATGCGCGCCGCCTCTTCCTCGCGCGCGGCGGCCGATTCGAGGCCGGTGATGACGAACACCACCCGCCGGTCACCCTGGCGCGCCGATCCGACAAGGCCGTAACCCGCCTCGCTGGTGTGCCCGGTCTTGAGCCCGTCCGCCCCCAGTCCGAGCGCGAGGATCGGGTTGCGGTTCTGGCTGTTGGCCGGCACGCGCCCGTCGAACAGGAATTCGCGTTCGGAAAACAGCGGGTAGAAGGTCGGGAAATCGCGGATGATATGTTCGGCGAGGATACCCAGATCGTGCATGGTCATGCGCTGGCCGGGGTCGGGCCAGCCGTTCGCATTGGCAAAGGTCGATCCGGTCATGCCCAGCGCGCGGGCGCGTTCGGTCATCATCCGGGCGAATCCGGCCTCGGTCCCGTCGGGCGAGAGGGCCTCGGCGATCACGGTCGAGGCGTCGTTGCCCGACAGCACGATGATGCCGCGCAGCAGATCTTCGACCCGCACCCTTTCGCCCGCGCGCAGGAACATCGACGATCCGCCGTAATCCATCGCATGCTGCGAGACGGTCAGTTCGTCGTCCACGCTCAGCCGGCCCTGCGCGATCGCCTCGAAGGCCATGTAGAGGGTCATGAGTTTCGACATCGAGGCCGGCGGCAGCGCGGTGTCGGCGTTGTGCGACAGAAGCAGCGTGTCCGTGGTCATGTCATGCACCCAGGCCGCCGTGGCGCGGGTGACGAAATCCTGCGCCGCCCCCGGCAGGGGCAGGAGCGCCACGAGCAGCGCAAGAAGGGCAAGTGGGCGTGTCATCATCCGGGTCTCCGCTGCGGCCTGCCGCGCCGTGCCCCTGACGGCACGGCGGCCAAAGGGCAAGCGTCAGTTGCGCACGAAGTAGGCGTCGGCGAATCCTTGCGCCTTCACCTGATCGAGATAGGCGGCGCGCTGCGCCTCGGACCCGGCCGGGCCGACAAGCACGCGCCAGAACGGCCGGTCCTGCACCGTCGACCGGGCGATGCGCGCCGGCAGGCCGCGCGCGGTCATGTCCGCGACAAGGGCGCTGGCATTGGCCTCGACCGAGAAGATGCCAAGCTGGATATAGGGCCGCTCGAGCGTGGAGGGCGCCACGGGCGCGACCGCGGCCGCGACCGGCGCGGTGGATGCGGGTGGCGCGGATGGGGTGGCGCCAAGCGCGGTGGTGGCGATGGCACCGGGCGTCGCGGCGGGCGTGGTGGCGGGTGTCGCCGCAGGATCGGTGGCCGTCCCGGGCGCGGGGGCCTCGGGGGTGGGGGTCACGGATTCGGGTGTCACGGATTCGGGTGGCGCAGGTTCGGGCGGTGCAGGCTCGGCGGCCTCCTCGCGCCGCAGGGCCGTGACATTGAGCGTGGCCGGCGCCCCCGCCAGCATCCCCAGCGCATCGGCCGCATCGGACGAGACCTGGAGCACCGGGCCGGGATTGTCGCGCTCGCGCCGGAAGAGGGCGCCGATGACGAAACTGCCGGTATCGCGATTGCGGATGATCACCCGTTCGGGATCGGTCACATCGGGATGCGCCACCCAGACGCCGCCAAGGGACGGGCGCCCGTCCCACAGCCCGCTGGCGGTGATCTGGAACACCTCGGGCGCCTCGACGTCGCGCTCGACCAGCTCGACCGAGGTCGCGGGCGCGACCCCGCCGCCCGAGAGGCCGGGCAACCCGCCCTCGCCGCAGCCGCCCAGCACGAGGGCGAGCGCGAACGACAGCGCCGCACCGCCCGGTGCCGCCGGACCTGCGCGACCGAAGGTCTTTCCTGTCCTGCCGGAAACCCGGCCCCCTGCCTGCACCACGACCATCCACTGCCCCTTCGCCTCTGCCGCGCCTTGCAGGGCCGCCCGGCCCGGGCCCGCGTCCCCGGCAACGCTGCCGGGCCGGGCCGGGCCGCGCCTTCCCCGGCCGCCGGTCTCTCGGGCGGGACGATAGCGGCAGGGGGCCGGCAATGAAAGACCGCGCACCCGGCCTTCGCACGGATTTCCCGCAGCCGTGATGGCCCGCAGCCGTGAGAATGGCGCGCGGCGGGCCGGGATCAGCCCATGTAGCCCGCCTCGGTCAGGACGGCGCGCACCCGCGCCTCGGGGGCGGTGGTGGTGATCCGCGCGCGGCGACGGTCGAGATCGGCCTCGACCTCGGCCGCAGGGTCGAGATCGCGCACCGCCGCCGTCACCCCGCGCACGCAGCCGCCGCAGGTCATTCCCGGCAGGTCGAGTTCGAGCATGGCATGTCCTTTCGTGAAACGATGCGCTCCAGATGCACCCTCCCCCCGGGGGAAGGTCAAGAGGCGCCGTGACCCAGTGTCCGTGGCCGGAGGGGGGGGGGGGGGGGGGGGGGGGGGGGGGGGGGGGGGGGGGGGGGGGGGGGGGGGGGGGGGGGGGGGGGGGGGGGGGGGGGGGGGGGGGGGG
>JADYZU010000021.1 GCA_020852925.1 Rubellimicrobium sp. | reverse complement strand
GGTGCTGGCGTCCGGGGCTCTGCCCCGGACCCCGGGGTATTTCAGCAAAGATGAAGATCAGTCGGAAAGACGGTAGAGGGCGCGGGCCGATTCGGGCGTGATGTAGCCCTGGGCGAGGTCGTGGCGCACGAGATCGCGCGGACGGGTGGCCGGGGCGCCGATGCCGCCGCCGCCGGGAAAGGCGAGGCGCACGGTCTGGCCCGCGGGCACGGGGAAGCGGCCCTTGCCGGGCAGGCCGGTCCCGTCCGAAAGGGTGACTTCGGTCGCGCCGCCTTCCAGGCCGCCGTCGATGCCGCGCGCGGGGTGGCGGGTGCGGTCGAGCATGGCGGAGAATTCGAAGCTCCAGCCGTCGCGCGCGCCGACCTCCATGAACTGGCCGAGTCCGCCGCGGAACCGGCCGGCGCCGCCCGAATCGGGGCGCAGCTCCTTGCGCCAGATGATGACGGGGCCGGCGTGTTCGGTGGCCTCGACCGGCATGGTCATGACCCCCGAGGGAAAGGCGGTGGCCGAGAGGCCGTCGAGGCCCGGGCGGGCGCCCGAGCCCCCGGAGTTGAAGCACAGCACCTCGGAGCGGCCTTCGCCCGCGATCTCGCGCAGCGAGACCTGGAAGTTGCACAGCGCCCCGGCCCCTTCGGCCGGGATGCCGGGCAGGATGTGGCGCAGCGCGGCAAAGACCGTGTCGGGGATCATGTGGCCGATCACATGGCGCAGCGCCACCGGGGCGGGGCGGCGGGCGTCGACGATGGAGCCGGCGGGGGTGGCCACGGTGAAGGGCGCGAGCGAGCCCGCGTTGTTGGGGATGTCGGGGGCGATCGCCACCTTGAGGGCATAGGCGGCATAGGCGCGGGTATAGACCGCAGGCACGTTGATGCCCTTGGGATCGGGGCCCGAAGTGCCCGCGAAATCGACATGGACGCTGTCGGGCCGGGTCTCGACCGTGGCGCAGAGGCGAATGGGCGTGGCGTAGCCGTCGATCGTCATTTCGCCCGCGGCGCGCGCGCGCGGCAGTGCCGCGATACGGTCGCGCGTGGCCCGTTCGGAGGCGGTGAGGATGAAATCGGCGAGATCCTCGATATCGTCGAGCGCATATTCCGCCATCATGTCACGCAGGCGCCGTTCGCCCACGGTGTTGCAGGAGGCGAGGGCGAAGAGATCGCCCACGACCTGCCCCGGTTCGCGCACATTGGCGCGCACCATGGCGATGAGCACCTCGTTCGGCCGGCCCCGGTCGAGAAGGCGCATGTGCGGGATCTGCAACCCTTCCTCGTAGACCGAATTGCCCTCGGGGCCGAAGCCGCGGCCGCCGATGTCGACCACATGCGCGGTGCAGCCGAAATAGCCGACGTGACAGCCGGCGTGGAACGCGGGCGAGACCACGGTGATGTCGTGCAGATGCCCGGTGCCCAGCCAGGGATCGTTGGTGATATAGGCGTCGCCCTCGTGCATCGTGGCGGGGCCGATGCGTTCCATGAAATGGGCGACCGCCTCGGCCATGGCGTTCACATGGCCGGGCGTGCCGGTCACCGCCTGGGCGAGCATGCGTCCGCGCAGGTCATAGACCCCGGCCGACAGGTCGCCCGCCTCGCGCACCGAGGTGGAAAAGGCGGTGCGGATCAGCGCCTGCGCCTGTTCCTCGACGATGGCGATGAGGCGGTTCCACATGATCTGGCGGGCGACGGTCATGCGTTCCTCGCGATGTCGATGGTGCCGTCGGCGCGGCCGGTGGCGGTGAACCCGCGCGGCAGGATCACCGTGGTCTCGCGTTCGGTGATGGCGGCGGGGCCGGCGACGGTGGCCCCGTCGCCCAGATCGGCGCGCAGCACGACCGCGGCCGGGGCCATGCCCTGTCCGTCATGCATGAGGCGCGTGGTCGCGGGGGCGGGATGCGGGGCGTCGGCCGCGGGCACCGGCAGGACCGGGGCAAGCGGGGTGGCCGCATTCACCGCCCAGACCGTGATCTCGATCGGCAGGTCGGCGACGGTGCGCCCGAAGAGCGTGGCGTATTCGGCCTCGAACCGGTCCCGGATCGCGCCCGCCTGCGGGGCCGCGGCAAGATCCGCGTCGATGGGCACCGGGATTTCCCAGCCCTGCCCCTTGTAGCGCATGTAGAGGCGTGCCGAAGTGCCGACCGTGGCGGTGTCATCACAGGCGCGCACGAATCCCCCGGCCTCGTCCGCGAGTTCGGCCAGAAGCATGCGCGCGGTGGTGGCGTCGAAGGCATCCATCCGCATGTAGAGCGAGCGCGTCGCCTCGAACCCGTAGGGCGCGCGCAGGAAACCGATGGCCGATCCGACCCCGGCGCCCGGCGGCACCAGCAGCCGGTCGATGCCGAGTTTCTCGCACAGGCGCCCGGCATGAAGCGGGGCCGCGCCGCCAAAGGCGATCATCGTGTAACCCGAGAGATCCTCGCCATTCTCGACCGCATGCATGCGCGCGGCATTGGCCATGTTCTCTTCGACCATCTCGGTGGTGCCGAAGGCCGCCTCGAGCGCGCCGATGCCCAGGGGGGTGCCCACATGTTCCCCAAGCGCGGCGATGGCCCGTTCGGGATGAAGCGCGATGGCGCCGCCCGCGAAATTCGCGGGGTCGAGCCGGCCAAGCGTCAGATCCGCATCCGTGACCGCGGGGCGGGTGCCGCCCCGGCCATAGCAGGCGGGGCCGGGTTCCGAGGCGGCGCTTTCCGGCCCGACCTGAAGCCGGCCCAGCGCATCGACATGGGCAAGGCTGCCGCCGCCCGCGCCGATCTCCACCATGTCGATGACCGGAATGGAAATCGGCATCCCCGAGCCCTTCTTGAACCGGTAGGAACGCGCCACCTCGAACACGCGGGCGGTGCGCGGGGTGGCGTCGCGGATCAGGCAGATCTTGGCCGTGGTGCCGCCCATGTCGAAGGACAGCGCCCGGTCGATCCCGTGGCGGCGCGCCAGATCGGCGGCGAAGATCGCCCCGCCCGCCGGGCCCGATTCGACCAGGCGCACCGGGAATTCGGCCGCGGTCTCGATGCTGACGATGCCGCCGCCGGAATGGATCAGGTAGACCGGGCACCCGGCCCCCGCCGCCGCCAGCCGCGCCCGCAGCCGTGACAGGTAGCTTTCCATCATCGGGCGCACATAGGCATTGGCGCAGGTGGTGTTGAACCGCTCGTATTCGCGCATCTGCGGCGAGACATCCGACGACAGCGAGACCGACAGATGCGGCAGGCGTTCACGCAGGATCCGGCCCACCAGCCGTTCGTGCGCGGGGTTCAGGTAGGAGTGCAGGAAACCCACGGCAACCGATTCGAAGCCCGCCAGCATCGGCACCAGAGCCTCGACCGCCGCCGGATCGAGCGGGATCATCACCTCGCCCGAGGCATTCACCCGCTCGCGCAGCGTCAGGCGATCCTCTCGCGGGATCAGCGGCAGCGGCAGCGTCAGGTTCAGGTCATATTGCTCGAACCGCGATTCGGTTCGCATCTCGATCACGTCGCGGAAACCCTCGGTCGTGATCAGGGCCGTGCGGGCGCCGCGCCGTTCGATCAGCGCGTTGGTGGCAAGGGTGGTGCCGTGGATGATGCGCGACAGCCGCGCGGGCGCAATCCCGGCATCCGCACAGACGATCCGCATCCCCTCGAGGATCGCATCCTCGGGCGCGCCGTAGGTGGTCAGCACCTTGGTCGAATGCATGAGGCCCGCGGTCTCGAGCACCACATCGGTGAAGGTGCCGCCGATGTCGACGCCAAGTTGGGCGGTGCGGGTCATGTCGTCTCCACGGTCAGGGCAGCGGATGAGGCAAGATAGGCGAATCCCCAGGCCGGCAACGCAAGCGCGCGCCGGGCCAGCGTCGCCCGCACAGGGCCGGCTAGGGCGGCCTTGCCGGTGATCTTCAGGCGCCGGGCCTGCGCCGACAGGTTGAACAGCGCGGTGATGCGACCGTCTCCCTGCGCGCGCTCGATCCCGAGGACCGGCTCCGGCAGGTCGAGAAACCGCACCGCGCCCGCGCGCAGGGCGGGACTGGCGCGGCGGAAAGCCAGGGTTTCGCGGTAGGCGGCCGGAATGCCGTCCGGGCGCGCCTCCTCGAGGTCGAGCGCATGCGCCGCCTGCGGCGCCTTCACCGGCAACCAGGGGGTGCCGGTGGAGAACCCCGCATTCGCGGCGGTCGATTCCCAGGTCATCGGGGTGCGACAGCCGTCGCGGCCCTTGTCCTCGGGCCAGAAGGCGATGCGGGCGGTGTCGCGCAACTCCTCGAACAGGATGTCGGTCTCGGTCTGGCCCAGTTCCTCGCCCTGGTAGATGCCGATGGCCCCGGGCAGCGCCGCCAGAAGCGCGATCGACTGCCGCGCCACCGCCCGGGCATCGCCGCCCGGGGGGGTCCAGCGGCTCACATGGCGGGGCACGTCATGGTTCGAGAACGACCACGACGGCGTGCCGCCGGGCGCGTGTTCATAGAACCCCTCGACGCAACGGCGGAAATGCGCAGCCGAATGTTCGGGGCCGAGCATGGCAAAGGAATAGGCCAGATGCAGCCGCCCGGGGCCGGTGTATTCGCCCATCAGTTCGACCTGGCGCATGCCGTCGTCGCCGATCTCGCCCACCATCATCGCGCCGCCCGAGGCATCGCAAACCGCGCGCATCCGCTCCATCACCTTCAGGTTCTCGGGGCGCGACTTGGAAAAGAGATGCTGCTGCGCACCATAGGGGTTGGCCGGGAAATCGCCCAGCGGCCATTCCGAGGCCGGATTGTCGCGCAGCCGCGCGTCATGGGTGTAGTAGTTCACCGTATCAAGGCGGAACCCGTCCACGCCGCGCCCGATCCAGAAGCGCATGACATCGAGAACCGCCTCGACCACCTCGGGGTTGTGATAGTTCAGGTCGGGTTGCGAGGGCAGGAAATTGTGCAGGTAATACTGCCGCCGGCGCGGATCGAAGGTCCAGGCCGGCCCGCCAAAGACCGAAGGCCAGTTGGTGGGCGGCGTTCCGTCCGCCCGGGGATCGGCCCAGACATACCAGTCCGCCCGCGCCCCCGCGCGCGACGCGCGGCTCTCTTCGAACCAGGGGTGCCGGTCCGAGGTATGCGACAGCACGAGGTCGATGATGACCCTCAGCCCAAGCTCATGCGCCCGCGCCACCAGCGCGTCGAAATCCCGCAGGCTGCCATAGACCGGATCGACATCGCGGTAATCCGAGACGTCATAGCCCATGTCCCGCCCCGGCGAGGTGAAGAAGGGCGACAGCCAGACCGCATCGACCCCCAGCGCGGCCACATGATCCAGCCTGCGGATGATCCCCGCCAGATCGCCCACGCCATCGCCGTCACTGTCCTGAAACGAACGCGGATAGATCTGGTAGATCGCCGCGCCCCTCCACCACTCGTCCATTCCGCCCCCGATGCGTCCTTCGGCCAGGGTTTCTTGTGACGCGGCCAAGGCGGATCGGCAAGGGGCGCCGGTGTCCGCAAGGCAGGGAACGGCCCGCCTTCCTTCCCGGCGCCTCCGCCCGGATCCGGCGGCGGGGGGTATTCATGCAAGGGTGAAATGCCTCTTCATCTTTAAAAAAATACCCCGGGGGAGTCCCGCAGGGACGGGGGCGGAGCCCCCCTCAGCCGCGCAGCATCCGCAGGCCCTGGGTCACATCGCCGCGCACGGCCAGACGCAGCCCCGGCTCGTCGCCGGCGCGCAGCGCCGCCAGGATCATGCGGTGGTGCGGCGGCGGCTCCTTGCGGTTCAGCCTGCCGTAAAGCGCCCGCATCGTCGGCCCGAGCTGAAGCCACACCGTCTCGGTGAGCGCGAGAAAGGCCGGCGCCTGCGCGCGCAGATAGAGCGTGCGGTGAAACTCCAGATTGGTGCGGATATAGCCGATCGCATCGTGGCGCTGGATGGTCAGGCTGACCGCCTGGTTGATCGCCTCAAGGCGGTCGATCAGCGCGAAATGCGCGCGCGGCAGGGCGCGGCTGGCCAGTTCCGGCTCGAGCAGCGCGCGCAGCGAGGCCAGTTCCTCGATCCGCTCGTTCGAGAGCGCGGGCGTCGCCACCCGCCCCGAGGCCGAGACCGCAAGCGCGCCCTCGGCGGCAAGGCGGCGCACCGCCTCGCGCGCGGGGGTCATCGACGTGCCAAAGCTGTGCGCCACGCCGCGCAGCGTCAGCCCTTCGCCGGGGGCAAGTTCGCCATGCATGATGCGCGCGCGCAGGGCGCGGTAGACGCGGTCATGCGCCGCCGCCGTCTCGGGCGCGCGGGGGCGGGCCGGCCGGGGATCGGGCATGTCCGGCACCCTGTCCGTCACGGGTCCAGGCGCAGGCGGTGCAGGGACTCGCCCTGCTCGCGCAGCCAGCGGCGCTGGGCGCCATGGCCGGGGCAAAGCTGCGCCACCACCTCCCAGAACGCGGGGGAATGATCCATCCGTTCGAGATGCGCGACCTCGTGCGCCGCGACGTAGTCGAGCACGCCGGGCGGGGCCATGATCAGCCGCCACGAGAACATCAGATCCCCCTTCACCGAACACGATCCCCAGCGCGAACGGGTGTCGCGCAGCGTGAGGCTGCGAAACCCGCGTCCCAGCGCCGCCGCGTGCCGGTCGCAGGCCATTGCAAGGCGGTCGCGCGCCTGCGCCCTGAGAAAGGCCGCGACCCTGGGCGCGACCCGTTCGGGATCGTCGGGCAGGATCAGGGCGCCGTCGCGCAGCACCGCCCCGCGCACCCGCCCGGCCAGAACCGCAATCCGTCCACCCTCGAACGGGATGGTGCCGCCCAGCACGGGGGTTTCGGCCCCGCCCACCTGCGCCAGATGCCCGCGCAGCCATTCGGCCCGCGATTCGGCAAATTCCACCGCCCGCGCCAGAGTCATGCGCGGCGGCAAGGTCAGCGTCACCCGCCCGTCAAGCCGCGACACCCGCAGCGACATCCGCCGCGCCCGGGCCGAACGGCGCAGCGCGACCCGGACCGGGGGATCGCCGGGGATCACATGTTCATCCATTGCCCCCCCTCTCTCTCGTGCGCGCGCCAAAGGCTTTGACATGGCACAGGGCTTATGGCAGGGGGCCCTGATGCCCCGCAAGGGGTGCCGGTTCCGTTCCATGAAAAGGACTCCGCCATGCCCGATCCCGAATGGGGCAAGAAGCGCATCTGCCCGGTCACGGGCAAACGTTTCTACGACATGAATGCCAATCCGGTCATCAGCCCCTACACGGGCCAGGTGGTGAATATCGACACCGCCCGCGCGCGCACCATGGTTGCCGACGGCGAGGATGCCCAGACCAAGAAACTGGCCGCCATCGACGACGAGGACGATCTGCTGCTCGATGACGACGCGCCCGGCGCGGATGCGGATATCGACGACGAAGTGCTCGAGGACGACGAGGACGATTCGGTTTCCTTCGACGAACTGGGCGACGTCGCGGCCGACGACGAGTGATCCCGGCCCCCGCCTCCCTCGTCCCGTGCCGGGGCGGGCGGGGCGGACGGGGCGCGGTGCAAGGCGGGCGGTTTGGGGCATTTTTCCTCTTGAACCCGCCCGCTACCCCGCATAGAGAGCGGCACGCGCCCCCCAGGGCGCATCTTCCGGCAAGGCCGCGCGGCCAGACCGGAGAACGATCAGGACGGGGCCATAGCTCAGCTGGGAGAGCGCTTGCATGGCATGCAAGAGGTCAGGGGTTCGATCCCCCTTGGCTCCACCAGATCGGACGGATCGACCGACAGCAGCATGACGCATCCGCCGTGCCCGCATCGGGCGCCGCAGTCGCCTGCCGCGATTCAGGCCCGGCGTTCCGGCGCCGGCTTCAGGCTTCGGACGGCAGGATCTTGCCGGGGTTCATGATGCCCTTCGGATCGAGCGCGGCCTTGATCGCGGCCATGTGGCGGATGCCAGCGCCGGCTTCGCGTTCCAGATAGCGCCGCTTGCCCTGCCCGATTCCGTGTTCGCCGGTGCAGGTGCCCCCCATCGAGATGGCCAGATCGTTGAGCCAGCCGACATATTCCGCCGCGCGGGCGTTTTCGGCCTCGTCCAGCGGGTCCACCAGGATCTGGTGGTGGAAATTGCCGTCCCCGACATGGCCGGCGATCGGCGCGATCAGGCCGCGCGCCGCCACCGCCGCCTCGGCCTGGGTGATGCAGTCGGCAAGCCACGACACCGGCACGCAGACATCGGTGCTGATCGGGCGCGAACCGGGGCGCAGCGCGCTGATCGCCCAGAACAGGTCATGGCGCGCCTTCCACAGACGGTTGCGCTCCTCGGTGGTGCTGGCGGCGCGAAATCCGCTGCCCTCGTTGTCGACCGCGATCAGGCGAAAGGATTCCTGCGCCTCGGCGATCGCGGTGGGGCTGCCGTGAAATTCCAGGAGCAGCAGCGGTGATTCGGGCAGGCCCACCCCCGAACGCGCGTTCACGGCGCCCACGCTCGTGGCGTCCAGCAGTTCGATCCGGGCCAGCGGCACCGCCGATTGCAGCGCGAGGATCACCGTCTCGCAGGCGGCGCGCACGGTCGGGAAGGAAACGGACAGGGCGCGCACCGCCTCGGGCTGCGGCTGAAGCCGCAAGGTCAGTTCGGTGATGACGCCCAGCGTGCCCTCGGCCCCGACCAGAAGGCGCGTCAGGTCATAGCCGGCGGCACTCTTGCGCGCGCGGCTGCCGGTGCGGATCACCGAACCGTCCGGCATCACCGCCTCGAGCGCGAGCACCACCTCGCGCATCGTGCCATAGCGCACCGCCGTGGTGCCCGAGGCCCGGGTCGAGGCCATGCCCCCCAGACTCGCATCCGCGCCGGGATCGAGCGGGAAGAACAGGCCGGTGTCGCGCAGATGTGCATTGAGCGCGGTGCGCGTCACCCCCGGCTGGACCACGGCGTCCATGTCATCCTGATGCACCGCAAGCACCCGGTTCATCGGCGAGAGATCGACACAGACCCCGCCCATGGGCGCGTTCACCTGCCCCTCGAGCGATGTTCCCGTGCCAAAGGGAATGACCGGCACGCCAACCTCGGCGCACAGGCCGACGAGGGCCGCGACCTCTGCGGTCGATTGCGCCATGACCACGGCATCGGGCGGCTGCGGCGCGATCCATGTCGTCGTTGCCGCGTGCTGATCGCGGATCGCCTGCCCGGTCTGGAACCTGTCGCCAAAGCGCGCGGCCAGGGCGGAACGAAGGGTCTGGGGCAGGCGGTCGGTCATGATCATTCCTCGGGGGGCGGGTGGGCGGCGGGGATGCATGGACCCCCGCCGCGACTGCATGCACCGGCCCGGGTCAGGCCAGCGCCGCCTGCGCCGTGGCCAGCACCGCACCCGTATGGACAAGATCGGCGCCCTTCTGGATCCGGGGATAGAGCACGATGTCGCGCGCAAGATAGTCGATCGGCCGTCCGTCGTCGGCATTGGTGGCGCGCACCATCGCCAGCACGGCGCGCGTGGCGGGGGCGAGGGCCTCGGGGCCGATGCCCCGCTCCATCATCCGCAACTCGAGCGCCTGCGCCGCCATCACCACCTCGATGCCGACCACGTTCTCGATGTTCTTCACGATCTGCCGCGCATGACGTCCGGCGTTGTTCGCCATCGAGACGTGATCCTCCTGGTTCGAGCAGGTCGGGATGGAATCGACGCTGTCGGGATGGGCCAGGGTCTTGCAATCCGACACCAGCGCGGCAGCAAGGTATTGCGGCAGCATGTAGCCGCAATCCATCCCCACCTGTTCCGAGGCCACGCACATGTCCGGCAGGCCGCGGTTCAGCGTGCCGTCATTGAGCCGGAACAGCCGCCGTTCGGCGATGTTGCCGATCTCGGTGACGACGATCGACAGGAAATCGGCGGCGAAGGCCACATATTCGGCGTGGAAATTGCCGCCCGAGACCGCCTTGAGGCTGCGCCCCGGCAGGCGGTCGGCAAAGATGAGCGGGTTGTCGGTGGCGGCGTTCATCTCGGTCTCGATCACGCCGCGCACGAAGGCGAGCGTGTCACGCACCGGACCGAGCACCTGCGGCACGCAGCGCAGCGAATAGGCATCCTGCGGCGGCTGGCGCACCGGATCGCGGCCGATGCCGCCGTCGATCAGGGTGCTGCCCTCGAGCAGGCGGCGGATGCTGGCCGCAGTGGCGATCTGTCCGGGATGGCCGCGCGCCTCGTGCAGTTCGGGAATGAAGGCATCGCCGAAACCCAGCAACGCCTCGATCGACATGGCGGCGGCCACTTCGGCGGTGGCGACAAGGTTTTCCGCGTCGATCAGCGCCAGCGCCGCCTGCGCGGTCGAGAACGACGTGCCGTTCAGAAGCGCGAGCCCCTCTTTCGGGCCAAGCACGATCCGCTCGATTCCCGCCGCCCGCATCGCGGCCAGGCCCGACATGCGCGTGCCCTTGTAGAAGGCCTCGCCCGAATCGGGTTCGGATTCGCCCGCCTCGGCGCGCGACATGACCAGGGCCATGTGCGCGAGCGGGATCAGGTCGCCACTGGCCCCGAGCGAGCCGTATTCCGGCACCATCGGCACCACGTCGCGTTCCAGCATGGCAATGATCGTCTCGACCACCACGGCGCGGGCGGCCGAGTAGCCGCGCACCAGACTGGCCGCGCGGATCAGCATGGCCGCGCGCACCACTTCGGCGTCAAGCGGCCGGCCCACGCCCGAAGCGTCCGAGACCACCAGCCGGCGCGACAGGTCGCGCGCCTGGGCCGAACTGGCAAAGGCCTCGCGCCCGGCAAGCGAGCCGAAACCGGTGTTGATCGAATAGATCGCCTCGACCCGGTCGCCGCGATCCATGCGGGTGGAGAGGTCCGCAACCCAGTCCTCGCTCACCTTCATCGCGGCGCGGGCCGCGTCCGCAAGTTCGATGCGCGGCGTGCCCCGTGCCACCAGGGCAAGATCGGCAAGGGTGATCGGTCCCTCGCCCAGACGGATGGTCCTGTCGGTCATTGCGCTCCCCTTTCCTTGCCACTGCCGGCCCTGGGCCGGAAAGTTGTATAGACATGTCGATTAATGATCGTCGAGCCGGAAACTGTCAACCGGATGCGCGCCATTCACGCGTCGGGCCGGGGCTCT
>JADYZU010000020.1 GCA_020852925.1 Rubellimicrobium sp. | reverse complement strand
GAGGTTCTGGGTGTGGCCACCGGCCCCTCCGAGGCCGAGACATTCTGGACCGAGTTCCTGCGCAGCCTCGCCGATCGCGGCCTGCGCGGCGTGAAGCTGGTGATCGCAGACGACCACAAGGGCCTGCTGTGCACGCCGAGTTTGCGAAGCTGGACAAGACCAGCTTCTGTCCTGCCTGCCTGCTCGCCGACGGGCACCCGGGCAGCCCGTCCGGAGGGGCCCGCGTCGGCCGGGTCCTGTGGCAGGTTGAGCACATTCGGGCCTGCGCGGTTCACGGGATCGCCCTGTTTCGTCGTCAGAACACCTCCCATGCGAAGCGCTTCCAACTCATGTCGCAGGTCGCACCGGACGATGCGGGGCTGCAAACCCTCGTCGACGACGCCGTGAGTCTCGCTCCGTCCGATCTGCAACTCTATGTTGAGGGTCGTTTGGCTGGCGGGACCGGGCCGGCATGGCTGGATGAACAGCCCCTCGATCTCGCCGCCCGCGCTTGTGAGATGCTGGGCGTGATCATCTCTGAGGGGGCCCACTGTAACCTGAACACCCTGCCGGAGGCCGCGTGGCATCGCGCGGGACATGTCGGTTACGGGTTCGCGGCGCGTGGTGCGCTGGGCATTCGCGATGCACTTCAGTCGGTTTTCGAGCAGTTCGTCAGGGACGATCTGAACGGCGGCCCCCAGAAGATGTTCGGTCGCTTGTATCAGTGGCTCCAGTTTAACAAGAATGCGCGACCCAAGGGGCCGATCCGGGAAGTGGTTCGCGATTTCATCATGGATCGTTTTCCCCTCGAGGTCGGTGACGATCTTTTCGGCGAGCCGGTCGAGGTGCGGCGCGTCCACACTGTCGGCAGCCTCGCCCGGGTAACGGTTCAGCACCCCAAGACGCTGAACCGGGCCGTCGTACTGACTGGCCTCGCCGAAGGAGATCCTGACGTTTCCCTGGGGGTCAGGAGTTTCGGCGCGGTCGCCGCGGAGGCGCTGGCCCGAAGGATCGAAACCGCCATCCCCGTTCTCGCCCTCCCTGAATTCCTGAACTGCAACCGGACCCAAGCCGAGCAGTTGGTGCGGACCGGAATGATCCCCCGGATCTCGAATCTGGACGAAGCGACCGGGGTCCTGAAGGGTGTTGCCCTTGAAGACGCGGAAAGTTTCCTGACGAACCTCATGTCCAAGGCTACCCACGTCGCCGCGCCATCCGACGGGATGCAGGATATCCTGGCCGCGTCCATAACCTCGCGCTGGCCTGTTATCGATATCGTCGGCGCGCTGCTCTCCGGCGGTCTGTCCCGTGTGGAGGTCGTGGACCCCGCCCTGAAATTCAAAGGGGTGCTCGTCGATCCGGCAGAGGTGGCGACCGCGATGGCCAACCAGACTGCGTCCGGTCTGATCAGCCTCGAACGGGCGGTGGAGGTGATCGGCCTTTCTCCTCTGGCGGCAGTGGCCGTCCTGAACATGACGGCGCCCGACGGGAATGACTATATCCTCAAGCACGTCGTGACGAACGCGAAGGGTGTCCGCGTTCGGATGTTTCGGGAATCCGAAGTCCAGTCGTTTCGTGATACCCACGTCGGCCTGGTTGAACTCGCGGCCAGCGAAGGCATGTCGCCCAGATCCATGAAGGCGATCCTGTCTGAAAAGGGCGTTCACCCGCTTCCCGCTCGTCAGGCGGCGGTCCCGAACATCTACCGCAGGTCAGACCTCGCAGCATAGACCGCGGCGGATCTACTCCGACCAGAAGCCACCCGGATGGGTGGCTTTTTTTGTTGTCCCGCGCTTAATTTCTGGTGGAAGAAAATGTAGGGGGCGTGGTGGAAGCCTCTTGGCGATGGGGTGTCAGATTTCCCTTGTTTTCTTGAGGTCAGGTGGCAGAAAATTCAGGGAATGTTCAGTCGTCACCCCGCCCTGCCGGGAAAGGCCGGGGCGCGGGCGCGTATCCGGCGCTCGTGGTGCAGGTCTGTCCGCAAGGGCGCGGCACGGGCGCGCCCGAGGATCGCGCGCAGAAGGTCAGCCACCGTTTCGGCCTCGCCCGCGTGAAGGTTGCAGGGGTCGAGGTGGAGGATCCCGTGTTCGGCCTCCATGTCGCGGGTCGCCACCGCCGGATCGCCGGCCATGAGTTCCCGCGCCAGATCCCAGGCGGTGATGCCCGCCGCTTCGGGATCCAGCACAAGTTCCAGCCGGTCGAGCGGGTTTCCCGTCGGATCGGGGACGGCCCTTGCCCGGACGCCGGGCAGGCCGGAAACCGCCCCGGACCAGAGGGCAAGTGCCGCGCCCTCGCGTCGGCGCATGGCGGCGTGGTCGCGCGTCCTCCATGCCTCGAGCGCGGCGATCAGGCCCGCGATCCCCTCCTTGCCCACCTTCATCGCCCGGCCGATTCCGCGATTCTGAAGCCAGGCCGCCCGCACCAGCCCGGCCCGGCCCGACACCATACCCGAGGTCGGACCCGCGAGGAACTTGTGTCCGGAATGGATGACCAGATCGGCGCCCCGGTCGTGGAACCCGCGCAGGTCGTATTCCGATGCCGCATCGACGATCACCGGCACGCCGCGCGCATGGGCGATTTCGGCGAATTCGGCCAGGTCCACCTGTTCGGTCGGCGCGCAGTGATGCGAGACGACATAGAGCGCCGCCGCCGTCCGGTCGGTGATCGCGCCCGCGACCTGCCACCCGGCCGAGGATGTCGCCTGCCCCGCAATCACCGGCCGCGCGCCGGCAAGGCGGATCATCTGCGTGACCGGGGCGCCGAAATTGATCGCGTGCCCGGCCAGCAGCACCACCTCGGATTTCAGGCCGCTGGCATCCGGCAGGCGTTCGATCGCGGCAAGGTCGTCCCCGGTCATGGCGCCGGCGACCGACAGCGTGATCCCCGAGGCCGCGGACGAGGTGACGAATCCCGCTTCGGCCCCGGTCAGTTCGGCAATGGTCGCGCTGGCCCGGCCAAAGAGCGCGTCCATCTCGAAGAACGCGCCCGCCGCCTCGTCCATCGCCGCCCGCGCCTCTGGCCCGATGATCGAGGCGCCAAGGTCGGTCATGGTCCCTGCGGCGTTGATGACGCGGCGCAGGCCGAGGCGTTCGTGAATCGCGGCCATGTCAGCGGAACCTTCCCATCGCATAGGGCGCCGGATCGACCGGCGGCGCCTCGCCCGTCATCATCGCGGCCAGCAGCCGCCCGGTCGCCGCAGCAAGCGTCAGTCCGTGATGCGCGTGCCCGGTGGCAACCCAGAGGCCGGGGCGGTGCGCCGGGCCGATCACCGGCTTCATGTCCGGGGTGCAGGGGCGCGACCCCATCCAGATTGCACCCGCCACCCGGTCGCCCAGCGGAAAGGCCGGCCGCGCCACCGTCTCGCAGGCGGCGATCTGCGCCGGATCGGGGGGGGCGTCGCGGTGCATGAACTGGGCGCCGGTGGTCAGGCGCAGCCCCGCCGCCATCGGCGCCACGACAAAGCCCGCCTCGTCATGGATGGCGAACCGCTGTCCGGCGCCTTCGCGCGGGCGGTAATGGGCGTGGTAGCCACGCTTGACAAAGAACGGCAGCCGCCGCCCCAGCCGCCGCAGCACATCGTCCGACCATGGGCCCATGGCCACGACCGCCTCGCGCGCGACCAGTGGCCCCGCGTCGGTCTGCACCTCCCAGGCGCCGCCGTCCGCGCGCAGCGTCGTGCCGTCGCCGCGCCGGAACTGGCCGCCCAGCGACTTGAACAGGCGCAGATAGGCCTGTGTCAGGGCAAAGGGATCGCGCACCGTCCAGGGCTGCGTCCAGTGGATCGCGCCGGCAAAGACCGGGGCCAGCGCCGGCTCCATCCGCGCCAGCCCGTCGGGATCGAGCGGCCGGTGTTCAAGGCCCAGCGGCGCCCGTTCCTCGGCGGCGGCACGTTCGGCGGCCAGGGTCGCGGGCGACCGGAACACCTCGAGCCAGCCCGACCGTTCGATGAGGTGATCCGCGAACGCCTGTTCGATGAGGGCGGCATGTTCGCTGAGGGAATGGGCAATGAACTGCGCGTAATCCACGACGATCCGGCGATAGGACGCCGGCCGCGAACGCCACCAGTAGCGGGCCAGCGGCCCGGCCAGCGCCGGCAGCGCCGACCAGGCAAAGCGCATGTCGATCTGGCGGTTGCCGGCATAGCGCGCCAGCCTGAGCAGCGAGCGCGGAAAGGCATAGGGGGCCACGCCCTCGCGCTGGATCAGCCCGGCATTGCCAAAGGAGGTGCCGCCCCCCGCCTCACCGCGGTCGATGAGGACGACCGAGCGACCGCGCTCTGCCAGATGGATCGCCACGCATACGCCCACGATCCCGGCGCCCAGAACCGCCACATCCGCCTTCATCGCCCCGCCCCTTCCGCGTCAGAGGGATTTCACCTCGATGCGGAAATCGTTGCCTTCGGGCAGGATCTGGCCGCCATCGACGATGATCGTCGTGCCGGTGATATAGGAGGCATCGTCCGAGGCAAGAAAGACAAAGGCATTGGCCACGTCGCGCGTGCTGCCCAGACGGCCCAGCGGGATCGAGGCCTCCATGTCCGCGATGTAAGCGGCGCCGCGATGCAGGCGGATCGCATCGGTCAGGATATTGCCCGGCTCGACCCCGTTCACGGTGATGCCGTAGGCGGAAAACTCAAGGGCGGCCGCCCGGATCAGCCCGTTGATTCCCGCTTTCGAGGCTGCGTAATGGCCGTGCCCCGGCCCCACCACCCGCGGGCCGGTGATCGACGAGGTGAACAGGATCCGCCCGCCCCCCTGGGCCTTCATCGGCGCCAGCGCGGCCCGCGCCAGGTTGAAGCACCCCCCGAGGTTCACACCCAGCACGCGGTCCCAATCCCCGGGCGAGGTATCCTCGATCAGTTGCCAGGGGTAGATCCCGGCGTTCTGCACCGCGATGTCGAGGCGGCCGTGCCGCGCGATGGTGAAATCGACCAGCGCCTGCACATCGTCGTGGCGTCCCACATCGGTGGCCAGGAAATCGCCGCCGATGGCCTGGGCGACGGCGCGGCCCTCGGCCTCCTTGCTGTCGCCGATGACGACCTTCGCCCCCTCGCGGGCGAAACTTTCGGCCACGCTCTGGCCGATGCCGCCGGCCGCGCCGATGACGACGGCGACCTTGCCCTCAAGACGTCCGCTCATGCCAGTTTCTTCCTGATCGAATGTTTCAGCGTATCGAGCAGCACCGCCGCCAGCACCAGAAGCCCCTGGATGACCTGCGTGTATTCCGCCGGCAGGTGCAGCAGGTTGATGGCGGTATTGATCGACGACAGAAGCAGCACGCCGGCATAGACCCCGGGCAGGCTGCCGATCCCGCCCTTGAGGCTGACCCCGCCGATCACCACCGCGGCGAAGGCGTTGAACAGCATGCCCACGCCAAGGTTCGCCGTCGCCCCCGAAGTGCGGATCGCCAGAAGCCAGCCTGCCAGCGCCGAGATCATCCCCGCCATGACGAAGGCGGTAATGAGGACGCGGTTGACCTTGATCCCGGCCCGGAAGGCCGCGGTCTCGTTCCCGCCGATCATGGTGAGATGCCGGCCGAAGCGGGTTCGCGCCATCATCACCGAAAAGACGACAAAGCACAGGATCGCGATATAGGCCGTCAGGGGCAGACCGAACACGCGCTGGATCGCGAACCAGCGGATCTCGTCCGCGAGGTTCTGCGCGCTGCGCCCGCCCGAAAGCGCGACCACCAGCCCGCGCACCCAGATGAAGCTGGCCAGCGTGACGATGAAGGCGCTGAGCCGGACCTTGACCACAAGCCAGCCGTTCAGGAACCCGATCGCCCCGCCGACGGCAAGGCCGGCCGCAACCGACAGCGGCACCTTGAGCCAGCCCGGAGAGATGGCCACGTCGATGCCGATCCCGGCGCTTGCGAACAGGATCCCCGTCGCCATGGCGCTGAGCGCAGCCACCGATTCCACCGACAGGTCCATGTGTCCGGCGATGATGACGATGGCGAGGCCGATCGACATGACGCCCAGCACGGTGGACTGTTCGATGATGTTGCCAAAGATCTGGGGCTGGAAATAGTTCGGGATGAAGGCGGAAAAGATCGCCAGCACCGCGAGGAGGATGAACCAGACGAGATTGTCGAGCACGAATTCGAGCGTGCGGCGTTGACCGGGCGTCATCGGCAATCCTTGTTCCTGATGGGAGGTGGATACCCCCGCCGCACGGCGCAGCGGGGGTATTTGGTCACTCGACCGAGGTGACGGGCTCTTCGGGCGCCTGGAGGTTGCCCCAGAAGCTCGGGTTGTCCACGTTCTCTGCGGTGATCGCGGCGCCGGGGATCTTGATCGTCGCTCCCCAGGCCTCGTGCGAGACGACCGAGGGCAGGCCGAGCACGTCATACTCGCCGTCCGCGATCTCCTCGCCGCTCACCACCTTGTCCATGAACATCGCCACCGCTGCGGCCTGCGCATAGAGCGGCTGTTCCACCTCGGACTGCATCCAGCCCTGCCGGATCAGGTCAAGCCCGACCGGCGCGCCGTTCGAGGACATCACATAGATGTCGCCCGGCGCCTTGCCCGCCGCCTCGAGCGCGGCGACCACCGCGACCGACAGGTGCGCGGCATGGCTGAAGATGATGTCGATGTCCGGGTCAGACACGATCTGGTTCGCCGCGATGGTCCCGGCATTCGACGCCTCCCACATCATCGCCGGATGGGTGATGATGGTGACATCGGGGAAGTCGGCCATGACCTCCTCGAAGCCCTGCTGGATGTCGAGCGTGTAGGGATCGCCCGGGTCGCCAAGGATCTGGAGAACCTTGCCCTCGACCGCGCCGTTGCGTTCGGTGAGCAGGCGCTGCACCTCGGAGGCGGCGATATGGCCCATCTCGATCGTCCCGGCCACCGACGTGAAGTCGGATTCGACCGAGTCGATCTGACGGTCGAAGATCACCACCGGGATTCCGGCCGCACGCGCCGCCTCGACCGAGGGGGCGAGGGCGTTGAAGTCTACCGCGGCAAGGATGATCGCATCGGGCGAGAGCGCGATCACGTCGTTCATCTGGGTCTGCTGAAGGTCGGTCTTGTTGTCGGCGTTCAGCGTCTCCATGTCATAGCCGACCTGGCCAAGGAACATCTCGAGCGCGGTGATCGAGCCGGTCTGGAACTCGTCCAGAAGGGTGGGCACAAGGTAGTAGACCGTGCCCTTGGTGTCTTCGGCGTACCCCGCCTGGGCGATGGCCATGGCACCGGCAAGGGCCATCGCGCCGATCTTCATCGTTCTTGTCATCGGTTCCTTCCTCCTCGTGGACCGGATTCCCCCTGTCATGCGCTTGCGACCTGTCCGGTTCCGGCCGCTTCCTGTCCCGTGATCATGCCGATCACGGCATCCGCATTGGTATCCCTTGCCCGCACATCGCCGGCGACCACGCCCTGCCGGATCACCACGATCCGGTCGGCCACCTGAAAGGCCTGCTGCATGATGTGGGTGATGATGATGACCCCGATCCCCTGCGCCGCCACCCGGCGGATCATCTCGAGGCCGCGGCGCGTCTGTTCGACCCCGAGCGCGGCGAAGGGTTCGTCGAGCAGCACCAGCTTGCCGCCCCAGTGGACGAACCGGTTCAGCTCGATCGCCTGGCGCTGCCCGCCCGAAAGATGCTCGACCGTGGTGCGCATCGAGGGGATGCGCGTGCCCGCATCCCCGAGGGCGCGGTTCGTCGCCTCTTCCATCGCGCGCTCGTCAAGGAATTTCAGCCCGAGGAAGTTGCGCGTCAGTTCGCGCCCCATGAAGAAATTGCCGACCACGTCGATGTTCGGGCAGAGCGACAGGTCCTGATAGACCGTCTCGATTCCCTGCGCCTTGGCCTCGGACGGAGAGCGCGGCGTGTAGGGCCGTCCGTCAAAGGTCATCCGGCCGGCCGTGGGCGTCAGCCCGCCCGAGATGATCTTGACCAGCGTCGATTTGCCCGCGCCGTTGTCGCCCAGAAGCGCGATCACCTCGCCCTTGCCCACCGTGAAGGAGATACCCCTGAGCGCCTGCACGGCGCCAAAGTTCATGCGGATGTCGTCAAGCTTCAAAAGGGGTTCGTTCATGCGGCCAGTCCATCGAAAAGAGGGTCGGAGGCAGGAAGGGAATCGCGCGCCGCGCCCGGAGACAGCACGCCGGCGATGGCCAGCGCCGCGGCCCCGCGCAGCACGGAATGACTGTCGGTCGCGGCGATGATCCGGGGCAGGCCGCGCCCGCGCCGCGCCGAGACGGAACCGGGAAGGTCCGGCGCGGTCGCGCTCAGCGCATGGATGAGCGAGGCCGGCGCAAGCCCGCCCAGCACGATGGTTTCGGGATCGAACAGATTCTCGATCGTGGTGATCGCCCGGTGGAACACCGGCGCGACCGTGCGCACCCATTCGGCCTCGTTCTGGCCGGGGGGGCGCGCGCGATAGGCCTCGAGCGAGACATAGCGTTCCAGACAGCCGCGATTGCCGCAGGCACAGGCCAGCCCGTCCGGCACCGCCGGCACATGGCCGATCTCGCCCGCGTTGCCGAAGGCCCCGCGCAGGGGATGGCCGCCATGCATCATCGTGCCGCCCAGTCCGGCCCCCAGGTGCAGGTAGTAGAACTCGGACAGGCCGCGCGCCTCGCCCTGCATCGACACCCCGAGCGCGGCCGCCGATGTGTCAATCTCGATGAAGGCGGGAAGGCCCGTGACCCGCGCCAGCCGGTCCTGCAACGGAATGCCGTTCCAGCCGGCCAGCGTGGTCGGCCCGACGAAACTCATCCCCTCGACATCGAGCGGGCCGGGGATCGCCATGCCGGCCCCGAGGATGCGCGCCCCCGACCGGGCCGCGCGCAATTCGCGCACCAGCCCGTCAATCAGGGTGAACCCCGCCTCGGGCGTCGGATTCGGGCAGTCGCGGGTGGCGTGGGCGACGATCTCGCCGGCGAGATTGGTCAGCGCGGCCGCCACGCCCAGCGGCGACACGTCGATGCCGATGGCGTGACCCGCGTCAGGATTGAGATGCAGCGTCTGCGCCGGCGCCCCGCGACCGCGCGGCTTTTCCCGCACCGGCAGGAGAAAGCCGAGTTCCTCGAGTTCGCGCACGATCGAGGACACGGTCTGCACGGTCAGTCCGACATGCTGCGCGATGTCGCTGCGCGCCGCCGGCCCCTGATTGCGGATGTATGCAAGGACGATCCGGCGGTTGTGATACCGCGACAGCCCCTGATTCGTTCCGCGCAAGGCCATGCGAACGTCCTCCCTCCGGGGCAGGCTAGGCCGGGGGCAGCAAATCTGTCAAATGATTTTCATAAATATCTCGCCACCTGCGCCCGGCCCTTCCGGCCGTGTTCAGCCGCGGGGGTGGCGCAGGGTGTCGCCGTATTGCAGGGTCGGGCCGAGTTCGATGCGCTGGCCGCCTTCCATCTCCGGATCGGCATGGCGCGCGGCGATGATCCCGGCCGCCTTTTCCCCGATCTCGCGGCGGCAGGCATCCATGGTGGCAAGGCGCAGCGGCAACCCCTCGAGGAGTTCGACACCGTTGAACCCGGCCAGGCCGATCTGATCAGGGATGCGCGCGCCCCGCGACAGAAGGTGCATGAGGCCGCCTGCGCCGATCATGTCGTTGGAGTAATAGAGGAAATCAAGATCCGGGCTTCGGGCCAGGATCGCCTCGGTCATCTCGCGCCCCTTGAGAAGGGCGGATCCGCCGGAATAGAATTCGCGGTCCGCGATCTCGAGTCCGGCCTTGGCGAGCGTCCGGGTGAACCCTTCGAACCGTTTGCGCGCCCGATGGTCGAGCGGCATCTTCGTGCCCAGAAACCCGATCCGGCGATAACCCGCGGCCAGGATCGCCTCGGCCATCTCGCGCCCGGCGCGGCGATGGCTGATGCCCACGCAGGCGTCGATGGCCTCACCGTCAGTGTCCATGATCTCGACCACCGGGATCCCGGCACGCGCAAGCATGACGCGGCTGGCCTCGGAATGTTCCAGCCCGGCGACGATCACCCCGGAGGGCCGCCAGGACAACATCTCGAACAGGACTTTCTCCTCCTTGTCGGGAAGATAGTCCGTGACGCCGACCACCGGCTGAAGGCCGGTATCCTCGAGCGCGGCGGAAATCCCCGAGAGCACCTCGGGAAAGACCATGTTGCCCAGGCTGGGGATCACCACCGCCACCAGGTTCACCCGGTTCGAGGCCAGGGCACCGGCGATCTTGTTCGGGACGTAGCCGATGGCGCGCGCGGCCTCGAGCACGCGGATGCGGGTGGCCTCGCTCACGTCGCCCTTGCCGCGCAACACGCGGCTGGCCGTCATTTCCGAGACACCCGACGCTTCTGACACGTCCCGAAGGGTGAGCGGGCGGCGCGGCGGAATGGTCACGGGCTGGGCCCTCCTTCGCAATCCGGTCCCTCCCCTGTTAGCAAGGGGGAACCGGCGCGCCAAGCATCAGCGTGGCCCCGGATCAGGCCAGACGACCGTGGCAATGCTTGAACTTCTGCCCCGATCCGCAGGGGCAGGCATCGTTGCGGCCCGGATTGCCCCAGGTGGACATGTCCGATTCGTCAAATCCCGGGCGCGGCTGGGTGGCGGCCACCGCCGCGCCCGCTCCGACAAGGATGCGCTGCGGCGCGGCCTGCGACGCGGCCTGTGAAACGGGCGCAGCGACCGGCTGCGCCGGCGCGGCCTGACCCGCGGCAGCGGCCTGCGCGCGCCGTTGCGCCTCCAGCGTCTGCTGGATCAGCGCCTGCTGTTCCTCGGCGGTCATCGGGCGGATCTGCGACAGCTTCTGCGTCACGTCGGCGCGCAGACTGTCGAGCATGTGCTCGAACAACTGAAAACTCTCGGTCTTGTATTCGTTGAGCGGGTCGCGCTGCGCATAGCCGCGGAAGCCCACGACCGACCGCAGGTGCTCAAGCTTGAGCAGGTGTTCGCGCCACTTGGCGTCGATGGTCTGAAGCAGCAACTGCTTTTCGACCGAGCGCATGGTGTCGGGGCCGAAAGCGGCCTCCTTCTCGGCCATCGCCTTGTCCGAGGCCTCCTCGATCCGGCCCAGAAGATCGGCCTGATCCACGCCTTCCTTCGCCGCCCATTCGCGCAGGGGCAGATCAAGGCCCATGCGTTCGCGCACCGCCGCGGCAAGGCCGTCCAGATCCCACTGGTCCGGATAGGACCGCGCGGGCATGAATTCGTTGCACAGATCCTCGGCCACCTGATGGCGCATGTCCGCGACGATCTCGGCCAGATCCTGTGCTTCCATGATGTCGCGGCGCTGGCTGAAGATCGCCTTGCGCTGGTCGTTCATCACGTCGTCGAACTTCAGCAACTGCTTGCGGATGTCGAAGTTGCGCCCCTCGACCTTGGCCTGCGCGCGTTCGAGGCTCTTGTTCACCCAGGGATGCACGATCGCCTCGCCTTCCTTCATGCCCAGCGAATTGAGCACCTTCTCGAGCCGGTCCGACCCGAAGATGCGCATGAGGTCATCCTCGAGCGACAGGAAGAACGACGAACGCCCCGGATCGCCCTGCCGCCCGGAACGGCCGCGCAACTGGTTGTCGATACGCCGGCTTTCGTGGCGTTCGGTGGCAAGGACATAGAGCCCGCCGGCCGCCTTGACCCGCTCTTCTTCCTCGACATGCGCGGCCTCGATCCGGCTGCGCACCTCGTCGGGGTGGGCGCCGGGATCGGCGGCCAGCGCCTCGAGCACCTTCATCTCGACATTGCCGCCCAGCTTGATGTCGGTACCGCGGCCGGCCATGTTGGTGGCGATGGTGACCGCGCCGAACTTGCCGGCATCGGCGACGATCTTGGCCTCCTGCTCGTGCTGGCGCGCGTTCAGGACATTGTGGGGGATGCCGGCCTGCCGAAGCAGGCCCGACAGCATCTCGGACTTCTCGATGCTTGTCGTGCCGACCAGGATCGGCTGACCGCGGCCGTGCACTTCGCCGATGATCCGGACGATGGCCTCGTATTTCTCGCGTGCGGTGCGATAGACCTGATCGTGTTCGTCCACGCGGGCCACGGGCCGGTTGGTGGGCACCTCGACCACGCCAAGGCCGTAGATGTCCATGAATTCTTCCGCCTCGGTCAGGGCGGTGCCGGTCATGCCGGCCAGCTTTGCATAAAGGCGGAAGTAGTTCTGGAACGTGACCGAGGCGAGGGTGACGTTCTCGGGCTGGATCGCCACCCGCTCCTTGGCCTCGATGGCCTGATGCAGCCCGTCCGACAGCCGCCGGCCGATCATCATGCGGCCGGTGAATTCGTCGATCAGCACCACATTGCCGTCACGGACGATGTAATCCTTGTCACGCTGGAACAGCTTGTGCGCGCGCAGGCCCTGATTGACGTGGTGCACCACGGTCGTGCTTTCGGGGTCATAGAGCGTCTGCCCCTCGGGCAGGATGCCGGCCTGTTGCAGGCGCGTCTCGAGGAATTCGTTGCCTTCGTCGGTGAAGGTGACGTTGCGGGTCTTTTCGTCGAGCGTGTAGTGATCCCCGGTCAGTTCCGGGATCAGCGCATCGACCGCGGTATAAAGCGAGGAGCGGTCCTGCGCCGGCCCCGAGATGATGAGCGGCGTGCGCGCCTCGTCGATCAGGATCGAATCGACCTCGTCCACGATCGCGAAATTGTGCCCGCGCTGATACATCTGCGACAGGTCGGCCTTCATGTTGTCGCGCAGATAGTCGAAGCCCAGTTCGTTGTTCGTCGCATAGGTGATGTCGCAGGCGTAGGCCGCGCGCTTTTCGTCTTCGGGTTGCTGCGGATAGACCACGCCGGTGGTCATGCCGAGCATGGCGAACACCTTGCCCATCCATTCCGCGTCGCGCCGCGCGAGGTAGTCGTTCACCGTGACGATATGCACGCCCTTGCGGGTGAGGGCGTTCAGATAGGCCGGAAAGGTGGCGACAAGGGTCTTGCCCTCGCCGGTCTTCATCTCGGCGATGTTGCCCTGATGCAGAAAGATGCCGCCCATGATCTGCACGTCAAAGGCGCGCAGCCCCAGCGCGCGGCGCGCGGCCTCGCGGCAGTTGGCAAAGGCCTCGGGGAGGAGCTTGTCGAGATCCTCGCCGGCCTGGGCGCGGGCCGACAGTTCATCGGTCATCTGGCGCAGATCGGCGTCGCTCATGGCCTGGAACCGGGGTTCGAGGGCGGCAACCGCACGCACGATGGGCTGGGTCGCCTTCACCTTGCGGTCGTTCGGCGTGCCAAACACCTTGCGCGCCAGCGTTCCAATTCCCAGCATCGGCCGAACCTCCGGTTTCCTGACGCTTTCTTGCGCTGAGGTCGCTTGTGGGCCCCGGTCACGCATCATAAACAGGGCGCCGACACCCGGCCCCTGAAGCCTGACGCGATGTAAGGGCCGGCCAAGGGGCTGTCAACGTTGGCACGGGCCGACACCACAGGGGAATGAGCGAATGCTGAGACAATTGCTGCTGGCGACAACCGCGATTCTGGCGGTCTCGGGTCCGGCGCTGGCGCAGGAGGCCGCGGCCGATATCACCCGCGACAGCGTGGTGGCGTCGGTCAACGGCACCGAGATCACGCTGGGCGAACTGATCGCCGCCGCCGCGCGCCTGCCGGCGGAATACCGCCAGCTTCCGCCCGACGTGCTGTTCGACGGGATGGTTTCGCAACTGATCCAGCAGCAGCTTCTGGCCGATACGATCGAGGATGCCCCCCCGCGCGTCGGCATCGCTCTCGTGAACGAAGAGCGGTCGCTTCTGGCCGGCGAGGCGGTGAATGCCCTGCTGGCCGGGGTTGTCACGGACGAGGCCATCCAGGCCGCCTATGACGAACGGTTCAATGAATCGACCGCCCAGGTTGAATATGACGCCGACCACATCCTTGTGGCGACCGAGGCAGAGGCGCAGGCCGTGGTCGAGCGCCTGAACGCCGGCGAGGATTTCGCCGATCTGGCCCGCGAACTTTCCACCGATACCGGGTCCGGCGCCAATGGCGGCGATCTGGGCTGGTTCACTCCGAACATGATGGTCGAGCCCTTCTCGAACGCCGTCGTGGCGATGGAGCCCGGCACCGTGTCCGAACCGGTCCAGAGCCAGTTCGGCTGGCATGTGATCAAGCTCAACGAATCGCGCCCGCAGGCGCTGCCGCCGCTCGAGACGGTGCGCCCGCAGATCGAGAGCGAACTTCAGGAGGCGGCGATCACCGCAAGGATCGAGGAACTCGAGACCGGGGCCGACATCACCCGCCCCGAAGCTGGCGCCTTCGATCCCGCATCGATCTACAACCTCGATCTGCTGAACAACTGACATGGCACACAAGGTTTCGCCCCTCGCTCCCGCCAGCTTTCCCGACCTGCCCGCGATCGGCGGGGTGCGCTTTGCCACGGTGGCGGCAGGCGTGCGCTATGCGGGGCGGACCGATGTGATGCTGGTCGATCTGGCCCCCGGCACCGTGGTGGCGGGGACATTCACGCGCTCGGCCACCCGCTCGGCGGCGGTGCTGGACTGTCAGGACAAGATCTGCGGCACCGGCACGGGCGGCGCCGCGATCCTGGTGAATTCCGGCAATTCCAACGCCTTCACCGGGCGCGCCGGGCGTGAATCGGTGGCTGCGATCACCGGGGCGGTGGCGCAGGAGATGGGGATCGACCCGGCGCGGGTCTTTACCTCGTCCACCGGCGTGATCGGCGAACCGATGCCGCACGAACGGATCACCGCACGGATCGGCGATCTGAAGGCCGGTCTCGACCCCGAGGGGATCGGCGCGGCGGCGCGGGCGATCATGACCACCGACACCTTTCCAAAGGGCGCGACGCGCAGCGTGACGGTGGGCGGGCGCACGGTGCGCATCGCCGGCATCGCCAAGGGTTCGGGCATGATCGCGCCCGACATGGCGACGATGCTGGTCTACATCTTCACCGATGCCCGGATCGGCCGGGCCGATCTACAGGCGCTGGTGAGCGCGGCCACGGCGCGGACCTTCAACTGCATCACCGTGGACAGCGACACCTCGACCTCGGACACGCTGCTGGTGGCGGCGACCGGCGTCTCGGGTGTCGATGTCGCGGGGGACGCGGGTTTTGCCGGAGCCCTCGAAGCGGTGATGCTCGATCTGGCGTTGCAGGTGGTGCGCGACGGCGAAGGGGCGGGCAAGCTCATCGAGGTGCAGGTCGAAGGCGCCGCCGACGATGCCGATGCCTTCCGCGTGGCGATGGCCATCGCCAATTCGCCGCTGGTGAAAACCGCGGTGGCGGGCGAAGACGCGAACTGGGGCCGGGTCGTCATGGCGGTGGGCAAGTCGGGCGCAAGGGCGGACCGCGACCTTCTGTCGATCCGGTTCGGCGACCTGTGGCTGGCGCGCGACGGGGCGCGGGCGCCGGATTATTCCGAGGACGAGGCCAGCACCTACATGAAGCGTCAGGAACTGGTCATCGGGGTCGATCTTGGCCTGGGCCGGGGGCGGGCACGGGTCTGGACCTGCGACCTGACCCATGGATACATCGACATCAACGCGGATTACCGATCGTGACCGGGCGACCGCTGCTGCTGGTGGCTGCGGTCGCGCTGATCGACGCGGACGGGCGGGTGCTGATCGCGCAGCGCCCCGAGGGCAAGGAGATGGCCGGCCTGTGGGAGTTCCCCGGCGGCAAGGTCGAGGCGGGCGAGACGCCCGAAGCGGCCCTCATCCGCGAATTGCACGAGGAACTGGGGGTGGACACCCATGCCTCCTGCCTTGCGCCGCTGACCTTTGCCAGCCACGCCTACGAGCGGTTCCACCTGCTGATGCCGCTGTTCGCCTGCCGCCGCTGGCAGGGCACAGCGCGGCCGCGCGAAGGGCAGGTTCTCAGATGGGTGCGGGCCACGGCGCTGCGGGATTACCCGATGCCGCCGGCGGATCTGCCGCTTGTCCCGATCCTGCGCGACTGGCTCTAAGGGCGACCGGCGGCCCGGGGAAAGGAGCGGCGCGTGTCCGCAGGTGCACCGGTCCCGCAGGTGCACCCGGCGTCCCGCCTCAGGCGAGGGCGAGGGCGGGCCTGACTTGCAGAAGTGGCATCAGCGCCGCCATTTCCGGGCCACGGTCGCGCCCGGTCACAAGCCGGCGCAGGGGCATGAACAGCGCCTTGCCCTTGCGTCCGGTGGCCTGTTTCACCGCCTCGGTCCAGTCGCCCCAGGTGCCCGGCCCGTAGGGCAATGGCGGCAGCAGGGTGAGGGCGGTCTCGACCATGTCGCGGTCGGCCTCGTCGGCGATGCCGGCAGCGCCATGGGCAAGGATGGCCCACCACGGCGCGATGTCGTCGAGCGAGCCGATATTCTCGCGCAGCACCTCCCACACGGCCGGAGCCAGTGCATCCGGCACGCCTGCGGCGCGCATCGCCCCGGCAACGCTGTCAAAGGGCCTTGCCGCAAGGGCACGGACGCTCAGCGGCACAAGATCCTCGGGATCAAAGCGGGTCGGGGCGGCGCCAAAGCTCTCGACCCGGAAGTTCGCGACCACATCCGCGACCGTGGCGCGCAATTCGACCGGTTCCGACGAACCAAGCCGGGCCATGAGCGACAGCACTGCCATCGGCTCGAGCCCCCTTGCGCGCAGGTCGCGGATCGAAAGGGCGCCGTGGCGCTTGGACAGGCCGTCGCCGTCCGGCCCGGTCAGAAGCGAGTGATGCGCGAAACGGGGCGGACGGCCGCCCAGCGCCTCGATCATCTGGATCTGGGTGGCGGTGTTGGTGACATGATCGGCGCCGCGCACGATGTCGGTCACGCCCATCTCGACATCATCGACGGCCGAGGCGAAGGAATAGAGATACTGGCCGTCGTTCTTGACGATCACCGGATCCGAGACACTTGCCGCGTCGATCGAGATCGCGCCCAGGATTCCGTCCTGCCATTCGATCCGCTCATGATCGAGCCGGAATCGCCAGTGGCTGCCACGTTCGGCGCGCAGGCGGTCCTTCTCCTCGGGCGAAAGCAGGAGCGCGGCGCGGTCATAGACCGGCGGACGCCCCATGTTCAGCAGTTTCTTGCGCTTGAGGTCAAGCTCGGTCGGGGTCTCGAAACATTCGTAGATCCGGCCCTCGGCGATCAGCCGGGCCCGGGCGGATTCGTAGCGGTCGATCCGGGCCGACTGCCGTTCTATGCGGTCCCAGGTCAGGCCCAGCCAGGTCAGATCGTCCTTCAGCCCCTCGACATATTCCTCTTTCGAACGCTCGCGGTCGGTATCGTCGATGCGCAGGATGAAGGTGCCGCCGTTCTGTCGCGCGATGGCATAGTTGAACAGCGCCGCGCGCAGGTTGCCGATATGGATGTAGCCGGTGGGCGAGGGGGCAAAGCGGGTCGTGGTCATGGGGCATCTCCGTGGCGCGGGCGTGCCGGGCGCAACGGCTCTTTCACAGCGGCCCGGTTTTGTCCATATGGGCGCCATGGATCACATCGCCCCCTCCGCCGACGATATCGAGGAACTCGCCCGTCAGACGATCGAGAACCTGCCGCTCGCGTTTCGCGACCTCGCGCGCGCCGTCGCCATCCGCGTTCTCGATTTCGCCGATGATGCCGTGCTCGAGGAGATGGAGATGGAGCCGTTCGAACTGACCGGGCTCTATGACGGTATCCCGCTGACCGAGAAATCGAACTGGGACGTGCCGCAGGGGCCGGATACCGTATGGCTGTTCCGCCGGCCGATCCTTGACGAATGGGCCGAGCGTGGCAACGTCACCATCGCGGAACTGGTCGCGCATGTGACGATTCATGAATTCGCGCATCATTTCGGCTGGTCCGACGACGATATCGCCTCGATCGACCAGTGGTGGCACTAGGCAGCGGGCGCCCGGGCTGCTACCGCTAACATTTCCGTTGCATCCCGGGGGCAGGCGGGGCAATGGTCGCGCCGATCATCAGGGGGCGACCGATGCGCGACATTCTTACCGTCACTCTCAACCCGGCGCTCGATCTGGGAACGCAGGTCGGCGCCATCGTACCCAACGTGAAACTGCGCTGCGAACCGGCGCATCTGGATCCGGGCGGCGGCGGCATCAACGTGAGCCGGGCGATCCGGATCCTCGGCGGCGAATCGCGCACCTTCGTCGTGCTGGGCGGCCACAACGGCGATCACATGGCCAAACTGATGCGCGAGGCCGGGCTTGATCTCATCGTGCATCCCTCGCGCGGGGAAACGCGGTCCTCGCTGTCGGTGATCGACCAGCGCACCGGCGACCAGTTTCGCTTCATGCTGCCGGGGCCCGAGTGGAACGCCCTCGACATCACGGCGGCCAGCGCCTCGATCATCGCAGCGGCCGAACCGGGCGGGCTTGCCGTCATCTCGGGGTCGATCCCGCCGGGGGTGCCGGACAGCGTCCTGCTGGATCTGTCGCGCGGACTGAACGCACGGGGGGTCGATGTGGTGGTCGATACCTCGGGCAAGGCGCTGCACATCATGGCCGCCTCGGATGAAGGCGTGGCGCATGTGCTGCGCATGAACGAAGAGGAGGCCGCCGAGATCGCCGGCCGCCCGCTGCGCGATCTGGGCGAGAGCGCGGCCTTTGCCGCCGCGCTGGTCGAACGGGGGGCGGCGCGGATCGTCATTGTCGCCCGTGGCAGCGAGGGATCGGTTCTGGCCACGCACGACCGCCGCCTGCATGCGCGCGCGCCCGAGGTGCCGGTGCGCTCCAAGGTCGGGGCCGGCGACAGTTTCGTGGGCGGGTTCACCCTTGGCCTCGCGATGCAGGAGGATCTGTCGCAGGCGCTGGCGCGCGGAGTTGCGGCGGCAAGTGCGGCGGTCATGACCGACGGCACCCGCCTGTGTCGGCGCGAGGATGCCGAGGCACTCCTGCCCCGTTGTGCGGCCATCGCGATCTGAGCGGGCAGAAACGATTGCCGGCCGGCACGGTTTCTGGCCGGCCGGAATGGCCATGACGCCATTCGCGCCAATTGACGCAGCGGCAATCGGTGCCGGCCTCCGGAATCGGGCAATTGATACGAGGCCCGGAAGGTGCGACCATAATCGCGACAGGTATCCGGGTCCGGCCCGGAAGGGAGGGCGAAGATGAGCGCGCTCGATGACTCTGCCGCCTCTCCCCGGCAATCGGACCGGCGTCCGGTCCGGTCGATTTCCCTGACGGTCCGGACCCTGCGCAAGACGGCGGGGCTGACGCTTGCCGATCTGGCCGAACGCTGCGGCCTTGCGACATCGACCCTGTCCAAGATCGAAAACGGCCAGATGTCCCCGACCTACGACACGATCCTTGCGCTGTCCGAGGGACTCGGGGTGGATATCGCCGACCTTGTTTCCGGCTCTGTGGGCAAGCCGGTGAACGGCCGCAGGTCGATCGCGCGCCGGGGCGAGTCCCTGACCTACCAGAGCGAGCATTACGACTATGAACTGCTTTGTGCCGACATCGCCAATCGCCGATTTGTTCCGCTCCTGGTCGAGATCAAGTCCCGCTCGGTGCACGATTTCAAGGGGCTGACCTCTCATCCCGGAGAGGAATTCGTCCATGTCCTGAATGGCAGGATCGAATTCCATTCCGAATTCTACGCCCCGGCCGAACTGCATCCGGGGGATTCGTGCTATTTCGACAGCCGGATGGGCCATGCCTTTGTCAACCTGGGCGACGAGGTGGCAAAGGTGCTTCTGGTCTGTTCGCGGCTGACGACCGCCTTCATCCGCCCCTGAAACCGGAGGTCAGGCGGGCGGGCGGAAAGTGTGGTCGCGCAGGCTGTCCTCTTTCATGCGGACGGAAAAACCGGGGGCGGCCGGCGGCATGTAGGCCGCGTTCTCGATCACGCAGGGATCAAGGAAATGTTCGTGCAGGTGGTCGACATATTCGATCACTCGCCCCTCGCGCGTACCACAGATGCACAGGTAGTCGATCATCGACATGTGCTGCACATATTCGCACAGGCCCACGCCGCCCGCATGCGGACAGACCTTGAGCCCGTATTTCGCCGCCATGAGCATGACGGCCAGCACCTCGTTCAGGCCGCCCATGCGGCAGGCGTCGATCTGCACCACATCGACGGCGCCGCGCATGATGAGCTGCTTGAAGATGATGCGGTTCTGGCACATCTCGCCGGTGGCGACCTCGACCGGGGCCACGCCCTCGCGGATGCGGCGGTGGCCCTCGATATCGTCGGGCGAGGTCGGCTCTTCGATGAACCAGGGGTTCACGAAGGCCAGCCGGTTCACCCAGTCGATGGCCTCATCCACTTCCCACACCTGATTGGCGTCGATCATCAGCCGCACATCGGGACCGCATTCGTCGCGGGCGATGGTCAGGCGGCGGATGTCGTCCTCAAGGTCGCGGCCGACCTTCATCTTGATGTGGCGGAAACCGGCATCGACCGCCTCGCGGCACAGGCGGCGCAGCTTGGCATCGTCATAGCCCAGCCAACCCGCCGACGTGGTGTAACAGGGATAGCCCTCGCTCCGCAGCGTGGCGATCCTGTCCTCCTTGCCCTCGGCCTGCCGGGTGAGGAAATCCAGCGCCCATTCCGGCGTGATGCAATCGGTCAGATAACGGAAGTCGATGCACCGGACGAGTTCGGCCGGGCTCATTTCAGCCACCAGCTGCCAGACCGGCTTGCCCTCTACCCGTGCCCAGAGATCCCAGACGGCATTGACCACGGCGCCGGTCGCCAGATGGATCGCCCCCTTGTCCGGCCCGATCCAGCGCAACTGGCTGTCAGAGGTGACATGCCGCCAGAACCGCCCCATGTCGGCGGTGATCCAGTCCAGGTCCAGCCCGACCACAAGATGCCGCATCGCGCGGATCGCGGCGACGCAGACCTCGTTGCCGCGGCCGATGGTGAAGGTCAGGCCGTGCCCCTCGTGCGGGCCGTCGGTTTCCAGCACGACATAGGCGGCGGAATAATCGGGATCGGGGTTCATCGCATCGGATCCGTCCAGATGCGCGCTGGTTGGGAAGCGCACGTCAAGGGTGCGCAGGCCGGTGATGCGGGTCATGGTGTTCCTTTCTCGGCGCTGCCGGACACGCGGGCCGGAACGCCGCGCAGGTTCGAGGAATCCCCCCGGTCAGCCGATTCGGCAAGGGGCCGCGTCAAGGGGTGCGATCAGGGCGCGGGATGATCGTCCCAGCGATCGGCGAGGATGCGCGCGGCGTCGCCCTCGGGGTCGTCATACTGCCGGGTCTTCATCGACCACAGGAAGAAACCCAGCCCGAAGATGCCCAGGAACAGCGAGATCGGGATGAGAAGGACAAGGATGTTCATGCCCGCCGTTTCCGGGTCAGGCGCAGCGCGTTCAGCGTCACCGTGATGGACGAAAGCGACATTGCCAGCGCCGCATGAAGCGGGGTGGCGATCCCGATCAGGGCGATCGGCACCGCGATGAGGTTGTAGCCGAACGAGATGGCAAAGTTCTCGACGATGCGGCGCACGGCGGAACGGCTGACCGTCAGGGCCTCGGCCACGGGGGCGATGTCCTGCCCCATGAGCACGATATCCGACGCCACCCGCGCCGCATCGAGCGCGGTCGCCGGCGAGATCGAGACATGCGCCGCCGCGAGTGCCGCCGTATCGTTCAGCCCGTCCCCCACCATGAGCACCCGCCGCCCTTCGGCTGCAAGGCGGGTGACGAAGGCGGCCTTGCCCTCGGGCATGACCTGCGCCTGCCAGTTTGCGATCCCGAGGCGCCCTGCCAGATCGGCCACCGGCGCCGGCACGTCGCCCGAGACGAGATGCACCGGAATCCCGCGCGCGCCAAGCGTGCTGACCAGTTCCGCGGCACCGGGGCGCAGCCGGTCGGCAAAGGCGAATTCGACCGGCGCCCGCCCCGCGACGGCAAGCCAGGTCGCCGTCATGGCACCCGGTTCGACCCCGACCCAGCCGGCCCGGCCCAGCCGCACGCGGACGCCGTCAAGCGTGCCCTCGATCCCGTGGCCCGGCACTTCGCGCAGGTCCGAAACCGTGGCGGGCGCGATGCCACGGGCACGGGCGGCGGCGGCCAGCGCCTGCGCCAGCGGATGCGCGGATCCCCCGGCCAGCGCGGCGGCAATGGCCAGATCGCCGGCATCGTGACGGTCGATGTCAACTGGTTCGGGCGTGCCCATGGTCAGGGTGCCGGTCTTGTCAAAGACCACGCAATCGACCTCGGCCATGCGTTCAAGCGCGGTGCCCGACTTGATCAGCAGGCCAAGCCGATAGAGCCGCCCCGAAGCCGCCGTCACCACCGCCGGCACGGCAAGGCCAAGGGCACAGGGGCAGGTGATGATGAGGACGGCGGCCGAGATGTTGATGGCAAAGCGGATGTCGCCGCCGGTGATCCACATCCAGGCGCCGAACGCCGTGAACGAAAGCAGATGAACCGCCGGCGAATAGATGCGCGCGGCCCGGTCGGCAAGGCTGGTGTAGCGGTTGCGCGCCTCTTCGGCCACGGCGACCAGATCGGCCATCCGTGCCAGCGAGCTATCGCGCCCGGCCGCCGTCACCCGCACCACAAGAGGCCCGGTCAGGTTCACCACCCCGGCATTCACCCTTGCGCCCGGAGTGACGGGAAGGGGCAGGGTCTCGCCGCTCAGGAGCGAGGCGTCGAGTTCGCTTTCCCCACTCTCGACCACGCCATCGACCGGCAGGCGCGCGCCGGGGCGGATCATCACCAGATCGCCGGGCGCCAGGTCCGATACCGCGACCGTCGCTTCGACCCCGCCGGTCAGCCGGATCGCTCGCGGCACCTCGAGCGCGGCAAGTTCCTGCGCCGCCGAGCGCGCCGCCGCACGGGTGCGGTGATCAAGATAGCGCCCGCCAAGCAGGAAGAAGATCAGCATCACCGCCGCGTCGAAATAGGCGTGTTCGCCCGAGTGAAAGGTCTCGTAGACCGAAATCGACGACGCGAGGACGATGGCAAGCGAGATCGGGAAATCCATCCCCAGCCGCCCCGCCCTGAGCCCGGCCCAGGCCGAACGGAAGAACGGCTGACCGCAGAACACCACCGTGGGCAGGGCGATCATGCCCGAAACCATGTGGAACAGATCGCGCGTGGCCGACCCGGCCCCGGACCAGACCGCGACCGACAGAAGCATGATGTTCATCATGGCAAAGAACGCCACGCCCAGACGCATGAGCAGGTCGCGTGACTGACGGTCGGTCTCGGTCGAGGAAAGCGCCACCATGTCGAGGGGCAACGCCTCGTATCCCAGCGACTGCACCCTTGCGATCAGATCCTCGGGCGTGGCGGTGCCGTCATGGCGGATGCGCAGGCGGCGCAGCGACAGGTTCACCCGCGCATCGGCAATGTCGGCCCCCGCCATGAGGCCGCCCTCGAGCGTGGTGATGCAGGTCGCGCAATGGGCGCCGGGAACCGCGAGGACGGTCTCGACCGCGCCGCTGCCGGAACCGCGCGTCGCCCCGCCGCGCGCGGGGGCCGCGATACAGCCCGGACAGGCGGCGCCCCCCTCGAAATCGGCTATGCTCATGTCAGACCACCGTTCAGTTCACGGCGACGGTCAGACGCTGGCGGAACATCGTGCCGTCCGGGGCCGTGACCTCGAGCCGGAGATACCAGTTGCCGGGGCCCGCCACAACCGGCGCGCGGAAAAGTCCGCCGTCGCGGACGAAGGCGGGCACCTGATCGTCGCGCGCCTCGGTCGGGCGGCCGAAGATCGCGGAAATCCCGGCGATCTGCGCCGGTTGCCCATCGCGACCGGTGATCGCCACCTGCAATTCGCCGTCCTCGACCGCGACAGAGGCCGTCCAGCCCAGCGCCTCCTGCGCGGCGCGGTCGCGGTCGAAGGTCTGCGAGGCGACATAGGAATTGGCGACCTCGACCCCCGGAAAGGTGGCGATCGCCCGCCAGGCCATGAGCACGTTCACCGCGATGATGACCGCAAAGAACGCCGCGAACATCGCAAAGACCTTGGGACCGGTCAGCGGCGCGCGAAAGAGGCGGGTCATGGCATTCTCCTTGGTTCCGGCCATCGCGGGGCCGGCCGGACGGGGCCCTACTGCGCGGCAGAGCCGTTGAAACGTGTGTCGACCGATGCGCGGGCGCCGGAATCGTCCTCGACCCACAGGCTCATGCCGGTCACGTCGGCGCGCGCGCCCTCGGTGCCGGCGGCCGCATCGACATAGACGCGGATCTGCGCCATCTCGTCGGGGGCCACGGTCACGGTCAGATCGTCCTCGCCCTCGATCGACAGGGCGAAGGCCCCGGACGTGGTCAGGCCAAGCTGGAAATCGCGCGCGGTGCCGGACATGTTGCGGATGCGCACCTCATAGACGTTGCGGATCGTGCCGTCCGACAGCGTGATGAACAGCGGGTTGCGCACCGGAGCCACCGTCACGTCGATATCCGAACGCACCAGCAGCGCGACCAGCAGCAGCACCCCGAACAGCGTCCACAGCGCGGTATAAAGGATGGTGCGCGGCCGCAGGACATGGCGCCAGACCGGGATCGGCGCGGCGCCCTCGCGCTCGATCCGTTCGTCGCTGAGGGTGAAATAGTCGATGAGGCCGCGCGGCTTGCCGATCTTGTCCATCACGTCGTCGCAGGCGTCGATGCACAGCGCGCAGGTGATGCATTCAAGTTGCTGGCCGTCGCGGATGTCGATGCCCATCGGGCAGACGTTCACGCAGGCCATGCAGTCGATGCAGTCGCCGTTGCCCGCGACATTGGCCTTGCCGCGCGGCTCTCCGCGCCAGGCGCGATAGCCGACGACCAGCGTCTCCTCATCCATCATCGCCGCCTGGATGCGCGGCCATGGGCAGGCGTAGATGCAGATCTGTTCGCGCGCAAAGCCGCCGAACCAGAAGGTGGTGGCGGTCAGCACCGCCATGGTCGTGTAGGCCACGGGATGCGCCTGCCCGGTGACGAGATCGCGCATGAGCGTGGGCGCGTCGGCGAAATAGAACACCCAGGCACCGCCGGTGGCGAGGCCGATCACCAGCCAGACCGCCCATTTTGTCAGCCGCAGGCGCCACTTGCGGGCGTCCCACTTCTGCCGGTGCAGGCGCAACCGGGCGTTGCGGTCGCCCTCGATCCAGCGTTCGGTCAGGATGTAGAGATCGGTCCAGACCGTCTGCGGGCAGGCATAGCCGCACCAGACCCGGCCCAGCGCCGAGGTGAACAGGAAAAGCCCGAGGCCCGCCATGATCAGAAGGCCGGCGACGAAGTAGAATTCGTGCGGCCAGATTTCGATCCAGAAGAAGAAGAACCGCCGTCCGGCAAGATCCACCAGCACCGCCTGATCGGGCATCTCGGGGCCGCGATCCCAGCGGATCCAGGGCGTGACATAGTAGATGCCCAGCGTCACCGCCATGATGATCCACTTGAGCGAGCGGAACCTGCCGCTCACGCGGCGCGGAAAGATCGGCTCGCGCGCGGAATAGAGGGACGGGGGCGCGTCGTTTGACATCACGAATTCCTGCGGATCGGACAGTTGGGCAGTTCATCCGCCCCGGACCCCCTGCGGGCCTTGACGTGGATCAAGCGCAGGGCCGGCGGCGTCGGAAATCCACATGCCGCATATGCATTTTCACGGCCCTGCGGCATTCGGCCGCATGGGCGGCAATCCCGTGGAGGGCGGCCCCTGAGGGCCGCCGTCCGGGTCGGGAAATCGCTGCCCGGCCTATTCGCCACCGCCAAGCTGGTGGACATAGACCGTGACCGCGTTGATCTGCGCCTGATCAAGGCCCGAGGCCCCGCGATAGTCCCTGGCCCAGGCGGGCATGACCCCGAAGCGGGCATTGCGGATCGTCTCTTCGATCCGCTCGGGCGTGCCGCCATAAAGCCAGACCGCGTCGTTGAGGGTGGGTGCCCCCATCTCGCGGGTGCCCTCGCCCGATTCGCCGTGGCACGAGGCGCAGTTGTCGGCGAACAGCAGCGCCCCTTCTTCGACCAGGGCGGCGTCGTGCTCCTGCCCGGAGATGGCGCGCACATGGGCGACCAGCGCCGCGATCTCCTCGCGCGAGAGCATGTCGCCGAAGGCCGGCATCTCGACCCAGCGGGTATCGGGCGACTGTTCGTTGCGGATGCCGTTCGTCACCGTGAAGGCGATGTCCTCGACCGTGCCGCCCCAGAGCCAGTCGTCATCCAGCAGGCTGGGATAGCCCGCGGACTGAAGTCCGGCCGCGCCCGCGCCGTGGCACTGCGAACAGTTGGCGCGGAACACCGATGCGCCAAGGCTCACCGCGTAGCCGTGCAGTTCCGAGGAGGTGTCGGCCGACAGCGCCGCAAGGTCGGCGGTGGACAGCGCCTCGTTCAGGCTGGCGTTCCTTTCGTTCACCGCGGCGATTTCGGCCGCGACATCGGCGCGCGTCGACTGGCCCAGATAACCGGGCGTCGCGCCGTTCACCAGCGGCCAGGCCGGATAGGCGATGGTATACCAGATGCCCCAGACGATCGTGGCATAGAACACCCATACCCACCAGCGCGGCAGCGGGTTGTTCAGTTCCTCGATTCCGTCCCAGACATGGCCCGTCGTCTCGACCTGGCCTTCGGTCCTGTTCGGTTTCCTGCTCATGTCCGGGCCTCATTCTCGGGGCGCTGGGGGTCGGGCCGGTCCTCGTGCCGGAAGGGCACCATGGCGGCGTCGTCGTGAAGCGGGCGGGAACCCGGGCGGAACGCCCAGATCCCCGCGCCGACGAACAGCGCGAACATGAAAATCAGGAACCAGCTATCGGCGAAGGCGCGCAGAAGCGAATAGAGATCGTCCACCCTGCCCTCCTATCGGCTTGCGTCGGGAATGAAGGTCGAGAAGTCGACCAGCGTCCCGAGCATCTGGAGATAGGCCACGAGCGCGTCCATCTCGGACACCCCCGGCCGGCCGTCGAAGTTGCGCACCTGCGCCCCCGGATAGCGCTCCACAAGCGCGTCGATGTCGTGATCGCCCAGCGGATCGGCCTGCGCGACGAAATCGGCCTGTGCGCTGGCGATCATCTCGTCGGTGTAGGGCACGCCCACGATGCGGTGGGTGGCCAGCGATTCGGCCACATGTTCGCCGCTCAGCGTCGCATCCATCAGGAAGGAATACGGCGGCATGATCGATTCGGGCACCATCGACTGCGGATTGATCAGGTGGCGCACATGCCAGTCATCCGAATAGCGCCCGCCGACGCGGGCAAGGTCCGGCCCGGTCCGCTTGGACCCCCACTGGAACGGGTGGTCGAACATCGATTCGGCGGCAAGGCTGTAATGCCCGTAACGCTCGACCTCGTCGCGCATCGGGCGGATCATCTGGCTGTGGCAGACGTAGCAGCCCTCGCGGATGTAGATGTCGCGCCCGATCAGTTCCAGCGGCGAATAGGGCCGCATCCCCTCGACGTTCTCGATGGTGTTCTCGAGGTAGAAGAGGGGTGCGATCTCGACGATGCCGCCGATGGACACGACGACAAGGCTGCCGGCAAGAAGAAGCGTCGCGTTCTTCTCGAGGATGTGGTGGCGGTCAAGCAGGCTCATGATGTCCGCTCCTCATTCGGCCGCAACGGCGTGGGTGGCGGGCTTCTGCCGCCCGTAGGCCGTCATCCAGAGGTTCCACACCATGATGATCGCCCCGGTGAGATAGAGCGTGCCGCCGATGCCGCGCACCACGTTCATGAGGAACTTGGCCTCGACCGTGTCGGCGAACGAATTGGCCAGGCCGCCGAAGGCGTTCACTTCACGCCACATCAGGCCTTCCATGATGCCCGAGACCCACATCGAGGCCGCATAGAGGACGATCCCGATGGTGGCGAGCCAGAAGTGCCAGTTGACGGCGGCAAGGGAATAGAGCCCGTCCCGCTTCCACAGGCGCGGCACGAGGAAGTAGAGCGCGCCGAAGGTGATCATGCCGTTCCAGCCCAGCGCGCCCGAATGGACGTGGCCGATGGTCCAGTCCGTGTAGTGCGAGAGCGAGTTGACCGCCTTGATCGACATCATCGGCCCTTCGAAGGTCGACATGCCGTAGAAGCCGATCGAGATCACCATGATGCGGATGACCGGATCGGTGCGCAGCTTGTCCCAGGCGCCCGAGAGGGTCATGAGGCCGTTGATCATGCCGCCCCAGGACGGCATCCACAGGATGACCGAGAACACCATGCCCAGCGTCGCGGCCCAGTCGGGCAGCGCGGTATAGTGCAGATGGTGCGGGCCGGCCCAGATATAGAGGAAGATCAGCGCCCAGAAGTGGATGATCGACAGCTTGTAGCTGTAGACCGGGCGGCCGGCCTGCTTGGGCACGAAGTAGTACATCATGCCGAGGAAGCCCGCGGTCAGGAAGAAGCCCACCGCGTTGTGGCCATACCACCACTGGGTCATCGCGTCCTGCACGCCCGAGAACAGCGAGACCGAGACCGAGCCCCAGATCGACACCGGGACCGCCAGGTTGTTCACCACATGCAGCATGGCGATGGTGATGATGAAGGCCAGGTAGAACCAGTTGGCGACGTAGATGTGCGGCTCCTTGCGCTTGAGGAGCGTGCCCATGAACACCAGCAGGTAGGCGACCCAGACGATCGTGATCCAGATGTCCAGATACCAGGCCGGTTCGGCATATTCGCGGCTTTGCGACCCGCCGAGGACATAGCTCGTCGCGGCGAGCGGGATGAGGATCTGCCAGCCCCAGAGCACGAACCACGCCAGATTGCCGCCCCACAGCCGCGCGGCGCAGGTGCGCTGCACGATGTAGAACGATGTGGTGATGAGGGCGGTGCCGCCGAAGGCAAAGATCACCGCGCTGGTGTGCAGCGGGCGCATGCGGCCGAAGTTCAGGACGCCGTCGGTCCAGCCGCCCCAGTTCAGCGAGGGAAAGGCAAGCTGGAAGGCGATGATCACGCCGACGAGAAAGCCGACGATCCCCCAGAAGGCGGTGGCGATGACACCGGCGCGCACCACCGCGTCATTGTATTCGCCCTCGGGGGCGATGCGCGGTTCGTCGGTATGACGCACCTGCCAGATGAACAGCCCGGCCGCGATGGCCATCACGATCAGGGCATTGACCTGATACGCGATGTCGCGCGCCTGGCTCGCGGCATACGCGGCGAAAAGGGCGATCGCCCCGTATGCCACGATCCTGATCCAGTCCCACATGGGTAATTGTCCCTCTTTACGATTCCGTCCGCACGGGGCGCCATGCGTCCCTGCGGCAATCAGTCCTGTTGTCGGCCGTTAGAGACGGCCTGCAGGAATGCGCCTTGATTCATGTCAACATCCGCTGCGGCGGACCCTGCTAGTGTCGCCTTTACACCGGGCCGGCGTTTGTATCATCACGGGCCCTGCAGAAGAGGGGGGAGGAGGATCTCCGTGGCCTACAAGACAATCAGCCTGATCGCGACGAATGCCGCTACCGACGGTGCCGCGCTTCGGGCGGCGCTGGCGATCGCCCAGCGCGAAGAGGCGCATCTCGAGGTCTTCTGCGTGGGAATCGACCCGGCGCATTATGACGCGCTCTCGGTGGGCGCGATCGCCGTCACGGTCGAGATCGCCATCACCGAGGCGCGCAACCGCGCCGCCTCGCTGGCGGCATGGGTTGCGGGAATCGTCCCGCCGGGCACGCCGCGCGTTTCGGTGCAGGAAATCGTCTCGCCGCAGCTTGGCCTGGATTTCACGGTCTCGCGCGTGGCACGCTACAGCGATCTGGTCGTGGCCGCCCGGCCCTATGGCCCGGGGCGCGATGCGACTCAGGTGACGCTGGTCGAGGCCGCGCTCTTTGCCACCGGGGCGCCGGTGCTGATCGTGCCCGACGACGAACGCGACTGGTCGCGCCCCTTCGGCCGCGTCATGGTTGCCTGGAACGAAAGCGATGTCAGCTTTGCCGCCATCCGTGCGGCGATGCCGATCCTGAAGGCGGCGGACCATGTCGATCTGGTCATGGTCGATCCGCCCAGCCATTCGCCGGAACGCTCGGATCCGGGCGGGGCGGTCTCGCTCATGCTGGCACGGCACGGCATCCGCTGCGAGGTGTCGATCCTCGCCCGCACCCTGCCCAAGGTTTCGGAAATCATCCTGCGATTCGCCCGCGACCATGGCGCGGAGGCGATCGTGATGGGGGCCTACGGCCACTCGCGCTTTCGTGAGGCGATCCTTGGCGGGGCGACGCGCGAGATGCTCGAGGGGGCGCAGCTCCCGCTTCTCATGGCGCATTGATGGGGGACTGCGACGACAACGGGACGGGGGCGCGGGGGGGCGCGCCGACCCCTGCTCCGGCAAGGGGGTCAGGCCACGAGGCCGCCGTCCATGTCGTCGCCGGTTTCGCCGATCAGGCGCCGGATGTCGGGCACGATCACCCGGCGCTTGCCGTCGAGCGAGATGAGCCCGTCCGAACGCAGCGCGGAAATCTGCCGGCTGACCGTCTCGAGCGTGAGGCCGAGGTAGTCGGCCATCGCCTCGCGCGTGAGCGGCAGGTCGATGGTGATCGGCCCGGACCGTGCGGGCACGCCCAGGATGGCGGCCCGGCGGCCGAGAATGGTGATGAAACTGGCGATCTTCTCGCGCGCGGTCTTGCGGCCGAGAATCAGCATCCACTCGCGCGCGGCATCGAGTTCGTCGAGCGACATGTGCAGCAGGCGTTCGGCCACATTGGGCGTCGTGGCCATCATCTGTTCGAACGGCTTGCGGCGAAAGCAGCACAGCGTCACGTCGCTGATCGCGGTCACGTCATAGGCGCTGGTCCGGCGGCCGGGGCGGCCGATGAAATCCGACGGCAGGAGCAGGCCCACCATCTGCTTGCGCCCGTCCTGAAGCGTCTGGCTCAGCGTCGCGACCCCGCGCACCACCGTGCCGACAAAGTTCATCTCGTCGCCGTTCCAGACGATGGTCTGCCCCGCCTCGTAGTTGCGGTAGTATTTCATCTGTTCGAGGGTCGACAGCTCGCCCGGCTCGCAGCGTGCGCACACCGCCTGATGCCGGATCGGGCATTCGACACATTCGGTCTCGACGGCGGGTTCGGACATGAGGCTCTTGCTTTGGCTGGTCATGGCAGACACCAGCATACCCTGAAACCGCAAGGAAAGTGAAATGACTATTTCCGCGAGGCTGCGGGAACTCGGCCTGTTCGATGCGCGCGCGCCCCGATATACGAGCTACCCGCCTGCGAATCACTTTTCCAAGGCCGTGGGACCGGGCACCGTCGCCCAGTGGCAGCAGGCGCTGCCCGCCGGGGCGCGGGTCTCGCTCTATGTCCATATCCCGTTCTGCCGCCGCCTGTGCTGGTTCTGCGCCTGCCGCACCCAGGGGACGACAACGGACCGGCCGCTCATCCCCTATCTCGACTACCTGCACCACGAACTCGCCCTTGTGTCGAAGAATCTGGATCCGGGTGTGGTCATCAGCCAGATCCATCTGGGCGGGGGGACGCCCACCCTCCTGTCGCCGCAGATGCTGACCGAACTGGGCACCGCGCTGCGGTCGTTCCGGCCGCTGGCGCCCGACCTGCAATTCTCGGTCGAAATCGACCCGACCGAGGTCGACGCCGACCGGATCGCGGCGCTGCGCGAAGTGGGCATGACCCGCGCCTCGATCGGGGTGCAGGATTTCGACCCGCTGGTGCAGCAATCCATCGGCCGCGAGCAGAGTTTCGAGACCACGCGCGACGTGGTCGGCATGCTGCGGGCGGTGGGGGTGGACAGCCTGAACATGGACATCCTCTATGGCCTGCCGCACCAGACCCGGGCGCGGATCACCGATTCGGTACAGAAGGTGCTGTCGCTGGCGCCCGACCGGGTGGCGCTTTACGGCTATGCGCATGTGCCCTGGATGGCCAAGCGCCAGGCGCTGATCCCGACCGAGGCCCTGCCCGGCGCCGAGGAACGGCTGGACCTGTTCGACACCGCCCGCCGCCTGTTCGTCTGGGAGGGCTACCGCGAGATCGGCATCGACCATTTCGCGCGCGAGGGCGACAGCATGGCCGCCGCCGACCGCGACGCCCGGCTGAAGCGCAATTTCCAGGGCTATACCGTGGACGACAGCGTGGCGCTGATCGGCATCGGCGCTTCGGCCATCTCGCGCTATCCGCAGGGATATGCGCAGAACATCTCGTCCTCGTCGCTTTATGCGACCCAGATCGAGGAGGGGCGGCTGGCCAGCGAACGCGGGCATGCCCTGTCGGCGGACGATCTGCTGCGCGCCGACATGATCGAGGCGCTGATGTGCCGGTTCGCGCTTGACCTGCCGGCGATTGCGGCGGCGCATGGCGTGGAGATCGACCGGTTGCGCGCGCTGGTGGCCCCGATCCTCGCGCGGTTCGGGGATGCGGTCCGGCTGGAGCGCGACCTGCTGTCGATCACCGATTCGCCGCGCCTCATCGCGCGGCTGGTGGCGCAGGAACTCGACGCCTATCACATGCCGCAGGGGCGCCATTCGCAGGCGCTCTAGGGGGGCTCTGCCCCCCGGCCCTGCGGGCCTCCCCCCGGGATATTTGCGGACAGATGAAAGGCCACGGTTCCGGCTGTGCTTGCAGTCGGGCGAAGCCTGGGTCAAGGCTCGGGCGCGGGATATCCGGAGAAGGCGATGTCCAATCCATTTCACGAGGCGCTGTTCGGACATCGTTCCGGGCGTGACGGCACGTTCCTGATCCTGCCCGACGGCGCGCGGATCAGCCATGCGCAGTTCCGGGGGCGGGCCGCGCAGTTTGCCCGGGCGCTGGGCGTGCTGGGCGTGCGGCCCGGGGACCGGGTGGCGGTGCAGGCGGAGAAATCGGCGGATGTGCTGGCGCTTTATGCGGCCTGTGTGGGGGCGGGCGCGGTATTCCTGCCGCTGAACACCGCCTATGTGCCCGACGAGATCGACTATTTCCTGCGCGATGCCGAACCGGCGCTGTTCGTGGCCGCGCCGGCGGCTGCGGCGCGTCTGGCGCCGGTGGCCGAGGCGGCGGGGGTGCGGATGGTGACGCTGGGCACCGCGGGCGATGGCAGCCTGGCCGCGCTGGCCGACAAGGAGGAGCGCGGGCCCCTGCTGCCGGTGGCACGCGGCGCGGGGGACCTGGCGGCGCTGCTGTATACCTCGGGGACCACGGGACGGTCGAAGGGGGCGATGCTGAGCCAGGGGAACCTGCTGTCGAATGCGCTCGTGCTTGCCGAGGCGTGGCGGTTCACGGCGCGCGATGTCCTGCTGCATGCGCTGCCGGTGTTCCATACCCACGGGCTTTTCGTCGCCACCAATGTCACGCTGGTGGCGGGCGGGGCGATGATCCTCATGCCGCGGTTCGACGCGGACGAGGTGTTCCGCCTCATGCCGCAGGCCACGACGATGATGGGGGTGCCGACCTTCTACACCCGGCTGGTGGCCGATGCGCGGCTGACGCGCGCGGCGGTGGAGCACATGCGGCTGTTCGTGTCGGGGTCGGCGCCGCTTCTGGCGCAGACGCACCGGGATTTTCAGGCGGCGACCGGGCACATGATCCTTGAACGCTACGGGATGACCGAGCTGAACATGGCCACATCGAACCCCTATGCCGGCGAGAGGCGACCGGGCACGGTGGGGATGCCGCTGCCGGAGGTGGAGCTGCGCATCCGCGACGACGCGGGCCGCGACCTGCCGCCCGACACGCCCGGCATGATCGAGGTGCGCGGGCCGAACGTGTTTCAGGGCTACTGGCGGATGCCGGAAAAGACCGCCGAGGAGTTGCGCCCGGACGGCTGGTTCATCACCGGCGACATCGGCACGCAATCGGCCGACGGCTATGTGACCATCGTCGGGCGCGCGAAGGATCTGGTGATCTCGGGCGGGTTCAACATCTACCCGGCCGAGGTCGAGGCGGTGATCGACGCGGTCGAGGGCGTGCTCGAGAGTGCGGTGATCGGCCTGCCGCACGACGATCTGGGCGAGGGGGTGGTGGCCATCGTCGTGCCCCGGCCGGGCGCGGCGCCGACGGCGGATCTGGTACGCGAGGCCTGCACGGCAAGGCTGGCTCGGTTCAAGGTGCCGCGGCGCGTGGTCCTGGTCGATGCCCTGCCGCGCAATGCCATGGGCAAGGTGCAGAAGGCCGAGTTGCGCCGCCAGCATGCCGGCCTCTTTGGCGAGCGGGGTTGAGGTCGGGTGCGGGTCGGGATTGCGATTCTCATCCTTGCCTACGGGTTGTCGCAGTTCTATCGCATGTTCCTGTCGGTGCTTGCGCCCGCGCTGGCCATCGACCTGGGCGCCGACGGCGGCGATATCGCCGAGGCAACGGGGTTCTGGTATCTGGCCTTCGCCGCGAGCCAGATTCCGGTGGGGATCGGCCTTGACCGTTACGGGCCGCGCCGCACCGTGGGTGTGCTTTTGCTGATCGGCGGAGCGGGCGGCGGTTTCCTTGTGGCGATGGCGCAGACGGTCTGGCAGCTGAAGGTCGCCATGGTGCTGATCGGGATCGGTTGCGGGCCGATCCTGATTTCGTCCTATTTCATCTTCGCGCGGGTCTATCCGCCCGCGATCTTTGCCACGCTGGCCGGGGCGACGATCGGGGTGGGGGGCCTTGGCAACATCGGCGGCACCGCGCCCCTTGCCGCTGCGGTCACTGGTTTTGGCTGGCGGCCGACCATGTTCGCGCTGGCCTGGGTAACGCTGCTGGCGGCGGCGCTGGTCCTTGCCTTCGTGCGTGATCCCGAACGGGCCCAGGGGCATTCGGGCGGCACCTTCGGCGAGGTGATGCGGATCCGGGCGCTCTGGCCGGTGTTTGCGGTCCTGATCGTGAGCTATGCCGCCGCGGCCGGGATTTCGGGCGGCTGGGGCGGGCCCTATTTCGCCGGCGTCTTCGGGGCGGATGCGACGGCCATCGGGCGCTCGCTTCTGCTGATGAGCGCGGCCCTGATCGCCGGCAGCTTTGCCTGCGGCCCGATGGAGCGGCTCTTTGGCGGGGCCGGGGTCGCATCGGTGGTCACGACGGCGGTTTCTGTGGGCGGGCTGCTGGTCCTTGCGCTGCTGCCGGGGACGGATGCCCTGTTCTCGACCGTGCTTCTGGCGGTCGTGGGCTTTGCCGGGGCGAATTTCCCGCTGCTCATCGCCTGGGGCAAGGGCCACCTGCCCCCGCATCTGATGGCGCGGGGCATGACCTTCATGAACCTGCTGTCGATCGGTGGCGTGGGCCTGATCCAGCAGGCCAGCAGCCCGGTCTGGACCGCGGCGGGCGGCGCCGGAGCGGGGGCCGATGCCTTTGGCCGGCTGTTCCTGTTCTTCGCGCTGGTGCAGGCTGCCGGGCTTGTGCCGGTTCTCGTGACCAGAAGGGCGGCGCGCTGAGGGGCACCCCTTCCCCCTGCGGCGCATCGGCGCTATAGCGGCCGGCGTTTCATGCGAAGGAGATGCCCGATGGGCTACAGGGTCGTCGTCGTTGGCGCCACCGGCAACGTGGGCCGCGAAATGCTCAACATCCTCGCCGAACGCGAGTTTCCGGTGGACGAGATCGCCGCTCTCGCTTCGCGCAGGTCGCTCGGCACCGAGGTGAGCTTTGGCGACCGCACCCTGAAGACCCAGGATCTCGAGCAGTTCGATTTCGCTGGCTGGGACATCGCGCTGTTTGCCATCGGCTCGGACGCGACCAAGGTTCACGCCCCGCGGGCGGCGGCGGCAGGCTGCATCGTCATCGACAATTCCTCGCTCTATCGCTACGACCCCGACGTGCCCCTCGTCGTGCCCGAGGTGAACGCCGACGCGGTCATGGGCTATGCGAAGAAGAACATCATCGCCAACCCCAACTGCTCGACCGCGCAGATGGTGGTGGCGCTGAAGCCGCTGCACGACCGGGCGCGCATCCGCCGCGTGGTGGTTTCGACCTATCAGTCGGTCTCGGGCACCGGCAAGGAGGCCATCGACGAGTTGTGGGACCAGACCAAGGGCATGTATGTGCCCGGGCAGGAGGTGGCGCCCAAGGTCTATCCGCGGCAGATCGCCTTCAACGTCATCCCCCATATCGACGTGTTCCTCGATTCCGGCGACACCAAGGAAGAGTGGAAGATGTCGGCCGAGACCAAGAAGATCCTCGACCCCGCGATCAAGGTGACGGCGACCTGCGTGCGCGTTCCGGTGTTCGTCGGCCATTCGGAATCGATCAACATCGAGTTCGAGGACTTCCTCGACGAGGACGAGGCCCGCGAGATCCTGCGCGAATCGCCTGGTGTCCTGGTCGTCGACAAGCGCGAGGCGGGCGGCTATGTCACGCCGGTCGAATGCGTGGGCGACTATGCCACCTATGTCAGCCGCATCCGCCAGGACCCAACGATCGAGAACGGCATCAACCTGTGGTGCGTCTCGGACAACCTGCGCAAGGGTGCCGCGCTCAATGCCGTGCAGATCGCCGAAGTGCTGGGCCAGCGCGTCCTGAAAAAGGGCTGAGCCGGGACTGACCGGGGGCCGCGCGCGCCGGTCGCGCGGCCATTGCCGAAGGGGTGCGTTCGCGCTAACCGTCACGGGAACATTGCGCGAAGGCCCCTCCATGCTTGTCGATCGTTTCATGACCGCGCCGCGGCGCGTGTTTGCCGGGTTTGCGATCTATTCCTTTGCCATGGGCAACATCTTTCCGCGCCTGCCCGCAGTGCAGGAAGCGATGGGCGTGCAGGAAGGGGCGTTCGGCATCGCGCTGATCGGAGCGCCCGTGGGCACGATGATCTCGCTGACCCTCGCGGCGCCGTTTCTTGACAGGATCGGCTATCGGCGGGCCCTCCTTGCCCTGATCCCGGCGCTGGCGCTGTTCTATGCCATCGCCACCTTCGCCACCTCGCCGCTGGCGTTCTTCCTCCTCCTGATCCCGGTGGGCCTTGTCATCGGCGGTATCGAGATCATCCTGAACGTCGAGGCGGACCGGGTCGAACATGCTGCGGGATTCCGCATCATGAACCGGGCGCATGCCTTCTGGTCCTTCGGCTTTTTCGGGGCCGGGCTGTTCGGCTCGCTCATGGCGCTGGCCGGCATCAGCCCGCAGATGCATCTGGCGCTGGTCGTGCCGCTGGTGATCCTCGCGCTGGCGCTGTTCATGTCGGAGTTCACGCCCGCGCCCGCACGTCATGAAATCGTGGCCACCGCGGCGCCGAAATTCGCCCTGCCGACCGGTGCGATCCTGATTCTGGTCGCGGTCACGCTCTCGGCCATGCTGCTCGAGGGGGGGAGCATGGACTGGGGCGCGATCTACATGCGCAACGAATTCGCTGCGGGGCCCTTCATCGCCGGCCTCGCGGTGGCGGTGGCCGCGCTCAGCCAGGCGCTGGCCCGGTTCGTCGCCGACGGGTTCATCACCCGCTATTCGCCTGTGCGCGTGTCGCGGCTGTTGCTGGGTCTGCTTCTGGCCGGGTGCCTGACGGTGGTGTTCTCGCCGCACTGGCTCATGTCGCTCGTGGGCTTTGGCCTGATCGGGGTCGGATCGTCCGCGATCTTTCCGCTTGCCATGTCGGCAGCGGCGCAACGGACCGACCGGCCGGCCTCGCTCAATGTCGCGGCGCTGGCGCAGTTCTCGTTCGTGGTGTTCCTGCTTGGCCCGCCGCTTCTGGGCCTGATCGCGGAACGCTGGGGCATCCGCGCCTCGTTCGGCGTGGGGCTGCCCCTGGTGCTGCTCAGCCTGCTGACCGCCGGCGCCCTGGGGCACCGGCGGCGCTGAGGGGTCAGACCGGCAGGAACACCCGGCGCTCCTCGTCCCAGAATTCGAGGCCGCCCTCGCCGATGTCGTTCCACAGCCCGTGCAGCGTCATGCGCCCGCCCTCGACCGCCTCGCGCACGAAGGGGAAGGTCATGAGATTGTTCAGCGATGCCACGACCGCCGCCTTCTCGAAGGCGCGCAACCGCGTGTCGCGATCGCCCGGAGGCAGATCGGCATAGGCTGGGGTCAGGATGTCCATCCAGCGGCCGACGAAACTGGTCGATTGCTCGAGATCCGGCGCCTGTCCAAGGCTCATGTCATAGCAGCCCTGCACCCCGCCACAGCCGGAATGGCCCAGCACGATGATATGCGCGACCTTCAGCGTCCTGACCGCATATTCGATCGTGGCCGATGTGCCGTGGTGGTTCTCGTCGTCGGTGAACGGCGGTACGAGATTGGCGATGTTGCGATGGATGAAGAACTCTCCCTGATCGCCGCCGAAGATGCCGGTGACATAGACCCGCGAATCGCAACAGGCGATGACCATGGCGCGCGGATGCTGTCCGCCCTCGGCCAGACGTCGGAACCAGGCGGCGTTATCCTGATAGGTGGTGGCCTTCCAGCCATGATAGCGGCGAACCAGATATTCCGGCAGCGGGCGCACGGTTCTCATGCGTCTATCCTTCCGCGATGCAATGCGGACCCTGAATAGGCGGCATTATCAGGAAATTCGAGGGGTTTTCTCGCGCACGCGGCAACGGGTTCTGAACCACGCCGCACGAGAATGCAGCCATGTCGCATCACCTGCCCCCCGGGCCGCACGGCCCTACCCGCGTCACCCGCCTGCGCCCGCACCTGTCGCTGTGCCTGGATCCCGATACGCTGGGCCGGTTGCACCTGCGCGACGGGACGCAGGCGACGCGGGCGCTGATGGCCCATTCGGCCGAGGATCTCGCGCTCCGCCTTGACCGGATCGCGGTGCTTTACGGTCAGGGCGCCTGCCTCTCGATCCCGGCCGAGGCGGAGGCCATCGTCACCATGGCCCGCACCGTGGGCCTGCCGGAACTGGTGCGCGCGGCCGAACAGGCCGGCGCCTGCGCCATCGGGGCGGACGGCGCGGCCCTTGCCGCGACGGTGGCGCGGCTTCTGCGGTTGGGGGGGCGGGCGCTCGAACTCATCTCGAACCTGCGGATGCCCGGCGCCTGAGGGGGTGAACCGCCTTGCGGCGGGGGCGCATCGGGATAGTGTGGCGCGGCACGAAGCGGACCCATGCCATGACCCTTGCCTTTGCTCCTGACGATTCCGCCGCGATCCGCCTGATCGCGGTCGCGCCCGACAATCTTGACCCCGTGCTCGATGGCCTGCCCGGGCCACAGGCGGGATGGGCGCGGGCCAACGGATTTCGCGCCAGGGGCGGCGAGGTGGCGGTGCTTCCGGACGGCACGGGCGCGATTGCCGTGGCGCTGGTCGGCACGGGCAGCGCGGCCGAGCAGGCGCGCGAGCGGTTCCTGATCGCCCAGGCCGCGCGGCGCCTGCCCGCCGGCACCTATCGGCTCGAGGGGCTGTCCGGCGCCTCGCTCGAGGAGGCGGCGCTGGGCTGGCTGCTCGAATCCTACCGTTTCGCCCGCTACCGCAGCAGCGATGCGGCCCAGGCCATGCTGTGCGCGCCGGAGGGCATCGACCACGCCCGGACCGAACGGATCGCCAATGCCGAGGCGCTGACGCGCGACCTCATCAACACGCCGGCCGCCGACATGGGCCCGGCCGATCTCGAGGGGGCGGCGCGTGCCCTTGCCGACCGGCACGGGGCCAGCCTCCAGGTCGTCACCGGGGACGATCTTCTGCCCGGATTTCCCCTGATCCACGCAGTCGGCCGCGCCGCATCACCTGCGCGCGCGCCGCGCCTCATCGACCTGCGCTGGGGTCACTCCGGCCCGAGCCTGACCCTTGTGGGCAAGGGCGTCTGCTTTGACACCGGCGGCCTCGATCTCAAGCCGGCGGCGTCGATGGGCCTGATGAAAAAGGACATGGGCGGCGCCGCGACCGTGCTTGGCCTTGCGGCGATGGTGATGGGCGAAGGACTCGGGCTGCGGCTGCGGGTGATCATCCCGGCAGTCGAGAACAGCGTCGGCCCCGACAGTTTCCGCCCGCAGGACATCCTGACCTCGCGCAAGGGCCTTTCGGTCGAGGTGAACAACACCGATGCCGAGGGGCGGCTGGTGCTGGCCGATGCGCTGGCTCTGGCGGGCGAGGATCCGGCCGATCTCACGCTGTCGATGGCGACGCTGACGGGCGCGGCGCGGGTGGCGGTCGGGGCCGATCTGGCGCCCTTCTATGCCAGTGACGATGCCGATGCCGCCGCCATTGCCGCCGCCGCCGCGACGGTGCGCGATCCGGTCTGGCGGATGCCCTTTCACGCCCCCTACGAGGCGCTGATCGAACCGGGGATCGCCGATCTGGACAATGCGCCATCGGGGGGGATGGCCGGTTCGATCACGGCGGCACTGTTCCTGCGCCGTTTTGCGCCGGCGCGCTACCTGCATTTCGACATCTACGGCTGGCAGCCGAAGGCCGCCCCGGCACGTCCCAAGGGCGGGGTGGGGCAGGGCGCGCGGGCGCTGTTCGCGGCGCTGCCGGCGCTTTTGGGAATATGACCATGGACCGCCGCCTGACCGCATCGAACGGGCGCGTCGCCGATCCGGCGCTTGAGGGCAAGGTGAGGGCGGCGCGGTTCGTGGCGGGGGCCCCCGCCCGCGTCACCGCCCCGCTCGAGGATCTGCGCCCCGCCCCCGGCGCCATGCGCGACCGTCAGCTTTTGTGGGGCGAAGAGGTTCTGGTCTACGAGCGGCTGGAGGGCTGGGCTTTCGTGCGCGCGGTGCGGGACGGTTATGTGGGCTACATGCGCAGCGCCGCCCTTGGCGCCCCGCGCCCCGCCACCCACCGGGTCGCGGTTCCGGCCACGCATCTTTACGAGGCCGAGAGCATCAAGTCGCCCGATCGCGCGCATCTGTCCTTTGGCGCACGGATTGCCGTCGTCGCCGAATGCCGGCATTTCTGGGAAACCGCCGATGGCTATATCCCGAAAAAGCACCTGCGCCCGCTTGACCGGCCCTTTGCCGATCCGGTGACGGTGGCACAGCTCTTTTTCGGGGTGCCCTATCTGTGGGGCGGCAATTCCATCCTCGGGATCGACTGTTCCGGCCTTGTGCAGGCGGCGCATCTGGCCTGCGACATCGCCTGCCCCGGCGACAGCGACCTGCAACTCGCCGCACTCGGGCACGAGACATGGGCGCCACCGAAACGCGGCGACCTGTGGTTCTGGAAGGGCCATGTCGCCCTGGTCGTGGACGAGGAAACGCTGATCCATGCCAATGCCCATCACATGGCAGTCGCCTATGAACCGCTTGGGGCGGCCGAACTGCGCATCCGCGCGCAGGGCGACGGCGAGGTGGTGATGCGCAAGCGGCTGTAGCCCGCGATCAGTCCACCGCCCGCAATCGCCGGGTTTCGAGCACACGCAGCACCTGCGGCAGGTCGTTGCCCCGCCGCAGCACCTGCCCCTCGGCGCCGACCACCGCATATTGCCCCTGCCGCAGCCGCAAGGCCGGGCGTTTCTCGACGCGGAACAGCGGGCTTTCGGCGCTGCGCCGGAAGATCGCAAAGACCGCCAGGCCGGGCAGGGTCGTGATCGCATAGTCACCCCATTCCCCTGCGGCAACCATGCGGCCATAGATGCCCAGGATCGGCGCCAGTTCCGTGCGGTGAAAGGCCGTCACCTCGGGCGAGGAGCGCGGGAAGGGGATCGGGGGAACGGGCGCCATGGGCCGAGTGTGCGCGATGCGCCACCGGCAAATCAAGCGCCATCAGCCGCAGGAGATCGCGGTGATCCGTTCGGCTAGCGTGACCGGCAGATCCGGCGGGGTGCCGGGCGGGATGGCGATGTGAAAGCCGATCCGCCCGGGCAGAAAACCGTCCGGCGCCGCCCCGTCACGGATTAGGCGCACCGGCCGCATGAGCAGCACCCGCTCAAGCGCGGTCGCCCTTTGCCCGATCAGGCCGGCATGGGACGCGGCGCCACAGGTATCCGCCGCGCCCACGGGCAGAGGCGCAGGCGCGGGCACCGCCGCCGACTGCTGCGGCACAGGCGCCGCCCCGCCACAGGCCCCGAGGGCAAGGCAGAGCGGCAGGACCGTCCTCAACCGCAAGTGACGCTCTCGATCATGCCGGCATCGTCAAGCATGATGTTCATCCGGTTCGCGCGGAAATCCATGGTCACGGCCATGCCCGGCGTGATGACCCGGGTATCCGCGGGCAGGGTCATGCCCGAGAGGACGGATGCCGGCTGCCCGACCAGCGGAAGGATCGCGGCAGCCCCGCATTCATCCGCGGCGGGCATGGTCGCCGGCACATCGGCGCCCGGGGCGACGACAATGCAGGCCGACAGGGCAAGCGGGGCCAGAAGGGCAAGGGCGGGACGGATCATGAGATGACTCCTGAACGGGACAAGGGACTCAGCCGCACCAGATGCGGGTGACAAGGCCGGTCGCATCGACATCGACATTGAGGCGGGCGTCGGAAAAATCCTCGGTCACCGGGGTGCCGGGGGTGATGATCCGGGTGCCGGCCGGAAAGGCCAGCACGGCCAGGGGTTGCCCGACGAATTGCTGCACACTCGCCGCGCCGCACATGCCGGTGCGCGGCGCCGCCGGATCCTGCCATGGGGCGGGGCCGGGCAGCGGCACCGGGATGAACATGCAGGCCGAAAGGGCCAAGGCCGCGACAAGCGCGGGGATGATCGGTTTCATGGGCAGATCCTGCGCCGCCCATCGCCCCCGGACAAGGGGAAGATGCGCCGCATCAGCCGCACCAGATGCGCGCCACGCGCCCGTCGCGGCCCATCTCGAAGGTCAGACGGTCCGGCCGCTCCGACCGGCCCTGCCCCGATTCGATGATGCGGGCCTTGCCCTCGCGGATGAGGGGGCCGATCTCGAACTGGGCCTGATCGCGGGTGGTGCCGATGAACCGCCCGCGCCAGGTCGAGGCAAGGCACAGGTCGTTGTCGGCATTGTGCTGCTGCGGCGTCGCCCCCGGGCCACCGGCGGAACAGGCGGCCAGCGCGGAAAGCGAAAGGGCAAGAAGAAGGGGAACGATCGGTTTCATACCCGCTCTTTGCCCCGCCCGGCAGATTCGGGCAATGCCCATCGGCGCCCCTCGCCGTCCTCCGGCAGGAGATTGCCGGTCCGCCCGCCCGGACACTCCGGCTTTGCGGTTGAAACCCGCCCCGCTTTCCGCCAGCCTTGGCCCGAAGTTCCGGAAGGGGAGAGACACCATGCGCACCCGCGCCGCCGTCGCCGTCGAGGCGGGAAAGCCGCTCGAGATCATGGAGGTGAACCTCGAAGGCCCGAAGGCGGGCGAGGTCCTGGTCGAGATCAAGGCCACCGGCATCTGCCACACCGACGAATTCACCCTTTCCGGCGCCGATCCCGAGGGGCTGTTTCCCGCGATCCTCGGGCATGAGGGGGCGGGGGTCGTCCTCGAGGTCGGGCCGGGGGTGACCTCGCTCAGGCCGGGCGATCATGTCATCCCGCTCTACACGCCCGAATGCCGCGAATGCCCGTCCTGCACCTCGGGCAAGACCAACCTGTGCACCTCGATCCGCGCCACGCAGGGCAAGGGCCTCATGCCCGACGGCACCTCGCGGTTCTCGATGCTCGATGGCACGCCGATCCTGCACTACATGGGCTGCTCGACCTTCGCGAACCACACTGTCCTGCCCGAGATCGCGCTGGCGAAGATCCGCCCCGACGCGCCCTTCGACAAGGTCTGCTACATCGGTTGCGGCGTCACCACCGGGATCGGCGCGGTGATCAACACCGCCAAGGTCGAGGTGGGCGCGACCGCCGCGGTCTTCGGCCTTGGGGGAATCGGCCTCAACGTCATCCAGGGCCTGCGCCTGGCCGGCGCCGACATGATCATCGGCGTCGATGTGAACAACGCGAAACGCGCATGGGGCGAACGCTTCGGCATGACGCATTTCGTCAACCCGACTGAGATCGGCGGCGATGTCATCAGCCATATCGTCAACATGACAAAGCGGCGCGGCGACACGATCGGCGGCGCCGATTATACCTTCGATTGCACCGGCAACGTGAAGGTGATGCGCGACGCCCTCGAATGCGCGCATCGCGGCTGGGGCGTATCGGTGGTGATCGGCGTGGCGCCTGCCGGGGCCGAGATCAGCACCCGGCCGTTCCAGCTCGTCACCGGGCGGGTGTGGAAGGGAACGGCTTTCGGCGGGGCCAGGGGGCGCACCGATGTGCCGAAGATCGTGGACTGGTATATGGACGGCAAGATCGAGATCGACCCGATGATCACCCACACGCTCGCGCTCGACGAGATCAACCGGGGATTCGACCTGATGCATGCGGGGGAATCGATCCGGTCGGTCGTGGTCTTCTAGGCCCTTGAACCGGCGCGCAGAGAGAGGCACATGTTGGAATCATTCCAAAATGGAGAGCCAGGATGTTCTCGGCCCTGACCGCGCGCCGCCGCTTTCGTGACCTTTCGGAGCAGGAGATCCTTGCGCTCGCCATCTCTTCCGAAGAGGACGACGCGCGCATCTACCGCACGCTGGCCGAAAAGCTGCGCGCGGCCTACCCCGCCTCGGCCGCGATCTTCGACGGCATGGCCGAGGAAGAGGACAGCCACCGCCAGGCACTGATCGCGCTCCACCGCATCCGCTTCGGAGAGGTGATCCCCCTGATCCGGCGCGAACATGTCGCCGGCTTCTATGCCCGCCGCCCGATCTGGCTGACCGGCAACCTGAGCCTCGCCCGCATCCGCGACGAGGCACGCGAGATGGAGCGGCAGGCAGGCGCCTTCTATTCCCGCGCCGCGGCCCGGACCACGGACGCCGCCACGCGCAAGCTTCTGGGCGATCTCGCCCGCGCCGAATCCGGCCACGAAAGCCGTGCCGGGGACCTGCGCGATTCCGTCACCGCCGGGGACGAGGGACAGGGCGAAGAACACCGCGCGCGGCGTCAGTTCATCCTGACCTGGGTGCAGCCGGGCCTGGCTGGCCTGATGGACGGATCGGTCAGCACGCTTGCCCCGATCTTCGCCACTGCCTTCGCCACGCAGGACACGCATACGACGCTGCTCGTGGGACTTGCCGCCTCGGTCGGCGCCGGGATCTCCATGGGCTTCACCGAGGCCACGCACGACGACGGCGTCATCTCGGGTCGCGGCAGCCCGATCAAGCGCGGGATCGCCAGCGGGGTCATGACCACGCTCGGCGGCCTTGGTCACGCGCTGCCTTACCTGATCCCCGATTTCCGCACCGCGACCACCATCGCCGTCGCCGTGGTGTTCCTCGAACTCTGGGCCATCGCCTGGATCCAGAACCGGTTCATGGAAACCCCGTTCCTGCGCGCGGTCTTTCAGGTGGTGGTCGGCGGCGCGCTGGTCTTTGCCGCGGGCGTGCTGATCGGAGCGGGTTAGGGGGCTTTGCCCCCTCGCCGCTTGCGCGGCTCACCCCCAGGATATTTGGGGACAGATGAATGCGCCGCCCTTTCATCTGTCCCCAAATATCCCGGGGTCCGGGGCAGAGCCCCGGCCCGGCAACAGGGACCGGGCGCGGCGTCGGCACAGGTTGCCCCGGTGCCGGTCGCATGGCATGGCGGCGGCGTGGCAGGATCAGGAGGCGCGTGATGCGAACCATCAGCGAGAGCAAGTGTTTCGGCGGGGTGCAGGGCGTCTATGCCCATGCCTCGGAGGCGACGGGTACCGAGATGACCTTCGGCCTGTTCCTGCCCGAGGAAGCCGCGGCGGGTCCGGTGCCGGTGCTGTGGTTCCTGTCGGGCCTGACCTGCACCCACGAGAACGCCATGGTGAAGGCCGGGGCACAGAAGTGGGCGGCCGAGCAGGGCATCGCCGTGGTCTATCCCGACACCTCGCCACGCGGCGAAGGGGTCGCGGACGATGCCGCCTGGGACCTGGGGCAGGGCGCGGGGTTCTACCTCAACGCAACCGAGGCGCCCTGGGCGAAGCATTACCGCATGTGGGATTACATCGCCGACGAGCTTCCCGCACTTGTCACCCGCAACTTCGCCGTCGATGGCGAACGGCAGGCGATCACCGGGCATTCGATGGGGGGACATGGCGCGCTCACGCTGGCGCTGTCGCTGCCGGGGCGGTTCCGGTCGGTGTCGGCCTTCGCGCCGATCTGCAACCCGATGAAAAGCGACTGGGGCCGCAAGCAGTTCACCGCCTATCTGGGCCCGGACGAGGCCCGGTGGCACGCGCATGATGCCTCGGTCCTCATGTTCGCGCGGCATTTTGCGGGGCCGGTGCTGATCGACACCGGCACCGCCGACGAACATGCGGCAAAGCTGGGCACCCCGGCCATGGCCCTTGCCATCGCCGAGCGGCGGCAGCCGGCGACGCTGCGGCTTCAGCCCGGATACGATCACGGCTATTTCTTCGTCTCGTCCTTCATGGAGGATCACATCGCCTTTCATGCCGAGGCGCTCTGGGCGTGATCCTGGTCGATGCCGACGCCTGCCCGGTGCGCGCCGAGGCCGAAACGGTGGCCACCCGGCACCGACTGCCGCTTGCCATCGTGTCGAACGGCGGGATCCGGCCCTCGGGCAACCCGCTGGTGCAGACGGTGATCGTGGCCGAGGGGCCGGATGCCGCCGACGACTGGATCGCCGGGCGTGCGGGGGTGGGGGATGTGGTCGTGACCGCCGACATCCCGCTGGCCGCGCGGGTGATCGCGAAGGGGGCCCGCGTGGTCCGTCATGACGGCGAGACCTATGACACCCGCAACATCGGCGCCGCCGTCGCCCTGCGCGACCTGATGGCCGGGCTGCGGTCGGCCGATCCGTTCCGGCAGGGCGGCGGGCGGCCCTACACGCGGCAGGACCGGTCGCGCTTTCTCGACGCGCTTGAACGCGCGGTGCGGCAGGCGATGTCGCAAGGGGGCTAGCCTTTGCCCCGGTTCCGGGGCAGTCAGGCGTTGCTTCTTCCGCGCGAGGCCCGCTTGCTCATCCGTCCCGCCCTTGGTTCCCCCGCGCTTGCCGGCGTGTTCCTCGCCCTTGGGGGAAGCGCGATCATGTCCACCAACGATCTGGCGATCAAGCATCTCTCGGATGTCTATCCGCTGCATGAGGTGGTCCTTGTCCGGTCGCTGGTCGGGCTGTGCGTCCTGGGCATTCTGATGTGGTGGACCGGGGGTGGGCTGCACCTCATGCGCACGGGAAAGCCGGGGCTTCATCTGGCGCGGACCGGCCTCATCCTCTTGTCGAACATCACCTATTTCGCCGCACTGGCCGCGCTGCCGCTGGCCGATGCGGTAGCGATCTCGTTCGTGGCGCCGCTCTTCGTCACGGTGCTGTCGATCCCGCTGTTGCGGGAACGGGTCGGGCGGCACCGCTGGATCGCGGTCGGGGTGGGGCTGATCGGCACGATGGTCATGGTGCGGCCCGGCGCGGGCACGATCTCGCCCATGGCGTTGCTCGCGCTGTTCTCGGCGCTGACCTATGCCGGGGCCAACATCACCGTGCGCCTCATGCGCGGCACCGAAAGCGCGGTGACGATGAGCTTTTTCGTCCAGATCGGATTCATCGTCGCCTCGGGCCTCATGTGGCTGGTGGCTGGTGACGGGCGCTTTGCGCAGACGGGCAGCCCCTCGATCGACTTTCTGCTGCGCGCATGGGTGATGCCGCCGCCGGCCGACTGGCCCTGGTTCATCGTGACCGGGCTTGCCATCGGCATCGGCGGGCTCATGGTCACGCAGGCCTATCGGCTGAGCGAGGCGGCGCTGGTCGCGCCCTTCGAATATGCGGCGATACCCTTCGCGATCCTGTGGGGCGTCGTCTTTTTCGCGCAATGGCCCGATGCGACGGCCTGGACCGGGATTGCCCTCATCTGCGGCGCAGGGCTCTATGTGCTCTGGCGCGAGACTGTCAGGCGAAGGAGAGACGATGCAACCGAAGGCAGTGGTCTATGACATCGGACGGGTGCTGATCCATTGGGATCCGCGCGGTTTCTACGATCGCGTCATCGGCCCCGAGGCGCGCGCGCGCCTGTTCGCCGAGGTCGATCTTGACGGCATGAACATCCGCGTCGACAACGGCAGCCCCTGGCGCGAGACGGTCCATGCCACCGCCGAGGCGCATCCCGGATGGGCCGATGCGATCCGCCTCTGGCACGATCGCTGGATCGAGATGGCCAGCCCCGCCATCGACCGCTCGGTGCGCCTCATGCGCGCGTTGCGGGCGCGGGGCGTGCCGGTCTTTGCACTGACCAACTTCGGCCGCGAGAGCTTTGCCCATGCCCGCACGCTTTACGATTTCTTCAACGAGTTCGACGGCGCCGTGGTTTCGGGCGAACATGGCGTGATGAAGCCCGAGGCGCGGATCTACGAACTGGTCGAGGAAATGTCGGGGCTGGCCGGCGCCGATCTGCTGTTTGCGGACGACAATGCCGACAACATCGCCGCCGCCCGTGCCCGTGGCTGGCGCGCGCATCTGTTCGAACATCCCGAGGGCTGGGCCGCGCGTCTGGTGGAAGAGGGCCTGCTGAGCGAGGAGGAAGCCGCATGACCGCGCCTGTCATTCCGCGCGATGCGGGGGAGGAGGGACTTGACTGGCTCGACCTGACGCGGGCCATTGCCGCCGGGCACGACCTGCCGCTCGCACAGGTGGATGACGTGCTGTTGCGGCGGGGCAATGACGCCCTGCTCAACCGGTCGGCCTGGATCGAGGGGCTGGGCATCGCCGTGAAGGTGGCGACGGTGTTTCCCGGCAATGCCGCGCAGGGGGGCGAGACACTGGGCGGCGCGGTGGTGCTGTGTTCGGACCGCGACGGACAGCTTGAGGCGGTGCTGGATTTCCACCTCGTCACCAAATGGAAGACCGCAGGTGACAGCCTGCTGGCCGCAACCCTTCTTGCGCGGCCCGACAGCCGGAACATCCTGATCGTCGGCGCCGGGGCGCAGGGGCGCAACCTGCTCGATGCCTATCGTGCGGCCTTTCCGCAGGCGCGCTTTACCGTCTGGAACCGCAGCCGCGCCGGGGCCGAACGCTTTGCCGCCGACCGGCCCGGAACCGCGATCGCCGGGGATCTGGAACAGGCGGTGCGCGCGGCCGACATCATCACCTGCGCGACGATGGCGCAGGAGCCGCTGATCCGAGGCGACTGGCTTGGGCCGGGGCAGCATCTCGATCTGGTGGGGGCCTACACGCCCGCGATGCGCGAGGCGGACGATCGCGCGATCGCGCGCGGGCGGCTGTTCGTCGATTCGCGCGCCACCACGGTGAATCACATCGGCGAGATCATGGCGCCCATCGCCTCGGGCGCGATCACGGCGGACCACATCATCGCCGACTACTATGACCTCGCTTCGTTCCGCCGCAAGAGCGGCGACGACATCACCGTGTTCAAGAACGGCGGCGGCGCGCATCTTGATCTGATGGTCAGCCGCTACATCCTTGGTGTCTGGCAGCGCCGCCACGGATAGGGGACAGGGAGTCAGGAATGGTCTGGTTCGTCGTCGCATTTCTGGCCGTCCTTGCCGGGCTGGCGGTCTGGCCCGCCATCGCCGAGGGACGCCGCGGCCTGCCGGACCAGCGCCGCGCGCCCGGCGAGATGGTCGCCCTGCCCGACGGCGCCACGCATGCGCGGTGGCACGGGCCGGCGCGCGGGCCGGTGATCGTCGCCATCCATGGCCTGGCCACGCCGCTGCCGATGTGGGATGCCCTGGCGCCGATGCTGGGCGCGCTGGGCTATCGGGTGCTCACCTATGACCTGTGGGGGCGCGGCTATTCCGACAACGTGGCCGGCGATCAGGACGCCGCCTTCTTCATCCGGCAGCTTGACGGCCTGCTTGATCACTACGGGATCCGCGAGGACATCACCCTTGTCGGGCATTCGATGGGCGGCGCCATCGCCACCGCCTGGGCCGCCGCGCGGCCTGAACGGGTCAAGCGCCTGGTCCTGCTGGCCGCGACCGGGGTCGAGATGGAGGTGCCGGCGGCGCTGCGCCTGATGGTCGAAAGGCGGGGCCCCGGCGACTGGCTGTTCGGCATGGCCGCCCCGGCCATCCTGCGCGCCGCCGTGGCCGAGGCCCCCACCCTTGCCCCCTGCGCCGCGGGCGAGATGCGGCGGCGCGGGTTCGTGCCCGCCATGCTGTCGTCGCTGCGCCACATGGGACAGGCGCGGCAAGAGGCCGAACACCGCAGTCTGGCCGCCGGCGGGGTGCCGGTGGTGGCGATCTGGGGCAGCGACGACAGCACGGTCTCACGCCGTGCGCCGGGCACGCTGGCCGCGTGGAACCGTTCGGCCAAGCAGGAGATGGTCGAGGGCGCCGGGCACTTCCTGCCCGTCACCCATGCCGAAGGGGTGGCGACCCTCTTGCGCGATGTGCTGCGCGAGGACTGGGAATAGGTCTCAGGCCGGCACAGGGGTGGCGCGGTTTTCGCGGATCGGCAGGTGGATGAGCGCGCTGAAGGCGCCGACGCCGATCCCGACCCACCAGACCAGATGGTAGGATCCGTTCATGTCATAAAGCCGCCCGCCCAGCCAGACACCCAGGAATCCGCCAAGCTGATGGCTGAAGAACACCAGGCCATAGAGTGTGGCCATGTAGCGCGGCCCCCACAGATGTGCGATCAGCCCCGAGGTCAGCGGCACCGTGGGCAGCCAGAGCGCCCCCATCAGCGCCGAGAACAGGAGCACCGTCGCCGGCGACATCGGCGACAGGATGAACCACGCCGCCACGACCGTGCGCATCGCATAGATGCCGGCCAGGACGAACTTGCGCGGCCACCACGCCGCCAGCGCGGTGATGCCCAGCGTTCCGATCACATTCGCCACCCCGATGACCGAGATCGCCACCGCCCCGAGTGCGCCGGTGGAGCCGATCCCGAGACTGGCCAGCAGCGATCCCGCCTCGATCGGGGAACAGGATTCGGTGACGAAGGCCGGGAAATGCGCGGTGATGAAGGCAAGCTGATAGCCGCAGGAAAAGAAACCCATGAAGATCATGGCATAGGACGGATCGCGCAAGGCGCGGCGCAGGATCGTGACCATGCCCTCATCGGCAACAGCCTGCCGTTCCTGTCGCGTCGGGGCGGGCAGCAGCGGCAGGAACAGCATCGAGCCAAGGACGATCCCGGCGAAGGTGACAAACACCCCCTGCCACGGCATGAGCGCCAGAAGCCCCTCGGCCACCGGCGGGCCAAGCACCTGCCCCGCCGATCCCGCCGCACTGGCCACGGCCAGGGCCAGGGCTCGACTTTCCTCGGGTGCGGCGCGGCCGACCACGGCCAGAAGCACCCCGAACCCGGTTCCGGCAATGCCGAAGCCGACGATCATCTCGTAGGCCTGAAGCGCGAATGGCTGCGTCGCCCCCGCCGACAGGAGCAGGCCCCCCGCATAGGCCAGTGCGCCCAGCAAGATCGCCTTCCTGTCTCCGAACCGGTCGGCGATGGCGCCGAAGATCGGCTGTCCGATACCCCAGCCAAGGTTCTGGATGGCGATGGCCATGCTGAACTCGGCCCGGGGCCAGCCGAACTCGCTTGCCACCGGCAGTTGGAACACGCCGAACGAGGACCGGATGCCGAAGTTGACCAGCATGATGACCGAACTGCCGATCAGCACCGGAAGAAGCGTGTTCAAGCGCATCATGGCAGACAGGAACCTTGTTCAACGTGATGGCATGGGCGGTCCGTGCATGGGCGCCGCCTTTCATTCCACCGGCAGGACGCGCACCGCGCCCTTGTCCGCCGACGAGGCCAGAAGCGCATAGGCCCTGAGCGCCTGACTGACCTTGCGCGACCGCGGGGCCGCAGGTTTCCAGCCCCGCGCGTCCTGCTCGGCCCGGCGCCGGGCAAGTTCGCCTTCGGGCACCCGAAGCGAGATCGAACGACCGGGGATGTCGATATCGACGATGTCGCCGTCGCGAATGAGGCCGATCGCACCGCCGGCCGCGGCCTCGGGGCTGGCGTGGCCGATCGACAGGCCCGATGTCCCGCCCGAGAACCGGCCGTCCGTCAGCAGGGCACAGACCTTGCCCAGGCCCTTGGACTTCAGGTAGCTGGTCGGATAGAGCATTTCCTGCATCCCCGGCCCGCCCTTGGGCCCTTCGTAGCGGATCACCACCACGTCGCCGGCCTTCACGTCGTTGTTGAGGATGCCCGCCACCGCGGCATTCTGCGATTCATAGACCCGCGCAGGGCCGGAAAAGACAAGGATGTTCTCGTCCACGCCGGCGGTCTTCACGATGCAGCCGTCCAGCGCGATGTTGCCCTTGAGGATGGCAAGGCCACCGTCCTGCGTGAAGGGCGTGCGCGCCGAACGGATCACCCCCTTTGCCCGGTCGGTATCGAGCGAGGGCCACAGCGACGATTGCGAGAACGCCACCTGCGTCTTCACCCCGCCCGGCGCGGCCAGGAACAGTTCGCGCGCCGCCGCATCGTTCGACCGGGCTATGTCCCATCGGTCGATGGCGGCGCCCAGGGTCGGCGCATGGACCGTGCCGCAGGACCGGTCGAGCAGCCCGGCCCGGTCGAGTTCGCCGAGGATCGCCATGATGCCGCCGGCGCGGTGCACGTCCTCGACATGCACGTCGGCGGCGTTCGGCGCGACCTTGCACAGACAGGGCACACGCCGCGACAGCGCGTCGATGTCGTCCATGGTGAAATCGACCCCGCCCTCATGCGCGGCCGCCAGGATGTGCAGCACGGTGTTGGTCGATCCGCCCATGGCGATGTCGAGGGCCATGGCATTCTCGAACGCGGCCCGCGTGGCGATGGCGCGCGGCAGCACGCTGTCGTCGCCCTGGTCGTAATGGCGCCGGCACAGATCGACGATGCGGCGCCCGGCCTCGAGGAACAGGTCGCGCCGGAAACTGTGGGTGGCCAGCGTGGTGCCGTTTCCGGGCAGCGACAGGCCCAGCGCCTCGGTCAGGCAGTTCATCGAATTGGCGGTGAACATGCCCGAACAGGATCCGCAGGTCGGGCAGGCGCTGTCCTCGATCGCGGACAGGTCGGCATCGCTGATGCTGTCATCGGCGGCGGCCACCATGGCGTCCACAAGGTCGATCACCACCTTGCGTCCGTCATGCAGCGTGGCCTTGCCGGCCTCCATCGGCCCGCCGGAAACAAAGATCGCCGGAATGTTCAGCCGCATCGCCGCCATGAGCATGCCGGGCGTGATCTTGTCGCAGTTCGAAATGCAGACCATGGCATCGGCGCAATGCGCGTTCACCATGTATTCGACGGAATCGGCGATCACCTCGCGCGAGGGCAGGGAATAGAGCATCCCGTCATGGCCCATGGCGATGCCGTCATCAACGGCGATGGTGTTGAATTCCTTGGCGACACCGCCCGCCGCCTCGATCTCGCGCGCGACAAGCTGACCCACGTCCTTGAGATGCACATGCCCTGGCACGAACTGGGTAAAGCTGTTGACCACGGCGATGATCGGCTTGCCAAAGTCGCCGTCCTTCATGCCGGTCGCGCGCCACAGGCCGCGCGCGCCTGCCATGTTGCGGCCATGAGTGGTGGTGCGGGATCTGTGGGCGGGCATGGCGGACCTCTCGTTCGGCGGGGGGAATGCGAAAGCCGGCTTTGCACCCGTCGCGCGCGGGGTCAATGCCTCTTGCACCGCCGGCGGGTGCCGGCCTCACGACCCATGGTTGCACTTTGGTCGGAAGCGGTCTAGAGTTTTAGTGCAGTTAAAAGGCGAGTTGCTCCCATGCCATTTTCCCAGTCTGCCGCCGTCAATGCCGGGTATGTCCCGTCGCTGGGCGAGAGGCTGCGTGACCGGCGCAAGGCCCTGGGCCTGACCTTGCGCGACGTGGCCGAGGCTGCGGGGCTGACTCCCGGCTTCATCAGCCAGATCGAGCGCGACCTGGCCACCCCCTCGATCACTTCGCTCAACCGGGTGGCCAAGGTGCTTGACCTCGATCCGGCCGCCTTCCTGTCGCAGCCGCCGATTCCCGGCACCGCCACCCGGCACGGCCTGCGTCCGGTCTGGGGCCTCGTGCCCGAGAAGATGGGGTATGAGCGCCTGTCCTCGGTCTTTCCGGGCAATGTGCTGCGCGCGGTCCTGATCCACGAGGCGCCGGGCCACCGCTCGATCCCGGTCGAGCATGAGGGCGAGGAGATGTTCTTCATCCTGTCGGGCGGGCTGACCGTCGATCTGGACGGCACGGCGCATGTGCTCGAGGCCGGCGATTCGCTGCACTTCCCCTCGACCAAGGTCCATTCCACCTGGAACCACACCACCGGAACCACGACCTATTTCCACGTCAGCACGGTGGACGCCCTTGGCGATGCCCGGCGCACCGAAGGCCACGCGCCCGGAGGGGATCTGCCATGACCGATCTTGCCCGCGCCATCGCCGCCGGCGACGGCGCCGCCGCCATGGAGGCACTGGGCCGCCTTGCCTCAGAGGTGACCGGTGCCCGGCTTGTCACCGTGATGGTGTTCGACCCTTCGGACGGCAGCGCCGGGCGCGAATGGTCCAGCATGCCGGGGGCCTATCCGGTCTCGGGGCGCAAGCCGATTAACCCCACGCGCTGGTCCGATCAGGTATTCGGCAGCAGAGAGTCCTTTGTCGCCAACACCATCGAGGAAATCGCCGAAGTCTTTCCCGACCACGAACTGATCCGCAGCCTGGGCTGCGAATCGGTGCTGAACCTGCCGGTGATCATCGCCGGTCAGGTCATCGGCACCATCAACTGCCTTGATGCCGCCGGTTACTGGACCGACGCGCGCCTGGCCGATGCCGAGGCGCTGCGCCTGCCCGGTGCGGCCGCTCTCATGTTCCACAGCCTGATCGCCAAGGAGTCTCGCGAATGACCCTGCGTGTCGCCACCGATGTCGGGGGCACCTTCACCGATCTCGTCGCCTTCGAGACCCTGCCCGACGGCACGACCCGCATCACCACCGCGAAATCCGACACCACGCCGCCGGATTTCGAGAAGGGAGTGCTCAATGTTCTCGACAAGGGCGGCATCGACCCGGCGACGGTCGATTTCCTGGCCCATGGCACCACCGTGGTCATCAACGCCCTGACCGAAAGGAAGGGCGTGAAGGTCGGCCTTGTCACCACCGAGGGGTTCCGCGACAGCCTCGAGATCGCGCGCGGCAACCGGCCGGATTTCTTCAACCTCGCCTATGAAAAGCCCAAGCCCTTCGTGCCGCGCCACCTGCGCCGCGAACTGCCGGGGCGGATGGACTACCACGGCAACGAGGTGGCCCCCCTCGACCTGGCGCCGCTTGCCGGGATCGTCGCCGATTTTCAGGCCGAAGGCGTCGAGGCGGTCGCCATCTCCTTCCTGCATGCCTATGCCAACCCCGCGCACGAAATCGCCGCCCTCGAGGAGATCCGCCGGCTCTGGCCCGGGGTCTCGGCGGTGGCGGCGCATCAGATCGCGCGCGAATGGCGCGAATACGAACGCACCAATACCGCGGTCCTGTCGGCCTATGTGCAGCCCGCCGCCGAACGCTACCTGCGCCGGCTCGAGTCCGGGCTGAGAAGCCGCGGCCTTGGCTCCGCGCCCTACATCATGCAGTCGAACTGCGGCGTGGACAGCCTGGACGCCACCGCGCGCGTGCCCATCACCATGGTGGAATCCGGCCCGGCCTCGGGGTTCTGGGGGGCGGCCGAACTTGGCCGGCTCATCGGCGAAAGGAACGTCCTCGCCCTCGACATCGGCGGAACGACGGCGAACTGCTCGCTGATCGAGAACGGGCAGGTCCGCATCATGACCGATTACTGGATCGAACGCGACGGGCGTTCGTCCGGCTATCCGATCATGGTTCCCGTGGTCGATCTGGTCGAGATCGGCAACGGCGGCGGGTCGATCGCGTGGGTCGATGATTTCGGCAAGTTGCGCGTGGGTCCGCAATCGGCGGGCGCCAACCCCGGCCCGGCCGCCTATGGCCGGGGCGGCACCAGTGCCACGACGACCGACGCCAACCTCTGGCTTGGCCGCATCAACCGCGACTATTTCTGCGGGGGCGAGGTGGTGGCCGATATCGCCGCAACCGAGGCGGCGCTGAGCGATCTTGGCCGGCGTCTTGGCATTTCGACGGACGAGGCCGCGCGCGGCGTCATCCGCATCGCCAACAACAACATGGTGAACGCGCTCAAGCTGGTCAGCCTGAACCGCGGCCACGATCCGCGCGACTTCACCCTTGTGGCCTTTGGCGGCGGCGGTGCCATGCATGCGGTCGCCCTTGGCCAGGAACTGGGCGTGAAGAAGGTGGTGGTCCCCGCCGGTGCCGCGGTGTTCAGCGCCTGGGGCATGATGATGTCCGACCTGCGGCGCGACTACTTCGTGACCCGCCTCGCCACGCTCGAGAAGGGCGCCGCCGACGGGATCGAGGCCGCCTTTGCCGCCGCCGAGGACCAGGCCCGCGCCCAGTTCGCCGCCGAGGGCATCCCGGCCGATCGGGTCGGCCTGACCCGGCTGGCCAAGTTCCGCTACCAGAACCAGGAGCACACGGTCGAGGTGCCCCTTGCCGGAACCGTCACCGATGCCGGGCTCGAACGGATCGCCGCCGATTTCCACACCACCTACGAACGCGAGTATACCTACCGCCTGTCCGCCCCGGTCGAGATGGTGGGCCTCCACCTCATCGCCACGGCCGAGGTGGGCAAGCTGACCATGACCGCCCGGCCCGAAGGCCCGCCCGACGCCTCGCCCGCGCTCAAGGGGCGGCGCAAGGTGGACTATGCCCTCGAGGGGGTGCACGAGGCCGCGATCTACGACGGCGCCCGCCTGACCCCGGGCATGGAGTTCGCCGGCCCCGCCATCGTCGAGGATTCCGGCACCACAACGGTCATCCACCCCGGAAACCGCGCCCGCATGGACGGGTTCGGCAACCTGCACATCACGCTCTGAGGGACGGTCATGGACAACGATCCGATCACCCAGGAAATCATCCAGAACTCGCTTCAGGCCGCCGCGGACGAGATGTTCGCCGCCTTCCGCAAGACGGCGATGTCCTCGATCATCTACGAGGTGCTCGACATGGGCACCGGCATCCTTGATGCCGACGGCGAGAACGCCTGCTCCGGCGCCGGCATCCCCGCCTTCATCGGCGTGCTCGACAAGGCGGCCAAGGTCATCATCGCCCGCCACCGCCCCGAAGACATCCACGAGGGCGATGTCTTTGCCACCAACGATCCCTATTACGGCGGCGTCACCCATCTGAACGACATCATCATCGTCATGCCGGTGTTCGTGGACGGGACACTGATCGCCTGGACCGCGAACATCGCCCACAATTCCGATGTGGGCGGCATGGCGCCCGGATCGCTCTCGGGCGAGGCCACCGAGATCTTCCAGGAGGGGCTGCGCCTTCCGGCGATCCGGATCATCGACCGCGGCACGCCGATCGGCCCGGTCATGGACATCATCAAGGTGAACAGCCGCATGCCCGACGTGCTCGAGGGCGATGTCTGGGCCGCGATCGCCTCGGCCCGGATCGGGGCGCGCCGGCTTCAGGAACTCGCGCGCAAATACGGCACCGCCACCTTCCAGCGCGCCATGCGCAGCTTCATGGACTACGGCGAAAGGACCAGCCGCGCCGCGATGGCAGGCCTGCCGCGGGGCACGTTCGAACTCTCCGAAGAACAGGATGACGGCACGATCTACAACGTGAAGATCACCATCACCGATGACGAATTCATCGTCGACCTGCGCGACAACCCCGATCAGTCCACCGGCCCGGTGAACTGCGTGCGCGACGGGGTGATGATCGCCGCGCAGATGATCTTCAAGAACATGACCGATCCGCATTCCCCGGCGAACGGCGGATCCTTCCGGCCGATCACGCTGCTGACCCGACCCGGCTCGGTATTCGACGCGGCCGAGCCGGCACCGATCGGCTTCTACTACGAGATCGAACTGCGCGTGCATGACCTGATGTGGCGCTGCCTTGCCCCGCACATGCCGGACCGCCTCGCCTCGGGGCATTTCGCCTCGGTCTGCGGAACCTTCATCGGCGGCACCCATCCCGACACCGGGCGCCAGTACACCATCATCGAGCCGCAGATCGGCGGCTGGGGCGCCCGCCCCGGCGCCGACGGCAATTCGGCGATGTTCTCGGGCTTCCACGGCGAAACCTTCAACTGCCCGGCCGAAATCAACGAGGCCCGCAACGGCGTCTGGGTCGACCGGATGGAACTGAACACCGCACCGGGCGGCGAAGGCGAATTCATCGGCGGCCGCGGCATCGTCATGGACTACCGCGTGCGGGCGCAGAACGGCTATCTCACCGCAGGCTACACCCGGTCGAAATTCCCGGCCTGGGCCATGGCCGGCGGGCACGAGGGTTCCTCGAACCTGATCGAGTTCCGCCCCCTCGCCGGAGAACCGCGGCGCTATTCCTTCGTCTCGGGCCTTGCCACGAAACCGGACGACGTGATCCGCGTCATCACCGGCAACGGCGGCGGCTATGGCGACCCGCGCAAGCGCGCCCGCGACCGGGTGGCGATGGACGTGAAGAACGGCCTCATCACCCCCGAACGCGCCCGCGAAGTCTATGGCTGGGAGGGATGACACCGCACGAACCATCGTGACGGCCGGTCAGGGCGCTATCGCCCGCACCCTGACCGGCCGCCCCCAGACCTGAACCCCCTTCATCTTTGCCCAAATACCCCGCGGGGGTCCGGGGGCGCGAAGCCCCCGGCCCGCGGCAAACCCGAGGAACCCGATGTCAGACCAGACCCGCCTTGCCGCCCTGCGCGCCCGCATGCAGGAAACCGGAACCGATCTTCTCGCCCTCGGGCCGGGGCCGAACATGCTCTGGCTGGCGGGCTTCTTTCCCCATCCCGACGAACGGCCCTGCCTTCTCCTCGTCACCGCGGATGGCGCAGGCTTTCTCATGCCGGCGCTGAACGCGGCCGACTCGCGCGCGCGCGCGGACCTGCCGATGTGGACCTGGGCCGATGCCGACGGGCCCGGGGAAGCGCTGGCGCAGGCGCTGGCCGATCTGCGCGCCACCACCGCCCGCAAGGTCGCCGTGGACGAAACCATGCGCGCCGATTTCGCCCTCCTGCTCCTCGACGCGCTGCCGCAGGCCGGCCACGCCCTCGCCCAGGATACGCTGGGCGCGCTGCGGCTGCGCAAGGACGCGGGCGAACAGGACGAGTTGCGCATGAACGCCGCCATCGACGATGCGGCGGTGCGCGCGGTCCTTGCCGCGATCCGGCCCGGCATGACCGAACGCGAACTGGCGGCGATCGCCATCCAGGTCTTCAAGGACAACGGCGCAAGCGCGCTCTTCACCATCGTCGGCGCCGGGGCGAACGGCTCCTACCCGCATCACTCCACCGGAGAGACGGTGATCCGCGACGGCGATGCCGTGGTCATCGACCTTGGCGCGCGCAAGGGAAATTTCTCGTCCGACATCACCCGCATGGCGGTGGTCGGCACGCCCCCCGCCGACTATGACCGGGTCCATGCCACGGTCGAGGCCGCGGTGCAGGCCGCGCTGGCCGCCGCCCGTCCCGGCGTGCGCGCCTGCGAGGTGGACCGTGCCGCCCGTTCGGTGATCGAGGCCGCGGGTTATGGCGAATATTTCGTCCATCGCACCGGCCACGGCATGGGCCTTGAGGGGCACGAGCCGCCCTGGATCACCGATACCTCGCAGACCATTCTGGAAACCGGCATGGTCTTCTCGATCGAACCCGGCATCTATCTGCCCGGCCGCTTCGGCGTGCGCCTCGAAGAGGTGGTGATCCTCCAGGAGGACGGGCCCGAAGTGCTCTCGGGCCTGCCGCGCGACGCGCACCGGGCCTGAGGCGGCACCTCAGTCCATGCAGATGACCACCTCGCGCCCCTCGGCGTCAAGTTGGGCAATGCAGCCGAACATCGGCGAGACCGGCGCGCAGGTGCGGGTCTCGGCCAGGCACAGACCCTCGCAATCGCCCGCGCGGGTGCAGGACTGCCCGGCATCCGGCATCGGGCGAAAGCACAGCTCGCCCGGAAACAGCCCGCCGGTGCCGATCCGGCCACCGGCAGCAAGGCAGGCGGCGCGGTCAGCTTCGGGCATCACAGGGCCGTCATCGGCCCCCGCCTCTCCGGGCGGCAGGCAGGCGGAAAGGGTGGCGACGGCCGCAATCGCGGCCAGGGTGGCAAGGGTCAGGCGGCGCATGCTCACTCTCCCGGTCCGGCCCCGCCGGACGCGCGGGGCGTGACCCAGGGCTAGCCGGATCGCCCCGCGCGGGCAATCGCGGTCACACGAGCAGGGGCAGCGGCACAAGGTCATGCCCGGCCGCCGCCAATGCACCGGCTACCGCGCGCGCCCCCGCGACCGCCGCCGGCCCGTCGCCATGCACGCAGATCGACTGGAACGGCACATCCAGGACGACCCCCCCGCGCGTGACGATCCCGCCGGCATCGACCATCGTCAGAACATGGTCGCGCATCATCCCGGCCTCGTGCAGCACCGCCCCCGGCATCCGGCGCGGGGTCAACTGGCCGTCCTCCTCGTAGGTGCGGTCGGCAAAGACCTCGGCCGCGACGCGCAGGCCCACCACCGCCCCGGCGCGCGCCAGATCCGACAGCGCCGGCGCAAGCAGGATCAGGCCGGGATCGAAGGCCGCCACGGTGCGCGCGATCAGCCCCGCCATTTCCGGATCGGCGCAGGCGCGGTTGCTCATGGCGCCATGCGGCTTCACATGGGTCATCGTCGCGCCACCGGCCCGGGCGATCGCCGCCAGCGCGCCCAACTGATAGGTGATCAGGGCCGCAAGTTCCTCCTCCCCGAGATCCATCGCCCTGCGGCCAAAACCGTGCAGGTCGGCATAGCCGGGATGGGCGCCGATGCTGACCCCGCGCGCCCGCGCGGCGGCGACGGTGCGGGCCATCACCAACGGATCCCCGCCATGCATGCCGCAGGCAAGGTTCGCACTCTGGACGATCCCGAGCAGGGCCTCGTCCTCGCCCATCCGGAAGGCGCCCCAGCTTTCGCCGAGATCGGCATTGATGTTCAGCCGCATGGAGACCCTCCTTCGACATGACCGGGGAAATGATCGGGGCGGGCTGCATCGACCGCCGCCCCGGCAAGGTTGCCCGCCTGCAGCGCCGTGGCCGAAACCCCGCCGACCGGGCGCGCACCGGCAATGGCCCGCGCCACCGCTGCCGCCTCGGCGCGGGCGGCGGATTCGGCGGCGCGGACCGTGACCAGTTCGAAGCGCAGCCGGTCGCCGGGGCGAAGCGCGGCCAGACGCCACAGATCGGCACGGATCACGCAGGCGATCTTGGCATAGCCGCCGGTGGTCTGCGCATCGGCCAGAAGAACGATCGGCCGCCCCGTGCCCGGCACCTGCACCGCCCCCGGCACGATCCCGTCCGAGACGATGTCCGGCCCACGCCCTTCGGCAAAGGGCAGGCCCGGCCCTTCAAGGCGCAGGCCCATGCGGTCTGCCCGCGGGCTGACCACCCACAGGGCAGAAGTCAGCAGGTCGAACGCCTCCGGGGCAAAGGCATCGTCCTGCGGCCCCGCGACCAGACGGATCGGCCCCACAGGCACCGGGGGCGGCGTCAGGATCAGGTCGGGCTGGCCGGGCACGGGCAGCGGCAGACCGGCACAGGCGATCCGGTCGCCCCCGGTCAGGGCACGTCCGTGAAACCCGCCGAAGCCCGCGCGCAGCATTGTGGTGCGGCTGTGCAGGACCGGGGCCAGATCCGGCCCGCCGCCGATCCCGATCAGCCCCCCCGCACCTTCGGCAACAAGGGTCTCGCCCTCGTGCAGCGTGAATGCCTGCCAGGGCGCGATCCGGCGCGCGTCGCCCGCGGTGCCGGTCACCTGCCCGCCATCACCCCCGCCCAGGGCAAGGCGCACCGCACCGCCCTGGGCGCGCAGGCGGGGCGGCACCAGCCCCCATTCGAGGGCCGCTGTCCCGGCCTCGTTGCCCAGAATCCCGTTGACAAGGGCAAGCGCCCGCAGGTCAAGCGCGCCGCAAGGCGGCACCCCCTGCCCGCGCGCGCCGCGAAACCCGCGATCGACCACGATCAGGCGCGGCCCGGCATTCAGGACGACAAGCAGCGCCATCACCCGCCCTCCGCCAGCCAGCGGCGCGGATCGGGCGGGGCGGCGGCAATCGCCCGCGCCTCGGCCTGCGTGACCGCGTGGAACTGCACCCGGTCGCCCGGCGCCAGAAGGGCGGGCGGATCGCGGGCGATGTCAAAGAGGGGCACCGGGCAGGAGCCGACGATATGCCAGCCGCCGGGGCTGACCCAAGGGTAGATGACGCACATGCGGTTGGCGATCGCCACCGCGCCCCCGGGCACGGCAAGGCGCGGCTCTGACCGGCGCGGGCGGGCCAGGTCGGCGGGCAATCCGCCCAGAAACGGCAGCCCCGGCAGGAACCCCAGGGTATCGACCCTGAACACGGTCGCCGCGTGACGGCGGACGATTGCGCCTTCGGTCAGGCCGAAATGGGCGGCAAGATCCGGCAGGTCGATCCCGTCTTCATAGGCGCAGGGCAGATGCCACAGCCGGCCGCCCTTGTCCGTGACGGGCCCGACCCCGGCAAGGATGCCCATGAGGCGGGTGACAAGATCCTCCTGCCGCACGACAAGGCAATCATAGGGCACCGTCACCGAACAGAAGGCGCCGGCCACCTCTTCGGCGCCGGGCAGATCGCCCCGGGCGATGGCGGCGGCAATCGCGCCGGTGGCAGCGGCGACAAGGCGCGCGGCCTCATCGCCCGGACCGGACGCGAGTTCGAGCGTCACCGCATTGTCGGCCAGCGGCCGGACCGAGAGAACCCGCACGCCGCACCCCCTTGGCGTCAATCTGACCGCGGACCGGGGGCAAGGCAACCTCGCGCGGGGCGGGGCGGGGATTGTCATGAAACCTTTACATGACTGTCACACGCGCTTTGCACTTGGCCGATAGAGCGGGACTGATCCCGGCATCTGCCACAGGGAGGAGAACGCGATGACATTCCCGGGGGGCGCGGCCCTTGCTCTTGCCGGCCTGATCGCCCTTGCGGCCGGGGGGGCGATGGCGCGCGACCAGATCCAGATCGCCGGATCCTCGACCGTCCTTCCCTATGCGATGATCGCGGCCGAAGCCTTTGGCGAGAACTTCGACTTCCCGACCCCGGTGGTCGAGGGCGGCGGATCAGGCACCGGGCGGGCGCGGCTGTGTGCCGGGCTGGGCGAGACGACCATCGACATCGCCGATTCCTCGTCCCGGATCCGGCAAAGCGATCTGGATACCTGCGCGCGCAACGGCGTGGGCGGCGTGATCGAGGTGGTGATCGGCCATGACGGCATCGTGCTGGCCTCGGCAGCGGACGGGCCGGCATTCGCGCTCACCCCCGCCGACCTTTTCGGGGCGCTAGCCGCCGAGGTGATCGAGGACGGCGCCCTTGTGCCGAACAGGCGCCGCCTCTGGTCCGAGGTGAACCCCTCCCTGCCCGCGCAACGCATCCTCGCCTTCATCCCCGGCACCCGCCATGGCAGCCGCGAGACCTTTGACCACCGGCTGATCCTTGAGGGATGCGCCGCCACCGGCGCGCGCGATGCCCTGGCCGCGCGCGGGCTTGATGCGCGGGGCGCCGATGCCGCCTGCCTGACCCTGCGCAAGGACGGCAGCGCCGTCGATATCGACGGCGACTATACCGAAGCCCTGGCCCGCCTTCAGGCGGACCACGACGCGATCGGCGCCTTCGGGCTTTCGTTCTACCTCAACAATACCGGGCGGCTGCGCCTGGCCAGCGTCGACGGGGTGATGCCCTCGGTCGCGACCATCGCCAGCGGGGAATATCCGGTGGCGCGGCCGCTTTACATGTATGTGAAGATCGCGCATCTGGACGTGATCCCCGGGCTGCGCGCCTTCCTCGATTTCCTCCTCTCGGACGAGGTGGCGGGTCCGGGCGGGCTTCTGTCCGAATACGGGCTTGTCCCCGATCCCGCGCTGGCCGCCACGCGCGATGCGGTGGCGCGGCGGGTGGCGGTGGAGTTGCGGGAATGACGATGGATGCCCCCGACCGGCCGCGCAGAGCGCGACCTGACCCGCACTGATCCAAAGGCCCGGCCATGCCCCTTGTGCCCCTCATCGCCCTTGTCCTTGCCATCGGGATCGCAGCCCTTGTCCTGACGCGCGCCCGTGTGCTGACCCTTGCCGGGGGGGACCGCCGCAGGCTTCATTCCCTGCCCGGGCATTACGGCTGGCTCGGGTTTCTGCTGTCGGTGCTGCCCGCGCTCGCGCTTGCCCTGGTCTGGAGCGCGGCGGAGCCGGTGGTGATCGAACGGCATCTGCGCGGCCTTGCGCCTGCGGGTGATGCCGGCGCGCGCGCGCTGTTCCTGGCCGATGCGCACCGGCTGGCGGCGGGTCTGGATGCCGCGGTGGCGCGTGGCGCGATCGGTGCCGACGAGGCGGCCCTGCCCGGCGCCGGGGGGGCGGATCTGGCCGCGATCCTGCGCAGCGCGGGCGTGCCCCTGGGCGGCGAGGTCTCGGCCCCGGTCCTGGCCGCGGCACAAGAGGCGCGGGCCCTGGCCGGGCGCGGGGCATTGCTGCGCGCGCTGGCCACGCTGGGGTTGGCGGGGGCGGGGCTGATCGCGGGGCTGGTCCTGGCGCGACCGGCGTTGCGGGCGCGCAACGGGGTCGAGCGGGTGGTGCTCGTGCTGCTTCTTCTGGCGGCGGGAATCGCGATCCTGACCACCGCCGGCATCGTCCTGTCACTCGTGACCGAGGCGGGGCGGTTTCTTTCCCTGCATCCGGTCACGGATTTCCTGTTCGGAACCGTCTGGTCGCCGCAATTCGGGGGCGGGTCGTCCTTCGGCCTGCTGCCGCTGCTGTGGGGGACGCTCTATATCAGCCTGATCTCGATGCTGGTGGCGGTGCCGGTCGGGCTGTTCACCGCGATCCATCTGGCGGAATATGCCGGGCCGCGCCAGCGCGCCATCGTCAAGCCCGCGATCGAGGTGATCGCCGGGATCCCCACCATCGTCTTCGGGCTGTTCGCGCTAGTCACGCTCGGGCCGGCGCTGCGCGACTGGTTCGCGGCGCCGATGGGCCTTGGCACATCGGCGGCCTCGGTGATGACGGCGGGCATCGCCATCGGCATCCTGAACATCCCCTTCATCTCGTCGCTGGCCGACGACATCATCAACGCCGTGCCGCAGGCGCTGCGCGACGGCTCTTACGGCCTTGGCGCCACCCGCAGCGAAACGATCCGTCAGGTGGTCCTGCCCGCGGCGCTGCCGGGGATCGTCGGCGCGGTGCTCATGGCCGGGTCGCGCGCCATCGGCGAAACGATGATCGTCACGCTGGGCGCCGGCGCCGCCGCGCGGATGAGCATGAACCCGTTCGAGGCGATGACCACGATCACGGTCAAGATCGTGGGCCAGTTGACCGGCGACACCGCCTTTGACAGCCCCGAGACGCTGGTGGCCTTTGCCCTGGGCTTCACGCTGTTCGTGATCACGCTGGGGCTGAACATCGTCGCGCTGTGGATCGTGCGCCGCTACCGGGAGCAATACGAATGACCCAGCCCGAAGCAGCCCGCGATCCTGCCCCCGATATCGCCCCCCCCGCGCGGTCGCGCCGGTCGCTGCACATGGTCAGCCCGCTGACCCGGTGCCGGCGTGCCGCCGAACGACGGTTCCGCCTGTGGGGGATCGCGTCGGTCGCCCTCAGCCTGGCCATGCTTGGCGTGATGCTGGTGACGATCCTGGGCGACGGCGTGTCCGCGTTCCGGCAGGCCCGGATCGAGTTTCCGGTGACGCTCGATCCGGCGGTCCTCGATCCGGGCGGCGGGGGCACGCGCGACTCGCTGGCGCGGGTGACGACGCTTGGCTACGGACGGTTCCTTGCGGCCGCGCTGACCGCCCATGCCGCGCAGGCGGGCATCCTGCCCGACGGCATGGACGAGGCCGCGGTCGGGGCGATGATCTCGCGCCGGGCGCCGGCGGTGCTGCGCGACCGGATGCTGGGCGATCCGGCGCTGCTCGGGCAGACGATCACGCTGCGCGTCCTCGCCTCGGGGCGGATCGACGGTTATCTGAAGGGGCGCGAAACCCGCGAGAGCGCGGCCCGCGACCTGCGGCTGAGTGGGGCGCAACTCGACCTTGCCGATGCGCTGATGGCGCGGGGCGAACTGTTCAGTGCCTTCAACCCGGAGTTCCTGACCGCCCCCGATGCCTCGGACCAGCGGCCCGAGGCGGCGGGTCTGGGCGTGGCCATCGTGGGATCGCTCTACATGATGGTGCTGGTGGTCGCGCTCGCGCTGCCGACCGGCGTGGCCGCGTCGATCTATCTCGAGGAATTCGCGCCCCGAAACCGCCTGACCGACCTGATCGAGGTGAACATCGCCAATCTTGCGGCGGTGCCGTCGATCGTGTTCGGCATCCTTGGCCTTGCGATCTTCATCAATCTGGTCGGGCTGCCGCAATCTTCGCCCGTGGTCGGCGCGCTGGTGCTGACGCTGATGACGCTGCCCACGGTGATCATCGCCACCCGCGCCGCAATCCGGGCGGTGCCGCCGTCGATCCGGGATGCGGCGCTCGGGGTCGGGGCGTCGCGGATGCAGGCGGTGTTCCATCATGTGCTGCCGCTGGCGATGCCGGGCATCCTGACCGGGGCGATCCTGGGTCTGGCCACCTCGCTGGGCGAAACCGCGCCCCTTCTTCTCATCGGCATGGTGGCCTTTGTCCACAACATGCCCGACGCGCCGGTGGCCGGGTTCCTCGACCCGGCGACGGCGCTGCCGGTGCAGGTCTATTCCTGGGTGCAGCGATCGGACCCGGCCTTTGTCGAACGGGCCTCGGGCGCGATCATCGTGCTGCTGTTCTTCCTTCTCATCATGAACCTTGGCGCGGTGATCCTGCGGCGCCGGTTCGAACGCCGCTGGTAGGTCAGACCATGAACGACATGCTTTCCCCCGCGGCCATGCCCGCCATCGCCGATCCGAAGATCGCCGCGCAGGCGGTGAACGTCCATTACGGCGACCGGCACGCGCTTCACGATGTCGCCATCGACATCGCCGACCGCAGCGTGACCGCCTTCATCGGCCCCTCGGGCTGTGGCAAGTCGACCTTCCTGCGCTGCCTCAACCGCATGAACGACACCATCGCCACCGCGCGGGTGGGCGGGCGGATCCTGCTTGACGGCGAGGACATCTACGATCCGCGCGTCGATCCGGTGCAGTTGCGCGCGCGCGTCGGCATGGTGTTCCAGAAGCCGAATCCCTTTCCCAAGTCGATCTACGACAACGTGGCCTACGGGCCGCGCATCCATGGCCTTGCCCGGTCGCGGGCCGATCTGGATGCCATCGTGGAACGGGCCCTGCGCCGCGCCGCGCTCTGGGACGAGGTGAAGGACCGGCTGGCCGCGCCCGGCACCGGCCTTTCCGGCGGGCAGCAGCAGCGCCTGTGCATCGCCCGCGCCGTGGCGACCCAGCCCGAGGTACTGCTCATGGACGAACCGTGTTCGGCCCTCGATCCGATCGCCACCGCACAGGTCGAGGAACTGATCGACGAACTGTCCGGTTCGGTCGCGGTGGTGATCGTCACGCATTCCATGCAGCAGGCCGCGCGCGTCAGTCACCGCACCGCCTTTTTCCATCTGGGCCATCTGGTAGAATACGACGAGACCGGCCGGATTTTCACCAACCCGCACGATCCGCGCACCGAAAGCTACATTTCCGGGCGGATCGGCTGAGAGGGCAGAATGAGCGACCAACACATCTCCTCGGCCTTCGACCGCGACCTCGAGGCGGTCCAGGCCATGATCATGCGCATGGGCGGGCTGGCCGAACAGGCCATTCTCGACGGGGTCAGGGCCCTGGCCGAACGCGACACCGACCTTGCCGAAACCGTGCGCAGGGGCGACCGCGCGCTTGATCTTCTGGAGCAGCAGATCCAGGACGAGGCGGCGCGCGTGATCGCACTGCGCTCTCCGGTGTCGGTGGACCTGCGCATGGTGCTGACGGTGATGCGGCTGGCATCGGGCCTTGAGCGGGTGGGCGACTACGCCAAGAACATCGCCAAGCGCACCACCGTCCTGGCCGGTGCGCGACCGATCGAGGGCACCGACATCATGCTGCGCCGCATGGCTGCCGAAGTGCAGTCGATGCTGCACGACACGCTGGATGCCTTCATCATGCGCGACGTGGACCGGGCCGGGGCCGTGATCACGCGCGACGAGGACGTGGACCAGATCTACAACTCTCTCTTCCGCGAACTCCTGACCTTCATGATGGAGGATCCGCGCGCCATCACCCCGGCGATGCATTTGCATTTCATCGCCAAGAACCTTGAACGGATGGGCGATCTCATCACCAACATGGCCGAACAGGTGATCTATCTCGTTACCGGGGCGCGGCCGATCGAGGAACGCCACAAGGGCGACGTGACCGCGTTCATGAGTGCGCCGAAGTGACCGGCAGCGGCCTGGTCCGGGCGCATGTCCTCATCGTCGAGGACGAACCGGCCCAGCGCGCGCTTCTGGCCTACAACCTTTCCGCCGAGGGTTTCCGCACCAGCGAGGCCGCCGACGGCGAGGCCGCGCTCGAGGCGATCGCCGGGGATCCGCCGGATCTGGTGCTGCTCGACTGGATGTTGCCGCGCCTGTCGGGAATCGAGACCTGCCGCCGCCTGCGCGCACGCGCCGCCACGCGCGATCTGCCGGTCATCCTGCTGTCCGCCCGCGGCGAGGACGAGGACAAGGTGCGCGGCCTCGAGGCCGGCGCCGACGATTACATGGTCAAGCCCTGGTCGATGGGCGAACTGGTGGCCCGCATCCGTGCGCAACTGCGCCGCAGCCGCGCCGCAGCCACCGGCGCGGCGCTGGGCCATGGGGATATCCTGCTTGATCCAGAAACCCACCGCGTCACCCGCGCGGGGGTTCAGCTCCGGCTGGGCCCGACCGAGGTCCGGCTGCTGGCCACGCTGATGGAACGCCCCGGCAGGGTCTGGAGCAGGGAGGCCCTGCTTGACCGGGTCTGGGGGCGCGGCATCCATGTGGACAGCCGCACCGTGGACGTGCACATGGGACGGCTGCGCAAGGCGCTCATGGCCGGCGGGGGCGACAATCCCGTGCGCACGGTGCGCGGGGCGGGATACGCGCTGGGCTGACGCCTCAGACGGGGCCGGGTTCCAGCGCGACCGAATCCGCATAGATCGCGATCAGCCGCTCGATCCGCGCCTCTTCGATCAAGGTGACCCTGGGCGTGCCCAGCCGCCCCGACGGATCGACCACCAGCATTCCCCGCGTGATCCCCGGCGCCAGCGCCACATCGACCGAGGCGGTGACGGATTTCGTCACCACGCCGGGGTCGATCACCGCGGCGGCGGCAAGGGGATCCACGAAGGCAAAGCTGTCACCGCGACCGAACCCGGCCGCGACCTTTCGGGCATGGCGGGCCAGATCGCGGCTCAGGCTGCGCAGGGGGGTCTCGGGCAGGCCGTCGAACAGGGCCTCCATCCGCTCGCCGCTCATGGCGTGGGCAAGGCAGGACTCCCACGGGGCGATGAGGGTCTCGGCCCCGCAGGTCATGACGATCTGCGCCGCTTCGGGATCGGCAAAGACGTTGAACTCGGCCGCGGGGGTGGTGTTGCCGCGCCCATGGATCGTGCCGCCCATGATCGCCAGCTGCCCGATCCCCGCGACGATCCCCGGTTCCTGCCGCAGCGCCAGCGCGAGGTTGGTGAAGGGGCCGATCATCAGGATATCGACCCTGCGCCCGGCAGCGGCGGCGGCGCGGAAGGTGTCGCGCAGGAAGGACACGGCATCCTGGCCTGCCGCCTTGCGCCGGGTGGCGGGGCGGCGCGCGGTGCCAAGGCCCTCGTCGCCATGGACATGGCGCGCGTCGATCACCGCCCCGTTCAGCGGCCGCGCCGCCCCGGCATGGACCGGCACATCGACCCCGGCAAGGTCAAGCAGCGCGACCATGTTCGCCGTCGCATGTTCCAGCGTGACATTGCCGAACACCGTCGTCACCGCCATCGGCACACGACCCGCAGCGATGAGCATGTAAAGCGCCTGCGCATCGTCCACGCCGCCGTCGGTATCGAGGATCAGGGGGTTCGCCATGGTCACGGTCCTTCATTCATCTGCGGGCAGAGTCCCCGGATAACCCGCACGGGCCCGGGATTGTCAAACTGCAATCCCGGGCCCCCGCTGGTTGCGCGCCGGTGGTTCCGGCCGGCCGCAAGGGCCGCGGGCTGCCGGGAAACGGCATCGCCGGCGACAGCCGGACCGGGTGGGCCTGACTTTCAGACCGCGACCGGCCGCGCCTCTTGCGTGCCCACGCCGAAGACGCGCTTGTAACGGGCGATTTCATCGGCGGGGCCCATCGCCTTCAGCGGATTGTCCGAGAGTTTCACCGTCGGGCGCCCGTCCGCCGTGACCGCCTTGCACACAAGGCTGAACGGGGCGAGCGAATCGCCCGCGGTCAGGCCGGTGAAATCATTGGTCAGCATCGTGCCCCAGCCGAACGACACCTTCACCCGCCCGCCAAAGCGCGTCTGAAGCGCGGCGATCACATCGACATCCAGCCCGTCCGAAAAGATCAGCAGCTTGTCGCGCGGATCCTCGCCCTGCGCCTGCCACCAGGCGATCGCGCGTTCGGCGGCCTCGGCCGGGTCGCCCGAGTCGATGCGCATCCCGGTCCACCCGGCAAGCCAGGCAGGCGCGTTGTCGAGAAAGGATTTCGTGGTGAACGTATCCGGCAGGATGATGCGCAGGTTGCCGTCATGTTCTTCCTGCCATTCCGCCAGCACGCGATAGGGGGATTCGCGCAGCTCATCGTCGTTGCGGGCCAGCGCGGCATAGACCATCGGCATCTCGTGGGCATTGGTGCCGATGGCCTCGAGGTCGCGGCCCTTGGCAATAAGGCAGTTCGACGTGCCGATGAACCGCGATCCCAGTCCTTCGGTCATGGCCTGCACGCACCAGTCCTGCCAGAGAAACCCGTGTCGCCGCCTTGTCCCGAAATCGGCAAGGGTGAGGTTGGGGATCTGGCGCAGCCTCTCGACCTTTTCCCACAGCCGCGCCATCGCCCGCGCATAGAGCACCTCAAGCTCGAACTTGCCCATGCCGCGCAGCACCGCGCGCGAGCGCAATTCCATCAGGATGGAAAGCGCGGGACTTTCCCACAGCATCACCTCGGGCCAGTCGCCCTCGAAGGTGAGTTCGTATTGCCCGTCGCGCCGCTCGAGGTGGTAGGGCGGCAGGCGCAGCCCCTCGAACCATTCCATGAAGTCGGGACGGAACATCTGCCGCTTGCCGTAGAAGGTGTTGCCGCGCAGCCATGTGCTTTCCCCGCGCGAAAGCGAGAGCGAGCGCACATGATCGAGTTGTTCGCGCAATTCGCCTTCGTCGATCAGGTCGGCAAGGCGGATGTGCCGGGCCCGGTTGATGAGGCTGAAGGTCACCCGCGTTCCGGGGTGATTGCGCCGGATCGACTGGCACATCAGCAGCTTGTAGAAATCGGTGTCGATCAGGGACCGGACCACCGGGTCGATCTTCCACTGGTGGTTCCAGACGCGCGTGGCGATGTCGACCATGGGCGGCCCTCCCGGGGATCGAGGGTTAGGCGGACACCTGTCCCTTGTCCAGCGTTCAGACCACGCTGACGCCGGCCGCGCGCATGTGCGAAATCGCCGCGCCAAGCGATCCGTCAAGGTCGATCGCCCGGCTGAGGTCGCCGCGGACCGTGACCGCAAGGCCCAGCCGCGCCGCGTCGATGGCCGAGAAGGCCACGCAGAAATCGGTGGCAAGCCCGGCCAGCGTCACCGCCGTGATCCCGCGGCTTTTCAGGAAACCGTCAAGGCCGGTCGGCGTCACGCGGTCGTTCTCGAAAAAGGCGGAATAGCTGTCGAGAGCCGGGTTCATCCCCTTGCGGATGACAAGGGCGGCCGGATCGGTGCGCAGGTCTGGGCGAAAGGCGGCGCCATCGCTGCCCTGAACACAGTGATCGGGCCAGAGCGTCTGTCGCCCGTAGGGCATGTCGATCACCGAGAACGGCGCGGCGCCGGGATGCGACGAGGCAAAGGACGAATGCCCCGCCGGGTGCCAGTCCTGCGTCAGCACTACCGTGGCGAAATCGTCCATCAGGGCGTTGATGCCGGGAACGATCGCATCCCCGCCGGCCACGGCCAGCCGGCCGCCGGGGCAGAAATCGTTCTGCACATCGACCACGATCAGGGCATGATTTGCGGGATTCATGGTCAGCCTCCGGCCCGGCGGGCCCTCAGAAATCGAGATGCGCGACGTTGAGCGCGTTTTCCTGGATGAACTCGCGCCGCGGTTCCACCACGTCACCCATCAGCTTGGTGAACAGGTCGTCGGCCTCGGTCGCGTCGTCGATGCGCACCTGAAGCAGGGTCCGCGCCTCGGGGTCGAGGGTGGTTTCCCACAACTGATCCGGGTTCATCTCGCCCAGGCCCTTGTAGCGCTGGAGCGACAGGCCCTTTTCTCCTTCGGCCAGCACCGCGCGCAGCAGATCGAGCGGGCCGTTCACCGGCTGCGCGCGGTCCTTGCGCACAAGGGTGGCGGTGGTGCCATAGACCTCTTGCAGGGATCGGGTGAAGGTGCCGGTGCGCCGCACCTCGCCCGAACGCAGCATGGCACCGTCAAGGGTGCGCAGTTCCTCGACCCCGCGCAGGGTGCGCGACAGGCGGATGCCGCCGTCCTGGGTGATGCGGCCGGTCCAGCCCTTCTCGTATTCGACCGCGATCAGGTCCAGCCGCTGTGCCACCTCGTTCGCCACGCCCTGAAGATCGCTATCGACCGCACCGGCGACAAAGGCCCCGGCAATCGCCGCCTGTTCAAGGATGTGGCGCGGGTAATGCGTCGGGAAGGCATCAAGGACACGGCGCAGCGCGCGCGCCTCCTCGACCACGCGGACCAGATCGGCCCCGGCGATCTCGGCCCCGGAACCGGTGCGCAGCACCGTCCCCTCCACCCCCTGCGCCACCAGATAGTCGTCAAGGGCAGACTGATCCTTGAGATAGACCTCGGACTTGCCGCGCGTCACCTTGTAGAGCGGCGGTTGCGCGATGAAGAGATGCCCGCGCTCGATCAGTTCGGGCATCTGCCGGAAGAAGAAGGTCAGCAGCAGCGTCCGGATATGCGCGCCGTCCACGTCGGCGTCGGTCATGATGACGATCTTGTGGTAGCGCAGCTTGTCGATGTCGAATTCGTCGCGCCCGATCCCGGTGCCCAGCGCCATGACCAGGTTGCCGATCTCCTGACTTGACAGCATCCGGTCAAACCGCGCGCGCTCCACGTTCAGTATCTTGCCCTTGAGCGGCAGGATCGCCTGCGTGCGCCGGTCGCGGCCGGTCTGGGCCGAACCGCCGGCGGAATCGCCCTCGACCAGAAAGACCTCGGTGCGGGACGGATCCTTTTCCGAACAATCCTTGAGCTTGCCCGCCAGGAAATTCACGTCCATCGCGGTCTTGCGCCGGGTCAGGTCGCGCGCCTTGCGCGCCGCCTCGCGGGCCAGGGCGGCCTCGACGATCTTGCCCACCACCGTCTTGGCGGCAGCGGGATTCTCCTCGAACCATTCGGAAAGTTTCTCGCCCACCAGCGACTCAACCGCCGGGCGCACTTCGGAGGACACCAGCTTGTCCTTGGTCTGGGACGAGAATTTCGGGTCCGGCACCTTGACCGACAACACGCAGGTCAGCCCCTCGCGCGCGTCGTCGCCGGTCAGATCGACCTTTTCCTTGCGGGCGATGCCACTTTCCTGGGCATAGCGGGTCAGCGTGCGGGTCAGCGCGCCGCGGAACCCGGCAAGATGGGTGCCGCCGTCGCGCTGCGGGATGTTGTTGGTGAAGGGCAGCACCGTCTCGTGATAGCTGTCGTTCCACCACATCGCCACTTCGATGCCGATGCCGCCACGTTCGCCGGTCATGTAGATCGGATCGGGCAAGAGCGGCGTCTTGGACCGGTCGAGGTATTTCACGAATTCGCGCACGCCGCCGTCATAATGCAGTTCGGTGCGCAGGGCCTCGGCGGGGCGTTCGTCCTCGAGGACGATGCGCACCCCGGAATTGAGGAAGGCCAGTTCGCGCAGGCGCTTTTCCAGCACCTCGAAACTGTAGTCGAGGTTCGAGAACGTGCCCTCGGGGTGGTTTGCCTTGGACGAGGCCAGGAACCGCACTTCGGTGCCGCGCTCTCCGGGGGCGGGGCCGACCGCGCGCACATGTTCGACGGTCTCGCCCGCCTCGAACCGGGCGAAATATTCGGTATCGCCGCGCCAGACCCGCAGTTCCAACCAGTCCGACAGCGCGTTCACCACCGACACGCCGACCCCGTGCAATCCGCCCGACACCTTGTAGGCGTTGCCGTTGTCGGAAGTGTTGTCGAATTTGCCGCCGGCGTGAAGCTGGGTCATGATGACCTCGGCCGCCGAAACCCCCTCTTCGGGGTGAAGGTCCACGGGAATACCGCGGCCGTTGTCCCGCACCGAGACCGAGGAATCGGCATGGATCCTCACCCGCACCTCGGTGGCGTGACCGGCCAATGCCTCGTCGATGCCGTTGTCGACGACTTCGGTCACCATATGGTGCAGGCCGGACCCGTCGTCGGTGTCGCCGATATACATGCCAGGACGCTTGCGGACGGCATCCAGGCCCCTGAGAACCTTGATGGAATCGGCACCATAGGCACTGACGGCGGCACTTGCTGCGGACATGCGGGATTTCCTGTCTTCAAAGCTGCCGGCTTATACCGGGCCTTGGGGGGAATGTCACGCTTTCCCCCCTGATTTTGTAGCCTTCCGCCTGTTCAGAGAAAGGGAATCGCCCCCGCAACCGCGATGAGCAGCGCCCCCGCCCCGATGTTGATCCGCCGCATCGCCGCGGGGCTCGACAGGAGCCTGCGCGCGCGGTCCAGAAACAGCGCGAGCGCCAGGTTTCCCGCCATCGGCACCAGTGCCGAGATCAGCCCGATCGCCAGCACATCGGCCGGGCCGATCGCCTCGAGGCGAAAGAAGCCGGGCAGCGCCCCCATGTAGAAGAGCATGGCCTTCGGATTGCCGATCACCGCCGCCAGGCCCACGCTGAAACCCGCCACCAGCCCCGGCCGGGTCAGGCGGCTGTCGGCGCCCGGAACCCTGCCCGGCGCCCGCAGCAGAAGCACCCCCATGACCAGAAAGATCGCGGCCGCCACCCAGCGCAGCGCCACCAGGAAATCCCCAAAGAGGCCGACCGCCCAGCCCAGCCCCAGCACCGCGACGAGGGGCCAGACCAGATCCCCGATCGCCACGCCCACGGCAAGCGGCCATGCCGCGCGGAACCCGCCGGCCATCGACCGCGCGATGAGGGCGACCCAGACTGGACCGGGCACGGACCAGAGGCCCAGCATGGCAAGGGCATAGAGCCCGAGTTCGCCTGCGGTCACGGTCATGGGGCGGGCCTTTCGTGCATGACGCTGCCATTGGGGGATTCGCTCAGGGTCCAGTGCTGCGCCCTCTGGCCCAGCCCTGCAAACAGGTCGGGTTCGGTCCCGGTCATGAACGCCTGCCCTCCCAGCGCGCAGATTTCGTCATAAAGCGCGGCGCGGCGCCCTTCATCGAGATGGGCGGCCACCTCGTCCAGCAGAAGCACCGGCGGCCGGCCCGCGTGCCGGGCGATGGCCCGGGCATTGGCAAGGATGAGCGAGATCAGCAGCGCCTTCTGTTCCCCGGTCGAACAGACCGCCGCCGCCATGCCCTTTTCGGCCCAGACCGCGGCAAGATCGGCCCGATGCGGCCCGATGAGCGTGCGCCCCGCCGCCATGTCACGGGCCCGGCCGCGGGCGAACGCCTCGGCCAGCGCGGCCTCGTCGGCGGGCGGATCGCCTTCGGCATGGGTCAGGGTCAGATCGGCCGCGGGAAAGACCGACCCGGCATCCGCCTGCGCCGCCACGAGGGCGCCAAGGGCCTGACGCCGGTTCGCGGTGATCGCCACGCCTGTGCGCGCCATCTGCGCCTCGAGCGCGCCATGCCAGTGGCCGTCGCGCACCATGTCGCGCAAGAGGCGGTTCCTGTCGCGCATCGCCCGGTCGTAGTCGAGAACGGCCTCGGCGTGATCCGGGATCAGCCCCATCGTCATGCGGTCAAGCAGGCGGCGGCGCCCTTCGGCCCCCTCGATCCAGAGCCGGTCCATCGCCGGCACCAGCCACTGCACCGCACCCAGCCGCGCCAGCGCCACCTGCGGCGCCGCCTTGCCGTCGATGCGGACCCCGCGCCCCTCGCCCGGTTCGGCCCTTGTCTCGACCTCGTGGCCAAAAAGATCCGCCGCGATCTTCCAGCCGATCGCTTCGGGGCGGCGCGCAAGATCCTCGGCACCGGCGCCGCGCAACCCGCGTCCCGGCGACAGCAGGGAAATCGCCTCGATCAGGTTGGTCTTGCCCGCGCCGTTCGGCCCGGTCAGCACCACCGGCCGCCCGTCGAACACCAGCCGCTGCGCCCGATGCGACCGGAAATGCGACAGAACCAGATGGGTGATCGCGCTCATCGCGCGACCGGCCGGCCGAACGTCACGGCCCGGAACAAGATCCCTCACACCCGCATCGGCATCACGACATAGACCGCGCTGGTGTCGTTGCCCTCGCGCATCAGCGTCGGATCGCCGGGAGTGTTGAACAGGAACACCGCGTTCTCGCGGTCGACCTGGCTTGCGATCTCGAGGAGATATTTGGCGTTGAACCCGATCTCGAGATGATCGTCGCCATAGGCCACGGCCAGTTCCTCTTCGGCGGCGCCGCTGTCGGGGGCGTTGACGGACAGCACCAGCCGGTCCTCGTCCAGAACCAGCTTCACGGCCCGCGACCGTTCCGACGACACCGTGGCGACCCGATCCACCGCGCGGGCGAAATCGGCGGCGTCCACCTCGAGCCGCCTTGTGTTCCCGGTCGGGATCACGCGGGTGTAGTCGGGGAACGTGCCGTCGATCACCTTGGAAGTGAGGGTGATGGTCGCCGTGGCAAAGCGCACCTTGGTCTCGCTGACCGAAACGGCAATGGGCGCGTCGTCATCGTCGAGCAGCTTGCGCAATTCGCCCACGGTCTTGCGCGGGACGATGATGCCGGGCATTCCCTCGGCCCCGGGGGGCAGGTCGGAATCGATCCGGGCAAGGCGGTGACCGTCGGTCGCGACACAGCGCAGCACCGGCCCGCCATCCCCCTGCGCGACATGCATGTAGACGCCGTTCAGGTAATAGCGGGTTTCCTCGGTCGAGATGGCGAATTTCGACTTGTCGAACAGCCGGCGCAGATCGCTGGCGCGGGCGCTGAAGTTCGTGGTGTAGTCGGGCGAGGCCATGAGCGGGAAATCCTCGCGTGGCAGGGTCGCGAGGGTGAAGTTCGATCGCCCCGCCGAAATCGAGAGCCGCCCCGGCTGCGCCCCGTCCGACAGCTGGATCAACGCGCCGTCGGGCAGCTTGCGCACGATTTCATTGAGAAGGACGGCGGCAACCGTGGTGGCGCCCGCCCTCTCGACCATGGCGGGTGCCCGGTCGATCACCTCGATGTCAAGGTCGGTGGCGCGAAAGCTGACGTGATCGCCTTCGGCCTCGATCAGGACGTTGGCGAGGATGGGAATCGTGTTGCGCCGCTCGACCACCGATTGCGCCTGGGCCACCGCCCGCAGGAGCGCGCCGCGTTCGATGCTGAATTTCATGACACACTCCATGGACCTGACCCGGCCCGGCCGGGACGCGAACCCTAGCGGATTTCAGCCGCTGCTCAAGGGGGGCCGTCAGCCCTCGAGACTGCGGCGCAGGAGTTCGATATCGTCGGCGATCTGGCCATCGGCCGTCATCAGATCCTCGATCCGGCGCACGCCATGCATGATCGTGGTATGGTCGCGCCCGCCGAAACGGCGGCCGATCTCCGGCAGCGACCGGTTGGTGAGGGTCTTGGCCAGATACATGGCGATCTGGCGCGGCCGGGCATAGCTGCGCAGCCGCTTGGGCCCGATCAGATCGGACAGGCGGATGTTGAAATGTTCGGACACGCGGCGCTGGATCTCCTCGATCGAGATCTTGCGGTCCTGGCTGCGCAGCATGTCGGCAAGGCAATCCTGCGTCATCTCGAGGGTGATGTCGCGCCGCACGAGGCTGGCAAAGGCAAAGAGCCGGGTCAGCGCCCCCTCGAGAACGCGCACGTTCGTGGAGATGCGATGCGCCAGAAACTCGAGCACGCCGGGCGCGATCACCACGTCGCCATGTTCCGCGGCATGGATGGCGGCCTTGGCCTGAAGCACGCCGAGGCGCAGTTCGTAATCGGTCGGGTGGACATCGACCACGAGGCCGGATTGCAGCCGCGAACGGATCCGCTCCTCGAGGTCGCGGATTTCGCCGGGGGCGCGGTCGGCGGACAGGATCACCTGCTTGCGCGCATCCACCAGCGCGTTGAAGGTGTGAAAGAATTCCTCTTGCGTGGAATCCTTGCCGGCGATGAATTGCACGTCGTCGACCATGAGCACATCGACCGCGCGGAAAATCTGCTTGAAATCCATCATCTTGCGGTCACGGATCGCGGTGACGAAGCGATACATGAACTGTTCGGCCGACAGGTAGAGCACCTTCAGCTCGGGCCGGCCGGCGCGCAGTTCGTGGGCGATCGCATGCATCAGATGGGTCTTGCCCAGACCGACGCCGCCATAAAGGAACAGCGGGTTGAAACTGACCGGGCCACCCTCGGCCACGCGGCGCGCGGCGGCATGGGCGAGTTCGTTGGGCTTGCCCACCACGAAACGATCGAAGGTGAAGCGCGGGTCAAGCCCGCCGCCCGTTTCCGCGGGAACGACGGGGCCCGCCTCGGCGGGGACGGCACCCTCGGCCGGATCGGCGGCGGTGGCCGGCTGGGCCTGGGCCGTGCCCGCCCCGACGACAAAGCTGAGGCGCTGCACCGGACGACCGGCGCGGGTCATGCGGTACAGGATCTGCTCGCCATAATTCTGCGTGACATAGGTGCCGATGAAATGCGTGGGCGCGCGCAGGTTCAGCACCTGGTCTTCGACCGACTGGAACCCGATGGGCTCGATCCAGTGGCGCCAGTTGTTCGCGCCGACCGATGCCCGCAACTCGTCCCTGACGGTTCCCCACAACTCGCTTGTCATATCTGCCCCAGATCCCCTGCCCCAAGTCCCGACCCTTTGCGGACCCCCCAAAGGATCCGACCCCGACGAATCCTGTCGACATGACCAGAGACACCCCCGGAATCGCTTCCGGACGCGCAGTCTGGCACGGTCGGGCTGACGGCATCCCCCGCAGTCCCGGGCCTCAGGCACATGCGGCGGACGCGGCCGGGCAATCGCCCCGCCCCTCCGGTCCGGCGGCCTCCCCAAAAGGCCTGCCCGAACCGGTTGACCGGCTACCCCTGCCTGGACCCCTGCAACGGGTCACGGCCTTGCCGGTCCTGTCCGCCGCACCCGAGGGCCGACGTGAATCGCTGGCTCAAGCTAGCAATGCCTAGGCCGCGGGTTCAACCGAACAACCTGCTTGACTGGGACGAGGGCACCCGCGAATCCCCTGCCCCCGTTGAATCCGGCTGCCTTGCGGGTGCGGCTGTGGCCCCCCTGCAAAGGCCCGGGCGATTCGATGCCTTCGTGCCGTCAGGGGCCTTGACACAGCCCCCTGCGAACCCGTGCCCGAGTCGCCCGGCGCACCTCCCGTAAGGGCGCGGTCCAAGGCATGGCCGGACAACGAAAAAGGGGGCGCGCCCCGCGGCACGCCCCCCCTTTTTGCGTCGCTGTGACCGAATCAGGCCTGGGTGTTGCCCAGCGCCTTCACCCGGGCGGCCAGGCGCGACATCTTGCGCGAGGCGGTATTCTTGTGGAACAGGCCCTTCGAGACGCCACGCATCAGTTCGGGCTGGGCGGCGCGCAGGGCGGTGCCGGCGCTCTCGGGGTTGCCAGAGGCGATCGCCTCTTCGACACGGCGCAAGAAGGTGCGGATGCGCGACTTGCGCATCTTGTTGATTTCCTGACGCTTTTCAGACTGACGGGCGCGCTTGGCGGATTGGGTCGAATTGGCCATCTGGGTCTCTTCCGGATCTCACTGTTCAGCTCGATGCAGCACAGACCCGCGACCGGAGCAAATCCGGTGCAATAATCGCCTCAGCGGGCCCACGCGCATGTCGGGGCGCTCGATAGTCGAATCCGGGGCAGAAGGAAACAGGAATCTCGCATCTGCGGCGTCAAGGCTGGCATTGCGGGCAGAACCAGCTTGACCTGCCGCCCTGCGCGATGCGTTCAATCCGACCCGCACAGCCCGGGGCAAGGCAGGATTCGCCTTCGCGGCCATAGACACGAAAGGCGTGCTGGAAATAGCCCAGCTCGCCATCGGCGCGCCGGTAATCGCGCAGGCTCGAGCCGCCGGCGGCGATCGCCTCCTCGAGAGTGGCGCGGATCGCCGGCACCAGAAGGGCGATCTCTCCGGCCCGGACCGCACCGGCAGCGCGGGCCGGGTGGATTCCGGCACGATGCAGCGCCTCGCAGACATAGATGTTGCCCAGTCCGGCCACGTTGCGCTGGTCCAGCAGCGCGGCCTTGACCGAAGTCGCCCGCCCCATGAAGCGCGCGGCAAGGTGGCCCTCGTGAAATCCGTTGCCCAGAGGCTCCGGCCCGAGGCCGGCCAGCAGCGGGTGCCGTTCGACCGATGCGGTCGGGGCCAGATCCATCATCCCGAACCGGCGCGCGTCGTTGTAGGTGATGCGCGCGCCGCCATCCATGTCCAGCACCACATGGTCATGCCGGCCGGGCGCCGGGTGATCATGGTGGAACTGCCCGATCAGTGCCCCCGAAACCAGCATCCGCCCCGACATGCCCAGATGGATCATCAGGGTCTCATCCGTCGAAAGGTCGGCCAGCAGGTATTTCGACCGCCGCCGCAGCGCGTTTACCGTCGCGCCGGTCAGGCGTTCGGCCAGACGTTCGGGCAGGGCAAAGCGCAGATCGGGACGGTTGACACGCACCGCGCCGATGCGCCGCCCCTCCATCACCGGCAAGAGTCCCCGGCGCACGGTCTCGACCTCGGGCAGTTCCGGCATGGTCCTTCCTTCGCCTCGCGTCTGCGTGTAAGCCCGGTGCCGGATCAGGGGAAGCGCAGAATGACCGGGACCACCACGCATTTCGGGTTTCAGACCGTGCCCGAGGACGAAAAGGCCGGCAAGGTACAGGGGGTCTTCACCTCGGTCGCGTCGCGTTACGACCTCATGAACGACGTGATGAGCGCGGGGATCCACCGCCTGTGGAAGGACGCGATGATGGACTGGCTGGCGCCAAGACCCGGCCAGCGGCTTCTGGATGTGGCGGGCGGGACGGGCGACATTTCGTTCAGGTTCCTGCGCCGCGCGGGGACCGGCCATGCCACCGTCCTCGATCTCACCGAACCCATGCTGGTCGAGGGACGCAAGCGGGCCGAGGCCGCGCGCCTTTCCGACAGCCTCGACTGGGTGGTGGGCGATGCGATGGCGCTGCCCTTTGCCGATTCGAGCTTTGACGTCTACACGATCAGCTTCGGCATCCGGAACGTCACCCGGCCCGAAGTCGCCCTTCAGGAGGCGTTTCGCGTGCTGCGCCCCGGCGGGCGGCTCATGGTGCTCGAGTTCAGCAAGGTGCCGAATCCGGCGCTGAGACGGCTTTATGATCTCTATTCCTTCCATGTGATCCCCCGGATGGGCGCCGCAATCGCCGGGGATCGTGATTCCTATCAGTATCTGGTCGAGTCCATCCGCCGCTTTCCCGATCAGGAAACCTTCCTGTCCATGATCCGGGCTGCCGGATTCGCGAACGCGGGCTATCGGAACCTGACCATGGGCGTGGCCTGCCTGCATTCGGGGTGGAAGCTATAAGGGGCCCGCACAACATCCTGCGGCTGATCCGCACCGGCGCCACCTTCGAGAGGACCGGTGCGATGCTTGTGGTCCTCGATGCGTTCGAGGTGCCGCCGGCCTTGCGCATCCTGGCGCGCGGCCTGGCCTGGCCGTTCCGCTGGCTGGGTTATCGCGGCGACCCATCCATGCCGCCGGTGACGCGCGCCCTGACCGCGCTTGGTCCGGCCTATGTGAAATTCGGTCAGATCCTCTCGACCCGGCCCGATGTGGTCGGCGGCGAACTTGCCGCGCAGTTGCGCGTGTTGCAGGACCGTCTGCCGCCCTTTCCCCAGGCCGAGGCGCGGGCCGAGATCGCGCGCGAACTGGGGGCCGGGGTCGACAGCCTCTTTTCCGAATTTTCCGAACCGGTCGCCGCCGCCTCGATCGCGCAGGTGCACCGCGCGCGCCTGCGCGAGGGCGGCGATGCCGTCGCCGTCAAGGTGCTGCGGCCAGGGATCGAGCGTGCCTTTCGCCGCGACATCGACGCCTTCTACCTTGCCGCCGGCGTGATCGAGGCCTTTGCCCCCTTCTCGCGCCGGCTGCGGCCACGCGATGTGGTGGCCCATTTCGATTCGGTGGTGACCGCCGAACTCGACCTCCGGCTCGAGGCGGCCTCGGCCGCGGAATTTGCCGCCACCACCCGCGACGACGACGGCTTTCGCGTGCCGCCGGTGCTGTGGAACCTGTCGGCGCGGCGGGTGATGACCCTGGGCTGGGCCGAGGGGATCAACGCCGCCGATCTTGCCGCGATCGACGCCGCGGGCCTGGACCGCGCCGCCCTTGCCGAACGGATCATGCAGAGTTTCCTGCGCCACGCGCTGCGCGACGGGTTCTTTCATGGCGACATGCATCAGGGCAACCTCAAGATCGCCGCAGACGGGGCGATCCTTGCCTATGATTTCGGCATCATGGGCCGGATCGACGCCTATACCCGCCGGGTCTATGCCGAAATCCTCATGGGCTTCATCCGCCGGGATTTCCGCCGCGTGGCCGAGGTGCATTTCGAGGCCGGCTATGTGCCCGCCGACCGCAGCATCGACGATTTCGCGATGGCGCTGCGGGCGGTGGGCGAGCCGATCTTCGGCATGGACGCAAGCCGCATCTCGATGGCCCGGCTTCTTGCCCACCTGTTCGAGGTGACCGAGCGTTTCGGAATGGAGACGCGCACCGAACTCATCCTGCTGCAACGCACGATGGTGGTGGTGGAGGGCGTGGCGCGCATGCTCGACCCGCATATCAACATCTGGAAGACCTCGCGCCCGGTGGTCGAGACCTATGTCGCCGAAACCATCGGCCCGCAGGCGGTGCTGCGCGATCTGGGGCGCACGCTGCGGGTTCTGGCACGGTTCGGGCCACTCTTGCCGGGGCTGACCGAATCCGCCCTGATCCGTGCCCGCAACCCGCAACCCGCCCCCGCCGCTGGACGCGGCCTGCCGGCCGTGGCCTGGGCCGGCGTCGGTGCCGCAGCCGCGCTTGGCCTGCTGTGGGTCGTGCGGGCCCTCACCTGACAGGTCAGCCATGGCGCAGGGCGGTGACATCGCCGCTCTCCACCTCGACCCCGCCGGGCAGGACAAGGCGCAGGCCGCCGTCGGTCACGCGCACTTCCTCGACCCTTGCGTAGATCTGCACCGGATCGGACCGGAGCAGGGAATCGCCGGACAGGCTCTCGACCGTGAGATGATAGAGCCCGCGCGGCAGGGGGGCGCCGTCGCTGGTCATCCCGGCCCAGTCCACGGGGTCGGACGACAGCGGCAGTGCGATCCGCTGCACCTCGGTCCCGGAAGGATCGGTGACGACAAGTTCCATCGCGTCCGCCCCCGCCGCAGGCGTGGGGGTGATGGTGACCGGCACGCCGTCGAACCAGACCGGCGCCGCCACGCGCACATCCTGCCCGACCCAGGCGCCAAGCTGGGCAAGGCCGGACAGGTTCATCTGCTGTGACAGACCCTTGAGCAGGTCGTTGGTCAGAACCTGCTGCTCCACACTCGAGAAGGTGGCCAGTTGCACCGCGAAATCCGATGCCTCGACCGGATTCAACGGATCCTGGTTGCGGATCTGCGTGGTCAGCATGTGGAGAAAGGTCTCGAAGTCCGAGCTGATGGTCCGACCGGAACTGCCGGTGGTATAGGGTGTCGTGTTGGACGAGGCGATCGCTTCGGTCTGCATGGCGGCTCCTAGAGGCGAAGGTCGAGCCCGCCGTCAGGACGCCGGGCAGAGAGAGGGACAGAGAGAATGGCAGGCGTCGGGATGTTCGCCCTGTCGTCCGGTCCGGGGTCGGCACGGGCCGGAAAGCCGGAAGTGCCGGCACCACCGCCACGCGCGCCCGCATTGCCGCTGTCGATCGTGATCTCGACCCGGTCATACCCCAGCGACCGCAATTCGGCGGCAAGCCCCTCGATCCCGCGCCGGACCAGATCGAGGGTGCCGGCCCTCTCGACCTCGATGGCAAGGGTCAGGCCGGATGTGCTGCTGTGCAGGGCAAGGCGCAGACTGCCCAGTTCGGGCGGATCGAGGCGGATCTCGGTCGCCCCGTCCGTCCCGCTGCCAAGCGCAAGCCTCATCTGCCGCCCGACATCCGCATGGGTGGCCGGCACCCGTGGCCCGGCCCCCGCAGACCCGACCCCTGACGGGTCGGCCCCCGCAGGATCGGCCATCAAGGCGGGCGGGTTCACCCCGAGCAGCACCCGCGCGGCAGGGGCATGGCCGCTTTCGCGCGGATAGACCGATTCGGCCGCGATACTGGCGAAACGCTCCTTCTCGGCCAGCGCGGCCGCTTTGGCCCTGGTCGCAGGGGCCCTGGCAAGATCTGCGCCCGGCGCCTCGGGCAGCGATGCCCGCTGCCCCCGGGTCGGAGAGGCGGGTGATCCCCCTTCCTGGCCCGGAGGTGCCATTGGCAGGACCCGGTCGGTACGGCCACCTGATTCCGCCTTCGGGAACGCCTGCCCCGCCTCCGTCATGGCCCCGCCCGGAGGTGGGACGCCAGACGCCGCGCTGCGCGCCGTCTCTCCCTCTCCCCCGGGCAGGATCGCCCGATCCGTCACCCCGATCCCGGCTGCAGGCAAGGCTGGCGCCCCCTGTGGCACGGGCCCGGCCGGCGCTGCCGCCCGAGGCAGAAGGCCAGGATCGCTGCGCATGGCGGCCAGGGGCAGGCCTGCCGTTCCCGACCCGACCTCACCCGCGCCGCCGTCCAGAGGCACGGCCGGCAGCATTGCCGCCCCGTCCGGCAGATCAGCCACGCCCGTGCCCATTTCCGGGCCTGGATCGTCAGGCACGGTCAGGTGCTCTGCTGCTTCGCCAAAGGTTGCGAGGGGCGGATCCCCGGAGCCGTGGTCGATATCTTCCGCCTCGGGGGGAAGGATTTCTTCAGACACCTCGGACACCTCGCCGGCCCCGCCCAGAAGCTGCGCCAGAAACGCCGCGCCCGAGTGGAATGGACCGTCAGCGGGTGCTGGCGGCGCGGTTGCGGGCGGGGCCACGGGCAGGACGGGCAGGATCAGCATCGACGAATCGCCTCTCGGGGACACGACCCGAGATTGGCACCAACTGCTTACCCAATATTTACCGCGCACCGGCAAGATGGACCCGAACCTCAGAAGGAGTGGTCGATGTTCCCGTCCGCAACCACCGCCCCGCCGCCCCAACCGGCCCCGCGACCGCTGCCGGTTCCTCCCGACAGCACCGAAGGGCGGTTGCGCGCCGCGGCAACCCGCCTCGAGGCGGCATTTCTGGCCGAAATGCTGAAGCAGGCCGGCCTCGGGCAGGCCCCGCAGGGCTTTGGCGGTGGCGCGGGAGAAGAGCGATTCGCCTCCTTCCTCATCGAGGCACAGGCGACCGAACTGGCCACAGCGGGCGGAATCGGTCTTGCCGAAACCCTGTATCGCGCCATGGCGGAGCATGAGCATGACCGATGACCCCGCTCGAGCCCTGATTTCGCTCTTCGAGGAAGAACGTCGCGCCCTCCTCGATGGCGCACTGGACCTGATTCCCGCGATCGGAGAGCGCAAGCTTGCCCTGATCGCCGCGCTCGCGCAGGCCGATCCGGGCGAAGAAGAGCTGGCCCGCATCGCGAAAGGGGCCCGCCGCAACGGGCACCTGCTTGCGGCAGCGCTGGCCGGGCTGGCCGAGGGCGCGAACCGGCTCGAGGCGATCCGCAGCGGTGCCCGGGGTTTCTCGGCCTATGACCGGACCGGGCGGGCCGAGCGGATCGACAACGCCGGCCAGCCGGGAATCGAGCGGCGAGCATGAAAGTTGAAGAAAATGCCGCGGTTTTTCCCCAGGTCGCGTTAGCCCGTTGTTAGGAATGTCCGGCGCATCGTCACCTTGCATCCGGATCGGATGGCGCGACATCCGCCAGTGGCGGCGCATCGCAGTGTCAGAACGACTTCGCCATGCCCAGGGCCCGCCCCTGCGGCGTCAGGAAACCCCGGCGCAAAAGCGCCACCGATTTCAGGACCGACACATGTCCAGCATTCTGACCAATACCGGCGCCATGGTGGCGCTTCAGTCCCTCAAGAGCACCAATGCCGACCTTGCCAAGACCCAGTCGCTGATCTCGACCGGCAAATCGGTCGCCAACGCCAAGGACAACGCGGCGATCTGGGCGATCTCCAAGGTGATGGAGGCCGACGTCAAGGGCTTCAAGGGCATTTCCGACTCGCTGTCCCTGGGGGAATCGACCGTCGCCGTTGCCCGTCAGGCCTCGGAAACGGTGACCGACCTCCTCACCAAGATGAAGGGCAAGATCGTCGCCTCGCAGCAGGACAACGTCGACCGGGGCAAGATCCAGACCGACATCGCCGCCTTGCGCGACCAGATCACCTCGGTGGTCGGAGCTGCCCAGTTCAACGGACTCAACCTGGTGAACGGCACCTCCGGCAACGTCGACATCCTGTCTTCGCTCGATCGCTCCTCGGCCGGGGTGGCCACCTCGGTGATCACCGTGAACCAGGAAAACCTGTCCACGGGCGGTTACACGGCGGCGAATGTCTTCACCGCTGGAACCGCCTCGGTCGTGTCGACCGACGGCGATACCTTCGTGATGAGCCTCGACAAGGGCGGCGGCACCGACGAGATCGTCATCGCGAACGGCGGTGCCTGGGCGGCCGGCGACAACGTGACGATGCGGATCGGCGGCAAGACGGCCAGTTATACCGTCTCGGCTGCGGACGCCGCTTCGACCACGCCCGACGACCTGGTCGCGATCGGACTCAAGAACGCGATCGAGGCGCTCGGGATCGCGGACCTGACGGTCGACTATGACAGCGGGACGCCTGGCGAGCTCGCATTCACCAACAACGGGACCAGCGATCTGAGCGTTTCGGGCCAGTACCGCAATGCCACCGCGGGCGGGCTCGGTGCCATTCAGGCCATCGACGTGTCGACCGGTCCGGGTGCACAGGCCGCCCTGGGCATTGTCGAGACCCTGATCCAGACTTCGATCGACGCCGCCGCCGCATTCGGCTCGGTGGAGGGCCGAATCGAGACGCAGTCCGAATTCATCGGCAAGCTGACCGATTCGCTCAAGGCCGGCATCGGTTCGATGGTCGATGCCAACATGGAAGAGGCTTCGGCCCGACTCCAGGCGCTTCAGGTGCAACAGCAACTCGGGATCCAGTCGCTGTCGATCGCCAATCAGGCGCCGCAGTCGATCCTCTCGCTGTTCCGCTAGGAACGGACTGGCGGAGGGGGATAACCCCTCCGCCGCACCTACGAAAACCGCCGTGGCAAAGCCGCGGACGATGCAAATGCAGTCCGGAAAGGACACTCCGTGAATCCCATTCTCCAGGCCCGGCAGGCGTACGCGCCGGGGCACGGCCTCTTGCGGTCCGCGAGGTCGGCCGAACTCCAGATCATCGGCGAAGTCACCGCGCGCCTCACGGCAGCCACCAGGGCCGGCTTTCCCTCGCGCGCGGCCGCCATTCACGACAACCGCAAGCTTTGGACCCGCCTTGCCGCCGATGTCGCCGACAATGGCAACGGCCTGCCGGCGGCGCTGCGCGCGCAGATCTTCTACCTCGCCGAATTCACCGAGGCCCACAGTCGCCGCGTCCTGCGCGGTGAGGCTGATCTGGACGCGCTGATCGAGATCAACGTCGCGGTGATGCGCGGGCTTGGAGGGCGCCAGCCGGGACCGGTTCCGTCATGAGCGGCCTTGTCCTGAAGCTCGGGCCGGGAGAGCGGGTGCTTGTCAACGGCGCGGTGATCGAAAACGGCGATCGCCGTTCGCGGCTGTCGATCCTCACGCCCAATGCGAACATCCTGCGGCTGCGCGACGCGATCCGCCCCGACGAGGTGCAGACTCCGGTCCGCCGCGTCTGCTACATCGCCCAGCTCGTGCTGTCGGGCGATGTCGATCCGGAACAGGCGCGTCTCCAGATGCTGCGCGGAATCGAACAGTTGTCGCAGGCACTTCGCGACTCCGACAGCCGCACCCATCTCTCGGGCGCGACCGAGGCAGTGATCGCGGGCGACTACTATCGCGCGCTCAAGCGCCTCCGCACCCTGTTGCCGCGCGAGGAACGCCTCCTTGCCGCGGCGGGCAGGCCGGAATGACGTTCCAGCCGGTCGTGCCCCTTGCCGGCACCGCCGGCTGGGCCTTTCTCAACCGAACCCTGGACAAGCAGCAAGCGGCCCACGCCGGAAGCGCGCCGATGAAACGGGCGACGGATCACTTCCGTGCCAATATCGCCAGGGCGGGAACCGCCGAAGCGCTGGTTACCGACCGGCGCCTGCTTGAGGTCGCGCTCGGCGCCTTCGGCCTCGAGGAGGACATCAACGCGCGCGCATTCATCCGCAAGATCCTCGAGGAGGGGACCACGCGCCGTGACGCGCTGTCCTCGCGCCTTGCCGACAAACGTTATGCCAAGCTCGCCCTGGCTTTCGGCTATGGCGATCTCGGGGCGCGAGTCGGCCTTCCCGGGTTTGCCGAGGACATCATCGCCCGCTACGAGGCCCGCCGCTTCGAGGCGGCGGTGGGTGAGCAGGATGGCAACCTGCGTCAGGCGCTCAACCTGAAACCCGCCCTTGACGATCTCCTGCATGACCACAGCGGAGGCGATGCCAGATGGTTCGCGCTGATGGGCAATCCGCCGCTGCGCAAACTGTTCGAAACCGCCCTGGGCCTGCCCGCGGCCTTTGGCAAGCTCGACATCGACCGCCAGCTATCCACCTTCAAGGAACGGTCGCAATCCGCGTTCGGGACCAGCGACCTTGCGGAACTTGCCGGTGAGGGCAAGCGCGCCGAACTGACCCGCCTGTTCCTGATCCGCTCAGAAAGCGCCGCAGGCGGAGCAAGTTCACCGGGCCAGATCGCGCTGTCATTGCTGGGCAACCGGCGATGACCTGGCATGGGCCGGGGCGTTTGGCCGCTGTCGTCACCCGCCCCGACCATCCTTCTCGCCCAGCTGCCGCGACCATCCGCGCGGGTCACGTTGGCCCGCCGGCGCCCGGCCGGGCCTGCCCGGTGGTCGGCCGCCCCTGCTGGCCTGGACCGGTGCGCCCGGATGCACCCTGCGCAGGCCCGGTCTGGGCTGCTCCGCGCGGCCGGACGGCCGCGGCGCCCTGGCGCGCACCGGCAAGGGCCTGGCGCAGGGCGATGAAACTCGCCTCACAGCCGCGTTCCCCGCGCTGGCCCAGGAATTGCTCGAGCGCGGGCTGAACCGCGATGGCCGCGTCGATGCGCGGGTCGCTGCCGCCGACATAGAGCCCCGCACGAATCATCGTGACGGCCCGTTCATAGGTGCCGAGATGACCGCGCGCCTCGGCAATGAGCTGGTTTTCGTGCGCGTTTGCCGCCGCAGGCAACGAGCGCGAAACCGACCGCAGCAGATCGACCGCCGGGAACCGGCCGCCCTCGGCTATGGCCCGGTCGAGGACCACATGCCCGTCGAGCACGCCGCGCAGCATGTCCGCAACCGGCTCGTCCATGTCCGACCCGGCCACCAGGACCGAGTAGATCGCCGTGATGTCGCCCTGCCCCCGCCCACCGGGGCCCGCCCGTTCGCACAGGGCGGCGATCGCCGGCCCGGTCGACGCGGGAAATCCGCGCAGGGTCGACGCTTCACCGGCGGCGGCACTGGTCTCGCGATGGGCCTCGGCGAATCGGGTGACGCTGTCGAGAAGGAGCAGGACATTGAGCCCGCGGTCCCGGAAATGTTCGGCCACGGCGGTTGCGGCCAATGCGGCGCGGCGGCGGATCTGCGGCGCGCGGTCCGAGGTCGCGGCAACGACGACCGCCCGCGCCAGCCCGTCGGCGCCAAGGACATCCTCGACGAAATGGCGCAATTCGCGCCCGCGTTCGCCAACAAGGCCAATGACCGTCACATCGGCCTCGACCCCGCGCGCAAGCCCTGCAAGAAGCGTGGATTTTCCCACCCCGGATCCGGCGAACAGCCCGATCCGCTGTCCGCGCACCAACGGCAGGAGCGTGTCGAACACGGCATAGCCGGTCGCCAGCCGCGCGCCGAGCGCCCGCCTCCCCTGGGCCGGGGGCGGATCGGCGCGCAGACTGCGCACCGCCAGTCCGGGCAGGAGCGGTCGGCCATCCAGCGGTCGCCCGTCCGGGTCGATCACGCGGCCGATCCAGTCATCGTCGGGCGCAAAGACCGGAAGCGGCACGATCCGCACCGGATCGCCAAGACCCACGCCGTCGGTCCCGCCCTCGGGCAACAGCAGGACTTCGTCGCCGCTCACCCGGATAACTTCGGCCTGGAGCGGGCCGCTGTCGCGCAGGATTTCCGCCCGGTCGCCCAGACGCGCGGCTTGCGACAGCCCCCCCACCACGAGATTGCCCGCAGAAACGGCACTGACCAGACCGACGGCGCCCCTGGGCGTGATGCGGCGGATCACCTCGCGCGCGCGATCGAGGACGGTTTCTGTCATCGGGTTCCCCTCTTGAGATGAAGCCTGCGTTCGCCATGAACCGATCCTTAGGGAATCACCCTTAAGGATCGGTTTCGCGATCCGAGGGAGAAGCCCCGATGTTTGACAGTCTCGACGTTTTCCGTTTGTCCGGCGCCATGGCCGCCCATGCCGCACGGCAGCAGGCCCTGGTGGCCACCAATGTCGCCCATGCCGATTCGCCGGGGTATCGCGCGCAGCGGCTTGATGATTTTTCCACGATGCTGCGCAGCGGAACTGCTCCGGCGCTGCGCAGCACGCGACCGGGACACATGGCGCCTGAGGGGGGAATCACCGGCGCAAGGGCGCATGATGCGGACGGGCAGGCGGCGCCGAACGGCAATACCGTCTCGCTCGAGAACGAGATGTTCGCGGCCGCGGATGCCGCGCGCGAACATTCGCGTGCCCTTGCCATCTACCGCCACGGCCTGACCGTGCTGCGGCTCAGCCTCGGGCGATAGGTCATGGCCGATTTTTCCGACGCCCTGCGCATTGCCGCTTCGGGGATGGACGCCCAGGCCAGCCGCCTGCGCTATCTGTCCGAGAACATCGCCAATGCCGATACGCCCGGTTACCACCGCAAGACCCTTTCGTTCGAGGAAGAGGTCGCCCGCGGCCGACCGACCGGGGCGGTGACTGCCGGCCGGATGCGCCTCGACCAGACCGAGCCGGGCCGGATCTTCGATCCGTCGCATCCCCTGGCCGACGAAGCGGGCTATCGCGCCGGGTCGAATGTGAACCTCCTCGTCGAGATTGCGGATTCGCGCGAAGCGGGCCGCAGCTACGAGGCCAACCTGCGCGTGTTCGATCAGGTGCGGCAGATGTCCACCGCCCTGCTCGACCTGTTGCGCCGATAGGAGAATCCTGATGAATATCTCACCCGTTCTTGTCGCAGACCGCTACGCCGCCACCCGCGGCGCCACCGCGCCACAGCCGGGGACCGGCGGCAACGTGATCGGCCGGGCCCTGGGCGATTTTGCCCAGACCCTCGCGGCCGGCGAACGGGCCTCCATCGGCGCGATGACGGGCGCCGCCGATCCGCATGCCCTGGTCCAGGCCCTCGCCCAGACCGAGCTTGCGGTCGAGACCGCGGTCACCATCCGCAACAAGGTGGTCGAAGCCTACCAGGAAATCCTGCGGATGCCGGTGTAACCCATGGAGGCAGCGGTTCTTCAGGATTTCATGCGTCAGGGCCTGTGGGTGGCAACGGTCATGTCGCTGCCGATCCTCGGGGTTGCGCTTGTGGTCGGGCTGGCGATCGGCCTTCTCCAGGCGCTGACCTCGGTTCAGGAAATGACGTTGACCTTCGTGCCCAAGATGGCCGCGATCGTCGTGACCTTCTGGCTGAGCATGGGATTCATGACCGACCTGCTCGTGTCCTATCTGCGCGATTCCATCGCGCCGGCGATCGCGGGAGGCTGAGATGGACAACACGATCAGTGCCACCCTGTCGCGGCAATCGGGCCTCATGGCGCAGATGCAGGTGGTGGCCAACAACATCGCCAATGCCAACACCACCGGCTATCGCGCCGAGGGCGTGGTGTTTTCCGAATATATCCGGGCTCTTGGTCCGGATGAACCTTCGCTGTCCATGGCCGCGGCCCGGGTGCGGATGACCGATCTGGCGCAGGGCTCGCTCGGGGCGACCGGCGGCACCTTCGATCTGGCCATCGAGGGCGACGGGTTCTTCCTTGTCGCAGCCCCGGACGGGCAAAGGCTGACCCGGGCGGGATCCTTCACGCCGAACGAGAATGGCGATCTGGTCACGGCGCAGGGCTGGCCTGTGCTGGATGCGGGCGGCACGCCGGTCTTTGTGCCGGTCGGGGCCGGGGCGGTGGCGATCGCGCCGGACGGCACCATTTCCGCCGACGGACAGCCGGTCGGGCAGATCGGCCTGGTCATGCCGGTCGATCCGGCCGGAATGCTGCGCAGCGAAGGTGTGACCTTCCGCGCCGACGGCGGCTGGGAGACCGCCGGGGGCGCCCGGATCATGCAGGGCTATCTCGAGGAATCAAACGTCGATCCGGTCCTCGAGATCACACGCATGATCGAGGTGCAGCGCGCCTACGAGATGGGCCAGAACTTTCTCGACCGCGAAGACCAGCGCATCCGCGACGCCATCCAGACACTCGGCCGATAGGAGACCACGATGAGGGCACTCGAAATTGCAGCCGCAGGAATGCAGGCACAGCAAATGCGGGTCGAGGTCATCTCGAACAACCTCGCCAACATGAACACCACCGCCTACAACGCCCGGCGCGCGGAATTTGCCGATCTGCATTACCAGCAGATGCAGCGGCCCGGCGCGATCAACGCCTCGGACGGCACGGTGCTGCCGGTGGGGGTGCAACTGGGCCTCGGGGTGCGGCCGACGGCGGTTTCGGTGCTGCTCGGGCAGGGTGCGCTGGCGCAGACCGGCGGCGATCTCGACCTTGCCATCGAGGGCCAGGGCTATCTCGAGGTGACGCTTCCCGACGGGCGTTCGGCCTTTACGCGCGACGGTGCGCTCAAGGTGACGGGTGACGGGCTTGTCGTCACATCGGACGGTTATCCGGTGTCGCCCCAGATCACCGTCCCCGCCGACGCCCGCGCCGTCGACATCAACGCCGAGGGCGAAGTCCATGCCGTCTTCGCCGACCGGATCGAGCCCGAGTTCATCGGCCAGATCACGCTGGCCGGTTTCACCAATGCCAAGGGTCTCGAGGCGATCGGCTCCAACCTGCATCTCGAGACCGGCGCCTCCGGCCCGCCCATGGTCTCGTCCCCGGGCCGCGACGGGCTTGGCGTGCTCAGGCAGGGCTATCTCGAGGATTCGACCGTCGATCCGGTCAAGGAGGTGACCGACCTGATCGAGGCCCAGCGCGGATACGAACTCAATTCCAAGGTCATCACGGCGGCGGACCAGATGCTTGGCGCGATGGTGGCGATGCGATGATCCGCCTTGTCCTGTGCCTGATCCTGGCCGCCGGCGCCGCCCGGGCCGAGGTGGTGGTCGCGGCCCGCACGATCCCCGCGCGCAGCCTGATCACCGACAGCGACCTGATCCTGCGCGATCTCGACGTGCCCGGTGCGATTGCCGATCCGGCGGATGCGGTGGGGATGGAGGCGCGGGTCGCCCTTTATGCCAACCGACCGATCCGCCCCGGCGACATCGGCCTGCCCGCGATCATCGAACGCAACCAGATCGTCACCCTGGTGTTTGCCCGGGGCAGCCTGCTCATCACCACCGAGGGCCGCGCCCTCGACCGGGCCGGGCCGGGGGATGTGATCCGCGTCATGAACCTTGCGTCGCGCACCACCGTCGGGGCCCTGATCGGGGCCGATGGCAGCGCCCATGTCACCAACTGAGAGGCCCGTCATGCGCCGCTTCGTCCCGCTTGCCTTCCTGGTCCTTGCCGCCTGCGAAGGGACCACGCCCATCGGCGGCACCCCGGATTTCACGCCGCCGAACATGACCCCTGAGCATCTGGCGATGATGACCCCGGGCCTGCCCTATGCGATCGACACGCCGGCGACCCGCAGCGAGGTGCAGTTCGCCTCGCTCTGGACCGGCGAGCGCGGCTCGCTTCTCGGGGACAACCGGGCGATCCGGCGGGGGGACATCCTTACCGTGGTGATCGAGATCAATGACCGTGCCGCGATCTCCAACTCCACCAGCAGCGGCCGCAACGGCAGCGAGGAGATGGGAATCGAGGCGCTTTTCGGTCTTCAGGAGGGCGCGTCGGTCCCGCTTGCTCCGGCGGTCGCGACTTCGTCAGGCGGCACCTTTGCCGGCGACGGATCGGTGCGGCGCAACGAACAGTTGACGCTGCGCGTGGCGGCAACGGTGATCGACGTGCTGCCGAATGGCGTCCTTGCCATTTCCGGCCGGCAGGAAGTGCGGGTGAACCACGAACTGCGCGAACTTCTGGTCGACGGTTTCGTGCGGCCGGTCGATATCTCGCGCCAGAACGAGGTGAGCTATGACAAGATCGCCGCCGCGCGCATTTCCTATGGTGGCCGGGGGCAGATCAGCGACATGCAGCAGCCACGCTGGGGCCAGCAGGTCATCGACCAGATCTTGCCGTTCTGAGCCGGGCCGATGAAGAAGATCCTGATCCCCGTCGTGATGCTGGTGGTTGGCCTGGGCGGCGGTGCGGGGGCGGCCTGGGTGATTGCCACCTTCCTGTCCGCCCCGCCCGAAGCCGCCGATGCCGGCGCAGGACCGGTCGCCGAATCCACCCCCCCCGCAGACGGGGCTCCTGCGGACGAAGCTCACGGCACCGAAACGCCGCCCTCTCCTTCGGACGGGGCCGGGGATCCGGCCGTGCCCGAGGATGCCGAATTCCTGCGCCTGAACGACCAGTTCATGGTTCCGCTCGTGCGAGGCGATAGCGTCGCCGCGCTTGTGGTCATCACCCTTGGCCTCGAGATCGGCGCCGGCCAGAGCGAGGCGGTCCGCTCGCGCGAGCCGCGGCTGCGCGCGCTGCTGCTCCAGACGCTGTTCGACCATGCCAATACCGGCGCCTTCGAAGGCATGTTCACCGCCTCCTCGAACATGCGCATCCTGCGCGAAAGCCTGACCCGCGCCGCGCAGGAAGTGTCAGGCGACACGATCAGGGCGGTTCTCGTGCTCGATATCGTGCGGCAGGACATGTGACATGCCGCACGAGCGGCCCGAGGGCGATGGCAGGCTCGACTCGCGGAAGGGGATTGCGTATTTGAGAACAAATAGTGAACTGATGGAATCATCGACGCGAAATGTCCCGCCGGTCCACCGTCCCATCCGGATATGCCGAGCTGTGCGTGACCTCGAACTTCACCTTCCTCACCGGCGCGTCGCACCCCGAGGAACTGGTGACCCGGGCCGCAGAGCTTGGCCTGGCCGCCATCGCCATCACCGACCGCAATTCGGTCGCGGGGGTCGTGCGGGCCTTCTCGGCACTGAAGGAACTTGCGCGCCTGCAGGCCGGGGCAGGGCAGGGGGCCGCGTTGCCCCGCCTCATCCCCGGCGCGCGGCTGGTGCTGACCGACAGCCCGGTCGAATGGGTCGCCCTGCCCACCGATCTTGCCGCCTGGTCGCGGCTGACGCGGCTCTTGTCGCTGGGCAGGCGCCGGGCGCCAAAGGGCGAATGCCATCTGACCCGTGCCGATCTGGCGGCGTGGGGCACGGGCCTTGTCCTGATCGCCCTGCCGCCCGATCCGCTGGACCTGGCCGGGATGGCAGCGGCGCAGGACGATCTTGTGACGCTTGCCCGGACCTTTCCCGGCCAGGGTTTCCTTGGCGCCACGCCCCGCCACGACGGCCGCGATCAGGACCGGTTCGACCGGCTGGCCCGGATCGCGCAAGAGACCAACCTTCCCATGGTCGCGCTTGGCGATGTGCTGATGCACCACGCCGCCCGTCGCCCCCTGGCCGATGTGCTGACCTGCCTGCGGCTCGGCTGCAGTATCGACACGATCGGGGAACACCGGCTTGCCAATGCCGAACAACGCCTGAAATCCGCAGCCGAGATGGCACGGATGTTCGCTCGTCACCCCGCCGCCATCCGCCGCACGCTGGAGATCGCCGGACGCTGCACCTTCCGGCTGTCGGATCTGCGCTATCGCTATCCCGACGAGGCGTCGGGAAACGAATCCGCGCAGGACCGGCTGGAGCGTCTGACGCATGAGGGATGGCGCTGGCGCTATCCTGCCGGCCCGCCGCCAAGGATCATCGAACGGGTCGAAAAGGAGCTGACCCTGATCCGCGAGGTGGATTATGCGCCCTATTTCCTGACCGTGCATGACATCGTGCAATTCGCCCGCGCGAACGGCATCCTGTGTCAGGGACGCGGATCGGCGGCCAATTCGGTGGTCTGCTACCTGCTGGGCATCACCGAGGTGCCGCCCGAGAGCATCACCCTGATCTTCGAGCGGTTCATTTCCAGGGAGAGGGGCGAGCCGCCCGATATCGACGTCGATTTCGAACATGAACGCCGCGAAGAGGTGATCCAGTGGATCTACAACCGCTATGGCCGCGAACGCGCCGGGCTGACGGCGGCGGTGATCCATTTCCGCTCGCGCGCCGCCATCCGCGAGGTGGGCAAGGTCATGGGCCTCAGTCAGGACGTGGTGGCCCGGATCTCGGGGGAGGTGCGGGGCTGGTCCTCGTCCGCGCCGGAGGATGACCGGCTGCGCGCAGCCGGGCTGCCGCCCGTGGACCGGCGGCTGCGCCTTGCCCTGCGACTCATCCGCGAGATCATCGGTTTCCCCCGCCACCTGTCGCAACATGTCGGCGGTTTCGTCATCACCCATGGCCGGCTGGACGAGTTGTGCCCCATTGAAAACGCCGCGATGGAGGACCGCACCGTCATCGAATGGGACAAGGACGATATCGACGCGCTCGGCCTTCTCAAGGTCGATATCCTCGCCCTTGGCATGCTGACCGCGATCCGCAAGGCCTTTGCCCTGATCGCGGATCACCGCGCGCGACACCTGACGCTGGCCAATGTCCCGCCCGAGGATCCGGCGGTCTATGACATGCTCTGCCGGGCCGATGCCATCGGCGTGTTTCAGGTCGAAAGCCGGGCGCAACTGAACTTCCTGCCCCGGATGCGACCGCGCACATTCCATGATCTGGTCTGTGAGGTGGCCATCGTCCGCCCCGGCCCGATCCAGGGCGGCATGGTGCATCCGTTCCTGAACCGCCGCATGGGCCGCGAGGCGGTCGAAGACCTTGGCCCCGCGATGATGGAGGTTCTGGGCCGGACCTATGGCGTGCCGCTGTTTCAGGAACAGGCGATGCAGATCGCCGTTGTCGCCGCCGGGTTCACCCCGGCCGAGGCGGATCGCCTGCGCCGCAGCCTCGCCACCTTCAAACGCATGGGCACCATCGGCACCTTTCGCGACCGTTTCGTCAGCGGCATGCTGGAGCGCGGCTATGACGCCGATTTCGCGGCACGGTGTTTCGCGCAGATCGAGGGGTTCGGCAGCTATGGTTTCCCCGAAAGCCATGCCGCCAGTTTCGCGCGGCTGGTCTATGTCTCGGCCTGGCTGAAGCGGCATCACCCGGCGATCTTCACCTGCGCGCTTTTGAACAGTCAGCCGATGGGCTTTTACGCCCCGGCGCAACTGGTGCGCGACGCGCGCGATCACGGGGTCGAGGTGCGCCCGGTTTCTGTGAACCATTCGCTCTGGGACTGCACCATCGAGGCGCGTGCGGACGGCGCGCTGGCGCTGCGGCTGGGGTTCCGCCAGATCAAGGGGATGCGCAAGGAGGACGCGGACTGGATCGCCGCCGCACGAGGCAACGGTTATCCCGATATCGAGAGCCTCTGGCGCCGCGCCGGGGTTCGCCCCGACGCGCTGGAACGGCTGGCCGAGGCCGATGCCTTTGCGCCCCTGGGCATCAACCGCCGCGATGCGCTCTGGGCCGTGAAGGCGCTGAACGGCCCGGCGCCCCTGCCGCTCTTCGGGGCGGATGGCGAGGGCGGGACCGAACCGGCGGTCCGGCTGCCGCCGATGACGCTGGGTCAGGAGGTGATCGAGGATTACCTTGCGCTGCGCCTGTCCCTGCGCGCCCATCCGGTCGAACTGCTGCGGTTGCGGCTGTCCGAAAGCCTGCCGCATGAGAGGCTGCCAGACGCCACAGGCCGCGTCATCGTGACCGGCCTTGTCATCACCCGCCAGCGCCCCGGCACCGCCTCGGGCGTGGTGTTCCTCACGCTCGAGGATGAGACCGGGACCGCGAACATCGTCGTGTGGCGGAAGGTCTATGAGAGGTTCCGCAAGGCGGTCATTGCCGGGCGGCTGGTGCGGGTCACCGGCCGGATCGAGAGGGACGGGCCGGTCGTGCATGTGATCGCCGAACGGGTCGAGGATCTGTCGGCGCTTCTTGGCACGCTCTGGACGCCGGGGGCAGAGGAGGCCGGGCCGCGCGCCCACCCCGCCGATCCCGGCGCGCCGGCCCGCCATCCGCGCGACCAGAGCAGGAAACTGTTCCCGAGCCGGGACTTCCACTGAAAGGCGCGGCCCTCAGGGCACGGCGAGCCCGCCGATCGCCACCCCCCCGGCATCAAGCCAGACCGCCCGCGCCCATTCCGGGGTGATCCCTATCTCCTCGCCGGCGCGAACAGGGGTTTCGCCGGGCAGGCGCAGGGTCAGTTCGTCCGCGTGGCCCGCCACACGGGCATAGGCAAAGGTCTCGGCCCCGAGCCGTTCGATCAGTTCCACCCGGCCACGCACGGCCGCCCCGTCAGGCGGGCCCACCCGCAGATGTTCGGGACGGATGCCCACCTCGGCGACCGCGCCGGTATTGCCGGTGACCGGGGCGGACCCCAGCCCGGCCACGTCGATCCGGCCATCCCGCGCCGCAGCCGGCAGGAAATTCATCGCAGGGGCGCCGATGAAGCCGGCGACAAAACGGTTGGCGGGGCGTTCGTAAAGGTCCATCGGCGTGCCCACCTGTTCGATCCGGCCCGCGTTGAACACCACGATCCGGTCGGCCAGGGTCATCGCCTCGATCTGGTCGTGGGTGACATAGACCATGGTGGTGCCCAGCGCCTTGTGCAGGCGCGCGATTTCCAGCCGCATCTGCACCCGGAGCGCGGCGTCGAGGTTCGAGAGCGGCTCATCGAACAGGAACACCCTGGGATCGCGGATGATCGAGCGGCCGATCGCCACACGCTGACGCTGCCCGCCCGAGAGTTCGCGCGGCATCCGTTCAAGCAGTTCCTCGAGATGCAGGGTCCGCGCCACCTCGGCCACGCGGCGGTCGATCTCGTCGCGTGGGGTCTTTTGCAGGCGCAGGCCAAAGCCGATGTTTCCGGCCACGGTCATGTGCGGAAACAGCGCGTAGGACTGGAACACCATGGCGATGCCGCGATCGGCGGGCCGGGCGCGGGTCACGTCGCGCCCGCCAAGGCGGATCGTGCCCGTGGTCGCATCCTCGAGCCCGGCGATCATGCGCAGGGTCGTGGATTTGCCACAGCCCGAGGGGCCGACAAAGACCACGAATTCGCCGTCGCCGATGCTCAGGTCAAGGCCGCGGATCACCTCGTGCGGGCCAAAGGACTTGCGAAGGTTCGACAGGATGAGTTCAGCCATGTGCTATCCCTTGACCGCGCCCATGGTCATCCCCTTGATGAAGTAGCGCTGGAAGAACAGGAAGATGAGGAGGGTGGGCAGACTGGCGAGCAGCGACAGCGCCCCCTGCACCCCCCAGGCGACGGAATACTGACCCTTGAGGTTGACGATCCCGATCATGATCGTCCGCTTGTTGTCGGACTGGGTGAAGATCAGCGGCCAGAGGAAATCGTTCCAGATCCAGGTGAACTGGAGCGTGGCCAGCACCGCCAGCGCCGGCAGCGACAGCGGCAGCACGACCCGGGTGAGAACCTGCCACTCGCTTGCGCCCTCCATGATCGCGGCCTCGCGCAGGGCGTTGGGAACGGTGGCAAAGAAGTTGCGCATCATCAGCGTGCAGATCGGAATGCCGAGGGCCGAGTGCACGATGATCACCGGCCAGAGCGTGTCGATGAGGCCCATGCCGTTGAACAGCCGGAAGAGCGGCACAAGGATCACCTGCGGCGGAAAGAACATGCCGGCAATGAGGACGAGAAACAGCGCCTCGGACCCCCTGAAGGGCAGCTTGGCAAAGACATAGCCCGCAAGGATGCCTAGCGCGATCGAGACCGCGGTCGCCGGCAGCGTCACCAGCACGGTGTTGAGGAAATAGATCCGCACCGATGGGTTCGCGAGCACCTCTGCGAAGTTGCCCAGATAGAGCGCATCTGGCAGCGACCACAGATCCCCCAGTGAGATGTCGCGCGTGGTCTTGATCGACGACAGCAGCACACCCGCGGTCGGCAGCAGGAACAGCACCGCAAGCACAAGAAGGATGACGAAGATCGTCGCCGGCCAGGGGTTGAAACGGCCCGGCGCCGGCGGGGCGAGGGTCTCAGCCATAGATTCGGTCCACCTTGCGCAACTGCCGGAAATAGACGCCGATGATCACCATGGCGATGAGGAACAGCACCACCGAAATCGCCGAACCGTAACCCATGTGATATTTCTTGAAGCTTTCGTTATACATGTGCATGGCCAGCGTATCCGACGAATTGAACGGCCCGCCACCGGTCATGGTGTAGAGGATGTCGAACCCCTTCAGGGAGTTGATGACCGAAAGCGCGATCACCACCACGGTTGACGGCGCCAGAAGCGGCAGCACCACCATGCGGAACCGCTGCCAGGGCGTGGCACCCTCGATCTCGCAGACCTCGAGAAGATCCTCCTGAATGCCGGTCAGGCCGGCCAGATAGATCACCATGGCAAGCCCGGTCTGCTGCCAGGTCCAGGCGATGATGACCGACCACAGCGCGGTATCGGGCTTGGCCAGCCAGGCCCAGGTGTGCCGTTCGCCGGTCAGGCCGCCCAGCACCGTGTTCAGAAGGCCCCAGTCGGGCTGATAGAGCCAGGTCCACGTCTGCCCGACGATCACCGCCGAAAGGCAGATCGGCAGGTAGAAGATGCTCTTGAACACCCGCCCGCCCGGCACCTTGGCATCGAGCAGGAGCGCAAGCCCGAGTCCGAATGTGGTTGGCAGGACAATGGCGGCGCCCATCCAGATCGCGGTGTTCACCGTTGCCTGAAAGAACAGGCGGTCGGTCCAGATCCGGGTGAAATTGGCAAAGCCGACAAAATCGTAGTCGGGATTGAACCCGTTCCAGTTGGTGAAGGCATAGAAGAAGGACGACAGCAGCGGCCAGATCACGAAGGCCGCGAAAACCGACAGAGGTGCCCCAAGCAGGGCGATACGCCACAGGCGGTTGTGTTCGTCCATCCTGCCCGCCTCCTTGCGGATTCGGGCCGCCCGCTGGGGGCGGCCCGACCATATCGTTACCAGGTTACTCGCTGAAAGCAGCCTGCGCGTCGCTGGCGGTCTGCGCAAGAATCGCTTCGGCATCGGCCGGGCTGTCGATGAAGCGGGTGAACATCGACAGGCCCACTTCGGCCACCGGCGGCGGGGTCGCAAGGTCATAGTTGAAGGCGAACGCCTCGGCCGCGGCCACGGTTGCCGCCGCCTTCTGCATCACCACGTTGTAGGCGGCGGGATCGACGTTCACATTCGCCGACAGCGCGCCCTGCGCATCGGCCCAGGCCGCCTGCACGCCGGCATCCGACACCATGAACGCGAGGAATTCCTCGGCGCCCTCGATGTTCTGCGCGTTATGGGCGATGACCAGCCCGTCCACCGGACCCACGGCCGCGTTTGGCACACCGTCGGCGATCTTCGGGAACTCGAAGAAGTCGTAGTCCTCGCCGGGAACCAGGCCGTTGCCGTTCCAGTAGCCGGTGATCCAGGTGCCCATGAGCGTCATCGCCGCATCGCCGCGCGTCACCTTGTCGGCGGCGTCGGTCCAGTCGTCGGCATTGGCGTTCTCGGCGAAATAACCCTTGTCGAACAGATCCTTCCACATCGCCATGGCGGCGGCGACCTCGGGATCGGCATAGCTGGCCTCGCCGGCCATCAGGCGCGCGCGATAGTCGGGGCCGGCGGTGCGCAGCAGCAGGTAGTCGAACCAGAACTGTGCCGGCCAGCGGTTCTTGGAGCCCAGCGCGATCGGCGCCACGCCCTTGGCCTTCAGCGCTTCGCACAGCGCGAGGAAGTCGTCCCAGGTTGCCGGCGCCTCGGTCATGCCGGCGTCGGCAAGGACGGCCTTGTTGTAGAACATGCCGGCGTAGTGGTAGTTGAACGGCACCAGATAGCGGTTGCCGTTGTAGAGGGTGGCGCTGTCCGCGACCGGCTTGGCGATCACGTCGTCAAGGCCCTTGGCCGCCCACATCCCGTCGATCGGGTGCAGCGCGCCCGAATCGACGATGAACTGCACGCGCGCCCCGGCCCAGTAGCTGAACACGTCGGGCAGGCTGTTGCCGGCGGCCCGCACGAGGATGTCGGTCTTGAAGTCCTCGTGTCCCACGGGGCTGTCGCGCAGCGTGATCCCGGTCGCCTCGGTGAACTTGGCCACCTGGGCATTGAAGGCGGCCATGCCCAGCTCGCCGGTGAAATAGTGGCTGATCGTCACTTCGCCGCCTGCGGCCCAGGCCATGCGCGCCGCACCCAGCGCCGGAATCGCAAGCGTGCTCATGAGCACCGCGCGCCGACTGATCCTTTCCATCGCTTCCTCCCAAGAAGTTTGCGCATGCGGCACAATCGACGCCGCCTGGGACGAAAACAGCAGGGAAGTTCGTCTATGTCAACAAAAAGTGTTGCATATGGTGGCATATCCGGCAAATAAACGGAAAAGAGCCGGTCCAAAGGTTGAAAAGTTGCCCCATGTCAAACTTTCGGTTTAACATGGGTCAACTGCAACCCGAACCGGGCGGAGAACAGACCATGCGCCTCCTGCAATCCCTGACCCGCGGCCTTGAAGCGCTCGATTACATGACGGCGAATCCGGGGCCCGTGCGCATGACCGACCTGGCCGAGGCGCTGGGCGTGGACAAGTCGAACGCGGCGCATCTGCTCAAGACGCTGGTTGCCGCGGGCTATGCCGTGCAGGACGATGGCCGCCGCTACATGGCCAGCGCGAAACTGTCGGGCGCGGCGCGGACCGAACACACGCTGGAAGAGATCGTCGCGGTCAAGGAGGCCTGGCGCGACACCCTCGAATCGCTGGTGGCCGAAACCGGGGAATGCGCCCATCTTGCCGTGCTGGTGGGCGAGAGGGTCTGGTATATCGACAAGGTCGATTCGCCCCTGCCCCTCAAGGTGGACCATCCGATCGGCGCGCTTTCGCCGCTGCATTGCACCGCGCTGGGCAAGGCGTTCCTGGCCTTCGGGGGGGCGCGCACCCCCTCGTCCCAGCCGGCCTATACGCCACGCACCCTGACCACCGCACGCGCCCTTGCCGACGAGATCGCCCGCACCCGCAGCCGTGGCTATGCCATCGACGACGAGGAATTCGCCCATGGCGTGCGCTGCGTCGCGCGCCCGATCCATGACGCCCACGGCGCGATGATCGCCGCCATCGGTGTCTCGGGGCCTTCGGTGCGGGTGACAGACGAACGCCTGAATGAACTTGGCCGGATCGTGGCCGCCGCCCGCGAGGCGGGATTGAAGAAGGACGAACCCGCATGACCAGTGGCCCGCTTCGCGCCGGCATCATCGGCGCCGGCCGGATTTCCGACCTGCACGCCATCGAATACCTTCAGAACCCGGCCGCCCGTCTGGTCGCGCTGTGCGACCGCGACGCGGCGCAGGCCCGCGCCAAGGCCCGTGCCTGGGGCGTGCCCGACATCGCCATCGACGACGACATCGACCGCTTTCTGGCCCGTCCCGACATCGACCTGGTCGAGATCCTGCTGCCGCATCACCTGCATCTGCCGGTGGCGAAAAAGGCGATGGCGGCCGGCAAGATCGTGTCGCTGCAAAAGCCGATGTGCCTGACCCTGGCCGAGGCGGACGAACTGGTGGCGGCGGCCGAGGCCCATGACCGGCCGGTGAAGATCTTCGAGAACTTCATCTTCTATCCCCCGGTCCTCAAGGCCCGCGCCCTGATCGACGAGGGCGCGATCGGCACGCCGCTGTCGATCCGCATCAAGTCGAACCCGGCCCGCAGCGCCACAGCCTGGAAGGTGCCCGCCGCCGCCAACGCCTGGCGGCAGGAGCATGACCACGCCGGAGGCGGGCCGCTGGTGTTCGACGACGGGCACCACAAGTTCGCGCTTGCCTGGCATTTCATGGGCGACCCCGAGGAGGTGCACGCCTTCATCAACTGGGGCGAGGGGCCGGGCGGCATCCGGTTCGACGCGCAGTCGATGATCTCATTCCGCTTTCCCGGCAACCGCGTCGGCAATCTCGAGGTGGTCTATTCCCCCGAGATGGAGATGATCTCGCAGTATTATGCGCAGGACGACCGGGTGGAGATCACCGGGACAAGGGGGGTCATCTTCATCAACGGCGGGCACGGGCGGCTGGCGGCGACGCCGCCGGTGTCACTCTACCGCGACGGCGCGCTGACGCATTACGACGTGCCTTCGGGCTGGGAGCAGAGCTTTGTCCTCTCGACCCGCGACTATATCGAGGCGATCGGCGCGGGCCGTCCCCCCCTCCTGACCCCGCGGCAGGGGCGGCAGGTGCTGCGTTTCGCCCTTGCCGCCGAACAATCCGCCCGCGAGGGCCGCTCCATCCGTCTGTCCGAGTGAGGGTTGGTCAATGGACACCGCGAGCCGCCGTTTCGCCGATCTGACCACAGCCGAATCACGCGCCCGCTTCATCGCCGACGGGGGTGGCCTGGCGGCCCTCATCGACGCGGGCGCCCTGTCCGAGGTGGTGACCATGCCCCTGGCCGAGGCGCTGGTCCTTGGCCTCATGCGGCAAGGGGTGACGAAATATCTGGCGATCTTCGGCCACGGCTCGACCGCGATTGCCGATGTGCTGCGCGTCTACGAGGGCGCGGGCCTCGTGCGGTGCTGGCAGTTCCGCAACGAGGTCGAAATGGCCCATGCGGGCACCGCCCTTTCCTGGGTGTGGAACGAAGTGCCGGCGGTCGTCACCTCGATCGGGCCCGGGGCTTTGCAGGCGATGGCGGCCTCGCTGGCGGCGGCCTCGAACGGGGTGGGCGTCTGGCACCTTTACGGTGACGAGACCACGCATGGCGAAGGCTACAACATGCAGCAGGTGCCCAAGCCGCAGCAGGGCATCTTTGGCCAGATCACCGCGCTGATGGGCGCCTCCTACACCCTGTCGGATCCGGCCAGCCTGCGCGACGCGCTGCGCAAGGGGGCGGCCGCGGTCTTTCATCCGTGGAAGGCGGGGCCGTTCTACCTGAACCTGCCGCTCAATACCCAGCCCGCCACGGTGAACCTGCGCCTCGATGCGCTGCCCGAACGGCCGCTATTCACGCCGCTTGCGCCCGCCGATGACGGAGCGATCCAGACGGCCGCGCGAATCATTGCCGCCTCGCCCCGTGTGGCGATCAAGGCGGGGGGGGGGGCGCGCCATGCCGCCCAGGGCGTCCGCGCCCTGGCCGAGGCGGCGGGCGCGGCGGTGGTGCTGTCGCCCGGATCGCTGGGCGTGCTGCCGGACTCGCATCCGCAGAACCTCCATGTCGGCGGTTCAAAGGGCACGATCAGCGGCAACTGGGCGATGGACGAGGCCGAGACCCTGATCGTCATCGGTTCGCGCGCGGTCTGTCAGGCGGATTGTTCCGGCATCGGCTGGAAGAAGGTGCGCCATGTGGTGAACATCAACGCCGATCCGGTGGACGTGCAGCACTACAACCGGACGGTCGCCCTGCCGGGCGATGCCGCGGCGGTGGCGGGGCGGCTGACGCGCGCGCTGGCCGGGCTTGCGCCCGATGCGGGCAAGGCGGCGTGGCTGTCGGCCGCTGCGGCGAAAAAGGCCGAATGGCAGCGTTTCCGCGCCGCGCGCGCCAGCGGGGCGCCGATCCTCGATCCGGTCTGGCAGCGCCCGGTGATGACGCAACCGCAGGCAATTGCCGCCGCCGATGCGTTCTGCCGGCGCAGCGGCGCGATCAGGTTCTTTGACGCCGGAGACGTGCAGGCCAACGGCTTTCAGATCGTCGAGGACGACGCCCCATTCCGCACCTTCACCGAAACCGGCGCCTCCTACATGGGGTTTGCTGTCTCGGCGCTGCTGGCGCAGCCCATCGCCCGGGCCGGGCGCTATGGCGTGGCCTTCACCGGCGACGGGTCGTTCATGATGAACCCGCAGATCCTGATCGACGGGGTGGAACACGGGGTGCATGGCACGATCCTTCTGTTCGACAACCGGCGCATGGCCGCGATCTCTTCGTTGCAGGAGGCGCAATATGGCGGCGACTGGCGCACCAGTGACGGGGTGGCAGTCGATTACCTGGCCATGGCGCGCAGCGTCGCCGGGGTCGTGGCGCTGGACGGCGGCACCTCGCCCGAATCGCTGAACCAGGCGCTCGGGCGCGCGCAGGCGCATCCGGGGCTGAGCCTCGTCCATGTGCCGGTCTACTGGGGCCCCGCGCCCGAGGGGGGGATGGGCGCCTATGGCCAATGGAACGTGGGCAACTGGTGCGCGGACGTCGAGGACGCATGGGCACGGACACTGATCTGAGGGGATGCGATGTATTCCGCTTTTGGGCTGCTGATCGACGGAGAATGGCGCAAGGCCGCCGACCGGGCGACGATTCCGGTGTACAGCCCGGTGACCGAGGCCGTGATCGGCCATATCCCGGCGGCGACCGAGGCCGATCAGGACGCCGCCCTTGCCGCGGCCGACCGGGCCTTTGCCGGCTGGGCAGCGACCCCGGCCTGGGAGCGCGCGCGCCTGTTGCGCGGCGTGGCCGATCTTCTGCGGGCCCGCGCCGATGATCACGCCCGCCTCATGGCGACCGAGACGGGCAAACCCCTGGCCGAGGCCCGCGCCGAGGTCATGGCTTCGGCGGATCAGTTCGAATGGCTGGGTGAAGAGGCCAAGCGCATCTACGGCCAGACCATCCCGGGCAGGAATGCCGACGAACGGCTGAGTGTCATCTATCAGCCGGTCGGGCCGTGCCTTGCGCTTTCGGCCTGGAACTTTCCCATGCTGCTGCCGGCGCGCAAGATCGCGGCGGCGCTGGCGGCCGGCTGCAGCGTCGTCGCCCGCCCGGCCAGCGAGGCACCGGGATCCTGCATGGCGATCGGACAGGCGGTGATCGACGCGGGCGTGCCCGGGGGCGTGGTCTCGATCCTGACCGGGCCTTCGGTGCCGATGGCGGAACGGCTCATCCGTTCGCCGGTGATCCGCAAGGTCTCGCTCACCGGATCGGTGGGGGTGGGACGGCAGGTGCTGCGCATCGCCGCCGACGACATCAAGAAGGTGACGATGGAACTGGGCGGCCATGCCCCCGTCATCGTCCATGCCGATGCCGACCCGGTCCGGGCCGCGCGCAAGCTCGCCACCACCAAGTATCGCAATTGCGGGCAGGTCTGCATCTCGCCCTCGCGCTTTTACGTCCACGAGAGCATCCGCGCCCCGTTCGAGGCCGCCTTTGCCGAGGTGGCAAAGGGCCTGACCCTGGGTGACGGGCTTTCTCCGGGGGTCACTACCGGACCGATGATCCGCGCCCGCGCGGTCGATTCCGCGCTGGCGCTGATCGAGGATGCGAGGGCGCAGGGCGCGCGGCTGCTGGCCGGGGGCGGACGGCCCGCGCATCTGAACCACGGCCATTTCCTTGAGCCCACGGTGCTGACCGATGTTCCCGACAGCGCCCGCATCATGCGCGACGAACCCTTCGCCCCCGTGGCCCCTATCGCCGGCTGGAGCGATTTCGAGGATGTGATCGCCCGCGCCAATTCCACGGAATTCGCGCTGGCGGCCTATGTGTTCACCGAAAACGCCGGAATGGCGGCCCGGACGGCCGAGGCGCTCGAGGCGGGAATGGTCGGCATCAACGAAACGCTGCTGGCCACGGCCGAGGCACCCTTCGGCGGCAACCGCCAGTCCGGTTTCGGCCGCGAGGGGGGGGCGCTGGGGATTCTCGACTACCTCGTGCCGAAATACATCCGCCACCGCCTGAACGCCGCCTGAGGGGCCGAAGATGACCACAGCGAAGGGCCTCGACAACGGCCTCACCAATTACGGCGACCGCGATTTCGCGCGCTACCTGCGGCGCAGCTTTGCCAAGTCGATGGGTTATACCGGCGCCTCGCTCGACAAGCCCATCGTCGGCATCTGCACGTCTGAATCGGGTTTCAACAACTGCCACCGCCATTTCCCCGAACTGGTCGAGGCGGTGAAGCGCGGGGTGCTGGCCGCCGGGGCGCTGCCGGTGGTGTTTCCGGTGATCTCGCTGGGAGAGGTGTTCCTGTCGCCCACCTCGATGGTCTATCGCAACCTGATGGCGATGGCGGTCGAAGAGATGATCCGCGCCCAGCCCATGGATGCGGTCGTGGTCCTTGGCGGCTGCGACAAGACGGTGCCGGCCATGCTCATGGGGGCGATTTCGGCCGGCCGACCGGCGGCGATGGTGGTGGCGGGGCCGATGATGACCGGGCGCCACCGGGGCGAACGCCTGGGCGCCTGCACCGATTGCCGGCGCTTCTGGGGGGGCTATCGTGCCGGATCGGTGCCTTCGGACGAGATCGAGCAGATCGAGGGGCGCCTTGCCACCACGTCGGGCACCTGCGCGGTCATGGGCACGGCCAGCACCATGGCGCTGATGGCCGAAACGATGGGCATGATCCTGCCCGGTTCGGCCACGATCCCCGCCGTCCACGCCGACCGCCTGCGCAACGCCGAGGAGACCGGCACCCTGGCCGCGCAGATGGCGTTCACGGGGGCGCCGCTGCCCGCCGATGTGATCACGCCCGCCGCGATCCGCAACGCGCTGCGGGTGCTTCTGGCCGTTTCGGGATCGACCAACGCGGTGATCCATCTGGCTGCCATTGCCGGGCGGATCGGGATGCAGATCGACCTCGACGAGTTCAACCGCATGTCGGACGAAACCCCGGTCCTTGTGGACCTGAAGCCCGTGGGTCAGGGCTACATGGAGGATTTCCACGCCGCCGGGGGCCTTGAGGGCGTGCTGCGCGAGATCGCCCCGCTTCTCGACCCCTCGACCCGCGCCATCACCGGCGAGACACTGGCCGAACGCCTTGCGCGGCCATTGGCGGATCCGGTTGACCGGCGGGTGATCCGCGCAGCCGGGGATCCGGTGTCGTCGCTGGGCGGGCTCATCGCGCTCGGTGGCAGCCTCGCGCCCGAGGGGGCGATCCTGAAACGCGCGGCGGCGACGCAATCCCTTCTCGAACACGAGGGGCGGGCGGTGGTGTTCGCCTCGCTCGAGGATCTGGCGGCGCGGATCGACGATCCCGACCTCGAGGTGACGGCGGACGATGTCCTTGTCCTTCAGAACGCCGGACCGAAAAGCCCGTCCGGAATGCCCGAGGCGGGCTATCTGCCGATCCCGCGCAAACTGGCGCAGCAAGGTGTCAAGGACATGGTGCGCATTTCGGACGCGCGCATGTCGGGGACGGCCTTTGGCACCATCGTGCTGCATGTCGCCCCCGAGGCGGCGGCCGGCGGGCCGCTGGCCCTGGTGCGAAACGGCGACCGCATCCGTCTGTCGGCGCGGAACAAGCGGATCGACCTGCTGGTGGACGACGCCACCCTGGCCGCGCGCCGGGCCAAGGCCCCCGCCCCGCCCGCCACGGCCGAACGCGGCTATGCGCGGCTCTACAACGATCACGTCCTGCCAGCGCCGCTTGGCTGCGATTTCGACTTCCTGACCGCCGTGACCCCGCCTCGGGGCTGAGGCGCGGCCCACCCGGCCCCGCGCTCTGGCACAGCGCGGGGAAATGCGCCAGCATGGCCGCAGACGGGGGACGGGCGATGATCGGGCTGCACCATGGCGACAGGCTTCGCCTGACGATCGACCCGGCGCGGGGCGCGGGGGTCAGATCGCTTGAGTGGCGGGGCGAGGCGGGGTCGTGGGTGCCCGTGCTTCAGGCCCCCGCCCCCGACAATCCCGAGGCGGCCGGCTCGGCGATGTTCCCGATGGTTCCCTTTGCCAACCGCGCGCGCGGCAATGCCCTGATCATTGGCGACCGGCGGATCGACCTGGCACCGAACTGGCGCGATCCGCTGGCGATCCACGGCTGGGGCTGGCAGCGCGGCTGGCGGGTCGTCACGCAAGGCGTGGATCACTGCACGCTCGCGCTTGACCCGGATCCCGCGCTGCCGGTCCGGTTCGCGGCCGAACTGACGGTGGCCCTTGCTGGGGAGACCGCCGATTTCGGCCTGGCCGTCACCAATCCGGGCCATGGGCCGATTCCGGCGGGTCTGGGATTTCACCCGTGGTTTCCGCATCTTCCGGGGACGGGACTCTGCTATTCGGCCACGCATTTCTGGCTCGAGGGGCCGGGCACCCTCCCGACCGAGGCGCTGCGGATGCCCCCCGAACTCGATCATACCACCATGCGCCCGGTGCCCGGCACCTGGCGGGACAATTGCCTGTCGGGTTGGGACGGCAGCGCCCGGATCGACCAGCCCGATCTGGGCTACAGCCTGACCATGACCGCGGCGCTGCCGTTTCTCATGCTGCATGTGCCGCCGTCCGGGCCTTTCGCCCTCGAACCGCAAAGCCACCTTTCAGGCCGTACCGAAGTGGGCGAGGGCGGGTTGGCCACGCTTGACCCCGGCGGACGGCTCGAGGCGGTTATGCGCCTTCGGATCGCGGGCTGAGCGCCGGGGTCAGGTGTCCGCACCGTTGAGCGGCGGCACATCGGGCGGCAAGTCCGGCGCAACCGGCCCCGTGGCCGTCCCGGCCCGTTCACGCGGCGACGAAACCACCAGCGGCAGAAGTTCGGTGCCCGCCGGCATCGCCGCGCCCGATACGGGCGGCACACGCCAGGACATCGTATCAAGGCGGTGACACTGGCTGCACAGCGGTTGCCAATGGGCGTGGACCTGCCCGCAATCGTCACAAAGCCATTGCGGCCCGCGCGGCGCCGTCAGCGCCCGGGTCAGCCAGCCGCGCACCGCATTCTCGTCGGCCCCCGAACCGCGGTCGATCGCCGCCATGAGCGTGAGCGCGCGCACCGTCGGATCGTCCTGCGGCAGGGTGCCCAGCGCGCGGCGGGCGGCGGGAAAATCCTCGGCCGCGATCTGGAGTTCCGCCAGCAGCATCCGGGTCTCGGGATGGTCGGGGCGGGTCCGCAGCAGCGGATCGAACCGCCGCAGACGCTCGGCCGGGCCTTCGTGCGGGGCAATGGCGGCATAGGCGGCGGCCAGATCGGGATGCGGCCCGGCCTCCCAGGCCTTGCGCAGGATCCGCGCGGCCTGTCTGGCATTGCCGGCGCGCACCAGTTCCACCGATGCCAGGACGGCGGCTGGAACCAGACCCGGAGACAGGCGATTGGCCGCGATCGCCGCCGCGCCCGTGCCGGTCCCGGGGCCATCCGTGCCGGCCGAAGCGGCGGCCTGCGACAGGGCCAGCACCGCCTCGCGACGGCGCCAGACATCGCGCGGCAAGGTGCCGGTGCGCAGCTTGGCGGCAAGGGTGGCGCGCGCCCCGGCCCAATCCGCGCTTTCGGCCTGAAGGCGCAAGAGCGTATCCTGCACCTCGGCGTTGGCGGGCCGCGCCTCGTGCGCCTTGCGCGCCAGGGCAAGCGCCACCGCGCTGTCCCCCGCGGCCAGCCGGCGCCGCATGAGGCCGTGCAGCGCCGCGAACCGGGTGCGCCCGTCGTCGGCCATGCGGCGATACATGCTCTCGGCACGCGCGTCGTCGCCGGCCATCTCGGCCGCCTGCGCCAGCACGACCCGGGTCAGGTCAGGCCGGTCGAGCAGGCGGTTCGCCCGTTCGGCCCGCGCCAGGGCGATCTTGCCCTCGCCCGCGGCAAGGGCAAGCGTCGCATCGGTCAGCGCCTCGAGTCCCTTGCGCTGCCGGTTGCGGATAAAGCGGCGCGACAGGGCGGTTTCGTCCCCCAGCAGGAACCGCAGCACCGCCCCCAGCAGGCCAAGGACGCGGATGGCGATGATCGCGGCCAGGACCAGCGCGGCAAGGCCGACCACCAGTTCGAGCGGGGTCAGGCTGACCTCGATCCCCCCGGCCGAGATCACCGCCCCGCCCGACAGGTCCGACAGCATGATTGCCCCGAAGGTCAGGGCGGTCACGCCCAGGATCAGGGCCAGGATATAGACGAAGGACCAGAGCATCGGCCTGCCCTCAGTTGGGATCGGTTGTGCCGCCGGCCAGGATGGCCGCCTCGGCAAATGCGGCATGGCGGGTTTCGGCGCGGGTCAGCCAGTCGCCCATCGCGGCGCGCACCACCTCGGGCAGCAGGGCAAGCTCGGCCAGCGCGTCATCGGGGCGATTGTCACGCAGCGCGGCTTCGGCGCGCGACAGGACCGCATCGGGATCGTCGCCCTCGCGCGGTTCGGTCGAGCGCAGGGCAATCGTGCCGCGCAGGAATCCCATGACGCCATCGCCTGCGGGCACAAGGCCCTCGTCACGGGCAACGGCAAGCGCGGCGCGCGCGGCGGCGGGGAAGGTGTCGCGCAACAGGGCGACGGTCGGAATCCCGGTTTCGGCAAGCGCCCCCAGGGTGGGCGGCGGTACCGCGCCCGGTGTGGCAGCGACCAGCGCCTCGGCAAAGGGGGTGCCGGCGTCGAGTGCGGCCAGCACCCGCTCAAGGGCGGCGCGGCGCAGGATGTCGCCGGTGGCGGCCTGCGCCCCGGATTCGATCCGGTCAAGATCGGCGCGAAACCCCTGCTCCTGCCGCGACAGATCGCCGGCAAGCCCGTCCATCCGCCCGGCAAGCGCCGCAAGGTCGGCCCGGAGCGCGGCAAGATCGGCGGTCCACGAGGCGATGGCCGTTTCGGACAGGGTGCCGTCGCCCAGGGGCGCGCGTTCGATGGTCCCGACCCGCTGCGCCAGATCGTCGACTTCGGCGCCAAGCGCACCGGTCTGCGCCACCAGATCGGCGCGGATCGCGGCGATGTCACCCAAAAGCGGCGTGAGATCGGGCTGCGGAGCAGCAACCGCGGCCCGTTCCGACAGGGCGGCGATGGCCAGTTCCTGTTCGCCCAGACGCCGGGCCAGATCCGCGCCATCGCCCTGCGCCCCGCCCCACAGGATCCAGCCGGCCCCAAGCCCGATCACCGCGGCAACAGCCCCGCCCAGAACCGGCAGGGCCATGCCCCGCCCGTGCGGGGCGCGCGGCGGGGTGGCAGGTGCCTCGGGCAGGGGTGGGGGCGCAGGGGCGGGTTCGGCGGGCGGCGCCTCATCCGATGGTTCTGGGGCGGGCTGCGGCGCCTCGGGCGCCGGCTGCGGCAGGGGGTCCGGAACGGCGGGCACAGCCACTTCCTGCGGATCGGCCGCGGGCGGCACCGGCCCCTCGGAGGGCGACGGGATGGCTGTCGTGGTCTTGCCCTTGGCGGTTCTGGCCATGTCCTGCCCCCGGTGCCGATTCGACCTCGGCCCAGCATAGCTAATCGCGGCGCCCCGCGCCCTCAACCCGTTCGGGCGCGCGCCATGGCGATGGCGGTGGCCTCGATCATGCCGGGCCCGTCCGGCGTCTCGGCAATGACCATCGAGCGCGGCGCCAGATCGACCGCCCGCGCCGCCACCGCCGGACTGATCGCGGCGATGTGGAGATCGGCGGAAAACCGCCCCCAGCCGATCACCAGCGCCGCGCTGCGGGGCGAGAACAGCGGCAGCACCACCGGACGCGGCCCCGACAGCGCCGCAAGCGCCGCGGCGCCGGGCGGCAGCGCGCGCTGGGCGTAGCCGATCACCTCGAGCGTGGGGATCCCGGCCTCGGTCAGGCGGGCGCCGACTGCGCCGCTGGCATGTTCGCCCCGCACATGCAGCAGCGGCCCGGGCGGATGCAGCGCGACAAGGCGGGCGATCAGTTCCTCGGCATCGGCGGCGGGCGGATGCGGGCGAAACCCCAGCGACCGCGCCACTTCCTCGGTCCGGGGACCGACGACATGCGCCGCCATCGGCCCAAGGCCCATCCGCGCCGCCGCCATCGCCCCGTTTTCCGAAGTGAGGATCAGGGCCTGCGGCCGCAGATCCGGCAACGTGGGCGCAAGGGGTTCGATCCCGATCACCGGGCTTGTGAACACCTCGATCCCGCGGGCATCATCGCCCATTTCCGCGACAAAGCGCGCCGCGGCGGCGGCGGGGCGGGTCAGGATCAGGACGGGGTCGGCATTGTGTGACACGGGGGCCGATGTTACCTGCCTGACCGGGGAGCGCAACCTGACCCCGGAACCCGGCCGATGACCCTGACCGTCCTTGCCATCGAATCAAGCTGCGACGATACCGCCGCCGCCGTGCTGCGGGGTACGGGGGATGCGGCACGGATCCTGTCCTCGCATGTCTGGGGGCAGGCCGACCTGCACGATGCCTTTGGCGGTGTCGTCCCCGAGATTGCCGCGCGGGCCCATGCCGAACGCGCCGATCTGTGCGTCGAGCGTGCGCTGGCCGATGCGGGGGTGACGCTTGACGAAATCGACGGGCTGGCGGTGACGGCGGGCCCGGGTCTGATCGGCGGCGTCCTTGCCGGTGTGATGTGCGCCAAGGGCATCGCCGTGGCGCGCGGCCTGCCCATCGTCGGCGTGAACCACCTGGCGGGCCACGCCCTGACTCCGCGACTGACGGGTGAGGCGGATTTTCCCTATCTCATGCTGCTGGTGTCCGGCGGGCATTGCCAGTTCCTCATCGTCGAGGGACCGGACCGTTTCCGCCGCATCGGCGGAACCATCGACGACGCCCCGGGCGAGGCCTTTGACAAGATCGCGCGCCTTCTGGGCCTGCCGCAGCCCGGCGGCCCCCATGTCGAACGCGTGGCGGCGGCGGGCGATGCCGGCCGCTTTGCCCTGCCGCGCCCGCTGCTTGACCGCGAGGGGTGCGACCTGTCGTTTTCGGGCCTCAAGACCGCGGTGCTGCGCGCGCGCGACGGGCTGGTGGCGGAAAAGGGCGGGCTGACCCGGCAGGACCGGGCCGATCTGTGCGCCTCGTTCCAGCAGGCGGTGGTGGATGTTCTGGCGGAAAAGACCCGGCGCGCGCTGCTCGACTACCTGACCCTTGCGCCCGGACGGCCGGTGATCGCGGTGGCCGGCGGCGTGGCGGCCAATGGCGCGATCCGGGCGCGACTGTCCCTGCTGGCCGAGGGGATGGGCGTTGCCTTCACGGCGCCGCCGCTCTCGCTTTGTACCGACAATGCGGCGATGATCGCCTATGCCGGGCTCTTGCGGCTCGAACGCGGCGAGGCGGACGGGACCGGCTTTGCCGCCCGCCCGCGCTGGCCGCTCGATGCGCAGGCGCCGGCGATGCTCGGGGCAGGCAGGAAGGGGGCCAAGGCATGAGTGTGGCGGTGATCGGGGCCGGGGCATTCGGCACCGCGCTTGCGGTGGCGCTGGCCGATCGCGGGGTGACGCTGGTCGCGCGCGAGGGCAGCGGCGCCGCGATCGCCGCAACCCGCCAGAGCCCGCGCCTGCCCGGGGTGCGCCTGCCCGATGCGGTGAACGTGACCGGGATCCTGCCCGGCGATGCCGACATCCTGTTGCTGGCGGTGCCGGCGCAGGCCCTGCGCGGCTGGCTGGCGGATCATGAAGGGCAGCTTTTCGGCCGGGCCCTTGTCGCCTGCGGCAAAGGGATCGACCTGACCACGCTCAAGGGGCCGACCGCACTCATCGCCGGGGTGCCGGGCACGGTTCCCGCCATCCTGACCGGCCCGAGCTTTGCCGCAGAGATCGCCCGTGGCCTGCCCACTGCCCTGACCCTGGCCTGCGCCGACGACGGGCAGGCGGTGACGCTGCAACACGCGCTGTCGACGCCGGCGCTGCGGCTTTATCGGACCACGGATACCGTGGGGGCGGAACTGGGCGGCGCGCTCAAGAACGTGGTCGCCATCGCCTGCGGTGCGGTGATGGGGGCCGGCCTGGGCCATTCGGCGCGCGCCGCGCTGATGACCCGGGGCTTTGCCGAGATGCGCCGCCTTGCCACCCGTCTGGGCGCCCGGGAAGAGACCCTGGCCGGCCTTTCGGGCTTTGGCGATCTGGTGCTGACCTGCACCTCGGACCAGTCGCGCAACTACCGCTATGGCGAGGCCCTGGGTCGCGCCCTGCCCTTTGATCCCGCCATCACGGTCGAGGGCGCCCCCACCGCGCGCGCCGCGGCGCGGCTGGCTCTGGAACGCGGGCTTGACCTGCCGGTGACGGCGACGGTCGCCGCGCTGTGCGAAGGCGGGACCAGCGTTGCCGAAGCCATGCACAGCCTGCTCAACCGTCCGCTCAAGGAGGAATGAATGCCGCTTTTCGCCCTGATCTGCACCGACAAGGCCGATCACCTGCCCACCCGACTGGCCACGCGCGAGGCGCATCTGGCCCATGTGCGCGACACCGGCGTCGTGCTTCAGGCCGGGCCGTTCCTGGACGCGGCGGGGCAGATGTGCGGATCGCTGCTCATCCTCGATGTGGCCGACCGCGCCGCCGCCGAGGATTGGGCCGCCCGTGATCCCTATGCGCTGGCCGGACTGTTCGCCAAGGTGCGGATCGAGGAATGGAAGAAGGTGATCTGAGATGGCGCACTGGCTGTTCAAGTCCGAACCGGATGTCTTTTCCTGGGACGCCCTCGTGGGCAGGGGTGCCGCCGGCGAGGAATGGGACGGCGTGCGCAACTATCAGGCGCGCAACAACATGCGGACGATGCAGGTGGGGGAACGCGGGTTCTTCTACCATTCGCGCACCGGCCTTGAGATCGTGGGCGTGGTCGAGGTGATCGCCCCCGCGCATCCCGATTCGACCAGTGCGGATCCGCGCTGGGAATGCGTCGATCTGCGCGCGGTGGCGCCCTTCGCGCGCCCGGTCACGCTGGAAGAGATCAAGGGTGTTCCGGAACTGGCGGACATGGTCCTTGTGCGCAATTCGCGCCTGTCGGTGCAGCCGGTCGGGGACGGGGAATGGCGCATCATCTGCGCGCTGGGCGGGGTCGATCCCGCGGTCTGACCGGAATTCGGGGGGCCCGCGACCAGTCGCCGGAGGCCCCCCGCTCACCCCGCGCTCCCACACGCGACGCAACCGATGAAGGGCCCTCCTGGCCGTTGGGTCATGGATAGCATGGGGCGCGCGCCTGCTCCAGACATCAAGTGCCGGGCATTTGAATCGACCTGTCGGCCGTCAGTTGCGCGGATCGGGCAGAAAGAACCCGGCCAGGCCAAGCGCCGGCAGGAAGGCGCAGATCATGTAGACCGTGGTGATTCCCCACATGTCCGCCAGCACGCCCAGCGCCGCCGCCCCGATTGCCGCCATGCCGAAGGCCAGACCGAACAGCAGCCCCGCCACCATGCCGGTATTCCGCGGCATGAGATCCTGGGCATAGACCACCATCGCCGGAAAGGCCGAGGCAAGCACCAGCCCCGCCAGCGAGGCCACAATCACGTTCGGAATCAGCGGCAACCACGGCAGGACAAGGGTAAGCGGCAGGATTCCGAGGATCGACCACAGGATCACCCGGCGCCGTCCGATCCGGTCACCGATCGGCCCGCCGATCACCGTGCCCGCGGCGACCGCCACCAGAAAGATGAACAGGCACAGTTGCGACTGGTCGATGGTAAGGCCGAACCTCTCGATCAGGTAGAAGGTGTAGTAGCTCGAGAACGACACCGAATAGATCATCTTGGAGAACATCAGCACGATCAGCAGGAACATCGCCAGCCGCACGGTGCGCGGCGGCAGTGCCGCAACATCGCGCGCGCGGGACATGCGCGCGACGGCGCGGTGACTGCCCTCTGCCACATACCAGCGGCCGACCCCCCAGAGCACCAGCATGGCGAGGCCGGCCACGGCGGCGAAATACTGGATCGAGACCTGTCCGCGCGCCATGACGACAAAGGCCGCGGCCAGCGGTCCGAGTGCCGAACCGCTGTTGCCGCCCACCTGGAACAGCGATTGCGCGAACCCCGGCCGCATCCCCGCGGCCAGACGCGCGATTCGCGAAGCCTCGGGATGAAAGATGGCCGACCCCAGCCCGATCAGCGCCACCGCCGCCAGCGTGACCGGATAACTGGTCGTCCAGGCCAGAACGATCAGGCCGGAGCCGGTCGAGGCCATGCCCGCCGCCATCGCAAAGGGCAGCGGCCTGCGATCGGTGAACCGCCCCACCACCGGCTGGAGGATCGAGGCGGTTCCCTGAAAGACCATGGTGATCAGACCGATCTGCGCGAAGGTCAGCCCCATGTTCTCCTTCAGCAGCGGATAGGCTGCCGGGATCAGCGACTGCATCAGATCGTTGAGGAAATGCCCGAAGGACACCGCAAGGATGATCGGCAGCACCGTCGTGTCGATGCTGCGCCCCGAGTCAATCTGAGTCGTCATGATGTCCGTCGCTGGTTGCGGCGCAACTTTGCGCGCAGCGCCGGGAATGGCAACAGGCGGCGATCAGCCGTAGACCGCTTCCTTGCGGAAGTGACGGGTCAGGAGATAGTAGATGACCGCGCGATACTTGTTGCGCTCGGACCGGCCATAGGCCTCGATCACCGAAGCCAGCGCCGCGTCGAGTGCCGGCCCCTCGGCAAGGCCCAGCTTGCGGATCAGGAAGTTCTTCTTCACCGTGTCGAGTTCCGACGGATCACTGGCCGCGACCGTCTCGGAATCGGCACTGTAGATCGCCGGCCCGCAGCCGATCGTGACCTTGGTCAGCAGCGCCATGTCCGGCTCGACCTTCAGCTTGTTCCTCAGGTCATCGGCGTATTTCGCGATGAGATCGTCCCGCTTGCCCATTCCGTCCCCCTCTGTGGCAGCCTTGCGCGGCCTTTGCCGCGATCGGCCGCCAGTAAAGAGGACCGATGCCAGTGGGTAAAGCCCAAAGAGCGGGGAAAATCCGATCCTGACGGACCGTCACTTGTCCGTAACGGATCGAAAGGGCGGCAGGTCCGCCCTGCCCCGGTCAGTAGCGGTAATGCTCCGGCTTGAACGGGCCGGCGACGGTGACGCCGATGTAATCGGCCTGCTCGCGCCTGAGTTCGGTCAGCTTCACCCCGATGCGGGCCAGATGCAGCCGCGCCACCTTCTCGTCCAGCGCCTTGGGCAGGATGTAGACCCCGGGAGGATAGGCGTCCGCCCTGGTCCACAGCTCGATCTGCGCCAGAACCTGGTTCGAGAACGAGGCCGACATGACAAAGGACGGATGCCCGGTGGCATTGCCAAGGTTGAGAAGCCGGCCCTCGGACAGAAGGATGATGCGGTTGCCCGAGGGCATCTCGATCATGTCCACCTGGTCCTTGATCTTCGTCCACTTGTGGTTGCGCAGGCTGGCGACCTGGATTTCGTTGTCGAAATGGCCGATGTTGCCGACGATCGCCATGTCCTTCATCAGGCGCATGTGCTCGATGCGGATCACGTCGCGGTTGCCGGTAGTGGTGACAAAGATGTCGGCGGTGTCGACCACATCCTCGAGAGTGGTGACCTGGAACCCGTCCATTGCCGCCTGAAGCGCACAGATCGGGTCGATCTCGGTGACGATCACCCGCGCGCCCGCCCCCTTGAGCGAGGCGGCCGAACCCTTGCCGACATCGCCATAGCCGCAGACCACCGCGACCTTGCCCGCCATCATCGTGTCGGTGGCGCGGCGAATGCCGTCGACCAGCGATTCCTTGCAGCCATACTTGTTGTCGAACTTCGACTTGGTGACGGAATCGTTGACGTTGATTGCCGGGAAAGGCAACCGCCCCTCCTTGTGCAGCGCATAAAGCCGCTTCACCCCGGTCGTCGTTTCCTCGGAAACGCCGCGGATCGCGTCGCGCTGCCGCGTGAACCAGCCCGGACTGGCCGCCATGCGCGCGCGGATCTGCGCGAACAGGGCAACCTCCTCGTCGCTGGTGGGCACGGCGATCAGATCGGTCTCTCCCGCCTCGACCCGGGCGCCAAGCAGGACATAAAGCGTCGCATCCCCGCCATCGTCGAGGATCATGTTCGCGGTACCGTCCGCACCCCCGAAGGCAAAGATCCGGTCGGTATAGGCCCAGTATTCCTCGAGCGTCTCACCCTTCACGGCAAAGACGGGCACGCCGGCCGCGGCAATGGCCGCGGCGGCATGGTCCTGGGTCGAGAAGATGTTGCACGAGGCCCAGCGCACATCCGCCCCGAGCGCGACCAGGGTCTCGATCAGCACGGCCGTCTGGATCGTCATGTGCAGGCTGCCGGCAATGCGCGCCCCCTTCAGCGGCGCGGCGGCGCCATATTCCGCGCGAAGCGCCATGAGGCCCGGCATCTCGGTCTCGGCGATCTCGATCTCCTTGCGACCGAAACCGGCCAGCGCGATGTCCCTGACAACATGTTCCCCGGCCATCCGTCGACTCCTTGATCCCGTGACGCTCGGGTGGGATAGCAGGACCGCCAGAGTGCGGCAATGGCGGGGCGGGACATGCGGCAGACGCGGGCGTGGCAGAGGATGCTTTCGGGAAGGCGGCTCGACCTCCTCGATCCGACCCCGCTCGACATCGAGATCGAGGACATCGCCCATGGCCTGGCCTTTGTCGCGCGCTGGAACGGACAGACGATCGGAGACCACCCCTATTCCGTGGCCGAACACTCGCTTCTGGTCGAAGAGATCTTCTCGCTCCGCCAGCCCGCCGCCAACCCGAAATGGCGCTTGGCCGCGCTGCTGCACGACGCACCCGAATATGTGATCGGCGACATGATCTCGCCGGTGAAGGCGGCGATCGGCCCGGGTTACGGCGATCTCGACGCCCGCCTGGCCGCGGCGATCCACCTGCGCTTCGGACTGCCCGCCCAGATCCCCACCGAAGTGCGCCGCGCGATCAAGCAGGCCGACCGGATCTCGGCCTGGCTCGAGGCGGTGCAGATCGCCGGCTTTGCCCGCGACGAGGCCGACCGCATCTTCGGGCGGCCAGATCCAGGGATTGCCGCAGGCATGACCATCCGCCCGCGCCCCCCGGTCGAGGTGCGGGCGGATTTCCTTTCCCGGCACCACAGGATCCTGTCCGTCATCTGAGCGCGAAGGGGGCTCCGCCCCCGTCCCTTCGGGACTCCCCCGGGGTATTTGGGGCAAAGATGAAGGGGCCTCTTTCATCTTTGCCCCAAATACCCCCGCCGGAGGCCGCCCGAGGGATTGCCTGCGCAATCCCGAGAGGAAAGGAATGCGCGCGCGACCAGCGCGCGCTCCGCTGGATCAGTCCGGATCACGCCGGCCCGGATCACGCCGGCGTGGAGCCGTCAGCGCGGACTGCGCTTGGCAAGGATGCGCTGAAGCGTGCGCCGGTGCATCGAAAGGCGGCGCGCGGTCTCGCTCACGTTGCGGTCGCACATTTCGTAGACCCGCTGGATATGTTCCCACCGCACGCGATCGGCGCTCATCGGGTTTTCGGACGGAGTCGGCATGGCCGACTTGCGCGCGAGCAGGGCGTTGGTCACGTCATCGGCGTCGGCTGGTTTCGACAGATAGTCGATCGCACCCATCTTGACCGCGGCCACCGCGGTGGCGATGGCGCCATAGCCGGTCAGCACCACGATCCGGGCATCCGGGCGGTGGTCGCGCAGGGTTTCCACCACATCGAGCCCGTTGCCGTCCTCCAGCCGCAGGTCGACTACCGCATAGGCCGTGGGGCGCGAGGCGGCGACCGCCCTGCCCTCGGCCACGGTTGCCGCCGTCAGCACCTCGAAGCCGCGCCGTTCCATCGCGCGGGCCAGCCGCTTGAGAAAGGCGTCGTCGTCATCGACAAGAAGCAGGCTGCGGTCCTTGCCCAGGTCCGGCGCGTCACCTTCCATTGCAGTCCTCTCAGTCCTTGCCGGCAAGCGTAACCAGCCGATCCGCTGCGGTCAATTCAGGCCGGCCTCTTCGGTGAAGCAGGCAACACGGTCGGCCATCTCCTCGGGCGTGGTCTCTCGGGTGAAGAAATCCGCGAATCCGGTGCCGGGCATCGTCAGGTAGGAATAGGTCGAATGGTTCATCAGGTAGTAGTCCGGGTCGCCGGAATCGTCCTTCTGATAGAACGCCCGATAGGCCCGCGCGGCGGCGGCGACCTGTTCCTCGCTGCCGGTCAGGCCCAGCATCCGCTCATGAAATCCGGCGGTGAATGCCTTGACCACCTCGGGCGTGTCGCGCGCGGGGTCGATGCTGATGAAGAGGGCGTTCGCGATGATTCCCCGCGCCTCGAGATCCTCGAGCGCAAAGGCATTGCGGGCGCTGTCAGTCGGGCAGACATCGGGGCAGAACGTATAGCCGAAATAGACGATCGTCGGCGCGGTGATGACATCGGCATCGGTCACGGTGCGCCCGTCCTCGTCGATCAGGGTGAAGGGCCCGCCGATGTCGCCCGCGGTCGCCCCCTGCCGGCAGGCCGAGGGCCCCGGCCCGCGGCCCAGAGTCACCATGGCCACGGTCGCGATGACGCCAAGGCCCAGGACAACACCCCCGGCCACCGCCCATGTTCCGCTGCGCACCATGATCGCACCCCGATGTTGATCCGTTCGGCCTTGGCTCTTATCAACGTCGCGCCGAACGTGCAAAGCGGATGTCGCATCGTGTCGTTTCCCGGGTTTCCCACCGAAGTGCATCACGGCGCCTGGCTGCGCCTTCGCACCCTCGTGTTCGTGCGCTGGGCCGCGGTTCTCGGCCAGTCGCTGGCGGTCGCGGGGGCGATCTGGATCTTCGGCCTGACTCTCGACTATGGCTTGGCCTCGATCGCGATCGCGGCCTCGGTGATCGCCAATATGGCGGTGACGCTGCTCACCCCGCCGACCCGCAGGATGAGCGAGCGCGTCGCGACGCTGATGCTTGCCTTCGACGTGGTCCAGCTTGGCCTGCTTCTGTCCTTCACCGGCGGGCTGAACAATCCGTTCGCACTCCTGCTGCTTGCGCCGGTCACGATCGCGGCCACGATCCTGCCGCTGCGCAACACGGTTGGACTTGCGCTCATGTCGCTGGCGATGGTGAGTGCCATCGGCCTCTGGAGCCTGCCGATCCGCGACAGCGGGGGCGTCGTCCTCGAACTGCCCGGCCTGTTCCGTTTCGGATTCTGGCTTGCCCTCATCATCGGGGTGCTGTTCCTCGCCATCTATGCACGACAGGTCGCGACCGAGATCCGCGAGATGCGCGAGGCACTTGCGGTCACGCAGCTGGCGCTGGCGCGCGAACAGCAACTGACCGCTCTGGGCGGTGTCGTCGCGGCGGCGGCGCATGAACTCGGCACGCCGCTTGCCACAATCAAGCTGGCCTCGTCGGAACTGGTGGATGTGCTGCGCGGGCGCGGGGATCTCGTCGATCTCTACGACGATGCGGTGCTGATCCGTGCCCAGGCCGACCGGTGCCGCGATATCCTGCGGTCCATGGGGCGCGAGGGCAAGGACGACCTGCATCTGCGTGGCGCCCCGTTCGAGACCGTCCTGCGCGAGGCGGCCGAGCCGCATCTGGGCCGCGGGCGCGAGGTTTCGGTTCTGGTGGCGACGCCCGGAAACCAGCCGGTGATCCAGCGCCGGCCCGAGATCATCCACGGGTTGCGCAACCTCGTGCAGAATGCCGTCGATTTCTCGGTGGCGCGGGTCGCCATCGAACTGAGCTGGAGCGAGGCGCGCCTTTCGGTCCGGATCGTCGACGACGGACCGGGGTTTCCGCCGCATGTCCTGTCGCGCATCGGCGACCCCTTCGTGCACGGCCGCCGCCGGGAATCGGCCGGGGCGCGCCCCGAATACGAAGGGATGGGACTTGGCCTGTTCATCGCCAAGACGCTGCTTGAACGGTCGGGCGCGCGGCTTGATTTCGCGAACGGTGACGGTGCCATCGTGCAGGTCGACTGGCCGGCCGAGCGGATTCTTGCGGCCACGGGCGCGCTGGGCGCCAATCCCCGGATCGAGGAATGATGGCCGGGGCCGGGGTGGATTAACCTGCCGTTAATCCTGGCGTGGGAGAAAGGCGTGAACCCGCCATGCTCCGGCTGTCATGACCGCCCAGATTCTGAACCAGGCCCTTCTGATTCTTGCCTCGCTCGCGGCGATCGTGGTGATTGCCGCGCATCTGCCGGCCCTTGCCGGCAACCGTGCAACCGGACCGGCCGGATCGGGCGATCCGGCGGTCCTGTTGTTCGAGGGTGAGGATCTCGTCGATGCGACCGAGGCGGCCGCGGCGCTGTTGCCCCTGCCCGATGCCGATGGCGGCAGCCTTGCTGCCATGATCGCCCTGCTCGAACGACGGTTTCCCGCCCTTGGCCCGACGCTCGATCTGGCGGGGGACCGGGGATTCACCATCGACGGCCTCGAGGAGGGCGAACGCCTCCTGGCCGAACGCTGGGCCGGCTTTACCCGGTTGACCATTGCCGGGGGGCCGGCTGATGGCGGGCATGACCGCCTGCGCCTTGCCCTGCTCGAGGATGAGGTGCGCTGCCTGCGCGCGATCGGAGAGGACTCGCCCCAACTGATCTGGAAGGAGGACGGCACGGGCCGGATCACCTGGGCCAATCGGGCCAGTCTCGCCCTTGCCGACCGGGTGAACCCGCCTGCCCCGGGGCAGGTGCCGGAATGGCCGCCCGCGCCCCTGTTCGCGGATCTGCCCGATCCGGGGGATGACGGACAGGCCACCCGGATTCGCCGGTCGGTCAGCCTGGCGGATGCGTCCAGACCGCTGTCGGGGCCGCTCTGGTTCGACATCATCCGGATCCGGCGCGGCACCGAGGTGATATGCTTTGCCGTGGACGCCACCGCCAAGGTCGCCGCCGAAGAGGCGCGGCAGACCTTCGTCCAGACCCTGGCACGGACATTCGCCGATCTCAGGACCGGGCTTGCGGTCTTTGACCGGCAAAGGCGCCTTGCGCTGTTCAATCCCGCACTGGTCGATCTGACCGGACTCGGGGCGGATTTCCTGCTGCAACGGCCGCATGTGCACAGCGTCCTCGACCGGTTGCGCGACATGCAGATGCTGCCCGAACCCCGCAACTGGCGAAGCTGGCGCGAACAGGTGGCCGCGCTGGAGGCCGAGGCGGAAAAGGGCTCCTATTGCGAGAACTGGGTGCTGCCCGGCGGCCGCACCTACCGGGTCAGCGGCCGCCCGCATCCCGACGGCGCACTCGCCTTCCTGTTCGAGGACATCAGCGACGAGATTTCGCTGAGCCGCCGGTTCCGGCTTGAACAGGAGACGGTGCAACTGCTGCTTGACCGGCTTGATCAGGCGATCGCGGTCTTTTCGCCGGGCGGCACCCTCATGTTGTGCAACGCCCGCTATGCCGGGATCTGGGGGGTTCCCGGCGGGCGGCTTCTTGACCTCACCCTCGGGCAGGAGATCGCGCGCTGGCGGTCGGCTAGCGCGCCCAGCCCGATCTGGGGACAGGTCGCCCATCTTGGCGCGATGGACAGCGACTGCCGAGAGATCGCCGGCACGATCCGGCTGGGCGACGGCCGTGCCCTTGCCGCGCGGTTCGCCTGTCTTGCCGGGGGGCGCATCTGCGCCGAGTTTTCCGAAAGCGCCCGCAGCGATGCGCTCAGCCTCGTGCCGGGGGATGCCATGGCCGCGTCCGGGGCGTGACATGCCGCCCGGCGGCGGCGCCATCCCGGCGGCGCCCGGCCCCCCTGCCCCCACCCGACCCTGCCCGGCACCGTGCCGGGGCTTGCGGCCGGCGCGGTCCGCTCTAAGCTTTGACGCATGACCGCGACCAGAACCCCTCACGCCGCCCCGGACCCCACCCCCCGGCCGATCGTCCGGCTTGCCCTTGCCGACGAGGGGGCGACGGCCGATCTTGCGCGGCGCCTGTCGGTGCTGCTGGTGCCGGGCGATACCGTGCTTCTGGCCGGACCGATCGGTGCGGGCAAGACCACGTTCGCCCGCGCCCTGATCCGCGCCGCCGCCGGCAATCCCGACGAAGAAGTGCCCTCGCCCACATTCACGCTGGTCCAGACCTACGCCACCCCGCGCGGCGAAATCTGGCACGCCGACCTTTACCGCCTGGGCGGGCCGGACGAAGTGGCCGAACTCGGCCTTGACGAGGCGATGACCCGGGCGATCTGCCTGATCGAATGGCCCGACCGTCTGGGCGATCTTGCACCGGGCGCGGCGCTGACGCTGACCCTTGATGCCGGCCCGGTCGCCCATGAGGCCCGGCTTGAGGGCGATGCGCGCTGGGCCGAACGGCTGGGGGCGATCCTTGACTGATGCCGTGACCGCCGCGCTGACCCGGGAAACCGCGGCCTTCCTCGCCGCCTCGCCTTGCGCTGCGTGGCGGGTGGCGGACATGGCCGGCGATGCGTCGGGCAGGCGTTTCCATCGCCTGCACGGGCCGGGCACCGAAACCGCGATCCTGATGGAATGCGATCCCGCCGGCGCGGACACCCACGCCGCATTCCTGCGGATCGCCGCAACCCTGCGCGCGGCGGGACTGAGCGCGCCCCGGCCCATCGCGGTGGACGGCACCTGTCGCCTGGCGATTGTCGGGGATCTGGGGCCGGATACGGTTGCCGCCTGGATCGTGAAGGCCCCACAGGACGAGGCGGTGATCTATGCCGCCGCAGTCGATCTACTGGTGCGGCTTCAGGATGTGGCCCCGCCGGAGGGGCTGATCGCCCTCGATCCGCAACAGGGGGTGCGCATGCTTGACCCGTTCTTCGACCACGCCTGCGCGGTTGCGGATCAGGCCCGGCACGGTGCGGTGCGCGGCCTCATGCTCGACGCCCTGAGGGCCCATGCCCCGCGCGCCGAAACCCTGTCGCTGCGCGATTTCCACGTCGAGAACCTGATCTGGCGGCCCGACCGGCAGGGGCATGACCGGCTGGGCCTTGTCGATTTTCAGGATGCGGTGCGGGCGCCGCCGGAATACGATCTGGTCTCGCTCCTGCGCGATGCGCGGCGCGATGTAAGGGCCGGCCTGCACGCAGCGATGACCGCGCGCTTTGCCACCGCGACCGGGCGTGATCCGGCGCAGGTGGCAGCGGCGGCAGCGGCGATCGGGGTGCAGCGCAACCTGCGCATCCTTGGCATCTTTGCCCGGCTGGCCACCGACGGCGGCAAGCGGCGCTATCTGTCGCTGATGCCGCGGGTCCGGGCGATGATCCGCGAGGATCTGGCGCATCCGGCGCTGCGGGATCTGGCACACGCGCTGAGGCCGCTGCTGTCGGCGGGGCCAGCCGCATGAACCCCGGATCCGCGATGATCTTTGCCGCGGGCCTTGGCACCCGCATGGGCGCGCTGACCCGCGAACGGCCGAAACCGCTGATTCCGGTCGGGGGGCGCGCGCTGATCGACCACACGCTTGACCTGACCGGGGGGCGCGGCCTGCGCGTCTGCGTGAACCTGCATTATCGCGCCGGGATGCTGCGAGCGCATCTTGCCGGGCGCGGCCTGCTCTTTTCGGACGAGAGCGCGCGCCTTCTCGAGACGGGCGGCGGGCTCAAGGCAGCACTGCCGATCCTGGGGGCCGGGCCGGTGGTGACGCTCAACAGCGATGCGATCTGGACCGGGCCCGCCCCCCTCGGGACGCTGGCCGGGGCGTGGGACGGCGCCCGGATGGAGGCGCTGCTGCTTCTGGTTCCGGCCGGCGCCGCGACCGGCCATGCCGGGCCGGGGGATTTCACCCTGGCCCCGGATGGACGATTGCGGCGCGGGCCGGGCCTTGTCTACGGGGGGGCGCAGATCCTGCGCACCGAGGCGGTGGCCGCCGTGCCAGACGAGGTGTTCTCGCTCAACAAGGTGTGGGATGCGATGATCGCGCGGGGCACGCTGTTCGGCGCTGTGCATCGGGGCGGCTGGTGCGATGTCGGCCACCCCGAGAGCATCGCCCTCGCCGAAGACCTGTTGAGGCGGGCATGAGCGAGGAGCCGCGCCTGTTCGGCCTGCCGCCCGGCGTCGATTTCGCGGCCGAGGTGGTGCGCGGCCTTGCAGCGCGGATGCAGGATGCCGCGCCCGAGGATTGGGCCCGGGTGGAGATCTGGGCCAACACGCCACGCATGGCCCGCCGTCTGCACGAGGCGTTCGCCGCCGGGCCTGCGCGCCTGTTGCCGCGACTGCGCCTGTTGTCCGAGGTGGCGCTGCCGGGGCAGGAGGCGCCGGTGCCGCCGCTGCGCCGGCGTCTTGATCTGGCGCGGCTGGTCGCGGCCCTGATCGCGCGCGACCCTACCCTTGCCGCGCGCGACAGCGCCTTTGCCCTGGCCGATTCGCTGGCCGCGCTCATGGACGAGATGGCGGGCGAAGGCGTTCCGCCCGATGTCATCGCCGCTCTCGACGTGGCGGACCAGTCCGGGCATTGGGCGCGGGCGCTGCGTTTCCTCGCGATTGCGCAGGATTACGCGGCGGGCGGCGGAACCGACGCCGAAGCCCTGCGCCGGAACGCCGTTCTGATCCTTGCCGAACGCTGGTCGCGGACGCCCCCGGCGCATCCGGTGATCGTCGCCGGATCGACCGGATCGCGCGGCACGACTGCGCTGTTCATGGCGGCGGTCGCCCGCCTGCCGCAAGGCGCGGTGATCCTGCCGGGGTTCGATCCCGCCCCGGTCTGGGCCGATCTGGACGATGCCACCACGGCCGAGGATCATCCCCAGTTCCGGTTCCGCCGCCTTGCCGATCTGGCCGGGGTCGACCCCGCCGCGATCCGTCCCTGGACCGACGCCGCCCCGCCCCGCCCCGCGCGCAATGCGCTGGTGTCGCTTGCGCTGCGGCCCGCGCCCGTCACCGACCGCTGGATTGCCGAGGGGCCCGCCCTTGGTCCGCTGCCCGATGCCTGCGCCGGGATGATCCTGCTCGAGGCGCCGTCGCCCCGGATCGAGGCCGAGGCCATCGCCATGCGCCTGCGCCACGCGGTGACCGAAGGGCGGCGGGCGGCGCTCATCTCGCCGGACCGGATGCTGACGCGGCAGGTGACGGCGGCGCTGGATCGCTGGGGCATCCTGCCCGATGACAGCGCGGGCCTGCCTCTCGGGCTGTCGCCGCCGGGGCGGTTCCTGCGGCAGGTGGCCGATCTGATGGCGACACCGGCGACCGGGACGGCACTGGTGGCGTTGCTCAAGCATCCGCTGTGCCACAGCGGCGCGGACCGGGGGGCGCATCTTCTGGCGACGCAGGCGTTCGAACTGCGGCTGCGGCGACAGGGGCCGGCCTGGCCCGATGGCGCCACCTTGCGCGCGGTGGGCGGCGGCGATCCGTGGCACGAATGGCTGGCCGCGATCCTGGACGATCTGCCCCCGGCGGACGAAAGACCGCTGGGCGATCATGTCGCGCGGCACCTTGCGCTGGCCGAACGGTTTGCCGCCGGCTCCACGGCCGACGCCCGCCCGGCCGGCACCCTCTGGGACGAGGCCGCCGGGCGCGAGGCGCGCGCCCGGATGGAGGAGTTGCGGCGCCATGCCGATGCCGGGGGCGCGATGGACGGACACGATTACGCCGTCATCCTGCACGAAGTGATCGCCGCCGGTCAGGTGCGCGACCGCGATGCCGGCCATCCCCTTGTCCGGATCCTGGGCCCGCGCGAGGCACGCGAATGCGATGCCGATCTGGTCATCCTCGGGGGCCTCAACGAAGGGGTCTGGCCGGTTCTGCCCCAGCCTGATCCATGGCTGAACCGGACGCTGCGGCTTCGGGCGGGGCTGTTGCTGCCGGAACGGCAGATCGGGCTTTCGGCGCATGACTTCCAGCAGGCCATCGCCGCGCGCGAGGTGTGGCTGACCCGCTCGACGCGTTCCGATTCTGCGGAAACGGTGCCCGCGCGCTGGCTGGCGCGGCTGACCAACCTGCTGAGCGGCCTTCCGGCACAGGGCGGGCCGGCCGCGCTGGCCCGGATGCGGGCAGAAGGGGCGGGCTGGATCGCCGGGGCAAGGGCGCTGTCGCAACCCGAGGCGCGTGTCCCGCCCGAACCGCGCCCCTCGCCCGCGCCGCCGCCCGAGATGCGGCCCGCGAAACTCTCGGTCACGCGGGTCGAGCGGCTGTTGCGCGATCCCTATGCCGTCTATGCGCAAGAGGTGCTGCGGCTGTCGCGTCTGGATCCGCTGACCGCAGAGCCGGACGCCCCGCTGCGCGGCACCATCCTGCATCGCGTGTTCGAGAGCGCCTTTCGGGGCGGATTCGACCCGGATGCGCCCGATGCCGCCCTCAGCCTGATCCGGATCGCCGAACGGGTGCTGACCGAGGAATGCCCCTGGCCGATGATGCGGCGGCTGTGGCTTGCGCGGATGACGCGGATCGCGGACTGGTTCGTCGAGGGAGAGCGCGCGCGTCGCCTGGTCGCCACGCCACACCTGTTCGAGGAGCGGGGTGCCGCGCTCATTCCCGGAACCGGGGTGACGCTGACGGTCAAGGCCGACCGGATCGACCTGACCCCGGACGGGCGGGCGGTGATCCATGATTACAAGACCGGCACCCCGCCGACGGTCAAGCAGCAGAATGTGTTCGACAAGCAGCTCTTGCTGACGGCCGCCCTGATCGAGGCAGGCGGGATCGCGGCGCTGGGCCCGGTGACGGTGGCCGGCGCGACCTATATCGGAGTCGGGTCCAGGCCCCAGATCGTCGAGGCGCCGCTGGCCGACAACCCGCCGGCACAGGTCTGGCGCGATCTGTCGCGCCTCATGCAGGCCTGGGCCGATCCGGCGCGCGGCTATACCGCCCGCATGGCGATGACGAGCGACCGGCGCGAGGGCGACCATGACCACCTCTCGCGCTTCGGCGAATGGGATCCCTCGGCGCCCGCAACGGTTCAGGTGATGCGATGATCCGCGACGATGCGACCATCAACCAGATCCGCGCCGCCGATCCCGCGCAATCGACCTGGCTGGCCGCCAATGCCGGATCGGGTAAGACACGGGTATTGACCGATCGGGTGGCGCGACTGCTGCTGCGGGGGACAAGGCCGCAGAACATCCTGTGCCTGACCTATACCAAGGCCGCCGCCGCCGAGATGCAGAACCGCCTGTTCGCCCGGCTGGGCGCCTGGGCCATGCTGCCCGACGCCGATCTGCGCGCGGCGCTGACCGAACTGGGCGAGGAGCCGCCCGAAGGACAGGCGGGGCTGAGCCGGGCGCGCGTGCTGTTCGCGCAGGCGATGGAGGTTCCGGGCGGGCTGCGTATCCAGACCATCCACGCCTTCTGTGCCGGGCTGTTGCGGCGCTTCCCCCTCGAGGCGGGGGTCAGTCCCGATTTCACCGAGATGGAAGAGCGCACCGCCGCCCTGCTGCGGGCCGAAATCGCCGACCGGATGGCCCAGGGCGCGACGCAGGGCGTGACCGATGCCTTTCTTGCCCATGCTTCGGGAGAAGATCTTGAACCGGTCCTGAAAGAGATCGTCGCCGGCGCCGATCTGTTCGCCGCGCCCTTTGACGAACCGGGCCTGCGGTCCGTGCTGGACCTGCCCGAGGGGCTTTCCCTCGGCGGGCTGGTGGCGGATCTGTTCGACCGCGACACCACCGATCTGATCGCCGCGCTCATCCCCATCCTTGCCGCCGGTTCCACGACCGATCAGGCCGCCGCCGAAGCGCTGCGGGCGATGACTGGCCGGTTGGGCGACCTTCCGGTGCTCGAGCGACTTTTGCTTTGGGGGGCGTCGGCGACGAAGAACGCGCCCTATACCGCCAAGGGCGACCGGTTCCCGACCAGGGACACCCGCGCGCGCGAGTCCGCGTTCACCGATGCGCTCGATACCCTCATGCAGCGGGTCGAGGCGGCACGACCGCTCCGGCTCGGGCTCGTGACGCTGGCGCGCAGCAAGGCGCTTCATGATTTCGGGCACCGGTTCGTCCATCTTTACGAAGAGGCCAAGACCCGGCGCGGCCTTCTGGATTTCGACGACCTGATCGCCCGCGCGCGGCGCCTGCTGGGCGATCCGGACGTGGCACAATGGGTGCTGTGGAAGCTTGACGGCGGCATCGACCATATCCTTGTCGACGAGGCGCAGGATACGTCGCCGGGGCAATGGGCGGTGATCGGCGGCCTTGCGCAGGAGTTTGCCGCCGGAGAGGGCGCGCGCCGGATCGAACGGACGCTGTTCGTGGTCGGCGATCGCAAGCAGTCGATCTATTCCTTCCAGGGAGCCGATCCCGACGGATTCGACGCGATGCGCCATCGCTTTGCCGCCGAACTCGACCGGGCGGGACAGGGGTTGCACGACCATGCCCTTGCGCATTCGTTCCGCTCGGCCCCGGTGATCCTGCGCGCGGTTGACGAAGTGTTCCAGGGTCCGCACCTGTCCGGTCTGGGGGCCGAAGCGCCGCAGCATCGCGCCTTTCATGCCGGAATGCCCGGCCGGGTCGACCTGTGGCCGCCGGTTCCCGTCCCCGAGAAGGAGGAGGAGAGCACGGACTGGACCGCCCCGGTCGACCGGATCGGCACCCGCCATCCGGCGCGGATCCTTTCGGACCGGGTGGCCGATGCCGTCCGCGACATGGTGGAGGGGGGCGTCCTGCCGGGGGTCGGCGGGGCGCGGCGGATCGGGGCGGGCGATATCCTCATCCTCGTGCAGCGCCGGTCGGACCTGTTCCACGCGATCATCCGGGGTCTGAAGACGCGCGGGGTCAAGGTCGCGGGGGCCGACCGGCTGCGGGTCGGGGCGGAACTGGCCGTGCGCGACATCGGCGCGCTCTTGCGGTTTCTGGCGCTGGCCGAGGACAACCTTTCACTGGCCGAGGCGTTGCGCTCGCCCCTGTTCGGCTGGACCGAGCAGGAGCTTTACACCCTGGCCGCCCATCGCCCCGGCCCGTCGCTGTGGGAGGCGCTGCGCGGCAGCGGGCGGGTGGATACCCTTGCCGTTCTGGACGACCTGCGCCGGCAGGCGGATTTCCTGCGGCCTTATGACCTGATCAATCGGCTTCTGGTGCGCCACGACGGGCGGCGGCGCCTGCTGGCACGGCTTGGCCCCGAAGCCGAGGACGGGATCGACGCGCTTCTGGCGCAGGCTCTTGCCCATGAGGCGGGCGAGGTGCCGGGCCTGACCGGGTTTGTCGAGTGGATGCAGACCGACGAGACCGATTTCAAACGGCCGATGGAATCGCGCGGCGATGCGGTGCGGGTGATGACCGTGCACGGGTCCAAGGGGCTCGAGGCGCCGATCGTGATCCTGCCGGATTGTGCGAAGCGGTCGTACAGGGACCGGGATGCGTTTCTCGGGCATCGGGGCCGGGCGATCTGGCCCATGCCCAAGGAAGAGGCGACCCCGCTTCAGGTCGCGCTGCGCGACGAGGCGCGGCGCAAGGACGAGGACGAAAGGCGCCGGTTGCTTTATGTGGCGATGACGCGGGCCGAACAGTGGCTGATCGTGGCGGCAGCGGGTGACACCGGCAGCGGCGGCGACAGTTGGCACGCCATGGCCGAAGAGGGCCTGACCCGCGCCGGCGCCGTGGCGGCCGGGCTGCCGGGGGGAGCGGGGCTGCGTCTTGAGGGCGGGGACTGGGACGTGGCGGCCGCGACCGGAGCGGAAGATGTGGCGCCGCAATCGCCCGCACCGGTGGCCGTCGATTCGGCGCCGGTCGTCGTGCCGGAGGCGGATCGCATGCTGGCCCCCTCGGATCTGGGCGGGGCCGTGATCCTGCCCGGAGAGACCGATCCGCAGGAGGGCGAGGCCGCTCTTGCGCGGGGCCGCCTGATCCACAGGCTGCTGGAGTTCCTGCCCGCTGCCGCGCCCGGGGATCGCCCGGCCCTTGCCCGGGCGATCTGCGCGGCGGATCCGGACATGACCGCGGCCGGCGGAATTGACGGGATCGTGACCGAGGCGCTGGCGCTGGCGCAGCTTCTGGCGCCCGGCGATCTGTGCGAGGTGGGGGTGGCGGGTGTTCTGCCGGACGGCCGGCGGATTGCCGGGCTGGTGGACCGGCTGACGGTGACGGCAGAGCGCGTGACGATCACCGACTACAAGACCAATCGCCTGGTCCCCGCGCGGCCCGAGGACGTGCCCGAGGGCATTCTGCGGCAGATGGGCGCCTATTCCCACATGCTCGAGGCTGTCTATCCGGGCCGGACGATCGAGGCGCTGATCCTCTGGACCGCGACCGCGACCGTGATGCCGCTGCCCCGCGCCCTTGTCATGGCTGCCTTGCGGCGGGCCTGCCTGCCTTGACGGCGGCGGGCCGGGTTCCTAGCTTCGACCAGATCCCGAACCAAGGAGATGATCCATGGCCACCGTCGCCGTGACCGATGCAACCTTCGACGCCGAGGTGCGCCAGTCCCAGATCCCCGTCGTCGTCGATTTCTGGGCCGAATGGTGCGGACCGTGCCGCATGATCGGCCCCGCTCTTGAGGAACTGTCCGAAGAATATGCGGGCAAGGTCAAGATCGCCAAGGTGAACGTGGACGAGAACCCCTCGCTGCCGGCCCAGATGGGCGTGCGCGGGATTCCGGCGCTGTTCATCTTCAAGGACGGTCAGATCGTCTCGAACCGCGCCGGCGCGGCGCCCAAGGCCGCGCTGGAAAGCTGGATCAAGTCCGCGATGTGATCGGGACCAGTGCCCGCCCCTGCGCAAAGGGCACGGGGGCGGGGCAAACGAGAGGCCGAGCATGAGCGAACCGGCATTTCCCGGCTGGCACGGCACCACGATCATCGGCGTGCGCAAGGGCGGGCGCGTGGTGATCGCGGGCGACGGACAGGTGAGCCTGGGCCAGACCGTCATCAAGGGCACGGCGCGCAAGGTGCGCCGGCTGTCGCCCGGGGGGCATGAGGTGATCGCGGGGTTCGCCGGATCGACCGCGGATGCGTTCACCCTGCTCGAGCGGCTGGAAAAGAAACTCGAGGCCGCGCCGGGGCAACTGGCGCGCGCCTGTGTCGAGCTGGCCAAGGACTGGCGCACCGACAAGTTCCTGCGCAACCTCGAGGCCATGCTGATCGTCAGCGACGGGACCGCGCTGTTCGTGCTGACCGGGGCGGGGGATGTCCTTGAGCCCGAGCATGAGGTCGCGGCGATCGGTTCGGGCGGGATGTTCGCCCTTGCCGCGGCGCGGGCGCTGATGGACGGCGCCCTGGATGCCGAGGCGATCGCGCGGCGCGCCATGGCGATCGCTGCCGATATCTGTGTCTATACCAACGGCAACCTCACTGTAGAGACGATCGGCGGGCGCTGAGGCGGAGGCCCCGGGGGTTTCACACCCCCGGACCCCCGTGGGATATTTGTGGACAGATGAAGGGCAGGGCGCGCCCTTCAATTCCCGCCCGCTGCCGATTATCTGCACCGCGTTGCCACGAGGGACCGACATGACCGACCTGACCCCGCGCGAGATCGTTTCCGAACTTGACCGTTTCATCATCGGCCAGCGCGATGCCAAGCGGGCGGTGGCGGTGGCGCTGCGCAACCGCTGGCGGCGCAAGCAGCTCGGGCCGGAGATGCGCGAGGAGGTCTATCCCAAGAACATCCTGATGATCGGGCCGACCGGCGTGGGCAAGACCGAGATCAGCCGGCGCCTTGCCCGGCTTGCACGGGCGCCCTTCATCAAGGTCGAGGCGACCAAGTTCACCGAGGTGGGCTATGTCGGCCGCGATGTCGAGCAGATCGTGCGCGACCTGGTGGATAGCGCCATCGTCCAGACTCGCGCTGCCATGCGCGAGGAGGTGAAGGCGCGTGCCTGGGCCGCGGCCGAGGACCGGGTGATCGCCGCCATCGCCGGGCCGGACGCGCGCGAGTCCACGCGCGAGATGTTCCGGCGCAAGCTGAAGGCCGGGGAGCTGGACGCGACGGAGATCGAACTCGACCTCGCCGATACCTCGGGCCCCATGGGATTCGAGATCCCCGGCCAGCCCGGCATGATGGGCGGGATGATGAATCTGGGCGACCTGTTCGGCAAGGCCTTCGGTCAGCGCCGGGTGAAGAAGCGCATGACGGTGGCGCAGAGCCACGATGCCCTGATCGCCGAGGAGGCGGACAAGCTGCTTGATGACGAGGCGGTGACGCGCGTGGCGCTGGAGGCGGTGCAGGAGAACGGAATCGTCTTTCTGGACGAGATCGACAAGATCTGCGCCCGCGCCGAGACCCGCGGCGCCGATGTCAGCCGCGAGGGTGTCCAGCGCGATCTGCTGCCGCTGATCGAGGGCACGACGGTGAGCACGAAACACGGGCCGGTCCGGACCGACCATATCCTGTTCATCGCCTCGGGCGCGTTCCATGTGGCCAAGCCCTCGGATCTGCTGCCAGAGCTTCAGGGGCGGTTGCCGATCAGGGTGGAGCTGTCGGCGCTTTCCGAGGCGGATTTCGTGCGCATCCTGACCGAGACGGAAAACGCGCTGACCCGGCAATACGAGGCGCTGATGGCAACCGAAGGTGTCACTGTACGCTTTGCCGAAGACGGGATCGCGGCGCTGGCGCGTATCGCCGCCGAGGTGAACCGTTCGGTCGAGAATATCGGCGCGCGGCGGTTGCATACGGTCATGGAGCGGGTGTTCGAGGAGCTGTCCTTCGCCGCCCCCGACCGTTCGGGCGACGCGGTGGTGGTCGATGCCGCCTTTGTCGAGCGGGAAATCGGCGAGCTGGCACGGTCGGCCGATCTGAGCCGCTACGTCCTGTGAGCGGTCAACGCCGCAGATAGACATAGAGGGCACCGCCGCCGCCATGGCTCTGGTGGGCCTGGGCGACCTCGAGGACGAGGGCCGAAAGCGGCGGCAGCATCAGCCATTCGGGCACCTGTTCGCGCAGGAGGCCACGGCCCGGCGGGGTGGCGGCATCCCCGGACCGGGGGCGGCCCTTGCCGGTGATGACCAGGACAAGCCGGCGCCCCTGGGGCTGCGAGGCGAGGACAAACCGGATCAGCGCGCCATGCGCCTGGGCGAGGGTCATGCCGTGCAGGTCGATGCGAGCCTCCGGCTCGACCCGGCCGCGCTTCATCCGGCCATGCAGGCGGGCGTCCATGCGCAGCGGCAGGCGGACGCGGGAATCGAGCAGGCCGGAGATCAGATCGCCGCCGTGGCGGTGGTCGGCGCGTTCCCCCATGCGGAAAGGCTGGAGCGGAGGGGGCGGGGGCGGATTTCGCCGCTCGGAAACCGGGGGAGGGGCGGGGGTAGGGGCAGGCGGATCCTGCCGGAGCGGGCGGTGCAGGGGTTCGGCCCCGCGCACCACATGGTCCCAGAGCGCGCGCTCTTCGGGCGAGATCTGGCGGCGGCGCATCACATGTCCCGGGGCAGCAGGACGGTCAGGCATCCCGGGGCGTTCTGCCGACCGGCGCGCAGTCCGGCCCGGGCGCCGGTGCCGAAATAGATGTCGCCGCGCTGTGCGCCGCGAATCGCCCCCCCGGTATCCTGCGCCACCATGAGCCGCAGGAACGGCGCGCCATCGACCGTGGTGTTCAGCAGCACCGGCGCCCCAAGCGGCACATGCGCCGGATCGACGGCCAGCGACACCATCGGGACCAGCGGCACGCCGGCGGTGCCGATCGGGCCATCGTCTGGGCCCAGGCCGGTCAGTTCGCGGAAATAGACCCAGGAGGGATTGAGGATCAGGAGTTCGGTCACCCGGTCCGGGTTGTCACGGAACCAGGCGCGCATGGTGTCGGCGCCGATCCGGTCCTGGGGGATCAGGCCGCGCGCCACCATCTCGCGCCCGAGAGAGCGGTAGGGATGGCCGTTCTGCCCGGCATAGCCGAGGCGCAGCACCCGGCCATCGGTCAGACGCAACCGGCCCGAGCCCTGCACCTGAAGAAAGAACCTTTCGACCGGATCGGCCAGCCAGGCGATTTCGAGACCGCGCCCGGCAAGGGCACCGGCAAGGATCGCGGCGTGATCATGGCCCGGATCCGGAGGCAGGCGATAGAGCGGATGGCGAAAGCGGCCGACAGGATCGGGACTCGCGTCGATTTCGGGCTCGAAATAGCCGGTGAACAGGGGGGTGCCGTCATCCTTTGGCCTGTGCGGCCGAAAGGCGGCAGAGAGGAAGGCGGCCGCGTCCTCGCCCGGGGCGGGTTGCGGCCAGTCGGCGGGGCGGGTGCGCAGATAGGCCGACAGCGCAGCCCCGGCACCCGAAAGCGCCGCGTCGGGCAGGGGAGGGATCTGTGTCATCGGTCCGGCCCGGTCATCCGGGCCTAGTCGCCGGTGGCGACCAGATGCCAGTTCGGATCGTTGGCGCCCATGGTGCGGGCGAAGGTCCAGACGTCGCGCTGGCGGCGGATCTCGTTCGCGCTGCCTTCGATCACCTTGCCCTCGGCATCGCGCACCACCGAGGTGAACTCACCGCCGAAGACAACCGTAATCTCGGCCTCGCGGGTGTTCTGGTCGAATTCGGCATCGCGCAGTTGCAGGCTCGAGATGCCGCCGAAGGTCGCCTCGACCCGGAGGCCCTTGGCGGCGCGGTCGGCCACGACCGAGGCGAGGGCGTCGTGCACTTCGGGCGCCAGAAAGGCGCGCACCTGTTCGAGTTCGCCACGTTCGAACGCCATCAGGATCATCTCGTAGGCGCCGCGTGCGCCCACGAGGAATTCGCTGACACTGAACGCGGGTTCGGCCCGCTTCATCTGCGCAAGGGCGCGGGCGGCGGGGCTGCCTTCGGGGACGTTGTCGATGATGTCGCGGTCGGGCGTGCCTTCGATCACTTCGAAATCGCGGGCGCGCGCGGGGGGGCGAGCCTCGGGAAGGGCTTCGGGCGGGCGCTCGAAGCCTTCGCGGCTTCCCAGGACGGAACGCAGCTTGAGGATGAGAAAAACCGCGATCCCGGCAAGGACCAGAAGCTGGATGATGGGCGAATTCATTATGTCCTCTCGCGCCGGTCTGGCAATCCTCGTGACCGGACTTATGTAGGTGAGGACCGGCGGCAAGTCCACCTGCCCCCGGGAAAGCCATCGACCGGAAAGGACAACGCCCATGTGGGCATTCGCAGCCCTTGTCGCCCTGCCCCTGATCGAGATCGCTTTGTTCATCCGGATCGGCGGCCTGATCGGCGCCGGGGCCACGCTTGCGCTGGTGGTGGGGTCGGCGGCGCTGGGCGTCCTTCTGTTGCGCGGGCACGGTCTGCGCGGGATCCGTTTGCTCGGGCAGACGATGCGCGACGGACGGGATCCGGGCGGGGCCCTGTTCGATGCGGCGATGGTGATGGTGGCCGGGATCCTGTTGATCCTGCCCGGATTCCTTTCGGACCTGATCGCGCTTGCGCTCTTGCTGCCGCCAGTGCGGGCGGCCCTCTACCGGGCGATGCAGGCGCGCGCGGTCATGCGTGCCTCGGTCGTCGTGGAGGCGCGTGGCGGTTACCCGCGCCGCCCGACCGGGGATCGCGTGATCGAGGGCGAGTTCACCGATGTCACGCCAGGCAACCGGCCGCAGGCGGGGCCGTCGGGCTGGACCCGCCACTGAGCCCCGCCGCACCAACAGTTGAGAAGGTGCGGCCAGGCTGATAAAGCCCGGGCAGAAAATTCCGCAGGAGCCCCCCATGACCGACAATCCCAATCCGGCTGATCCCGCACCCGCGCCGGCGGGCACGGCGCCGGCAGGCGCCCAGAAGGTGACGCAACGGGTGATCGGGCAGTATGTGCGCGACCTCTCGTTCGAGAACGTGCTGATGCAGAAGGGCCTAAACGGCGAACTTCAGCCCGAGATCGCGGTCCAGGTGAACCTCGACGCGCGCAAGCGGTCGACGGAAAACCAGTATGAGGTCATCACCAAGCTGAATGTCACGAACCGGTCCAAAGGTTCGGGCGAGACGCTGTTCCTCCTCGAGATCGAATATGCCGGGGTCTTTCACATCGAAGGGGTGAGCGAGGAACAGCTTCATCCCTATCTGATGATCGAATGCCCGCGCATCACCTTTCCCTTTCTGCGCCGCATCGTCAGCGACGTGACCCGCGATGGCGGTTTTCCGCCGCTCAATCTCGAGATGATCGACTTTCTCCAGATCTATCGCAGCGAGATCGCGCGCCGCATGCAGTCGCAGCAGGCGGCAGCGGTGGCGCCGGTGGCGAACGCCTGAGACCCTTCGCGGGGCCTCAGCCGATCTTGCGCCACAGGGCCCCGTCGCCCAACGTGGCGACATGCGCCTCGTGCGCGAGGCGCTCTTCCTCGGTCAGGCCGGGGGGCAGGGGGCGGGGCCGGGGGCCGGGGCGCCAGTCGTCCGCTGCCCCGGCATCCCCCGGCTTGCGCGTGGCAACCGGGGCAAGGACCAGATCCGGCTGCCGTCCACCGATCAGTTCAAGGTAGGCTTCGGCCAGGATTTCACTGTCGAGCAGCGCGCCGTGAAGCGTGCGTGACGAATTGTCGATGCCGAACCGGCGGCACAGCGCATCGAGCGTGGCCGGCGCGCCGGGAAACCGGCTGCGCGCCATTGCCAGGGTGTCGATCGCCCGATCCTGCGGAATCGGCTGCAATCCGGCCTGACGCAGCTGGAAGTTCAGAAACCGCATGTCGAAAGTGGCGTTGTGGATGACCAGTCGGGCATCGCCGATGAATTCCAGGAATTCGCCGATGACCGCAGAGAACACCGGCTTGTCGCGCAGGGTGATCTGCCCCGGCGCAGGCGGGCGCGGCGGTTCGAGCAGGTCCACGCCGATGCCGTGCACCTCGAACGCGCCGGCAGGCATCGGCCGTTCGGGGTTGATGTAGCGATGAAAACTGCGCCGGGTCGGCATGTGGTTGATCAGTTCGATCGCGCCGATTTCAACGATCCGGTCGCCCTGTTCGGGCTCGAACCCGGTGGTTTCGGTATCAAGGACGATCTCACGCATCGGGCCGGTCCTTTCTGATGGCACGGATGATGTCCGCAACCCTGTCGCGGGCGCTGTCGGGGGTCAGGGTCTCGATCACCCAGGTGGCGCGGGCGCGCTTTTCGGAGTCCGGCATCTGACGGCTCAGCAGATGCGTGAGCCGGGCCTCGTCCATGCCGGGGCGGGCAAGGACACGGGCGCGTTGCACCTCGGGCGGGGCGCTGACCACGGCGACGCCGTCGCACAGCTTGTCCAGTCCGGTCTCGAACAGGAGCGGGATATCGAGCACGGCGATATCCTCTGTCACGCCCGCCAGAAAGTGCGCGCGGTCGGCGGCAAGAAGCGGGTGGACGATCCCCTCGATCCGGTCGAGCGCGACCGGATCGGCAGCGACGATCTCTCTCAACCGCTCGCGCGAAAGGGCACCGTCCCGGACCGCATCGGGATAGAGCGCGGCCACGGGCCAGACCGCCGCGCCACCCACGCCATAGAGGCGATGCACGGCGGCGTCGGCATCCCAGACCGGCAGGCCGGCCGCGGCAAACAGGGCGGCGGTCGCGGTCTTGCCCATGCCGATCGAGCCGGTCAGGCCAAGCACATAGGTCATGCGAGGACGGCGCTGCGCAGGGCCTGATCCACCTCGGGACGGCGGCCGAACCAGCGCTCGAACGCGGGCACGGCCTGATGCAGCAGCATTCCAAGACCGTCAACCGTAGTGCAACCCGCCTCTTTGGCCATGGCCAGAAGGCGGGTTTGCAGCGGGGAATAGACCAGATCGGTCACGATCTGCCCGGCATGCAACCCGTCGAGCGGGACACGCAATTCCGGCTGCCCGGTCATGCCGAGCGAGGTGGTGTTCACGACGAGTTCGGCACCTTCGATCATGTTCCCGGCCTGAACCCAGTCCACAACGGTCAGGCGCGGGCCGAATTCGGCGCGCAGATCCTCGGCCCGGGCACGGGTGCGGTTGGCGATCATGATCTCGGGCACGCCGGCCTCGATCAGGGCGACGACAACCGCCCGCGCGGCGCCACCCGCACCCAGGATCGCGGCGGGACCGCTGTCCGGCTGCCAGTCCGGGGCGCCGGCCCGCAAATTGGCCATGAACCCGTAACCATCCGTGTTATCGGCGTGAATCGATCCATCGGTACGGAAGATCAGCGTATTTGCCGCCCCGATCAGCGTGGCGCGGTCGCTAACCTGATCGGCGATGCGCAGGGCCGCTTCCTTGTGGGGGATGGTGATGTTGCAGCCGACGAAGCCCATGTGCGGCAGCGCGCGGATCACCTGTTCCAGGTGGCGCTCCTCGACGTGGAGGGGGACATAATCCCCGGCGATACCGTAACGTCCGAGCCAGTGGCGATGCAGCCGCGGCGAACGGGAATGCGAGACCGGATTGCCGATCACGCCGGCAAGGGGGATCCTGTTGTCGCTCATGTCGTTGCCCTGCCTGTCTCGACGAGAAAGCCCAGAACCTCCACGAGGGGGAGGCCCAGGATGGAAAAATAGCTGCCCTCGACCTCACGGAAAAGCCGCACTCCTTCGGATTCGAGCTGATAACAGCCGACCGAGTGACGAATCCGGTCCCAGGTGCGCGCAACATAGGCGTCGATGAACCCGGATGAGAGCGGGTGCATGGTCAGGCGCGCTTCGGCAAGGTGCTGCCAGAGGGGACAGCCGCCCTCGACGAACACGGCGGCGGTCAACAGGCGGTGGGTCCGGCCCGACAGGCGCGCAAGTTGTGCGTGCGCATCATCGGAATCCAGCGGTTTGGTCAGGATGTCACCTTCCACCTCGAGAATCTGGTCACAACCAAGGATGAGGCCATCCCGGCCCGCGCTGACCTCCACCGCCTTGTCCCGGGCCAGGGCCAGGGCAAGTTCCCCGGCATCAAGCCCGGCTTGCCGGTACTGTGCACGGGCGCGCCCCTCGTCCAGGGTGGGGGGCGCCACGTCGAACCGGAGGCCGGCATTCCCAAGCAGCGCCGCCCGGATGGTCGAGCCGGAGGCCAGGGTGAACAGGGCAGTGTCGGGCATGTGGACAAGAACCGGGAAAACCTCTGGATCGGACGGGTATGGGACGGGGATGCCTGGCGGTCAATCGCACAGGACCGCGACCGAAGGCCCGCGAACCGAGAGTCGTCCGTGTGACCACCCACAGGGACAAAGGATAAGTCCCCGTTGTGGAAAACCCCCCCATCCTGACGGAGTCAAGGGAACGAAAACCGTGTCGTTGCCGGATTTTCGTCAAGCTATCAATCTGTTGCCTTATTCTTTCCTTTCCTGGTCCCTTGGAGTTGTTCCCGCAGCCTGTGGGCAACACCGGGAGGAATCGTCGCCGGTCCTGTTGTCCACGGTCCATATACATCTTTCCTTTACAGACTCTTTATTTCTTAAGGAGGGCAGGGAGGATGACATGTTTCTTGATCTGCTTGCCGCCTGGTACCCTTGGGTGAAATCGCTGCACGTCGCTTCGGTGATCGCCTGGATGGCCGGGCTGTTCTATCTGCCCCGGCTGTTCGTCTATCACGCCGAACGGGCGCAGGAGGGGTCCGAGCTTGCCCTGACCTTTGGCGTGATGGAGCGGCGGCTGTTGCGGGCGATCATGGTGCCGGCGATGCTGTCGTCCTGGCTGTTCGGGCTGCTGCTCGTTCTGACTCCGGGTGTAATCGACTGGGGCATGATCTGGCCGTGGCTCAAGGCGGGGGCGGTGATTGCCATGACCGGGGTGCATCTGTGGCTGGGCGCGCGGCAAAAGGAATTCGCCCGGGGCCGCAACCGGCACAGCGGGCGCACCTACCGGATGGTGAACGAATTGCCGACCGTCCTCATGCTGGTGATCGTGTTCATGGTGATCGCGCGACCCTTCTGAGTTGACTTGCGGGCCATGACGCTCTAGGTGGCTCGCGGGCTTCCCGTCCGGGAGGGCCTTCAGCACCAGACGACAGCACGCGGCCTTGGGGTCGCCAGACGACAGCGGTCAGCGAGGCCGCATTCAGGATCAATCCATGAGCGAGACGCGACTGAACCTTGCCGATCTGAAGGCCAAGAGCCCGAAGGATCTTCTGGCGGTGGCCGAGGAACTCGAGATCGAGAACGCCTCGACCATGCGCAAGGGCGACATGATGTTCGCCATCCTCAAGGAACGGGCCGAAGAGGGCTGGACCATCGGCGGGGACGGCGTGCTCGAGGTGTTGCAGGACGGGTTCGGGTTCCTGCGCTCGCCCGAGGCGAACTATCTGCCCGGCCCGGACGATATCTATGTCAGCCCCGAGATGATCCGGCAATATTCGCTGCGCACCGGCGACACCGTTGAAGGTGTGATCGAAGAACCCGGCGAAAACGAACGATATTTCGCACTGGTCACGGTGGACCAGATCAATTTCCTGGATCCGGAGCGGGCGCGGCACAAGGTCGCCTTCGACAACCTCACCCCGCTTTATCCCGAGGAACGGCTGAAGATGGAGATCGAGGACGATCCGACCATCAAGGACCGCTCGGCCCGGATCATCGACCTGGTGGCGCCGATCGGCAAGGGACAGCGCAGCCTGATCGTGGCACCGCCACGCACCGGCAAGACCGTGCTCTTGCAGAACATCGCCCATTCGATCGAGAAGAACCATCCGGAAGTCTTTCTCATCGTGCTGCTGATCGACGAACGACCCGAGGAAGTGACCGACATGCAGCGCAGCGTCAGGGGTGAGGTCATCTCCTCGACCTTTGACGAACCCGCCTCCCGTCACGTCGCGGTTGCGGAAATGGTGATCGAAAAGGCCAAGCGCCTGGTCGAACAGAAACGAGATGTCGTGATCCTTCTCGACTCGATCACAAGACTTGGTAGAGCTTACAATACGGTTGTGCCGTCATCGGGCAAGGTTCTGACCGGGGGCGTGGATGCCAATGCGCTTCAGCGGCCCAAGCGGTTCTTCGGTGCCGCGCGGAACATCGAAGGGGGCGGGTCGCTGACCATCATCGCCACCGCGCTGATCGACACCGGCAGCCGCATGGACGAAGTGATCTTCGAAGAGTTCAAGGGCACGGGCAACAGCGAGATCGTGCTTGATCGCAAGGTTGCCGACAAGCGGGTGTTCCCGGCCATGGACATCCTCAAGTCCGGCACCCGCAAGGAAGAACTGCTGGTCGACAAGGCGGACCTGCAAAAGACCTATGTCCTGCGGCGCATCCTCAACCCGATGGGGACCACGGACGCGATCGAATTCCTGCTGTCCAAACTCAAGCAGACCAAGACAAATTCGGACTTCTTCGATTCGATGAACGCCTGAGTCCGGCATCGTCCGGAGGCATGGGATGAACACGATCTACGCCCTGGCAACGGCGCCGGGCCGCGCCGGCGTCGCCGTGATCCGGATTTCCGGTCCCAAAGCGCGGATGGCCGCCGAAAGGATGGCCGGGCCATTGCCTGAATCGGGGCGGCGCCTGCGACGGCTTCGCGATGCCGAAGGGGCGATCCTTGACGAGGCGCTGGTGCTGACCTTCGCCGAAGGGGCCAGTTTCACCGGCGAAGCGGTGGTGGAACTGCATCTTCACGGCGGGCCGGCGGTCATTGCGGCGGTCGAATCCGTTCTTGCGATGGAATCCGGCCTGCGGCACGCCGAGGCAGGCGAATTCACGCGGCGCGCACTCGGGAACGGACGGCTGGATCTTGCCCAGGTCGAGGGGCTTGCCGATCTTCTTGCGGCCGAGACCGAGGCCCAGCGACGGCAGGCGATGCGGGTCATGTCCGGCGATCTTGGCGCAGTCGCGGCACGGTGGCGGGTGGATCTGGTTCGGTCGCTGGCGCTGGTCGAGGTCACGATCGACTTTGTCGAAGAGGATATTCCGGACGATATCCGCGACCAGGTAGGTGGCCTCATCAAGGGAGTGATCCCCGAAATGCAGCGCCTGTCCGCCGGAACCGGCATGGCCGAGCGTTTGCGTCACGGGTTCGAAGTGGCCATCGTCGGGGCGCCGAACGTCGGAAAAAGCACACTTCTCAATCATTTGGCCGGGCGAGAGGCCGCGATCACCTCGGCGCATGCCGGAACGACGCGGGATGTGATCGAAGTGCGGATGGATCTGGCCGGTCTGCCTGTGACGCTGCTTGATACGGCGGGTATCCATGACGCAGAGGATCCGGTCGAACTGATCGGGATTTCTCGGGCCAAAGAACGTGCCACCGCTGCAGATCTGCGGGTGCATCTGGTGGAACCCGGCGAGGGACCGGTCATGCAGGTGACAGAGGGGGATCTGATCCTGACGGCGCGGGACGATGAGGGCAGTCGCGCTGGTGTCTCGGGCGTAACCGGGGCGGGGGTCGACCGATTGGTGGAAGAAGTCCGGCAACGCCTGTCGCAAAAGGCAGCCAATGCCGGACTTGCCACAAGGGCGCGACACCGCGACGCGCTGTTGCAGGCCGTGGGCCATCTTGAGGCCGCGCTTGACCTCCTGCCCCGGGTCGCCGAAAGGGCAGAGGAAGTGGCTGAAGAACTGCGCCTTGGAATCAGGTCCGTTGACGCCCTTGTGGGGCGCGTCGATGTCGAAGATGTTCTTGACGTGATCTTTTCAAGTTTCTGCATCGGCAAGTGAGGGATGTTTCACGTGAAACACGATCTGTTCGATGTCGTCGTGATCGGAGGCGGCCACGCGGGCGCCGAAGCGGCGCATGCCGCCGCGCGAATCGGCGCAAAGGTTGCGCTGGTGACGCTGGATCCTTCCGGGATCGGGACCATGTCATGCAATCCGGCGATCGGTGGCCTGGGAAAGGGGCACCTCGTTCGCGAAGTTGACGCGCTGGACGGGTTGATGGGCCGGGTCGCCGACCATGCGGGGATCCAGTTCCGGCTTCTTAACCGGCGCAAGGGCCCCGCGGTCCAGGGACCGCGTGCCCAGGCCGATCGAAACCGCTATCGCGCCGAGATAGCCCGACAAATTGCACTTTCCCCGAACCTTCGGGTGGTCGAGGGCGAGGCCGCCGATCTGGTGGTAATCGGGGATCGTGTCGGCGGCGTTGTCCTTGCCGACGGGTCGGAACTTGGGGCGCGCGCGGTCGTTCTGACCACGGGAACCTTTCTGCGTGGGGTGATCCATATCGGCGCCGAACGTCGCCCCGGTGGCCGGATGGGTGAGGCCGCATCGGTCCGCCTGGCCGAACGCCTCATGGCGCTGGATCTGCCGATGGGGCGGCTGAAAACAGGCACACCGCCCCGGATCGACGGCCGCAGCATCGACTGGCAGGCGCTCGAGATGCAGGCCGGGGACAGTGACCCGGTCTTCCTGTCTTTCCTCACCCGTGATGTGGCGGCGCCTCAGGTATCCTGCGGCATCACGGCGACCAACGAACGCACCCACGACATCATCCGCACGAATCTGTCGCGTTCGGCCATGTATGGCGGTTTCGTATCGAGCACCGGACCGCGCTATTGCCCGTCGATCGAGGACAAGGTCGTTCGCTTTTCGGAAAAGGACGGGCATCAAGTCTTCCTCGAACCCGAGGGGCTTGATACCGACACGGTCTATCCGAACGGGATCTCCACGTCGTTGCCGGCTGATGTGCAGCTTGATTATGTGCGGTCGATCAAGGGGTTGGAGCAGGCCAGGATCCTGCAACCCGGCTATGCCATTGAATACGATTATGTGGATCCGCGTGCCCTTTTCCCGTCGCTGGAACTTCGCGCGCTTCCGGGCCTGTTCCTTGCCGGACAGATCAACGGGACAACCGGGTATGAGGAGGCTGCGGCACAGGGTCTTGTGGCCGGAATGAACGCAGCCCGTCAGGCGATAGGGAAAGAGTCGGTCACGTTCAGCCGCAGCACGTCCTATATCGGCGTCATGATCGACGATCTTGTGTCCCGCGGTGTAACCGAACCCTACAGGATGTTCACATCCCGGGCTGAATTTCGCCTGACCCTGCGCGCGGACAACGCCGATCAGCGCCTGACCGCTTTGGGCAGGCAGATCGGACTGATTGGCGACGACCGCTGGAACAGGTTCCAGGATCGGATGGAACAGATAGCTGTGGCGCGTGCTCAACTCGATTCCGTCACGGTCAGCGCCCGAGATCTTGTTGCGCTTGGCGCACGAATAAATGCCGACAAGGGCAAGCGCAGCCTGCTTGATGCGTTGTCATTGAACGACATTGCCCTGGATCGTGTCGTGGGCATGGTATCGGATCCAACCACGATCCCGCTCGACATTGTCGAACAGATCCAGAAGGACGCGCTTTATCGGCATTACGCCGGTCGGCAGAACGATGATATCGCTGCACTTCAACGCGAAGAGGGCACGGTGATCCCTGCGGATCTGGATTTCGCCGCAATCTCGGGACTTTCATCGGAATTGCGCGACAAACTCGAACGCCTGCGCCCCACCAATCTGGCCGAAGCCGCCCGGATCGAGGGCATGACCCCAGCCGCGCTGCTGTTGCTTCGGGTGCACAGCGCCCGCTTTGGGCGCGATGTGGCATGAGCAGGATCGACATCCCCGGGCTGGATGTTTCACGTGAAACAGATGAGCGATTGCGCGCGCTCGCTTCCCTGATCGTGCGCTGGACGCGAAAGATCAACCTGATCGCCCCCGACACGATCAGCACCATCTGGGACCGGCATATCCGCGATTCAGCACAGTTAGTGCGTTTCGCACCCGCAACTACCACATCTTGGGTCGATCTTGGGTCGGGCGCTGGCCTTCCCGGACTGGTGGTTGCCACCATCCTGTCCGGGATCAACCCGGACGCCACTGTCACCCTGATCGAAAGTGACCGTCGCAAGGCCGCGTTCCTTGAGGTCGCTAAGCAGGAGCTCAGCCTGACCGTCGAGATCCGTAGCGACCGCGCGGAATCTCTTCCGCCGCTTCGGGCCGATGTCCTGAGCGCGCGCGCCCTTGCGCCGCTTGGTGGGCTTCTCGCCCTTGCGTCACGGCATCTGTCGCCCTCGGGTCTGGCCATCTTTCCCAAGGGGCGCACATGGGAGCAGGAGGTCGCCGAGGCGCGACAACGTTGGCAGTTCGGGCTTGCCATTCATGACAGCCTGACAGATCACCAAGCCCGCATCCTGTTGATCAAGGGGATCTCGCTTGCCTGACATCCTTCAGACAAGACCGGCGCGAATCATTGCCATCGCCAACCAGAAGGGCGGCGTGGGCAAGACCACGACTGCGATCAACCTGGGCGCGGCCCTGGCGCGGGCCGGGCGGCAGGTGCTGCTGGTCGATCTCGATCCGCAGGGCAATGCTTCGACTGGGCTGGGTCTGGATCGCGGCGACCGTCCGGTGACGACCTATGACTTCCTCCTCGGGGATGCGGGACCGGATCGGGCATTCCGGATGACCGAGGTGGAAAACCTGCGGATCGTCCCGGCGACAACGGATCTGAGTTCGGCCGATATCGAACTGATCTCAAACGAAAAACGCAGTTACATGCTCCACGACGCGCTGCGGTCGCCCGAAGTTGCGGCCGAGGCGCTCGATTACGTCCTGATCGACTGTCCGCCTTCGCTGAACCTTCTGACGGTGAACGCGCTGGTGGCGGCCCATGCGGTGATCGTCCCGCTTCAAAGCGAATTCTTTGCGCTCGAGGGGTTGTCACAACTGATGATGACGATCCGCGAGGTGCGCCAGACCGCCAACCCGGATCTGCGGATCGAGGGAGTGGTGATGACGATGTCCGACCGACGCAACAACCTCTCGCAACAGGTCGAGGCCGACGCCCGCGAAAACCTGGGCGAACTGGTCTTTCGCACGGTGGTCCCCCGCAATGTGCGCCTGTCCGAGGCGCCCTCCTTTGCCATGTCGGTGCTGGATTACGATCCGGCTTCGGCGGGCAGCGCGGCCTATCGTGCGCTGGCGCAGGAACTCATCGCCCGCGAATCGACGAACCCCGAGGTGGCCGCCCATGTCTGAACGCATTCGCCCGCGCGGTCTTGGTCGCGGCCTGTCCGCACTCATGGCGGATGTGACGCCCGAGACCGGCGCCGCCGCGCCGCGCCGTCCGGATCAGCGTCTTCCAGTCGAGGTGCTGCATCCTAACCCCAATCAGCCCCGCCGGAGCTTTGCCCCCGAGGCGATGGAGGAACTGACCGCCTCCGTGCGCGAAAAGGGCGTGATTCAGCCGCTGATCGTGCGGCCCATCGCCGACAACCCCGGACATTTCGAGATCGTCGCCGGTGAGCGGCGCTGGCGTGCGGCGCAGGCGGCACAACTTCACGAAGTGCCGGTGCTCTTGCGGGACTATTCCGATACCGAAGTTCTCGAGATCGCGATCATCGAGAACATCCAGCGCGCCGATCTGTCCGCCATCGACGAGGCGGCGGGCTACCGGCAATTGATGGATCGCTTCGGGCATACTCAGGAACAACTGGCTACCGCCCTGGGCAAGAGCCGCAGCCATATCGCCAACCTTCTGCGCCTTCTGTCCCTGCCCGAGGATGTTCAGGCGATGGTCGGAGACGGGCGGCTGACGGCGGGTCATGCGCGCACGCTGGTCGGCAATCCCGAAGCCTCCACACTGGCGCGGCGCATGGCCGAAGAATCGCTTTCGGTGCGCGCGGCCGAACGTCTGACGCGCAAGCAGGGCACCGCGCCGCGCCGCGCCGAGGGGGCGGGTCGCATCAAGGACGCCGATACCGTCATGATCGAACGAGAGCTTTCCGCCGCCATCGGGATGCGCGTGAGTATCGAGCATGACACCGGTGGAGAGGGCGGGCGCCTGATCGTCCATTACCGCGATCTTGCGCAGTTTGATGACCTGCTGCGCGCGCTTTCGGGCGGCTAGTCGATCAGGATCCGTCGCAGGATCGCGTTCAGGACCGGACGTCCGGCGGCACTCGCTCCAAAGCGGCCGTTTGTCCGCCACATGAGTCCGTCATCGACCAACTCGTTGATCCGAAAGTTCATTACGTCGCTCAGCGCCGACGGGGAAAGCTCGACCCCCTCGATCAGGCGCAGCCCCATCATGAGTCTTTCGGACAGGGCTTCGTCGTCCCCAAGGGCCTCGCGCGGGAGTTCGCCCGATCCTGCCGCCACCGCCGACAGCCAGGCAGCCGGCGCGCGCAGGCTTTCGGTTGCCCAGCGCGTGCCCGCCACGGTCAGCCGGCCATGCGCGCCGGGACCGATTCCCAGATAGTCGCCCTGCCGCCAATAGACGAGGTTGTGGCGTCCTTCCGCCCCTTCGCGCGCGTGGTTCGATGTCTCATAGGCGGACAGGCCGGCGGCATTGGTCATCTCCTGCGTGATGTCCCACAGATCGACCGCCAGATCCTCGTCCGGAAGGCCGCGCAGCCTGCCGGCGGCGTGGCGTGCGCCAAAGGCCGTGCCGGGCTCGATGGTCAGCTGGTAGAGCGACAGGTGATCCGCGGCCATGGCGATCGCGTCGGCAAGTTCGCGACGCCAGGCGGCGGCGTCCTGATCCTGCCGCGCATAGATGAGATCGAACGACACGCGAGCGAATATCGCCCGCGCGATGTCGAACGCGGCGCGTCCCTCTGCCGCCGAATGCATCCGCCCAAGTGCCGCAAGATCGCGGTCGTTCAGAGCCTGCAAGCCGAGTGAGAGCCTGTTGACACCGGCATCTCGATACCCGCGAAACCTGCCGGCCTCGACACTGGTCGGGTTGGCCTCAAGCGTGATTTCGGGATCGTTGCCAAGGGGCCAGTGCATCCTGATCCGGTCGAGGATGGCCGCGACCAGATCAGGATCCATCAGACTGGGCGTGCCGCCACCGAAATAGATCGACGACAGGATGCGGCCCGGCACTTCGGCTGCGGCGCGGTCGATCTCGGCCAGATATGCCTCGCGCCAGATACGCTGATCGACCTGCGCCGCGACATGGCTGTTGAAGTCGCAAGAGGGGCATTTCGACAGGCAGTAGGGCCAGTGAAGATAGAGGGCGAACCCGCCGCGCTGCCAGTTTTCGGGTCCGGGATCCTCAGGCAAAACAGCCCGCCACAAGACGTTCGAACGCGCGGCCGCGATGGCTGATGCGGTTCTTTTCCCAGCGATCCATCTCGCCAAAGGTCAGGTCGAACCCGTCCGGCAGAAAGATCGGGTCATAACCATGACCCCTGTCGCCGCGCCCGGGGCGGATGATGCGACCGGGAACATCGCCCCGGAACACCTCATCGTGTCCGTCAGGCCAGGCCAGCACCAGCACCGATGTAAAGTTGGCCCGCCACGGTTCGGGCGCCCCACTCGCCACCAGTTCGCGATGCACCCGCGCCATGGCGGCGGCAAAATCCCGGCCCCCGGGCAGTTCGGCCCAGTCTGCGCTATACACCCCCGGCGCACCGCCAAGGGCATCGACGCAGAGCCCCGAATCGTCGGCAAGCGCCGGCAGACCGGTCGCCCGTGTGGCGGCATGGGCCTTGATCCGTGCGTTGCCGGTGAAATCGGATTCGGTCTCGGGCGGTTCCGGCAGGCCGTGATCCGCGTTCGAGCTGAGCTTGACCCCGTAAGGTGCCAGAAGAGCGGCAATTTCCTCGAGCTTGCCCCTGTTGTGGGTCGCCACGACCAACGCGCTGCCGGTGAACCGCCTCATGCCACCGCCGCCATTTGTGCCGCGGCCAGTTCCACCGCACCCTTGTTGGCAAGATCGAGAAGCACGGTCATCTGGTCACGGGCAAAGGTCGATCCTTCGGCCGACATCTGCACCTCGATCAGGCGGTCTCCGGTCATGACGAAATTGCCGTCCACGCCGGCCTCGCTGTCCTCGGGGTAGTCGAGGTCCAGCACCGCCTGTCCGGCGTAGATTCCGCAACTGACCGCCGAAACCGGTGCCGCCAGCGGATCGGACCGCACCAGCCCGGATTTCATCAGCCGGTTGACGGCCAGCCGCAGCGCCACCCACCCGCCTGTGATCGCGGCGCAGCGGGTGCCCCCGTCGGCCTGGATCACGTCGCAGTCGATCACGATCTGCCGTTCGCCCAGCGCCACCCGGTCCACGCCCGCCCGCAGCGAACGGCCGATCAGCCGCTGGATTTCCTGGGTGCGCCCGGTCAGGCCCTCCTTGGCCTCGCGCCGCATCCGGCTGTTGGTGGCGCGCGGCAGCATCCCGTATTCGGCCGTGACCCAGCCAAGCCCCGAATTCTTGAGGAAAGGCGGTACCCTCTCGTCCACCGAGGCGGTGCACAGCACATGGGTGTCGCCGACCCGGATGAGGCAGGATCCCTCGGCATGGCGGTTCACGTTGGTTTCGATCGAAATGCGCCGCATCTCGTCGGTCTGCCGTCCGCTTGGTCGCATGAGCCGTTCCCCTCTGTCAGCCGGGCCGGGCGCGGGATACGCGATGGGGGGGCATTTTCCAACCCCGGATTGACGCCGGGGCCTGCAAGGCTTTAATTGGTCGGCCCCGAACCCGATGCAGCACATCGCCCGTCAATGTCGATCAAGACACCTCTACTCGACGAACTCAACAACCGCTCGCGCGAGGTGTTTCGCCGCGTGGTCGAGGGCTATCTGGAATCCGGGGCCCCGGTCGGATCGCGCACGCTCAGCCGTTCGATGAGCGAACAGCTTTCTGCCGCGACGATCCGCAACGTCATGCAGGACCTGGAATATCTGGGCCTTCTGGGCAGCCCGCATGTCAGCGCCGGCCGCGTGCCGACGCAACAGGGCCTGCGCCTGTTCGTGGACGGCCTTCTAGAGGTGCGCAACCTTGATACCGGCGACCGCGAGAAACTCGAGGAAACCATCGATTCGCCGGGCGGCGATGTCCCGGGGATTCTTGACCGGGTGGGCGCGGCACTTTCGGATGTGACCCGCGGGGCAAGCCTTGTGCTGGCACCCAAGCACGAATCCTCGCCCATCAAGCATGTCGAATTCGTCTCGCTTGCCCGTGACCGCGCGCTTGTGGTGCTGGTCTTTGCCGATGGTCACGTCGAGAACCGCCTGTTCACGCCGCCGCCGGGCCAGACGCCCAGTTCCATGCGCGAGGCCGCCAATTTCGTGAACGCCGTGGCCGAGGGCCGCACCCTGAGCGAGTTGCATTCGGTCATGGCCCTGGAAATCGGCCGCCGCCGGCAGGAGATCGACAGTCTTGCGCGTGAACTTGTCGAGGGTGGCCTTGCACTCTGGGTGGATGAAGGCGAGCCGACCGAACGGCTGATCGTGCGCGGCACCGGCAACCTTCTGGCCGAGGCCGAGGCCCAGATCGACCTGGACCGCATCCGCACGCTCTTTGACGAGCTCGAACGCAAGAAGGACATCGCCCAGTTCCTCGAACTTGCCGAGGAAGGCGAGGGGGTGCGCATCTTCATCGGATCCGAGAACAAGGTCTTTTCACTTTCGGGTTCCAGTCTGGTGGTTTCGCCCTATATGAACACGGATCGCAAGATCATCGGCGCCGTGGGCGTCATCGGGCCCACGCGGCTCAACTACGGGCGCATCGTGCCCATTGTCGATTACACAGCGCAACTGGTCGGACGAATCCTGTCCGACCGGACGTAAGAGGTCAGGTATGGCAGAACCGCAACGTGAACCGCAGACGCTCGAGGATCTTCTCGCAGAAGCCGATGCACTGGACCAACAGGGGCTTGCTGCCGACGATGGCGCCGCCACCGCCGCCGAGATCGCGGCGCTGCGGGCCGAGCGCGACGATTTCAAGGACCGCTTCCTGCGCACCCTTGCCGAGACCGAGAATGTCCGCAAACGCGCCGAACGCGACCGCAAGGAAGGCGAGATGTATGGCGCAACCCGCCTCGCCCGCGATCTGCTGGCCATCTACGACACGCTCCGTCGTGCCCTCGACGCCGTGACGGACGAAACCCGCGCCCAGAACGGCGCCTTTGTCGAGGGCATCGACCTGACCTTGCGCGAAGTGCTCAATGTCTTTGGCCGCCACGGGGTCAAGGTGGTTTCGCCGCAGGTCGGCGACCGGTTCGATCCGGCGATGCACGAAGCGATGTTCGAGGCCCCCGTGCCCGGAACCCGTGCGGGCGACATCATCCAGGTATCGACCGAGGGGTTCTTTCTTCATGACCGGCTGTTGCGGCCGGCACAGGTGGGCGTCTCGTCCACTCCGGCAACCTGAGCGGGGTCAGCCAGCGTCAGTGAGGCCCTTGAGTTCGTAGATCAGGTCAAGGGCCTCGCGCGGGGTCAGCATGTCGGGGTGGAGGGCGCGCAGGCGATCCTCCACCACGGACCGCCGGGGTTGCGCCGGCGGCGGCGTGGCCGGCAGGGCGGCGGCGGCAAAGAGGGGCAGATCCTCGATCAGGCCCGCCACCCGCGATCCGCCCTCGCGTTCGCCCTTCTCGAGGGTCTCGAGCACGTCACGCGCGCGTTCCACCACCGAGGCGGGCAATCCCGCCAGTCGTGCCACCTGCACCCCATAGCTGCGGTCGGCGGTGCCGCGCCGGACCTCGTGCAGGAACACCACCTCACCCTGCCAGTCCTTCACCGTGACCGTCGCATTCGCCACCCCGTCAAGCCGGTCGGCAAGCTGCGCCAGTTCGTGGTAATGCGTGGCAAAGATCGCGCGGCACCGGTTGGTGTGGTGCAGATGTTCCAGCGTGGCCCAGGCGATCGACAGCCCGTCCCAGGTGGCGGTGCCGCGCCCGATCTCGTCCAGGATCACCAGGGCGCGGTCATCGGCCTGATTGAGGATCGCGGCTGTCTCGACCATTTCGACCATGAAGGTGGACCGCCCGCGGGCAAGGTCGTCGCTTGCTCCGACGCGGCTGAAGATCTGGCTGACCAGACCGATCTGCGCCGATCCGGCGGGCACGAAGGATCCCATCTGCGCCAGCACTGCGATCAGGGCGTTCTGGCGCAGGAAGGTGGATTTGCCGGCCATGTTCGGCCCGGTCAGAAGCCAGATCGGATCGGCGCCAAGGTCGCAATCGTTGACGACAAAGGGCTGTCCGGCACGGCGCAGGGCGGATTCGACCACCGGATGCCGCCCGCCCGCGATGGCAAAGGCGCGGCTGTCATCCACCTGTGGGCGGCACCAGTCCTCGGTTCGGGCCAGATCGGCCAGCGCCGCTGTCAGATCGAGTTCGGCCAGCGACCGCGCCACTTGCGCAAGCGGGCCGGCCTGGGCCAGAATCCGTTCGCGCAGTGCCGCGAACACGCGCCGCTCGATCTCCAATGCACGGTCGCCGGCGTTGAGGATACGCGCCTCGGTCTCGCTCAGTTCCGCCGTGGTGAAGCGCAACTGGTTGGCGGTGGTCTGCCGGTGGATGAAACGCGCCGACAACGGCGGCGACATCATCCGCGCGGCATGGGTTTCCGTGGTCTCGATGAAATAGCCCAGTACATTGTTGTGCCTGATCTTCAGGCTCTGGATCCCGGTCTCGGCGATGTAGTCGGCCTGCATCGCCGCGATGACCTGCCGCCCCTCGTCGCGCAGGCGGCGTGCGTCGTCGAGGTCGGGATCGAATCCGGGGGCAACGAACCCGCCGTCGCGCGCCAGCAGCGGCGGTTCGGCCACCAGCGCCTCGTCCAGCAGGGACAGAAGGGGATCATGCCCGTGCAGGGCCGTGGCGGCGCGCATCAGAAGCGGCGACAGTTCGTGGCCCTGCACCATCCGGGCGATCAGTTCACCAACCCCGAGCGTGTTGCGGATCGCGGCCATGTCGCGCGGGCCCCCCCGGTCAAGGGCGAGGCGTGACAGAGCCCGCTCAAGATCATGCGCCCGGCGCAGATGATCGCGCAAACCGTCACGAAATTCGACACTATCTGCCAGGACCGAGACTGATTCCAGCCGGTCACGGATCACGTCGATCCGGCAAGATGGTGCCGACAGCCGCCGTTCCAGCAGGCGACCGCCCCCCGCCGTCACCGTCCGGTCGATTGTCGCCAGTAGCGATCCCGCGCGCCCGCCCGCCGCCGCCTGCACCAGTTCAAGCGACCGTCGCGTGGCGCCGTCGATCTGCATGAGCTGGGCCGCACTCTCGCGCCTTGGGGGTCGCAGCAGCGGCATCGCCCCCTTCTGGGTCAGCGCGACATATTCGGTCAGTGCCGACAGAGCGGCGATCTCGGCGCGGGCGAATTGCCCGAAGGCCTCTAGCGACGCGACGCCGTAGACCCCGCACAACCGCCTTTCGCCCGCTGTGCTGTCAAAGGCGCCGGGCGACAGGCGGGTGACGGCGGCGCCGGCATCGCGGGCGGCATCCTCCTGCACCCGTGTCGCGGTCTCGGACAGGATCACCTCACGCGGGGCCAGTCGGGCCAGTTCGGGGCCAAGGCGCACTGCGGGACAGTCCATCACCGTCACCATCCCGGTCGAGATGTCGGCCCAGGCCAGCGCCGCCTCCTCGCGCACCTCGGCGAAAGCCAGCAGGTAATTGTGCCGTCGCGCATCCAGCAGCGTGTCCTCGGTCAGGGTGCCGGGGGTGACAAGGCGCACGACCTCGCGCCGGACCACGGATTTCGCGCCACGCTTGCGCGCCTCGGCGGGGTCTTCCATCTGTTCGGCGATGGCCACGCGGAATCCCTTGCGGATCAGCGTCAGAAGATAACCCTCGGCCGCATGGACCGGCACACCGCACATGCGGATCGCTTCGCCCAGATGGGTGCCGCGCCGGGTCAGGGCGATATCGAGGGCCTCGGCCGCGGCAACGGCGTCGTCGAAGAACATCTCGTAGAAATCGCCCATCCGGTAGAACAGGAGGGCATCGGGATGCTCGGCCTTGATGGCAAGATATTGCGCCATCATCGGCGTGGCGGTGTCGTCGGCCATGGTCCCCCCGGATCCGGATGCGGCCCACACTAGGCAGGGGCGCACCAAAGAAAAAGGCCCGGCGCGGGGCCGGGCCTCTGACCTGAGCCCCTCTCGGTCTATTGCCCGACGCGCCGGTTCCGGGCCGCGATCAGCCGCAGCCGCAGCGCGTTCAGACGGATGAAGCCCTCGGCATCCTTCTGGTCGTAGGCGCCCGCGTCCTCTTCGAAGGTGACGTGCTTTTCCGAATAGAGCGAATGCTCCGACCAGCGGGCGATCGTGCGCACCGATCCCTTGTAGAGTTTGAGGCGCACCGTTCCGGTCACATGCTCCTGGGTCTTGTCGATCAGCGCCTGAAGCGCCTCGCGTTCCGGGCTGAACCAGAAGCCGTTGTAGATCAGTTCCGCATAGCGCGGCATGATCGAATCCTTCAGATGCCCGGCGCCGGAATCGAGGGTGATCTGTTCGATGCCGCGATGCGCCTCGAGAAGGATGGTGCCGCCCGGGGTTTCGTAAAGACCGCGCGACTTCATCCCGACAAAGCGGTTCTCGACCAGATCGAGAAGGCCGACCCCGTTGCGCGCACCGACCTCGTTCAGCCGGGTCAGGAGCGCCGCCGGAGAGAGGGCCTCTCCGTTGATCGAGACGGCATCGCCACGCTCGAATCCGATCTCGATGATTTCGGGCACGTCGGGCGCATCTTCGGGACGGATAACGCGCTGGGCCACATAATCGGGCGCCACCTCGGCCGGATCCTCAAGGATGCGGCCCTCGGACGAGGTGTGCAGCAGGTTCGCATCCACGCTGAACGGGGCCTCGCCGCGCTTGTTCTTCGCGATGGGAATCTGGTGCTGTTCCGCGAATTCCAGAAGCCGGGTGCGGCTGGTCAGATCCCATTCGCGCCAGGGCGCGATGACGCGCAGCCCCGGTTCCAGCGCGGCCACGCCCAGTTCGAAGCGCACCTGATCGTTGCCCTTGCCGGTCGCGCCATGGGCGACCGCGTCCGCGCCGGTCTGCGCGGCGATTTCCGCCAGATATTTCGCGATGAGCGGCCGCGCGATCGAGGTGCCAAGCAGATAGAGCCCCTCATAGACCGCATTCGCCCGGAACATCGGGAACACGAAGTCGCGCACGAATTCCTCGCGCAGGTCGAGGATGTGGATGTTCTCCTCGCGGATGCCGAGCATCAGCGCCTTCTGCCGCGCGGGTTCGAGTTCCTCACCCTGACCCAGATCGGCGGTGAAGGTCACGATCTCGCAGCCGTATTCGGTCTGGAGCCATTTCAGGATGATCGAAGTGTCGAGCCCGCCGGAATAGGCAAGGACAACCTTGTTTGGTGCGGGTTTCGTGGCGGACATGGCGTGCCTCTCTGGCCGGAACCTTTGGCCGGGCGATAGCCGGTTTCCCATCGCAGGGCAAGGAAGGGGCTGGTTGACGGCGCGCGCCCCCTTGCCTTTCCGCGCCATGCGCGTAACCCGAAGGCATGAGTGATTTCGCCGCCCGCGCCCGCAATGCCACCCGCGCCCTGCGCGGCCTCTTTCCCGAGACCCCGCTGCAACGCAATGACTACCTGTCGGCGCGTTACGGGGCCGACATCTGGCTCAAGCGCGAGGATCTGGCCCCCGTGCGCAGCTACAAGTTGCGCGGGGCCTTCACCGCCATGCGCCGGATGCGCGCCACAAGGCCGGAACAGCGTGAATTCGTCTGCGCCAGCGCGGGCAACCATGCGCAGGGGATGGCCTTTGCCTGCCGCCATTTCGGCGTGAACGGCACGGTGTTCATGCCGGTGACGACCCCGCGCCAGAAGATCGACAAGACCCGCGCCTTTGGCGGCGGCCGCATCGAGATCGTGCTGACCGGCGACCATTTCGATCAGACCCTTGCCGCCGCGCGCGAATTTTGCGCCGCGCGGCGCGCGCATTTCCTGGCCCCCTTCGACGATCCCGACGTGATCGAGGGGCAGGCCTCGGTCGCGGTCGAGATCATGGAGCAGCTTGGCCATGCGCCCGATCTGGTGATCCTGCCGGTCGGGGGCGGGGGCCTTGCTGCCGGGGTGGTGTCCTTCCTGCGAGAGGTGGCGCCCGACGCCGCGCTGCGGTTCGTCGAACCGGCGGGTGGCGCCAGCCTGACCGAGGCGCTGCGTGCCGGTCATCCGGTGACGCTGAACCGCATCAATTCCTTTGTCGACGGCGCGGCCGTGGCGCGGATCGGCGATCTGACCTTTCCCGTTCTGGCGCACACCGATCCCGCGCATGTGCTGCTTGCGCCCGAGGACCGGGTCTGCGGCACCATGCTCGATCTGCTGAACGTCGAGGGGATCGTCCTGGAACCGGCCGGGGCGCTGTCGGTCGATGTGCTGCCCGATCTGGCCGAGACGATCCGGGGCCGCACCGTGGTCTGCATCACGTCGGGCGGCAATTTCGATTTCGAGCGCCTGCCCGAGGTGCGCGAGCGGGCGCAGAGATTCCGCGGGCAGAAGAAGTATTTCATCCTGCGGATGCCGCAGCGGCCGGGGGCTTTGCGGGATTTCCTCAATCTGCTCGGACCCGAGGACGACATCGCGCGTTTCGAGTACCTCAAGAAGAACGCCCGGAACTTCGGCTCGGTCCTGCTCGGGATCGAAACCACGGACCCGCAGAATTTCGTCACGCTTCTGGCGCGGATGGACGAGGCCGGCTTTGTCTACCGCGACTTCACCGAGGACGAGACCCTGGCCGAATTCCTCATCTGATTGACGCCACGGCCCGGCTGGGGCAGGACTTGGCCGGCATCATCAGGGGCGGTCATGAGCTGGAAACTTGCGGCGATCAGCCTGGCACTGGTGTTTCGCAACCTCGGGGTGGCACTGCGGGTTTCGGTCGGGCCGGTCCTCCTGGGAATCGGCGCGGGCTGGCTGGTGTTCAGCCTGTTCGGGGTGACGCCGGCCATGGTGGCCGTCGCCATCGACACGAATCTGGTCGATCCCGGGGTCGCCTTTGCCCTGCTGATCGCGCTGGCCGCACTGGTCATCGCCGCGGCCTGGGTGGCGGTCGGCTGGCATCGGTTCATCCTGCTGGACGAGGTGCCGGGCCTGTTGCCGAACCTGGCCCCACGACGGGTGGCGATCTACGCCTGGCGGTCGGGGGTGCTGTCGCTGCTGGTGGTGTTGCTGATGTTTCCGGTCTCGGCGATCGGGATGCAGGTTCTTGCGCTGACCGGGCTGATGCGGATCGACCTGATGCGCGATGCCTTTTCCTTTGCGGTCGGGGCATTCATGACTTTCCTGTGGCTGCGCCTTGCCCTTGGCCTGCCGGCAGCCGCGCTTGACCGGGTTCACAGCGTCTCCAAGAGCTGGAACGACAGCGCCCGCCTTTCGTCCGAAATCCTTGGCGCCGGGGCGGTCATCGCCGCGCTTGATCTGGTGTTCTCGTCGATCCTCGATCTGCTGCCACTCGGGCTTGTCCCGGGGCTCGTGGTGCGGGGCGTCCTTGCCTGGGTTGTCGCGATGGCGGGCGGCGCGCTTCTGTCGCTGGTCTATGCACATCTGGTCGAGGGGCGCCGCCTGACCTGACCGCCCGTGTCAGGCGCCGAACAGGCCGCGCAGGAAACCGCGCTCGCCCTCGTTGACGATCAGATCCAGCGCCTCGGGCGGGCTGGCCCAGAGCGCGGTATGACCGGGTTCGGCCGGCGGCCCCAGGCACAGCACGGGCCGGGCCAGCCAGACGTGACAGATCTTCTCGGCCCACAGATCGTATTCCGGCATGAAGGTGAACCGGCGAAAGGCGCCGATGCGCCGGGCCGCGCCGATGCTCCAGCCGGTTTCCTCGGCCACTTCACGGTGCAGGGCGCGCAACTGCCCTTCGCCCGGGTCGATCCCGCCCCCCGGGAGCTGATATTCCGGCGCGGGGTCATGCTGGAGCGTCAGCAGCAGCCGCCCTTCGCGCAGCAGGACGGCATAGGCGCCCGGCCGCGTCCGGTAATGCCGCGCGGGATCTGGCCGGTCGCCATATCTGCGCATCATCGTCCCGTCCGCCCTTGGTGCCTGCCTTGCCGGCCCCATATGGACGGGGTATGCCAGCCAAGTCCAGTGAAGGAAGCCGCATGACCCTTGCATCGCGCATCGCCTGGGACGACACGATCCTGCCGTTCCAGCTTGACCTGTCAGACATCCGTGGCCGCGTCGCCCGGCTGGATGGCGTGCTCGATCAGGTATTGTCGCAGCATTCCTACCCCCCGCAGATCGAGGCGCTGGTGGCCGAGGCGGCGGTTCTGACCGCGCTCATGGGGCAGGCGATCAAGCTGCGCTGGAAACTCTCGCTCCAGATCCGGGGCGACGGACCGGCGCGCATCATCGCCACCGATTACTACGCCCCCGAAGAAGATGGTGCCCCCGCCCGCATCCGGGCCTGGGCCAGTTTCGATGCCGACCGCCTCGATCCCGCGGCACGGCCCTTTGACCTGATCGGCAAGGGTTATCTGGCCATCCTCATGGATCAGGGCGAGGGGACGGTGCCCTATTCCGGCATCACCCCGATCGCGGGCGGGTCGCTGTCGGCCTGCGCCGAGACCTATTTCGCCCAGTCCGAACAGCTTCCGACCCGGTTTCATGTGGCCTTCGGCCATTCCCGCACCGCCGATGGCGCGCAGGGCTGGCGCGCGGGTGGCGTCATGCTTCAGCAGATGCCGGCCAGAGGCGGCGGCGGCAGCATCGGCGGGGCGAGCGGCGAGGGCGGGCTTCTCACCCATGCCGACATCCTCTCCGGGGACGAGGCCGAGAACTGGAACCGGGCGAACATCCTGCTCGACTCGGTCGAGGTTTTCGAACTGATCGGACCAACCGTGCAGCCGACCGAGCTTCTGGTGCGGCTGTTCCACGAGGAAGGCCCCCGCGTGTTCGACGCCCAGCGCGTGCGGTTCGGCTGTTCCTGTTCCGAGGCAAAGGTGCGCCAGTCGCTTTCGATCTATTCGGCGCGCGACATCGCCCACATGGCCACCGATGAGGGCACGGTGACGGCCGATTGCCAGTTCTGCGGGGCGCATTACGTCTTTGATCCGCGCTCGCTCGGGTTCGAGGCGACGGTCACGCCCGAGGGCGGGCCCGTTGACGCCGGCTGATGCCAGAGCGCGCCTGATCCGGGCGCTGGAACAGCCGGGCGGGGAATCCTCGGATTTCGACCTTGATCCCGGTCTGGCGCCGGGCGTGCGTCCGCTCAGGCTTGCCGGGGTGCTGGTCGGGATCGACCTGACCGGACCGCGCGCCGAAGTGATCCTGACCAAACGTTCGGCGGGACTGCGCAACCATCCGGGGCAGATCGCGCTGCCCGGCGGGCGGCAGGATTCGGGCGATGCCGATGCGACCGCCGCCGCGCTGCGCGAGGCCGAGGAGGAGATCGGCCTGCCGTCCGACCGCGTGACCCTTCTGGGCCGTCTTCCCGCGCACGAGACCGTCACCGGCTTTCGCGTGATCCCGGTTGTCGGGCTGATCGAACGGCCGTTCACGTTCCACCTTGCCCCGGTCGAGGTGGACGAGGCGTTCCGCGTCCCGCTCAAACATCTGCTGGATCCCGGGCGCTACCGGGTCGAGGGGCGGATCTGGCAGGGCCGCATGCGGCATTACCCTGTCGTTCCCTGGGGGCCCTATTACATCTGGGGGGCAACGGCGCGCATCCTGCGGTCCCTCGCCGAAAGGGCAAGGTCATGAGGATCACCGCCGACTGGGTGCAGGACCGCGATGCGCAGGCGGTGCTGGCGGCGATCATGGCCGGCGGGCATGCGGCCTGGTTCGTCGGCGGTTGCGTGCGCAATGCGCTCATCGGGGCGGGGGCCAGCGATATCGACATCGCTACGGACGCGATGCCTGAACAGGTGATCGCGCTGGCCGGCCGGGCGGGGCTGCGCACGGTGGCGACCGGTATTGATCACGGAACCGTGACCGTGATCGCCGGCGGGCGGCCGCATGAGGTGACGACCTTCCGCCGCGACGTGGAAACCCGCGGCCGTCATGCCACGGTCGCCTTCGGCGGCACGCTGCACGAAGATGCGGCGCGGCGCGATTTTACCATGAATGCGCTCTATGCCGCGCCCGATGGCACGGTGTGCGATCCGCTGGGAACCGGCATTGACGACATCGCCGCGGGGCGGCTGCGCTTCATCGGCGACGCCGGAACCCGCATCCGCGAGGATTACCTGCGCATCCTGCGCTTCTTCCGGTTCCATGCCTGGTATGGCGATCCGCAGGGCGGCATCGACGCCGAGGGACTGGCCGCCTGCGCGGCCGAGCTTGACGGGCTCGAGGGGCTGTCGCGCGAACGCATCGGCAGCGAGATGCGCAAGCTGCTGGGCGCGCCCGATCCCGCGCTCGCCGTGGCGGCGATGGCGATGGCGGGGGTGCTGCTGCGGATCCTGCCGGGGGCGGGGGCGCAGACCCTGGCCGTCCTGGTCCATGTCGAGGGGGCAGCCGGGCTGGCGCCCGACTGGATCCGCCGCCTTGCCGCGCTGGGCGCCGAGGAGGCGGCGGATCGCCTGCGCCTGTCGCGGGCCGAAGGGCGGCGCCTGACCCGCCTGACCTGCGCGATGGAGGCGGATCTGCCTGCGCAGGAGATCGGCTATCGCCTCGGGGCCGAGGATGGGGCCGATGTCCTGGCCCTGCGCGCGGCGATGGCCGGACAGGAGATCGACGCGAACGCCCTTGCCCGGATGCGCGACGGTGCGGCGCGGGTATTTCCGTTGCGCGCGGCCGATCTGCCGCCCGCGCTGAAGGGCGCGGAAATCGGCGCCACGCTCGACCGACTCGAGGCGGACTGGATCGCGGGCGGGTTTGCCGCCGACCGAGAGGCGCTCCTGTCCCGCATCGCCCCCTTGCCGCCCGGGGCGTGACAGCACCGGATGGTTGCGATAACCGGGACGGACGCCGGGGTGTGGCCTGTCCGGGGCCGATGGTGCCCCGGTCCCATCCCGTGCCGGGGAAAAGCCTGATGTTCGGTTTCTTTGAAACGCTTGTCGATCCGTTTGCGCGCTATCCCCAGCAGGACCGGCCGCCATCGCGGCTGTTTCCGTTTCTGGCGCAGTTCATCGGCAGCTTTCGTCGGGTGATCGTCGCTGCGGTCCTGTTCAAGGCCGCGGTCGCCTTTGGCGATGTGGCGATCGTCTGGTATGTGGGGCGAGTGGTCGATTACCTTTCGACCAGCACGCCTGACGGATTCTGGCCCACGCACGGGACCGAGGTGGCGCTGGTGGCTGCGGCCATCCTGATCCTGCGGCCGCTCGTCGGGTTCGTCGATGTCGCCCTTCTGCACAATGCGATCTTTCCCAACCTTGCCACGCAGGTGCGGTGGCGGGCGCATCGCCACGTCCTGCGCCAGCCGGTCGGCTGGTTCGAGAACGACTTTGCCGGGCGGATCGCCAACCGGGTGATGCAGACCCCGCCTGCGGTGGGCGAGGTTGTGTTCCAGGGCCTTGATGCCGTGACCTTCGCCGTCTCGACGCTGATCGGCGCCATGGTGATGCTGGCCGATGCCGACAGGATGCTGCTGGTGCCGCTGGCGGTGTGGGTGCTGCTGTATCTTGCGCTCATGCGCTGGACGGTCCGCCGCGCCGCGCCCGCGTCCGAGGCATCGTCCCATGCGCGGTCGGTCATCACCGGGCGGGTGGTGGACAGTTATACCAACATTCACGCGGTCAAGATGTTCGCGCATCACGACGGCGAAATCCGCTACGCGCACGAGGCGATCGCCGACGCCCGCGCCGCGATGATGCGGGAAATGCGGATCATCACCACGATGGACGTGACGCTGACCGCGCTGAACGGGCTTCTGATCGTGTCGGTCGCGGCACTGGCGCTGTGGCTGTGGAGTGTCGGCGCCACCACCGTGGGCGCAGTCGCTGCCACCACGGCGCTGGTCCTGCGGCTGAACAACCTGACCTACTGGATCATGTGGGCCACGACCAATCTTGTCCAAAGTCTTGGCGTGGTGGTCGAGGGCATGGCGACCATCGCCCAGCCGGTCACGCTTCTGGATGCGCCGGGTGCGCGTCCGCTGGATCTGCGCGCGGGCCGGATCGAGCTGTGCGCCCTCGACCATCGCTATGGGCGGCGGACGGGCGGGCTTGGCCCGGTCGATCTGGTGATCGAACCGGGGCAGAAGGTGGGGCTGGTCGGCCGGTCGGGGGCGGGGAAGACCACGCTCGTGAAACTCATCCTGCGTTTCTACGACCCGGACGGGGGCAGGATTCTCATCGACGGGCAGGACATCGCCCATGTGACGCAGGATTCGCTGCGTCGCGCCATCGGCATGGTGCAGCAGGACAGCGCGCTTCTGCACCGGTCGGTGCGCGACAACATCCTCTATGGCCGCCCCGAGGCGACCGAGGCCGAGATGATCGAGGCCGCGCGCCGCGCCGAGGCGCATGATTTCATCCTCGCGCTTGAGGATGGCGAGGGGCGGCGCGGCTATGACGCGCAGGTGGGCGAACGGGGGGTGAAACTTTCGGGCGGGCAAAGGCAACGCATCGCGCTGGCGCGGGTCATCCTCAAGGACGCGCCGATCCTGGTGCTGGACGAGGCGACATCCGCCCTCGATTCCGAGGTCGAGGCCGCGATCCAGCAGACGCTTTACGGCATGATGCAGGGCAAGACCGTGATCGCCATCGCGCACCGTCTGTCCACCATCGCGCAGATGGACCGGATCGTGGTCCTCGATCAGGGACAGGTGATCGAGGACGGCAGCCATGACGCGCTGCTTGCGCGGGGCGGGGTCTATGCCCGGCTGTGGTCGCGACAGTCGGGCGGGTTCCTGGGTGACGGGGCGGAATAGCCGGGGCAGGTTGCACCTGCCGGCGTTTTCCGTGACGATGGCCGGTGATCGCATGCCAGCCTCCGGGGGCCGCATGAAAACAGCGGGACATGAACCATGAATGTGCTTGCCGGAACCTTCTGGCAGAGGATCGGCGCGTGGATCGCCCCCTTTCGCGAACCCGACGGTCCGCCGCCGGCGCGCATCCTGCCGTTTTTCCGCTGGTCGCTGGCGGGGACGGGCTTTGCACTGGCCATCGGCGCGCTGGCCGCCGCCGCTGCCGGGTCGGCCGAGGTGATTTCGGCCATGCTGCTCGGGTTGGTCATCGACATGGCCGAAGCGGCCGGGCCGGCGAAGCTGTTCACCGGACATGGCTGGGCATTCGCCGGGATCGCCTTTTTTCTGGTTGTGCTGCGGCCGCTGGCCTTTGGCGCGAACGCGGCGCTGCAATCGGTGGTGCTGACGCCGAACCTGTCGGTGCTGGTCCTGTCGCGCCTGCATCGCTGGACCATGGGCCAGTCGATCACCTATTTCGACAACGATTTCGCCGGCCGCATCGCGCAAAAGCAGATGCAGACTTCGCGCGCGCTGACCGACATCACGGTCGAGCTGCTCAATACCGTGGTCTTTGCCCTCACCTCGATCGTGGCGACGCTGTTTCTCGTGGTGGCGATCGACTGGCGGATCGGCGCGCTCCTCCTGATCTGGCTGGGCGGCTATCTGTTCTACATCCGCTCGGCCATGCCGGCGATCCGCGTGCATTCCATGGGGCGCGCCGCCGCGCGGGCCAATGTCACCGGGCAGGTGGTGGACACGATCACCAACATGCGCACGGTGAAACTGTTCGCCCATCACGATTACGAGGATCAGGCCGCCATCGGCGCGATGCAGACCTATCGTGACCGCACGCTTGTGTTCGGCTCGGTCTCGACCGCGTTCCGGTTCTGGCTGATGGTGATCGCCGGGGTGCTGCCGGTGCTCATGGTCGGCATGGCGGTCTGGCTCTGGACGCGGGGTGTGGCCAGTTCGGGCGACATCGCCGCGACCGGCACCGTGGCGCTGCGCATCGCGCAGATGACCGGATGGGTCAGTTTCTCGCTCATGACCATGTATGCCAACCTTGGCGAGGTCGAGGACGGGATGCGCACCCTCACGCCGGCCCACGCGCTGACCGATGCCCCGGACGCGATCCATCTGCCGACTGCCGGCGAGGTGGTGTTCGACGACGTCTCGTTCGGTTATGGCCGCGCGCATGCCGGGTTGCAGCGGGCATCGCTGAGCATCCGCAAGGGCGAGAAGATCGGCCTTGTCGGCGCCTCGGGTGCCGGGAAATCGACGCTGGTCGCGCTTCTCCTGCGGCTTTACGATGCCGAAACCGGGCGCGTTCTGGTCGGCGGGCATGACGTGCGCCAGGTGACGCAGGAATCCCTGCGCCGACAGATCGCGATGGTCACGCAGGACACCGCGATGTTCAACCGCTCCGCGCGCGAGAACATCCGTTACGGCCGCCCCGATGCCTCTGATGCCGAGGTCGAGGAGGCCGCGCGCAAGGCCGAGGCGCATGACTTCATCCTTGGCCTTCAGGACCACAAGGGGCGCCGGGGCTATGACGCGCAACTGGGCGAACGGGGGGTGAAACTCTCGGGCGGGCAGCGGCAGCGCCTCGCGCTGGCCCGGGCGATCCTCAAGGATGCGCCGATCCTTGTGCTGGACGAAGCGACATCCGCCCTCGATTCCGAGGTCGAGGCCCAGGTGCAGGCGGCGCTTGAGGTGGCGATGCGGGGCAAGACCGTGATCGCCATCGCCCACCGCCTGTCCACCATCGCCAGCATGGACCGGATCGTGGTCATGGACCATGGCCGGATCATCGAGGAAGGCACGCATGACAGCCTTCTTGCCAGGGGCGGGCTTTATGCGCGCTACTGGCGACGGCAGTCGGGCGGGTTCCTTGCTACCGAGGATGCCGCCGCAAACGGGGACCGGGAGGCGCAATGACCGCGCTGTCCATCGAGGGAGTCACCCACCACGGGATGGGCCGCACCGGCGACGGCACCCTTGTCGCGCGGACCCTTCCGGGCGAGGTGGTCGAACCGCGTCCCGATGGCAGCGTCCGCATCCTGACACCCTCGATCGCGCGGGTGGCGCCGCCCTGCCGGCATTACCGGGGCTGTGGCGGCTGTGCGATGCAGCACGCCTCGGAGGAATTCGTTGCCGGGTGGAAGGCTGATATCGTGCGCCGCGCCCTTGTCGCGCGGGGGATCGAGGGCGCGATCCTTGGCGTCACCACATCGTCCCCCCGGTCGCGCCGGCGCGCGCGCCTTTCGGGACGGCGGACGAAGGGGGGCGTGACCCTGGGCTTTCACGGGCGCGGATCGGACCGGATCGTGGCGATTCCCGATTGCCGGATCCTGACGCCCGCGCTGGTCGGGGCGCTGCCGGCACTCGAGGAGTTGGTGCGCATCGCCGCAAGCCGGACATCAGAGGTCGCCCTTGTCGTCACCGAAAGCGGCGAAGGCCCGGATGTGGCAATCGAGGGCGGCCATCCCCTGACCCGCGCCCTGCGCGAGGAAGTGGCGCGCTGGGCGGCGGATCACGCCATTGCCCGGGTGGTCTGGGACGGAGAACAGGTGTCGATGCGCGCGGCACCGGTCCAGCATTTCGGCCGTGCCCGCGTCCTGCCGCCGCCCGGGGCCTTTCTTCAGGCGACCGCGCATGGCGAGGCGGCGCTGCTGGCGCGGGTGCGGGAAATCCTGGGCGGCGCGCGCCGCATCGTCGATCTGTTCGCCGGATGCGGCACCTTTGCCCTGCCTCTGGCCGAAGGCGCGACCGTCCACGCGGTCGAGGGCGAGGCGACGATGATCGACGCGCTTCTGGCCGGCTGGCGTCAGGCGCCGGGCCTGGGTCAGGTGACGGGCGAGGCGCGCGACCTGTTCCGCCGCCCCCTCCTGCCCGAAGAGCTGAGCCGGTTCGACGCCGCCGTGATCGACCCGCCCCGCGCCGGGGCCGAGGCGCAGGTCGCGGCTCTGGCCCGTTCGGCGGTGCCGGTGATCGCCATGGTGTCCTGCAACCCCGTCACATTCGCCCGCGATGCCGCGACGCTTATCGCGGCGGGCTATCGCATGACGCCGGTCCTTGTCGTGGATCAGTTCCGCTGGTCGGCGCATGTCGAGACGGTCGCCGGTTTTGCGCGCTGACTGCTTCACGCAGTCGTGAAGCGGGACGGGGCGCCCTTGCGGCTTTCCCGAACGCGTCAAAGGCGGTAGAACCTTGCCGGGCGGCGCAAGACCGCCAGGGCAGACGGGACGATGGCGATGCTGGACAGGCGCGGCATGATACTTGCGGGGGCGGCGGCGCTGGCCGGCTGCGCACGGGGGGGCGACATGCCCCGGCTTCTTTCCTATGACGGACCGCCGGTGACGGGGATCGTGGCCTGGAAGGCCCGGCGCCAGATGGCGGTGATGAGCGGCGAGCGCGTGCTGCGGACCTGGCATCTCCAGCTTGGCTTCTCGCCCGAGGGGCACAAGCAGTTCGAGGGCGACGGCAAGACGCCCGAAGGCTATTACGTCGTCAACCGCAAGAACCCGCGCAGCCAGTATCACCTGTCGGTGGGCATCTCCTATCCGAACGACGCCGATCGCGCCTATGCACAGTCACAGGGGCGCAACCCGGGGGGCGACATCTTCTTTCACGGCACCCCGGCTTCGGTGCGCAACAAGCCGGACTGGACCGCCGGCTGTCTGGCGATCACCAACGAAGAGATCGAGGAACTCTATGCGATGACGCCGGTCGGCACGACGGTGGTGATCCTGCCCTGACGGACAGGAGCCTGCCGCAGTCAGCGGCCAAGGACCAGCGTCCACCAGATCTTGCCGCCCTGTTCCTGAAACCAGGCGATGCCCATCCGGGTGGCCGAAGGGTCCATGATCACCTCGCGCGTGGCGCGTGCATCCATCCAGGCCGCCAAGGTCGAGATGTCGTCCTCGAAGCTTTCCGAGATGGTCTCGCCGACAAGTTGCCCGGGATAGCCGACGCGCCGCAGCCGGTCCACCGGCGACGATCCGTCCGAACCGAAATGCCAGGGCCGGTTCTGCACCGCCATGTCGCGCGAATGCGTGGCGGCCGAGGCCGTCAGTTGCGCATCAAGCTGGAGCGACCCCGCCCCGGCGGCACGGCGCAGGGTATTGATCGATTCCTGCATCCGGTAGGGGATCACCTGCGCATCCGCATCGGTGATGCGAAAGATGGTAGCCTCGGGCAGGCCGTCGGCACCGATTCGCGCCGCCGGCCGCGCACAGGCGGCAAGACCCGCGACAGCGGCCCCCATCATCACAACATTGCGTCGCAGCATCGTCACACCCATCCTTGCAGTCGCGCCCTCATAGCCGCCCTTCGGCAGCGTTTCAAATGCGCATCGGCAATGCCTGGCCGACCGCACGCGGGATTGAATTGCGCGGGCGCGGCACCGGCCTTATCAGGCGGCATCCACACGGCAATGTGAGACGGGCGAGAGGCAGAAGATGACCCGCAACAACGACACCCGGTTCGGGCGACGCGAGTTCCTGGCCGCGACCGTGGCCACCGGGGCGGCGCTGGCCACCGGGACGGCCCGGGCGCAGGACAATTCGACCGAGTTCGAATCAGGTGCCGGCGGTCAGGTGCAGCGCAACATCTCGAGCTTCCGGATGCTCGACTGGCGCGGCTATTTCAGCGACCTGCGCAACGGCGCCTGCCTGTGCGACATTCAATCGCGGGCGCTGCATTTCTGGTCGGCCGACGGGGCAACCTACCGGCTCTATCCCACGTCCGTGCCCCTGACCGAGGATCTGACCCGGCTCGGGCGCACCGAGGTGATCCAGAAGGTGGTGAATCCGGTGTGGCGTCCCACCCCCTCGATGATCGAGCGCAATCCCGAATGGCCGCGCGAGATTCCCGGCGGCGATCCGGGCAATCCGCTCGGGCCGCTCGCGCTGTATCTGTCGTGGCCGTCCTACCGGATCCACGGCACCCACGACACGCGCAAGATCGGGCGGCGGTCGTCGAACGGCTGCATCGGCCTTTACAACCAGCACATCCGCGAGTTGTTCGAACTGGCCCAGGTCGGGACGCAGGTTCTGCTGATCTGAGGCGGGACCGGGGCGACACATCACGGATTTCTTATCCGGCCCAATGTTGCCCCCCCGGCCCGGTCTGGGCATGGTCCCGCCGATTCGAAAGACGGAGGCAGGACCATGCGCCAGGCGATGAAGCGCCGCGATTTCCTTTTCACTTCGGCCGCGGTCGCCGCGGCCGGCGTTGCCGGTAGCGCCATGGCGCAGGGGACCGCAGGCGCGATCGAGGCCGAGGGTGATTCGGTGGCGCGCAACACCTCGGGGCTTCAGATGCGCGACTGGCGCGCGCATTTCCCTGACCTGCGCAACGGCGCCATCCTGTGCGACACCGAGGCGCGCGCGCTGCATTTCTGGTCCGAGGACGAAAGCATCTACCTGCTTCAACCCACGTCGGTGCCCCGCACCGAGGAATTGACCCGTCGCGGTCGCACCGAGGTGGTGCGCAAGGCCGAATGGCCGACCTGGCGGCCGACGCCCTCGATGCTGTCGCGCTTTCCCGACTGGCCCACGGTGATCGAAGGGGGCGATCCCCTCAATCCGCTGGGCGCGCGGGCGATGTATCTGACCTGGCCGGCCTACCTGCTGCACGGCACGCAGGACACGCGCAAGATCGGGCGGCGGTCGTCCGACGGCTGCATCGGCATGTATAACGAACATGCGATCCGGCTTTACGATCTGGTGAAGATCGGCACGCAGGTTCTGCTGATCTGACCGGGGCCGGTCAGATCCAGCCGGCCAGGTTGCTGCGGATGATGCCGGCCAATGCCGCGACATGCGCCGCATCGTCGTTGAGGCAGGGGATGTAGGTGAATTCCTCGCCCCCGGCCGCCTCGAACGCATGGCGGATCTCGCCGCGGATTTCCTCGAGTGTCTCGATGCAGTCGGCGGCAAAGGCGGGCGCCACCACGGCGATGCGCCGCACCCCTGCGCGGGCAAGGCGCGCGACCTCCTCGACGGTATAGGGCTTCAGCCACTCCTCGCGGCCAAAGCGCGACTGGAAGGTGGTGACGACCTGTTCCCCGGACCATCCCAACCCCTCGCGCAGAAGGCGCGTGGTCTTGAGGCAATGGCAATGATAGGGGTCGCCCTCGCCCAGAAACCGTTCGGGCAGACCGTGATAGGAACAGATGAGGCGTTCGGGCGGATCACGCCCCTCGAACGCCCGCTCGACCGAGGCGGTGAGCGCGGCGACATAGGCCGGATCGTCCAGATAGGGCCCGACCGTGCGCACCGCAGGCTGCCGTTTTCCCTGCATGAGCGCGCGGAACAGTTCGTCATTGGCGGTGGCGGTGGTCGCACTCGAATACTGCGGATAAAGCGGGAAGAACAGGATGCGGTCGCAACCCGCCTCGATCAGCGCGCGCACGCGGCTTGCGGTCGACGGATTGCCGTAGCGCATGCAGAAATCGACCAGAACCCGGTCGCCATAGTCGGCCGACAGCGCGGCGCGGATCGCCTCGGTCTGGGCGCGGGTGATGGTGAGAAGCGGGCTTTCGTTCCGTTCCTCGTTCCAGATCAGCCGGTAGTTCGCCCCCGAGGCACGCGGGCGGCGGGTCAGGATGATGAGTTGCAGGATCGGCTGCCATTTCCACGCCGGATAATCGACCACGCGCTTGTCGGACAGGAACTGTGACAGATAGCGCCGCATCGGCCAGTAGTCAGGGCTGTCCGGGGTGCCGAGATTGCCGATGAGAACCCCGATCCGGCCGTGCCTTGCGTCCGGGTGGCCCGCAGGGAGGTGGTCTCTGGCGGTCATTCGCGCGTCCTTTCCGTCCCTGGCCCTGGTCATTGGCCCGGTTTCAGCGGGGTTTCGGTCACGCCCAGCGCCTCGGCCAGCCGGATCCGCGCCGATCCGGGGCGCAGCGGCTGTTGCTGGTCCGGGTGCGGCGCCCAGCCGGTCAGGGTCACCACCTCGAAACTGGCAGGGATGCGGCCATCCTGTCCGAAATGCCCGGCATAGATCGCGGCGGCGGCGGCGATCACCGCGCGGCGGGTCGGGTGGCGCAGCCGATGGGCAAGGGCATTGCCCTCTCCCATGGCGCGCAGGTCGTGCATCAGGTGCAGCGCGCTGGCATAACTGACGGTGCGGGTGATGCCATCCGCCACCGGCAGGGCAAGGCCCGCGCGTTGCAGCAGGGCGCCAAGGTCGCGGATCTCGCCCATCGGGGCGACGCGCGGCGACAGCCCGCCGGTGACGGAAGTCTCGGCCTCGGCCAGCGCGGTGCGCAGTTCGTGCAGGGTCTGCCCCGCGAACAGCGTGGCGATGAGCAGGCCATCGGGACGAAGGGCATGACGCGCCTGCACGAGTTGGCCGACCGGATCCTCGGACCAGTGCAGGCAGAGGTCGTGGATCACCAGATCATGCGCCCCGGGGGCAAGGGGCAGGATTTCGTCGTCGGGCACGCAGGTGGCGCCGGGCAGGACGCTGGCCCAGAGTTCGGGAAAGGGGCTGACGAGCGCCGGCGCCGTAAAGGTTCTGTTAACCTCGGCGAGGCTTTCCTGAACCTCGGCAATCACTTCCTCGCGCAGGAACGTCGCCGGCGCGCGCCGGGCGCGGGCGCGGTTGCGGGCAAGGGCGGAGCGGTCGGTCAGGCGGGCGGGCGCAGGCATGATGGGGGAGATAGGCGTAAAATGGGCAGGTTGCAAAGCGTGATCCGTGCGATCTATCCGCCGCAATGCGTGAACTGCGGCGGGTTGACCGGGGAGGAATTCGCGCTGTGCGGGGCGTGCTGGCGCGATTCGCACTTCATCGGCGGTCTGACCTGCAATCAATGCGGTGTCCCCCTTCCCGGCGACGATCGCGGCGAACAGGTGCTGTGCGACGACTGCATGACCATCGCGCGGCCCTGGGCACAGGGGCGCGCGGTGTTTCTTTACCGCGATACCGGGCGGCACCTTGTTCTCGCGCTCAAGCATGGCGACCGGACCGATCTGGCGCGTTCGGCCGGCGTGTGGATGGCGCAGGCGGCGGCACCGCTGATCCGGCCGGGGATGATCGTGGTGCCGGTGCCGCTGCACCGATGGCGCCTCTTGCGACGGCGCTACAATCAGGCGGCCCTGCTTGCGGCGCGGCTGGCACGGGTGGCGGGGTTGCCGCATGTGCCCGATGCGCTGTTGCGCAGCCGCGCGACCCGCCCGCTTGAGGGACATTCGCGCGAGGCCCGCTTTGCCGCGCTGAGCGATGCGATCCGTGTGCATCCGCGCCACGCCGCCCGCCTTGCCGGGCGGCCGGTCCTGCTGGTCGATGACGTGATGACCTCCGGCGCGACGCTGGCCGCCGCCGCCAGCGCCGCCCTTGCAGCCGGCGCATCGGAGGTTTGCGTGCAGGTGCTGGCCCGGGCGGCGAAAGATGCCTAGATTGGGATGGATTCCAGTGGGGACCATCAGATGCCTGCCGTCGAAATCTACACCCGTTCGTGGTGCGGCTATTGCCACGCAGCCAAGCGCCTGCTGACCAGCAAGGGCGTGACCTTCACCGAATACGATGTCGAAAAGGCGCCAGACCGTCTGCGTGAAATGCTTGAACGCGCGAACGGGCGGCGCACGGTGCCGCAGGTGTTCATCGGCGGGCGTCATGTCGGCGGCAGCGACGATCTGCACGCTCTCGACCGCGCGGGCAAGCTTGATCCCATGCTTGCGGCATGAGGGCGGCGCTGGTGCAGATGTCGTCCTCGGACGATCCGGGGACGAACCTTGCCGCGATGCGCAGCATGATCGCGCAGGCAGTGGCTGGCGGGGCGGACCTGATCTGCACGCCCGAGAACGCCAATTGCGTGACCTCGAACCGCGCCCATCAGGCCGCGGTCCTGCGCGCCGAAGCCGGGGACGAGACCCTTGCCGGCCTGCGCGAAGAGGCCGCGCGGCACGGCGTCTGGCTGTCGATCGGTTCGCTCGGGTTGCGCAGCGGCGATGCGGACGGGCGATTCGCCAACCGCAGCTTTCTCATCGACCCGACCGGGGCGATTGCCGCGCACTACGACAAGATTCACATGTTCGACGTGGCGCTGGGGCAGGGCGAGCACTATGCCGAATCGGCCGCCTTCCGTCCGGGCGACCGGGCGGTGGTGGTGGACACGCCGCTGGCCCGCATCGGCCTGACCATCTGCTACGACCTGCGCTTTGCCCATCTGCACCGCGCGCTGGCACAGGCGGGGGCGCAGATCGTCCTGGGCCCCTCGGCCTTTACCGTGCCCACCGGCCGTGCCCACTGGGAGGTGCTGTTGCGCGCCCGCGCGATCGAGACGGGGGCCTTTGTCCTCGCCGCGGCGCAGACCGGCATCCATCCGCGCACGGTTGACGGGCCGGAGCGGCGCACCTGGGGCCATTCCCTGGCGGTGTCGCCCTGGGGCGATGTCCTGGCCGACGCGGGCGAGGGGCCGGGCGTCACGCTGGTCGATCTCGATCTGGCGCAGGTCGATGAGGCGCGGCGGCGCATCCCGGCGCTGATCCACGACCGCCCGTTCACGGGCCCGTGATGCGAGAGCGGCCATCGGACAATCTGGCTGTCACCTTCATCAGCGAAATCCTCGCCGTCGATCAGCTCGTGCGGGGCGCGCTTGACCGCGTCTTGCCGCAGGGGATGGAACTGTCACAGTTTTCGGTGCTGAACCACCTGGCCCATGTCGGGAACGAACGCACCCCAGCGCAACTGGCGCGCACCTTCCATGTCACCCGCGGGGCGATGAGCAACACGCTGGCGCGGCTGGAGCGCGCGGGCTGGATCCATGTGCGCCCCGACTGGGACGATGCGCGGCGCAAACTGGTGGCGCTGAGCGGCGCGGGCCTGGCGGCGCGCGACGATGCGGTGGCGGCGATCCTGCCGCTGATCGGCGACATGGTGGCGCGGATCGGGGCCGACAGGCTGCGCGCGGCGCTGCCGGTCATGCGCGACCTGCGCATGCGCCTGCTGATGCAGGAAGATCAGGGGCGCAACGCCGCCGTGACGTAGTTCACCGACAGATCCCGGTCCGACAGCACCCATTCGCGGCGCAGGAAATCAAGGACCATCCCCTTGCGGTCCACCGGCCGCAGGCCCGCGCGCGACAGCAGGGCGAACAATTCGTCCGGGGTGATGAACCTGGCCCAGTCGTGCGTTCCCCGGGGCAGCCAGCGCGCTACATGTTCGGCGCCGACAATGGCAAAGAGCCAGCTCTTCGCGTTCCGGTTCAGCGTCGAACAGATGTGAAGGCCGCCGGGCCTGAGCAGGTCGTGGCAGGCGGTCAGATAGGCCAGCGGGTCAGACACATGCTCGACCACTTCCATGTTCAGGACCACGTCGAACACCTCGCCCGCAGCAGCCAGCACCTCGGCGGTGCCGTGGCGATAGTCGATCGCAAGGCCGGATTGCGCGGCGTGGATGCGGGCGACGGGGATGTTGCGTTCGGCGGCATCGACCCCGACCACACTCGCGCCCAGCCGCGCCATCGGTTCGCACAAGAGCCCGCCACCACAACCGATATCGAGGATGCGCAGCCCCGCGAACGGCAGCGCCGTGGCAAGGTCACGGTCGAACTCGGCCGCAATCTGCCGGGTGATGTAGTCGAGCCGGCAGGGATTCATCATGTGCAGCGGACGGAACTTGCCCCGCGGATCCCACCAGTCGGCGGCCATCGCCTCGAACTTGGCGACCTCGGCGGGATCGACGGTGTTCGTGGTCATGGCTTTCTCTCCTTCATTCTCGGCGTGGCACCGGGCCGCTTCACGCTATATAGACGATTCATGGACAAGGTCTCGGGACAAAAGCTCTGCAACCCGTTCCTCTACGCGCCGTTCGAACCTTTCGAACGGAGCATGATCGACGTGGGCGATGGCCACAGCCTGCATGTGGAACGGTGCGGCAATCCCGAAGGCATTCCGGTGGTGGTGCTGCACGGCGGGCCGGGGGGCGGGATCTCGCCGGCGATGCGGCGCTACTTCGATCCGACGCGCTGGCACATCATCCTGTTCGACCAGCGCGGATGCGGCCGGTCGGTGCCCCATGCCTCGGTCGAGGCGAATACCACCTGGCACCTGGTCGGGGACATCGAACGCATCCGCCGCCGCTTTGGCATCGAAAGCTGGGTCGTCTTCGGCGGAAGCTGGGGGGCGACGCTTGCGCTCGTCTATGCGCAGGAACACCCTGACCGGGTGCGCGCGCTGGTGCTGCGCGGGGTTTTCCTGGGCTCTCGCGAGGAACTCGACTGGTTCTATGGCGGGGGCGCGGGGGCGTTCTGGCCTGATGTCTGGGCCCGCTTCAGCGACCCGATCCCGCCCGACGAACAGGGCGACCTGATCGCCGCCTATCACCGGCGCCTGTTCAGCGGCGAACCGGCGGTCGAGACCCGCTTTGCCCGGCTGTGGGCGGGATGGGAAAACGCGCTGGCCTCGATGGATTCGGACGGACTCTGGATCGAGGGGCCGCCGGATTACTGTCGGGCCTTTGCCCGGATCGAGAACCACTATTTCTCCAACGGCGTCTTTCTGCCGCCCGATCGCGGGATCCTGGCACGGATGGACCGGATCGCCCGCATACCGGGCGTCATCGTGCAGGGCCGCTACGACATGATCTGCCCGCCGCGCGCCGCATGGCAATTGGCGCAGGGCTGGCCTGCGGGACGGTTGCGCATGGTGGGACGCGCCGGGCACGCGCTGTCCGAGCCGGGAATCACCGCCGAACTGGTGCGCGCCGTGGACGAACTGGCGCGGGAGGGGCGGGCATGACCGTCCGCGACAGCCAGTTGCAGCGGATCAGCCGGCGGGGCCTCATCTCGTCGGCGGTGCTGGCGGGGGTGCTGTCGGCTTCGGGCATGCCGGTGGCCGCGCATCGCCGGGGCGGGGTGTTGCGCCTTGGGCTGTCGGGGCCGGAGGCGCCCTGGGATCCGCGGCTGGCGCAGGGCAGCTTCATGCGGGTGGCCACGCAAGGCGCGATCCATGACACCCTGACCGAGATCAGCGCCGCTGGCGAACTCGTGGGGGAACTCGCCACCGCCTGGGAACCTGCGGCTGGCGCTGCGGTCTGGACGGTGCATCTGCGGGCGGGCGTCTCCTTTCATGACGGGCGGCCGCTGCGCGCGGCGGACGTGGCGGCATCGCTGGCGCTGCACCGCGCGGGATCGCCCGCCACGCCCATCCTCGACCGGATCGCCGACATGCGGGCCATGGGGCCGCTTCAGGTGCGGTTCACATTGACGGCGCCGGACGCCAATTTCCCGCTGCTCCTTGCCGATCCGCATCTGACCATCGCCCCCGAAGGGCGATTCGACGGGGTGGGGACCGGGCTGTATCGTCTGGCCGAACACGATCCGGGCGAGAGGCTTCGCCTGACCCGGGTCGAGGGGCATTGGCGCGACGGACGCGCGGGCTGGTTCGACGCGGTGGTGCTGCGCCCCATGCCCGAAGCGCGCGCGCGCACGTCGGCGCTGTTGCTTGGCCATGTCGATGCGGTGGATTTTCCTGCCGAAGGCGCCACCATCGCGCGGCGCCGTGACCTGCGGCTCATCCGGACCGGATCGCACGGCATTGCCCTTGATGCCGCCGGCATGACCGGCGCCAGCGTGGCCGGGCTTGATCCGGTTGCCGGTGCGCCGCCGGCGGGGCCGGTGATGGCCGCGCATCCCGCCTATGCGGGACTGCCGGGCGGCATTGCCGGGGCGATCTATGGGCAGGGGGCGGACACGCTTGTGCCGGGCGCGCGGCCGGAAACGGGGCCGCATGTCGCGCATCTGCCCTTTACCCTGGCCTGCAATGACCGGTTGCGCCATGACGGCATCGGCTCCCTCGGCGCGATGGATGCCGGCCGGATCGCCGAACGCTGGTGGTTCGCCTGAACCCTGCGCGGGTTTCCCTTGCCAAGCGCGCCCTGGGGCCCTATATGCCCCCTTGACAGCGGCGCGCTGGTCTCCACCCCCAGCGCCCACCGGAAATTCCGACGGGCCGCGCGCCCGTTTTTTTGTGCCCGCATCCCCCGCAGGAGGGACCCGATGACCGATCTTGTCGCCCACTCCGCCATCGACCGGCGCATTGCCGATCTGGTGCGCCCGCTGATCGAGGGCATGGGCTATGAACTGGTGCGGCTGCGCATGACCGGCGGGCGCGATCCGCATCTTCAGATCATGGCGCAGCGCCCCGACGGCAGCATGGATGTCAACGATTGCGCCAGGGTCTCGACCGCGGTTTCGGCGCTTCTCGACGTGGAGGATCCGATTGTCGAGGCCTATACCCTCGAGGTGTCGTCGCCGGGAATCGACCGCCCGCTGACCCGGCTGAGCGATTTCGCGCGCTGGGCCGGGCATGTGGCGAAGATCGAGACCGAGGAGTTGATCGACGGTCGCCGCCGGTTCAAGGGCACGCTCGACGGGGTGGAGGAGGACGAGGTTCTCATCACCCTCGACGATCACCCGGATACACCGACCATCGGCCTGAAGTTCGAATGGCTCTCGGATGCGCGGCTGGTGCTGACCGACGATCTGATCCGCGAGGCGCTGAAGGGTCGCAAGGACGCCGGCCTCATCGACGAGACCCAGTTTGACGAGGTCCAGCAGGTGCTGGACGACAGTGACGAGGAAGAGGGCGGCAAGGGCCCGCAAGAGGAGATTCACTGATGGCGATCACGTCTGCCAACCAACTGGAACTGCTCCAGACCGCCGAGGCGGTGGCGCGCGAGAAGATGATCGACCCCGGTCTCGTCGTCGAGGCGATGGAAGAAAGCCTCGCCCGGGCGGCCAAGTCGCGCTACGGCGCGGAAATGGACATCCGCGTGAAGATCGACCGCAAGACCGGTCGCGCGACCTTCACCCGCGTGCGCACCGGGGTCGAGGATGACGCGGTCGAGAACTATCAGGCGCAGATGACCGTGCAGCAAGCGCGCCAGTATCTTGCGGATCCGCAGGTCGGTGACGTGTTCGCCGAAGAGGTGCCGCCCGTCGATCTGGGCCGCATCGCCGCGCAATCGGCCAAGCAGGTGATCCTCCAGAAGGTGCGCGAGGCCGAGCGTGACCGCCAGTTCAACGAATTCAAGGATCGCGTCGGCACCATCGTCAACGGCACGGTGAAGCGCGAGGAATACGGCAACGTGATCGTCGATGTCGGCGCCGGAGAGGCGATCCTGCGGCGCAACGACAAGATCGGCCGCGAATCCTATCGCCCCGGCGACCGGATCCGCAGCTATGTGAAGGACGTGCGCCGCGAACAGCGCGGGCCGCAGATCTTCCTGTCGCGTACCGCGCCCGAGTTCATGGCCGAACTCTTCAAGATGGAAGTGCCCGAAATCTACGAGGGCGTGATCGAGATCAAGGCCGTCGCCCGCGATCCGGGCAGCCGCGCCAAGATCGCCGTGGTCTCCTACGACAACTCCATCGACCCTGTCGGCGCCTGCGTCGGCATGCGCGGCAGCCGTGTGCAGGCCGTGGTGGGCGAACTTCAGGGCGAGAAGATCGACATCATCCCCTGGAACGAGGACATCCCGACCTTCCTCGTGAACGCGCTGCAACCGGCCGAAGTGTCGAAGGTCGTCCTTGACGAGGACGGCGGCCGCATCGAGGTGGTGGTGCCCGAGGAGCAGCTTTCGCTTGCCATCGGGCGGCGCGGGCAGAACGTGCGGCTGGCAAGCCAGCTGACCGGTCTCGACATCGACATCATGACCGAGGAGGAAGAGAGCAAGCGTCGTCAGGCCGAATTCGAGGAGCGCACCAAACTCTTCATGGAATCGCTCGACCTCGACGAATTCTTTGCCCAGCTTCTGGTGGCCGAAGGGTTCACCAACCTCGAGGAAGTCGCCTATGTCGATCTCGACGAACTGACCTCGATCGAGGGCGTGGACGAATCGACCGCCGAGGAACTCCAGGCCCGCGCCCGCGACCATATCGAGGCCGAGAACAAGGCCGCCCTCGATCGCGCCCGCGCTCGCGGCGCCGAGGACAGCCTCATCTCCTTCCCCGGCCTCACGCCGCAGATGGTCGAGGCGCTGACTCTGGACGACGTGAAGACGCTCGAGGATTTCGCGACCCTCGCGGATTGGGAAATCGCCGGCGGCTGGACCACGGTGAACGGCGAGCGGGTCAAGGACGAGGGAATCCTCGAGAAATTCGATGTCTCGCTCGAAGAGGCGCAGAACATGGTGATGACCGCCCGCGTCGCGCTGGGCTGGGTCGATCCCGGCGAAGTCGAGGACGAGGAAGCGGACGCGGAACCTGAGGCCGAGTCCGAGGAATGACGAACGCACCGGCAGGACGGACAGGACGCTGAACATGACACGCGGCGGGAAGCGGGATGAAACGGACGGGCCGGAACGGCGCTGCATCGTCACGGGCGACGTGCAGCCGAAATCCGGGCTGATCCGTTTCGTCCTTGATCCCGACGATACGGTCGTGCCCGACATCCTCGAACGCCTGCCCGGCCGCGGCATGTGGGTCAGCGCCGAACGCGAGGCCCTTGAAAAGGCCGGACGCGGACAGTTTGCCCGCTCGGCGCGCAAGCCGGTGAAGGTGCCCGATGGCCTGGCGGCCGAGGTGGAGCGCCAGCTTGCCCGCCGTGTCACCGACCTGATCGCGCTGGCCCGCAAGGCGGGTCTGGCGGTGTGCGGTTTCGAGAAGGTGAAGGAGAAGTTGGCCGGGGGTGACGTGCGCGTCCTGCTCCAGGCCAGCGACGGTTCGGCGCGCGGCAAGTCGAAACTCTGGACGCCCACCGGCGCCCGTTATTTCGACTGCCTCACGGCCGATGAATTGGGGCTGGCCTTCGGGCGCCAAAGTGTCATACACGGCGCGCTCGCGACTGGCACATTGAGCAATCGTGTAGTAGAGGAGGCCGCAAAATTGCGCGGCCTGCGCACGATGATCGGCGGTCAGGGGACTGCCGGAGAGGATACAGAGACCTGATGACCGACAACGACGGCAAGAAACCGCTTGGCATCCGCCCGCCCGGGGCCCGGCCCGGGGCGGTGAAGCAGAGCTTCAGCCACGGCCGCACCAAGAGTGTCGCGGTCGAGGTCAAGAAGAAGCGCAGCGTCGCACCTCCGCGACCCGGCACCGCGACCGCGGGGGCCGCGCCGATCGCGGGCGATCCGTCGCGCCGCCCTGCCGGCATCACCGAGGCCGAACTCGAGCGGCGGATGCGTGCCCTTGCCGCCGCCAAGGCGCGCGAGGCCGACGAGGCCGCCCGCCGCGAGGCCGAGGAAAAGGCCCGCGCCGAAGAGCGCGAGCGCCGCCGCGCCGAGATCGAGGCCAAGGAGCGCGAAGAGCGCGAACATCAGGAGTTGCTGCGCCGCAAGGCCGAAGAGGAAGAGCGCGCCAAGGCCGAGGCCGAAGAGGCCGCCCGCCGCGAGGCCGCCCGCGCCGCAGCGCCGCAGCGTCAGGCCCGCGCGCCTGCCTCTGCCGCGGCGCCGGTCGCCGCCGTTCCCCCGGTCGAGGATCGCGGTTCGCGCAGCGCCGGCCCTTCGCCGCGCAAGACCGACCGCGAACGCGAATCGACCCGCACCGACAAGCCCGCCCGCCCTGGCCGCGACGATGGCGCGCGCCGTTCGGGCAAGCTCACGCTCACCGGCGATCTCGAGGGCGAGGGCGGACGCCAGCGTTCCATGGCGGCGATGCGCCGCAAGCAGGAACGCGCCCGCCAGAAGGCGATGGGCGGCCACGGCGACCGCGAAAAGGTCATCCGTGACGTGCAACTCCCCGAGGCGATCACCGTGGGAGAGCTTGCCAACCGCATGGCCGAACGGGTGGCCGATGTGGTGAAGTTCCTGATGCGCAACGGCATCATGGCCACGCAGAACCAGTCGCTTGATCCCGATACCGCCGAACTGGTGATCGAGGAATTCGGCCACCGCGCCGTGCGGGTGTCGGATGCCGATGTCGAGGACGTGATCCAGACCGCGCCCGATGCCGAGGGCGATCTGCAATCGCGGCCGCCCATCGTCACCATCATGGGCCACGTCGACCACGGCAAGACCAGCCTGCTGGACGCGATCCGTCATGCTTCGGTCGCTACGGGCGAGGCCGGCGGGATCACCCAGCATATCGGCGCCTATCAGGTCAAGACTGATTCGGGCGCCCTGCTCACCTTCCTCGACACCCCGGGTCACGCCGCCTTCACGTCGATGCGGGCGCGGGGCGCGCATGTGACGGATATCGTGGTGCTGGTGGTGGCCGCCGATGATGCCGTCATGCCGCAGACCGTCGAGGCGATCCACCACGCCAAGGCCGCCGGCGTGCCGATGATCGTGGCGATCAACAAGATCGACAAATACGAAGCCAATCCCCAGAAGGTGCGCACCGACCTGCTCCAGCACGAGGTAGTGGTCGAGGCGATGTCGGGCGATGTGCAGGATGTCGAACTCTCGGCCAAGACCGGCAAGGGGATCGACGAACTCCTCGAGGCGATCGCGCTTCAGGCCGAAATCCTCGAACTCAAGGCCAACCCGGACCGCGCCGCCATGGGCGCCGTGATCGAGGCCCAGCTCGACGTGGGCCGCGGCCCGGTGGCGACCGTTCTGGTCCAGAACGGCACGCTGCGGAAGGGCGACATCTTTGTCGTCGGCGAAAAGTGGGGCAAGGTCCGCGCGCTGGTGAACGACCGGGGCGAGACCGTGGACGAAGCCGGTCCCTCGGTCCCGGTCGAGGTTCTTGGCCTCAACGGCACGCCCGAAGCGGGCGACGTGCTCAACGTCGTCGAGACCGAGGCCCAGGCCCGCCAGATCGCCAGCTACCGCGAGAATCTCTCGCGCGAGAAGCGTGCGGCAGCCGGTTCCGCGACCACGCTGGAACAACTCATGGCTCGCGCCAAGGCCGACAAGGCTGTGGCCGAACTGCCGGTGGTGGTGAAGGCCGATGTGCAGGGTTCGGCCGAGGCGATCGCCCAGGCGCTGGAAAAGATCGGCAACGACGAGGTGCGCGTGCGCGTGCTCCTCTCCGGGGTCGGTGCAATCACCGAAAGCGACATCACCCTTGCCGAGGCCAGCAACGCATCGGTGATCGGCTTCAACGTGCGGGCGAATGCGCCGGCACGCGCCGCCGCGAACCAGAAGGGCGTGGAGATCCGCTACTATTCGATCATCTACGACCTTGTGGATGACATCAAGGCGGCGGCCTCGGGCCTGCTCAAGGACGAAGTGCGCGAAAGGTTCATCGGCTATGCCCGTGTCCTCGAGGTGTTCAAGGTCTCGAGCGTGGGCAAGGTCGCGGGCTGCCTCGTCACCGAGGGCGTCGCACGCCGCTCGGCCGGTGTCCGGCTCCTGCGCGACAACGTGGTGATCCACGAGGGCACGCTCAAGACCCTCAAGCGCTTCAAGGACGAAGTGCCCGAAGTCCATTCCGGCCAGGAATGCGGCATGGCCTTCGAGAACTACGAGGACATCCGCCAGGACGATGTCATCGAGATCTTCGAGCGTGAAACGGTCGAGCGCTCGCTCTGACCACCCGAAGAAGGGGCAGATACCCGCTGCCCCTTCCTCTTTGCCCGAGGGCCCGGTCGCGCAGTTCGCCTGATGCCCGGGGCATCGGTTGCGGATCCCGCACGTCGTCCTGAAGTGGCCCGCAGGACGGGTCGATACCGGACATCCCCAGCACCGCCAGTGCCCGCCCGAGGGATTGCGCCAGCAATCCCGAGAGCACGGCAATGCGCGCGCGCGACCAGCGCGCGCATTGCCTGATCCGACAAGTCCGGGCGGGATTGACACGGCGGCGGCAAGGTCTATGTGAATGAACATTCATTCTCAGGCAGGAACAGCCGATGCCGCATGATGGCGACACTCTCGGAGCCGGGCAGATCCGCCCTCTGCCGCGGGCGGACGAAATCCTTGATCGCTGCCGGACCGCCTTTGCACAAAAGGGGTTCGAAGGGGCCTCGATGCAGGATCTTGCCCGGGCGGCGGGGATGTCGGCGTCGAATTTCTACCGGTATTTCCCCTCGAAGGATGCGATCATCGTCGCGCTGGTCGAACGCGAACTGGCCGAGATCGAGGCCCGATTCGCCGCACTTGCCCAGGGGGGCTGCCAGCGCGATACGCTCCTTGGTGTGCTGGGAGATTATCTTGTCGCGCGCGAATGCGAACCGGCCGAAGCCGCACTCTGGGCCGAGATGCAGGCCGCCGCCGGGCGTCGCCCTGCCATCGCCGAGGCTCTGGCGCGCATGGAGCGCACCGTGACCGACCATCTGCTGTCCGTGTTCCACCGCATGGCCGCGCGGCCCGGGGATCACGGCGGCGACGAATTCCGCGCCCATGCGGCGATGATCTTTCTGCTGTCGCGCGGCGCGCTGCTGACCTGGGGGACCGCGCCGCGCGACCCTGATCACGATCTTTCCCGCCGCCTGCTCGATCTCGTGTTGCGGGCGGCGGGGCAGGTTCTTGATGATGTCCATTCTGCAAGGTGAATTCATGCGTCCCGTTCGTGGCATTGCCGCCGCTGCCCTGATCCTTGCCGTGCTGATGCCTGCGGCCCTGCCTGCCGCAGACGGGGCCACGCCGGCCCCGGTGCCGGCCGCTCCGGCGATCACCGTCGTTCCGGTCGTCCTGGCCGAGGTCAGCGAACGGGTCTTCGCCTCGGGCCTCATCGCGCCGGTCGAGGAGGTCGCGGTGGCACCGCAGATCGAGGGCCAGCGGATCGAGAGCCTGCTGGTCGATGCCGGGGACGTGGTTGCGGCCGGACAGGTGCTGGCCGAACTGTCGGACGAGACGCTGGTCCTCCAGCGCAGCCAGATCGAGGCGCAGAACCTGACCGCCCTCGCCGCCGCCGCCCAGGCCGAGGCGCAACTGACCGATGCCCGCGCCAGCGCCGACGAGGCGGTGCGGGTGCGCGACCGGACCGAGGCGCTCCACCGCGAGGGGACGGCTTCGCAGGCGGCGCTCGATCAGGCGCGGGCGGCGGCGGCATCGGCGCTGGCGCGGGTCAGCGCGACCGAACAGGCCGTTGCCGCCGCCGCCGCCCAGGCCGAGGTGACCCGCCTTCAGGTCGAAGATGTGATGTTGCGGATCGAGCGGACCCGGATCACGGCCCCCGTGTCGGGGATCGTGTCGGCGCGCAATGCACAGCTTGGCGCCATTGCCAGCGCCGCCGGACGGCCGATGTTCGTCATCATCCGCGATGGCGCGCTTGAACTTCAGGCCGATCTGGCCGAACGCGATGTCCTGCGCGTTGTCGCCGGGCATGAGGCGGCGATCCGTCCTGTCGGCTTGGGCCAGAGCCTGTCGGGCCGGGTGCGGCTGGTCGATCCGTCGGTCGATCCGCTCACGCGGCTGGGCCGGGTGCGCATCGCCATCGACGATCCGTCGCGCGTGCGCTCGGGCCTGTTCGCCGAGGCGGAGATCCTGCTGGCGATGCGCCGCGGCCCGGTGCTTCCGGTGACGGCGGTGCAATCGGACCGCAGCGGGGCGCGGGTGCTGCGGGTCGATGCCGGGGGCGTGGTCGAGGAGGTTCCGGTCGAGACCGGGATCCGCGACGGCGCGCGGATCGAAATCCTCTCGGGCCTGGCCGAAGGCGATACCGTCGTTGCGCGCGCCGGTGCCTTCGTGCGGCCGGGTGACCGCATCACCCCCGTGCCGCTGGCCGACTGAGGATCCGACATGATCAACTTTTCCGCCTGGTCGATCCGCAACCCGGTCGCGCCGATCCTGCTGTTTGTCATGCTCATGGTGCTGGGGTGGACTTCGTTCACCTCGTTGCCGATCACGCGGTTTCCCAACATCGACGTCCCGCTGGTCGCGGTCACGGTCACGCAGGCGGGGGCGGCGCCTGCCGAACTCGAGTCGCAGGTGACCAAGGAGATCGAGGATGCCGTGACCGGCATCGCCGGGGTGAAGAACGTCACCTCGACCGTCGCCGAGGGCGTGTCCACCACCGTTGTCGAATTCGACATGGCGGTGCCCACCGACAAGGCGGTGCAGGATGTGAAGGACGCCGTTGATCGCATCACCGGCGATCTTCCGGCCGAAGCGGATGCCCCGAGCGTCACCCGCATCGACATCGAGGGCCAGGCGATCATGACCTTTGCCGTCTCGTCGCCGGGAATGACGATCGAGGAACTGTCGTGGTTCGTGGACGATACGATCGCCCGGGAACTTCAGGGCGAAGGGATCGGGCGCGTGACCCGCTATGGCGGCGCCGACCGCGAGATCCGGGTCGAACTCGATCCGGTGCGGCTGGGCAGTTTCGGCATCACCGCCGCGGCAGTCAGCCAGCAATTGCGCGCCACCAATGCCGATATCGGGGCCGGCCGGGCCGAAGTGGGCGGCACCGAACAGGCGATCCGGGCGCTGGGCGACGCGGCGACCGCGGGCCAGCTTGCCGAGACCACCATTTCCCTGCCCTCGGGGCGGTTCGTGCGTCTGGGTGAACTGGGCGACGTGATCGACAGCTACGAGGATCTGCGTTCGTTTTCCCGCCTGAACGGAGAGCCGGTCGTCACTTTTGCGGTGTTTCGCGCCAAGGGTGCGTCCGAAGTCAGCGCCGCCGAGGAGGTGACCGCGGCACTCGACCTGCTGCGCGCCGCCCATCCCGATGTGCAGATCGTCAAGGTGGACGATACCGTGGGCTATACCTACGGAAACTACGACGCGGCGATCAAGACGCTGATCGAGGGCGCGATCCTTGCGGTGCTGGTGGTGCTGGCCTTCCTGCGCAACTGGCGCGCGACGCTGATCGCCGCCGTGGCGCTGCCCTTGTCGGCGGTTCCGACCTTCTGGGTGATGGATCTGCTGGGCTTCTCGCTCAATATCGTGAGTTTCATGGCGATCACCCTCGCCACCGGGATTCTGGTCGACGATGCCATCGTCGAGGTCGAGAACATCTCGCGCCACATCCACATGGGCAAATCGCCCTACCGCGCCGCCATCGAGGCGGCGGACGAGATCGGCCTTGCCGTCATCGCCACCAGTTTCACCATCGCCGCCGTCTTTGTGCCGGTGTCGTTCCTCGGGGGGATTCCGGGGCAGTATTTCACCCAGTTCGGCCTGACCGTGGGCGTGTCGGTGCTGTTCTCGCTGCTGGTGGCGCGGCTCATCACGCCGATGATGGCGGCCTATCTGATGCGCGCGCGCGATGCCCATGCCGAAGGGACCGGAACCGGGCCCTTGATGCGTGCCTATGTCGCCGTGGTGGGGGCGACGATGCGGATGCGCTACCTGACGCTGCTGGCGGCGGCCGGGATCCTGGCGGTGTCGCTGCATTTCCTGTTGCAGGTGCCCGGATCCTTCCTCCCGCCCGAGGACGTGAGCCGCTTTGCCATTTCGGTCGAACTGCCGCCGGGGTCGCTTCTGGCGGATACCGACCGCACCACCGAACAGATGCGCGAGGTCATCGCCGGGGTCGAGGGCGTGCGCGATGTCCTTGTCCTCGGGGGGACGACCCCCACCGGCGATCTGGCGCTGCGGCTGGCCACGGTGACGGTGCTGCTCGATCCGCTTGACCACGGGCTGGTCAACCGGCTGTGGGACATGGTGCACCGTATCCCCGGCATCGGCACCCTTGTCCCCGAACCCCCGCGCGAGGGACGCCAGACCCCGCAGCGCGAGATCGAGGCCGAGATCATGCGCCGCCTCGCCGCCGTGCCGGATATCCGGGCGTTCAAGCTCAATGACCGGGGAATGCGGGACATCACCTATTCGGTGCTGTCCTCTGACGCCGCCTCGCTGAACGAGGCGGTCGCACGGCTTGAGTCGGCCCTCAGGGGGGATCCCCTTCTGGCCGATGTGTCCTCGGAGGGGGCATTGCCCCGGCCGGAAATCCAGATCGTTCCCCGCCGCGACGAGGCCGCGCGCCTTGGCGTCACCACCAGCGCCATGGCCCAGACGCTGCGCGTGGCCACGATCGGCGATTTCGATGCGGCGCTGGCCAAGGTCTCGATCGACGACCGGCTGATCCCGGTGCGGGTGCAACTGGCCGACGAGGTGCGCGGGGATATCGCCCGGCTGGGCGCGCTGCGGGTGCCGACCGGCACGGGGGCGACGGTTCCCCTTGATGCGGTGGCCGATCTGTTCCTGTCCGAAGGTCCGGCCACGATCGAACGCCACAACCGCGAACGGCAGGCGACCATCGGCGCGACGCTGCCGCCGGGTGTGGCCCTGGGCACCGCGACCGCGCGCTTTCTCGAGATCGCGCAGGGGGTGGACCTGCCGCCGGGCGTCCGCCTGGCCGAGGCCGGCGATGCCGAGGTCCGGGCCGAGATGCAGCAAAGCTTTGGCAATGCGATGATCTTTGGCCTGATGCTTGTTCTGGCGGTGCTGATCCTGCTGTTCAAGTCGGTGATGCAGCCGCTGACCATCCTGCTGTCGCTGCCGCTGGCCATCGGCGGGGTGGCGGCGGGCCTGATCCTGAGCGGCAATCCCCTGTCGATGCCGGTGCTGATCGGGATTCTCATGCTCATGGGGATCGTGACCAAGAACGCGATCCTGCTGGTCGATTTCGCGATCGAGATGCGCCGGCACGGCCTTGACCGCTTTACCGCCATGGTCGAGGCGGGGCGCAAGCGGGCCCGACCCATCGTCATGACCTCGATTGCCATGTCGGCGGGGATGCTGCCGAGTGCGCTTGGCGTCGGCGAGGGGGGCGAATTCCGCGCGCCCATGGCCATCGCGGTCATCGGGGGCATCGTCGTTTCGACCGTGCTCAGCCTTGTCGTGGTGCCGTCGTTCTTCCTCATCATGGACGATCTCTCGCGACTGCTGGGCGGCAGCATCGGCCGCCTGATCGGCCCGCGCGACGAGGCGCCGCCCGATCCGACCGTGGCCGAACTGGCCGCGCGGATCGACGGCCACGGGGCCGAAATCGCCAGCCTGCGCGACCGGGTCGCAGGTGGCGCCGCGCCGCCGGTTGCCGCCGAATGACCCGGCCTGCGGCAGTGTGCCGCCCCCCGGGCGCAATGTGGAACGCACGGCACGACTTGGCCTGTCCGACGAAACGTGCTTGGACAGGGCGTTGAGATTGGCTAGCGTTGCGGCACCGGGGACATTCGGCGGCCGGTCCGCCATCCGCGAACAAGGAGAAGTAGAGAATGAAAGCCCTGATTGCCGGTGCCGCGCTCGTTCTGCTGGCGGCCCCCGTTCTGGCTGACGGCGATGCCGCGGCCGGTGAGGCCCAGTTCGGCCGCCAGTGCGTGACCTGCCACGTCATCCAGGACCATGACGGCAACACGATTGCCGGCCGCAATGCCAATACCGGCCCGAACCTCTATGCCATCGTCGGCGAGAAGCCCGGCGATGTCGAAGGCTTCAGCTTTGGCGATTCGATCGTCGCCTGGGGCGAGACGGGCGCGGTCTGGGACGAGGACAATTTCGTCGGCTACGTCATGAACCCGACCGGCTGGCTGCGCGAAGTGACCGGCAACAATCGCGCCCGCGCCAAGATGGCCTTCCAGGTGCGCGACGAACAGCAGGCGCGTGACATCTGGGCCTATCTGGTCTCGATCCAGCCTGAGGAATAAGGTGCCCGTCCGCGCCACGAACGGGGCCGCCGGGTGATCCCGGCGGCCCTTTTCCGGATCCGGGGCGGTCACTCGAGATTGGCATGCCGCGCGCGGATGCTGTCGGGCGTCTCATGCAGAATTCCGGCAAGGCGCAGGACCAGCATCTCGAAGACGAGGAACATCGCCCCCTCGAACACCGATCCCATCGGCAGGACGGAGGCCGCCGGGCCGCGATCGTCGGCCATGGTCTGGGCGGGGATGGTCAGCACCAGATCGCAGGCGCGCGGGGTCGGCCCTTCGGGCTGCGCGGTGACGCAGGCGGTGCCGGCGCCGGCCTTGTGCGCGATGCGGGCCAGGGTCTCGACCGTGGGCAGGTCGCCGGGGCCTGCGCTCAGCAGAACCAGGTCGCCCGGCCGGACCGGCGGCATGGCCATGTCGCCCCAGACATGGGCATCGCGGCCCAGATGAAAAAGCCGCATCGCCAGCGCGCGCATCATCAACCCCTCGCGCCCGGCGCCGTGCAGCACGATGCGCCCCGCCCCCGCGATGGCATGGGCCAATGCGTCGAACGCCGCCGGATCGGTCCCCGCGGCCGCCCGGCCGATCTCGGCCCCGGCGTTTTCGGCCCCGCGGATCATGCGCCCAGGGTCCGGCGCAGCAGGTCGATCCAGTTGCGATGCGTGATCCGGTCGATCAGCGGCTGGTCATAGCCGTGGTCGCGCATCGCCTGCACGAGGGCGGGCAGGCAGGCCACATCGCGCAGCACATCGGGCGTGGTCGCCCCGTCGAAATCGGAACCGAGGCCCACGCCCCCCTCGCCCAGCCGCCCGAGCAGGTGGTCGAGGTGGCGCATCATCGTGCCCCAGTCCACATTCGGGTTCTTGCGCCCGTCCGGCCGCAGGAAGGCGGTGGCGAAATTCAGCCCGACCATCCCCCCCGAGGCCCGGATCGCGTCAAGCTGCCGGTCGGTGAGGTTGCGGCTTGATCTTGTGACCGCATGGGCATTGGAGTGCGTGGCGACCAGTGGCGCGTCCGAAAGTGCCGCCACGTCGTCAAAGCCCTTTTCGTTCAGGTGGCTGAGGTCGATCATGATCCTGAGCCGGTTGCATTCCCGCACCAGCCTCCGCCCCGCATCGGTCAGCCCGGGCCCGGTGTCCGGGCTGGACGGAAAGGCAAAGGGCACGCCATGGCCAAAGGCGGTCGGCCTGCTCCAGACCGGCCCGAGCGAGCGCAGGCCCATCGCATGGAACAGGTGCAGCGCATCAAGGCCCTCGTCGATCGCCTCGGCGCCCTCCATGTGCATGACCGCGGCGAAGTCGCCCCGCGCCATCGCCGCCTCGATCCCGGCCGCGTCTAGGCACAATGCGAACCCCGGTTCCTCGCGCGCAAGGCCAAGCAGATGCCCCGCCATCGCCAGTGCCGCGTTCTGCGCCGGACCAAGCGCCAGCGGCGCGGGCAGCGGCAGTTCGTAGGGCGGATTGTCGAACAGCGCCTCCTGATCGGCAAGGCTCTCGCCCATGGGCGAGGGGACGAAGATCGCGAACAGCCCGCCGGCAAGGCCCCCCGCCCTGACGCGCGGCAGGTCAAGCTGGCCGGTGCCGTCGCCTTCACGCCAGATGCGGCGGTCTCCGGGCGGACGGCCAAGAAGGCGCAGGAGAAAATCGTTGTGTCCGTCGAACACGGGCTGGGTCATGGCCATCTCCTCGAGTCTGCCAAGGGCTAACCCGGGGCGGGCGGGGCCACAAGGCCGCGAAAGCCGGGGACCGAGCGGGCTTTCCGCCGCCGGGCATTGGGGGTATCAGTCCTGCGACTCCTGCCGCATCAAGGGATTGCACCGATGAAACTGCTTCGCCATGGGCCCCGCGGGGCCGAACGCCCCGGTCTCCTTGCCGATGACGGCACCATCCGCGACCTGACCGGCCTTGTCCCCGATATCGGCGGCGCCGTCCTGTCGGATGCGGGCCTGGCAATGCTGCGCGGCATCGACACCGCGGCGCTGCCGGTGGTCGATCCGGCCACGCGCCTTGGCGCCTGTGTCGCCGGCACCGGCAAGTTCATCTGCATCGGCCTCAACTATGCCGATCACGCCGCCGAATCCGGCATGCAGGTGCCGCCCGAGCCGGTAGTCTTCATGAAGGCCACCAGCGCGATCTGCGGGCCGAACGATCCGATCATCATTCCGCGCGGGTCCGAAAAGACCGACTGGGAGGTGGAACTGGCCGTCATCATCGGCAAGGCCGCGAAATACGTGACCGAGGCCGATGCCCTCTCACATGTCGCGGGCTATGCCGTGACCAACGACGTGTCCGAACGCGCCTTCCAGACCGAGCGTGCCGGCCAGTGGACCAAGGGCAAGTCCTGCGACAATTTCGGTCAGATCGGCCCCTGGCTCGTCACCCGTGACGAGGTGGCCGATCCGCAGGATCTCAAGATGTGGCTCAAGGTCGATGGCCAGACCATGCAGGACGGGTCGAGCAGGACCATGGTCTATGGCGTGGCCTTTCTCGTCTCCTACCTGTCGCAGTTCATGACGCTGCATCCGGGCGACGTGATCTCGACCGGGACGCCTCCCGGCGTGGGCCTCGGGATGAAACCGCCGCGCTATCTGCGCGCGGGCGAGGTCGTCGAACTCGGGATCGAGGGCCTTGGCAGCCAGCGTCAGGACGTGATTGCCGACTGAATGGACGCCTGGACGTTCAGCGATCCCTGGGTGGTGGCGGCCGGCATCCTGTCGGCCGCGATCATCGGTGTTGCCAAGGGCGGGCTGACCGGGGTGGGCATGCTGGCCGTGCCGGTGATGGCACTGGCGATCTCGCCGGTTCAGGCGGCCGGGATCACGCTGCCGATCCTGCTGATCTCGGACGCGGTCGGGCTGTGGACCTGGTGGAAGTCGTGGGACATCCGCACTATCCGCCTGATGCTGCCCGGGGCGGTCGCGGGAACCGCGCTGGGCTGGGCGACGGCGCGCTATGTGTCGGACGACGCGGTGCGCCTCATCGTCGGCGTGATCGCCATCGTGTTCTTCCTCAACTGGCTCTTGCAAAGCCGCGAACGGCGGGCCGAGAAACGCCCCCACAATCCCGCCAAGGCAACCTTCTGGGCCACGGTGACGGGCTATACCTCGTTCATCTCGCACGCGGGCGGGCCGATCTATCAGGTCTATGCGATCCCGCTGGGCCTTGATCCAAAGACCTATACCGGCACCAACGTGCTGTTCTTCGCGGTGACGAACTTTCTCAAGATCGTGCCCTATTTCCTGCTGGGCCAGCTTGCGGTGACCAATCTCGTGGCCTCGGCCGCCCTGATGCCGGTGGCGGTGGTGTTCACCTTCATCGGCGCCTGGATCATCCGCCGCATGAGTGCCGCGGTCTTTTATCCCGTCACCTATGCCCTGGTCGCCGCGGTCGGGGTGAAGCTGATCCTGGATGCGGTTGTGGGCATGGTCGGCTGATCCACGCCCGGAATCCCGTTAGCGCAAACATTCGTCATTGAACCCGCGCCCCGTCCGGCGCATTGTCCCGGCGATTCGTGACAAGGAGGTTCACATGGCCATCCGCACCGTTGTCTGGGGCGAAAACGTCCACGAGCACAAGAACCGGACAGTCGCCGAACTCTATCCGCGGGGGATGCATCAGTGCATTGCCGACGCGCTCAATGCCGATCCGGCGATTTCCGCCACCACCGCCACCCTTCAGGAGGCAGAGCACGGCCTGCCCGCCGCCCGCCTTGCGCAGACCGATGTGCTGATCTGGTGGGGCCATGCCGCGCATGGCGATGTGCGCGACGATGTGGTGGACCGCGTGGCCGATGCCGTCTGGGGGGGCATGGGCCTCATCGTGCTGCATTCGGGGCATTTCTCCAAGATCTTCAAGAAGCTGATGGGCGCGCCCTGCAACCTTTCCTGGCGCGAGGCCGGCGAGAGGGAGCGGCTCTGGCTCACGTCGCGCAACCATCCGATCGCCGCCGGCCTGCCCGATCATTTCGAACTCGAGAACGAGGAAATGTATGGCGACCCCTTCGGTGTGCCGGACCCGCTCGAGACCGTGTTCGTCTCGTGGTTCCAGGGGGGCGAGGTGTTCCGTTCCGGCCTGACCTACCGGCGCGGCGCGGGCAACATCTTCTATTTCCGCCCGGGGCATGAAACCTACCCCACCTATCACGACGCGAACGTGCAGCTCGTGCTGCGAAATTCGGTGAAATGGGCCCATAACCCGGCGGCGCGCATCGCCGATCCGAACGCGGCGCCGAACCGTCCGGTCGAATCCGCGCTCGAGCCGATCACGGCGCGGGGCGGTTCGCTTCATGTCGCGGGCGAGGAGGGGTTCCGGTGAAACCCGTGCGCATCCTTGTCGTCGGCACCGGCGGCATGGCGAAATCCCATGTCGAGGCCTACCAGGCCCTCCCCGGTGTGACCGTGGTGGCCGGGGTCGATACCAACGCCGAACGCCTGTCCGCCTTCTGCAAGGCGCATGGCATCGCGCAGGGCTTTGCCTCGGTGGCCGAAGCGATCGCCTGGGGCGGGTTCGATGCCGTCTCGAACGTTACGCCCGATGCCGCGCATCACGCCACCACGCTGCCCTTCCTGGCTGCGGGCAAGCATGTCCTGTGCGAAAAGCCGCTGGCCGCGAACCATGCCGACGCGGCCGCGATGGCGGCGGCGGCCGCCAGGGCCGGCGTGGTGAACATGGTGAACCTCACCTATCGCAACGTCGCGGCCATGAACGAGGCCGCGCGCCTCGTGGCCGAAGGTGCCATCGGTGACGTGCGCCATTTCGAAGCCTCCTACCTGCAAAGCTGGCTGACCCAACCCGCCTGGGGCCATTGGGACAAGGAGGACCAGTGGCTGTGGCGGCTGTCCACCGCGCATGGGTCGATGGGGGTGCTGGGCGATGTGGGGGTACATATCCTCGACTATGCCACCCATGTCGCCGGAGCGGATGTGGCGGGGGTGTCCTGCCGCCTGTGCACCTTTGACAAGGCGCCGGGCGGGCGGATCGGGGATTATGTCCTCGATGCCAACGACAGCGCGGTGATGCATGTCCGGCTGGCGAATGGCGCCGTGGGCGTGGTCCATGCCACCCGCTTTGCCTCGGGGCATTTCAACGACCTGTCGCTGCGCATCTTCGGCACGAAGGGCGGGCTCGAGGTGAAGTGGGAGAACAACGTCTCGATCCTGCGCGGCAGTCTGGGCGCGGACATGATGACCGCCACCTGGAAGGATCTGCCGGCCCCCGCGGTCGAGTTGAACTATGCCCGTTTCGTCGCCGCGGTGCGGGCGGGTGCGCAGGTGCGGCCCGACTTTGCCCGCGGCGCGGCGCTGCAACAGGTGCTCGATCTTGCGGTGCTGTCGGACCGGGCGCATTCGGTCGACCTGAGCGTCTGATCCCGCTTCCGCCGGCCCGCGGACGGGCCGGCGGCAACCTGCCCCGATCAGGCCGCGGGAATGCCGTTGATTTTCCGCCCTGACCGGACAGACTGTCCGAAAGGACGGAGAGGCGGATGCGCAATCAGGTCACCCTCGGGCAAACCGGGCCGGTCGCGGCGGGCGCCCGCATCAGCGACGAACCGCCTGCCCGGATGCGTGACCGCGCGGCGGCACTGCACCGCGCCGGCCACCGGGACGAGGCCCGTGCCCTCTATGCCCGTTGTCTGGCACGCAACCCGGACGATGCGCAGGTCTGGACCAACCTCGGCGCCCTGTTGCGCAGCGAGGGAGAGCACGACCTCGCCCTTGTGGCGCAGGAAAAGGCCCATGCCCTTGATCCCGCCAACCGCAACATCCTGAACAATCTTGCCAATATCCTCAACGACCTGGGCTGGCACGAACGCTCGCTCGCGCTGCGGCGGCGGGTGATCGCGCTTGATCCGGGCGATCCGGGCCATCGCGCGATGGAGGGCAAGAGCCTGCGCTCACTCCTGCGGCTCGACGAGGGGATCCGTGTCCTCACCGCGGCGCTGAGCGACCATCCCGACCATCACGAGACCCGGATCCAGCTTGCGCTGACGCAGCTTGCCTCGGGGCATTATGCCGAGGGGTTCCGCAACTACGCGGCGCGCTGGCTGACCGGGGAACTGACGCCGCGACGGATCGGCACGCCGAAATGGGACGGAGGCCCGCTTGACGGCCGCACCATCCTTGTCCTGCCGGAACAGGGCCTTGGCGATGCGGTGACCTTCGCCCGCTTCCTGCCGGCCCTGCGGCGGTTCAATCCGGCGCGGGTCATGCTCTTGTGCGAGAAGCCGCTCTTGCGCCTCATGTCCGGGGTCGAGGGGGCCGACTGGATCGGGACCGACCCGCACGAAGCCGGCGCCTGGGACACCTGGACCGATCTGATGGACCTGCCCACGCTGCATTTCGCCGCCAGCGACACGGTCCCGCCCCCGACGCGCCTGACCATCCCCGAGGACAGCCGGACCCGCGCACGCGCCATCGCCGCCCCCTTTGACGGCCGTTTCCGGGTGGGCGTGGTCTGGGGCGGGTCCGTCACCTATCGCGGCAATGCCTTCCGCTCGTTCAGCCACCGGCTCTATCACCGGCTGCTGGATGTGCCGGGGGTGCAACTGTTCTCGCATTACAAGGGGCCGGGCCTGGCTGCTTATCAGGCGGATGGCACCTCGGCCTTCATCGTCGATACCGCGTCCGATGACCGCGACCTGGCCGATACCGCCGCGATGATGGAGGAGATGGACCTGATCATCACCTCCTGCACCGCCACCGCCCATGTTGCCGGATCACTTGGCCGGCCGGTCTGGACGCTGCTGCATTGGGATGCGTTCTGGCTCTGGCAGGTCGCACGCGACGAAACCCCCTGGTATCCGTCGATGCGCCTGATCCGGCAGGACCGGCCGCGCTACTGGGACGGGGTCCTGGCCCGCGTGCATGCGGATCTCTCGGCCCTTGTGGCCACAAGTCGAAAGGCAGGGCGATGACGGATATCGCGGTTCCCGTCTCTCCGGGTGAACTGATCGACAAGCTCACCATCCTGCGGCTCAAGGGCGAACGCATCGGCGATCCGGCGAAACTTGCCAATGTGCGGCACGAGGAGGCGGTTCTCATGGCCGTGGCACGGACCCATCTGCCGGCCTCCGCGCGCCTCGAGTCGCTCTGGCAGGAGTTGCATGACATCAACGCGCGCCTCTGGGTGATCGAGGACGACATCCGCGATTGCGAGCGGCAGGGCGATTTCGGGCCGCGTTTCATCGGTCTGGCCCGTTCGGTCTATCGGGTGAACGACGAACGCGCGGCGGTGAAGAAGGCGATCAACCTGCATCTCGGTTCTGCCATCACCGAGGAGAAATCCTATGCCGATTACCGCGACGGGGGCAGCGGTGCCTGACCGCCTGAGCGCGATCCGCGCCGAATTGCGGCAGATCCTGCGTGACGACCGGGCCCGCCTTGCCGGCGAGCGCACCCGTGCCCGAGGCGAGATCAACCGCCGCATTCACGAGGTTTCCTCGATGCTCGACCCGGCCTATCCCTATGCCAGCCAGGCGGGACAGGATGCCGTGGTCGACCGGCTGCTCGGGCAGAAGCGCGGGGGAACCTTCGTCGACATCGGCGGCTATGACGGTGTGACCGGCTCGAACACGCTTTTCTTCGAACAATGGCGCGGCTGGACCGGGGTTCTGGTGGAACCGGTCGCGGCCCAGCTTGCGAAGGCGCGCAACCGGCGCCGCTGCCCCTGTCTGGGTGTTGCCGTGGGTGCGACCGAAGGCGAGGCCGGTTTTCTCGAAATCTCGGAGGGTTACACCCAGATGAGCGGGCTGGCCGACAGCTACGACCCCGCCCTGCTCGCGCGGGTGCGGGCCGATCCGCGCCACCGCGAATCCCTGCGCAATGTGCCCGTCCGGCCGCTGGCCGCGATCCTGGACGAGGCCGGGATCCCGCATCCGGATTTCGTCTCGCTCGACATCGAGGGCGGCGAAGAGGCGGCGCTGGCCGCCTTTCCCTTCGACCGGCACCGGGTGGCCTTCTGGGCGATCGAGAACAATGCCGGCGGCCCCGGAATTGCCCGGATCATGCGCGCCACCGGCCACGACCTGGTGGAATTCTGCGGCCCGGACGAAATATGGCGGCTTCGTGGCCTTTGAGGGCGAATTGAATCGTTAAGCCGGCCTTCACGCCTTTGAACCTAATCCGGAACCGGGTGAAGGAAAGGGTGTGAGCGATGGGAACGGCCAAGAATGCGCCGGTCATCATCAAGCGCAAGAAGAACGTGATCGAAGGGGGCCACCACGGCGGCGCGTGGAAGGTCGCCTATGCCGATTTCGTCACGGCGATGATGGCCTTCTTCATGCTGATGTGGCTGCTGGGTGCAACGACCGAGGAACAGCGCAAGGGAATTGCCGACTATTTCGCGCCCTCGCTGCCCATCGCCCGATCCTCGGGCGGATCGGACGGTGCCTTTGGCGGCAACAACCCGACCTCGCGCGAGGCCATGACCGAAGTCGGCCAGTTTCTTGCCGATGGGATCACCGGGCAGGCCGACTCCCTCGTCGGCAGCGATTCCGACGGAACCGCCGCCCTTGCCGCCGCCGAAACCGTCGCTCTCGAAGAGATCGAGGATGCCCTTCTGGGCCGCGGGGGCGAAAGCCTGATCTCCGACCAGACGCTGCGTCATGTGGTGACCCGCGTCACCGACGAGGGCCTTGTCGTCGAGGTATTCGCCCTGCCCGGCGCGCCCCTCTTTGCCACCGGCACCGCCGAGGCCCTCCCCCCCACGCGCGAGGTCGTGGCCGCGATCGCCGGACTCAGCCGCATGGTGATGAACCCCTATGCGATTGCCGCCTATGTGCCTTCGCAACCCGTTGTCCTTGCCGGAAATCCGGTCTGGCACCTGTCGATGGACCGCGCCGATACCGTGCGCGCCCTGATGGAGGACGGCGGCGCCGATCCGATGCGCCTGCGCCGGGTCACCGGTCACGGCGACCGCAATCCCGCGACCGCCGACGCCATGGCCGAGCGCAATGACCGATTCGAGATCACGCTGCTGCGCAACGGCCGGCGACGTTAGTCAGTCCTTAAGAGCGCGCGCGCTACTGCTGTCTGGCGATTCCCCGATGACCCGGAAAGGAACCCGATGACGATCTCCTCCTCCCTGAATGCCGGTGTCGCCGGACTGGCAGCGAACGCATCGCGGCTTGCCACGATCTCCGACAACATCGCCAATTCCTCGACCTACGGATACAAGCGGGTCGTTACGGATTTTCACGCCATGGTGACCGGGTCGAACCGGGGCACCTACACGGCGGGAGGGGTGCGCACCTCCAATCTCCGCCTCGTCAATGATCGCGGATCGCTCATCACCACCGCGAATCCCACCGATCTGGCGGTGCGTGACCGCGGGATGCTGCCGGTCACGCCCCTGTCCTCGCTGCGTGGTACCGGATCGCCGCCGATGCTGCTCACGCCCACCGGATCGTTCCGTGTCGACGAACGCGGCTATCTCAAGACCCCGGGGGGCCATGTCCTCATGGGCTGGCCGGCCAATCCGGACGGCTCGATCTCGACGCATCCGCGCGACAACAGCACCTCGCTTCAACCGGTGCGCGTCAACTTCAACCAGGTGACGGGCCAGCCGACCACCGCGATCGACCTTGTCGTCAATCTGCCCTCGACAGCGACAATCGCCGGGGCGAACGGCGATCCCTTCGAGATGTCGGTCGAGTATTTCGACAATCTCGGCGTACCCAGGACAATCGGCGTGGCCTTCACGCCAACGGTTCCGGGGGCCGGTGCCTCGAACGAATGGACCATGGTCCTGACCGACGATGCGCAGGGGGGGGCCGTCATCGGCGAATATGTCCTCACCTTCGACGACGACCGCAGCGCGGGCGGCACCCTGCTGTCCGTCACCGCAGTCAGCGGCGATGCCCATGATCCCGCGACCGGCGCGATTTCGGTGGATGTCGCGGGCGGGCCCATTTCCGTGCACATCGGCCGCCTGGGCGAGGTTGGCGGAATGACCCAGCTCTCCGACATCTTTTCGCCGGTCGAGATCAGCCGCAACGGCTCCGTCGCCGGCACCATGACCGGGATCGAGGTTGACGAGAACGGCTTTGTCCATGCCGTGTTCGACACCGGCCAGTTGCGCACGCTCTATCAGGTGCCGCTCGTCGACGTTCCCAACCCGAACGGTCTTCAGGCGATGGACGGCCAGACCTATGCCGTCACCCGCTCCAGCGGCAATTTCTATCTCTGGGACGCAGGCGACGGCCCGACTGGCCCCGTCATTCCCTATGCGCGCGAAGAATCGACCACCGATATCGCCGCCGAACTGACCAGCCTCATCACCACCCAGCGGGCCTATTCCTCGAACGCCAAGGTGATCCAGACGGTGGACGAAATGCTTCAGGAAACCGCCAACATCAAGCGATAGGTTCTGTCGATGAGTCTGTCACATTCCCTCGCCAACGCCCTCAGCGGCCTGACCGCGGCCTCGCGCATGGCCGAGACCGTCTCGGCCAACCTCGCCAATGTGATGACCGACGGCTATGGTCGCCGCTCGGTCGAACTTGCCGCACAGGCCCGCGGCCTGAACGGTGGCGGCGTGCGGGTCGAGGGGATCGTGCGTCATGTCGACCGCAGCGTGCTTTCGGACCGGCGCGATGCCGGGGCCGGCCTCGAGGGACGCAGGCTCACCGTCGATTCACTGACGCGTGTCGAAGCCGCAATCGGTATCGCGGGCTCGGACACGACGCTGTCGTCCCGCCTGTCGGCGCTAGACTCCAGCCTGACTGCCGCCGGGGCAGATCCCTCTTCGGACATCGCGCTGGGGCGGGTCGTCACCCGCCTTGGCGAACTGGCGACGCATCTGCGCAGCGTGGCGGCCATCGTCCAGAATGAGCGTCTCGACGCCGACCGCAAGGTCGCCGCGGATATCGACACGCTCAACCGTTCTCTGGTTGCGCTCGAGGGGGTGAACCGCGACATCGCGGCCGCGCTGCTCAGCGGTGCCGATCCCTCCGCCTTCATGGATCAGCGGCAAAGAATCATCGACACGATTTCCGCCATCGTTCCGGTCCGCGAAATCGACCGCCCTGCCGGCGGGGTCGCCCTGGTGACGCAGGGCGGCGAAATCCTGATCGACGGTCCCGCACGCCAATACGGTTTCTCGGGTGTGAACATCGTCACGCCCGACATGAGCCTTGATTCGGGTGGACTCTCGGGCATCACCTGGAATGGCCGGCCGGCTCCCGGAGAGCCCGGCATCGGCCGCCTTGACGGCGGCTCGCTTGGCGCCGCAATGCGCCTGCGGGACGATGTCCTCCCCGCCCGAGCCGAAAGCCTCGATCGCTTCGCCGCGGACCTCGTCCTGCGCTTCGCCAACCCGACGACCGACCCGACCCTCGCTTCGGGCGCCGCCGGCCTCTTCACCGACGCCGGCATGCCCTTTGATCCGCTCGCTCTGGCCGGGGTCACAGGTCTGGCTGGCCGGATTGCTGTCAACGATCTGGTCGATCCGACCCGGGGCGGGGCACTCTGGCACCTGCGCGACGGTCTGGGCGCAGCTGTCGCCGGGCCGGTCGGCAATGCCGCCCAGATTCATGCCTGGGCGGATGCTCTCACCCGGACCCAGCCGTTGACCACTGGCGGCCCACCCGGTGACGCGGCCGCTCATGCCGCCCGGATCGAGGCGGGCGTCGCCACCGACCGACTCCACGCCGAAGAGCGACAGGCCGAAGCCAGTGCCCGCTGGAACGCCCTGCGCGAAACCGAACTGTCCGGCGGCGTCGATTCCGATCACGAGATGCAGAACCTTCTGCGCATCGAACAGGCCTATGCCGCCAACGCCCGCGTGCTGAGCACGCTGGACGACATGATTCGCATCCTCATGGAGATATGAGCAATGGCCCATACGTCGATCGGCGACATGGCCCAGCACTTCATGTCCCTGCGCTCTGTGGCGGCATCGCGGACCCGGCTTGTCGAACTTGCAGGCGAACTGTCCAGCGGAGAGGTCAGGGATCCCGCCGCCCGTCTTGGCGGGCGGGTCGACCTCCTGGCCGATGCCGACCGCAGGATTGCCCGCTACAGTGCCGACCTTGCCGCAACCGGCGCCCTCTCCCGACGGTTCGACACCGCGCAGATCGCGCTCGACCAGATCGAGGGACAGCGTTCCATCCTCTCTGCCGAACTCCTGGCGCTGCCGCCACGCGCCTCGCCGCAGATCCTCACCGCGCAGGCCGCCCGTGCCGAAGCGGCCTTCTCCTCGGTCATCAATGCCCTGGGCGCGCGCCATGGCACGGAATCGCTGTTCTCCGGCACCGCCACCGACCGGGCACCACTCGCCCCGCCCGGCGCGATCCTCGCCGCGCTGAGGGCCGAGGTCGCCGGTGCCGCCGACAATGCCGACGTGATGGCCCGGGTCGAAACCTTCTTCGACGATCCGTCCGGGGGGTTTGCCACCATGGCCTACCACGGCGACAATGGCCCGCCGCCGACCCGGTGGATCGATGGGCAGGAAATCGAACTTGCCCCACGTGCCGACGACCCGTCACTGCGCGCAGTGATGAAGGCCCTGGCGCTTGCCGCGCTTGCCACCGAAGCACCTGTGGGGGCAGACCCGGCGGCGCGCACCGATCTCATGCATCGCGCCGGACGGGCACTCATGGCCGCGGCGGAACCTCTCGTCACCACCAGGGCGCGCCTCGGGGCGGTGCAGGAGCAGGCCGATACCGCGCTCAGCCGCCAGTCCGCCGCACTTTCCGCGACCAGAATCCAGCGCCATGAAATGACCGCCGCCAATGCAGAGGAAACCGCGGTGTCGCTGCGTCAGGTCCAGACCCAACTGGAGACCCAATATGCCGTGTCCGCCCGTCTGGCCGGACTTTCACTCACCGGATATCTGCGGTGATGCGCGCGATCACCATCGCCCTCGTGGCTGTTTTTTCGGCCTGTGCCGCGCTGGCAACGCCGGTGCGGATCAAGGATCTGGTCGAATTCGACGGCGTCCGTTCGAACGAGCTTGTCGGTTACGGCCTGGTTGTCGGCCTCGACGGCACCGGCGACGGGTTGCGCAATTCACCCTTCACCGAAGAGATCATGGCCAACATCCTCGAACGCCTCGGCGTCAACGTCACCGGTGAACAGTTCCGGCCCAGGAACGTGGCCGCCGTTCTCGTGACGGCCAGGTTGCCACCTTTTGCCCGGGCCGGCGCCCCGATTGATGTCACGGTATCGGCAATCGGCGACGCATCGAGCCTGCGCGGCGGGACGCTGGTGATGACCCCCCTCAATGCGGCGGATGGCGACATCTACGCCGTCGCCCAAGGATCTGTCATTGCCGGAGGCATCGTGGCAGAGGGCGAAGCGGCGCGCATCACGCAGGGGGTCCCGACCTCGGGCGTCATCCCGGCAGGCGCCACGGTGGAGCGCGAGGTGGCCTTCGCCCTGTCGGATCTGTCGCATGTCCGGCTGGCCCTCCGCACGCCGGATTTCACCACGGCCGCCCGGATCGAGGAGGCGGTCAACCGCGAGTTCGAAGGCGCGGCCGCGACCATGCTCGATGCGGGCACGGTCGACCTCGACATCACGGCGGTGCGCGCGGCTTCGCCCGCGCATGTGCTCAGCCGGGTCGAGAACCTGCTTGTCGAACCTGAAATGCGCGCCCGGGTGGTGGTGGACCAGCGTTCCGGAACGATCGTCATGGGAGAGGAGGTGCGGATCAGCCCGGTCGCGGTCAGTCAGGGGGGACTCACCCTCACCGTCGAGGAAGTGCCGCTTGTCGTGCAGCCGAGCCCCTTTTACGAAGGCGAGAGCGTGGTGGTGCCGCGAAGTCAGGCCTCCATCGCGGCGGATCCCGGAATTGGCATGGCCGAAATCAGGGGCGGGACCAGCCTTTCAGAGGTGGTGGCCGGACTCAACGCGCTGGGCGTCGCGCCGAACGACATGATCGACATTCTCAAGAGCATCCGTGCGGCCGGCGCCCTTCATGCCGAATTCATCGTGAACTGATCGTAAGCATTCGGCGAGGGCCGTCTGGCGCGGATGTCATCTTGCGGGTTACCGGACGTCCTTATGGACGCACACGAAGACACCCCCCGCATTCAAGTTTTGGCGATTTCGGACACGGGCCGCCGCCGGCGGTTCACGGATGATGAGAAGCTCCGGATCGTCGAGGAGAGCTATCGCGACGGCGTGACGGCCGCCGATGTGGCCCGCCGCCATGAGATCAGTCGGTCGATGATCTATGACTGGCGGCACAGGCAGCGGCTTGGGCTTCTGGGTAGCCGCGCATCGTTCATGCGCGTGGTTGCGATGGAAGAAGGCCTATCTTGCGCGGATGCGCCGCTTGCGGCGGACGTCGTGCGATCATCGGCATTGACCATTGATCTCGGCGGTCGGTGTCGTGTGACGGTTCCTGCGGATTTCGACTTGGATGCCGCGGCGCGTTTGCTCAATGGCCTTATGGTGAAGCGATGATCGCGTTTCCGGCAGGGACGAAGGTGTGGATCGCCGGTGGTGTCACGGACATGCGCTGCGGGATGAATTCGCTTGCGCTGAAGGTCCAGCAGGGGCTCGGCCGCGATCCGCATGGCGGCGAG
>JADYZU010000019.1 GCA_020852925.1 Rubellimicrobium sp. | reverse complement strand
GCCCGAGATCGACGACTTCTACGAGCCGTTCGACTTCGACCATGACCACCTGAAGTCGGCCCCCGAGATGGAGGCCTTCCCGACCGCCCGCCCGCGTTCGAAAATCTCGGGCGAGCGGATGGAGAAGATCGAATGGGGCCCGAACTGGGAGGAGATCCTCGGCGGCGAGTTCGCCAAGCGCTCGCAGGACCAGAACTTCGCCGGCATCGAGAAGCAGATCTACGGGGAATACGAGAACACCTTCATGATGTATCTGCCGAGGCTGTGCGAACACTGCCTCAACCCGACCTGCGTCGCCTCCTGCCCCTCGGGCGCGATCTACAAGCGCGAGGATGACGGCGTGGTCCTCATCGACCAGGAAAAGTGCCGCGGCTGGCGGATGTGCGTCTCGGGCTGCCCCTACAAGAAGATCTACTACAACTGGTCGTCCGGCAAATCCGAGAAATGCACCCTGTGCTATCCGCGCCTCGAATCCGGCCTGCCCACGGTCTGTTCGGAAACCTGCGTCGGGCGCATCCGCTATCTGGGGGTCATGCTCTATGACGCCGACCGCATCAAGGAAGCGGCGAGTGTCGAGAACGAGAAGGATCTCTACGACGCGCAACTGGGCGTGTTCCTTGACCCGAACGACCCCGAGGTGATCGCCGCGGCCCGCGCCGAAGGCATTCCCGAGGACTGGATCAAGGGCGCGCGCAATTCGCCGATCTGGAAGATGGCGATGGAGTGGAAGATCGCCTTCCCGCTGCATCCCGAATACCGCACCCTGCCGATGGTGTGGTATGTGCCGCCCCTCTCGCCGATCCAGAACGCGGCCGAGGCCGGCGCCATTTCGGCGAAGGACGACATGCCCGACGTGCGCAGCCTGCGCATTCCGGTGCGCTACCTTGCCAACATGCTGACCGCGGGCGACGAGGCCCCGGTGATCTCGGCGCTTGAACGCATGCTGGCGATGCGCAGCTACATGCGTTCGAAGTCGGTGGACGGCGTGATCAACCTCGGCGTGGCGCAGCGCGTGGGCCTCACCCCGCACCAGATCGACGAGATGTATCAGCTTCTCGCCATCGCCAACTACGAGGACCGCTTCGTGATCCCGACCACCCACCGCGAACTGGTCGAGGATGCCTATGACCTGCGCGGCGGCTGCGGCTTCACCGACGGCAACGGCTGTTCGACCGGATCTTCCGGCTCGACCCTCTTCAAGGGCAAGAAGTTCCGCAGCCCGCAGGAATTCATCGCGGGGGACCGGGCATGAAGACGCTCAAGACGCTCAAGGCGCTGTCGGCGCTGCTGTCCTATCCTTCGGCCGACCTCCAGGCGACGATCCCCGAGATCGCCGCGCTCCTGCGGGCCGAGGGCCTGATCGACGCGGCCGCCCTCGATCCGCTGCTGTCGCGGCTGGCGGCGGGCGACCTCTACGACCTTCAGGAGGATTACGTCCTGCTCTTCGACCGCTCGCGCACCCTCTCGCTCAACCTGTTCGAGCACCTGCACGGCGAAAGCCGTGATCGTGGCGGCGCCATGGTCGACCTGCTCGCGATGTATCGCGCGGGCGGCTATGACCTCGACGGGACCGAACTGCCCGATCACCTGCCGGTGCTGCTCGAGTATCTCTCGACCCGGCCGCTGGCCGAGGCGCGCGAGGTGCTGGGCGATGCCGGGCATATCCTGCTGGCGCTGGCCGAACGCCTGGCCCGCCGCGAGACCCCCTATGCCGCCCCGCTGGTTGCGCTGGTGGCCCTTGCCGGCGCCGGCGACAGCGCCGAATCGCAGGCGCTTCTCTCCGCGCCCGACGACCACCCCGAGGATCTGGCCGCGCTCGACGCGGTCTGGGAGGAGGCGCAGGTCACCTTCGGCCCCGATCCGAACGCCGGCTGCCCCGTCAGCCGCGACATCCTTGCCCGCATGGAACCCGCCCCGGCGGCCCGCTGAACAGGAGGACATGATGCAGCATTTTCTGTTCGGGGTTTATCCCTACATCGCCATCGCCGTGATGATCGTGGGTTCGATCGTCCGCTATGAACGCGACCCCTTCACCTGGAAGACCGGCTCGAGCCAGCTTCTGCGCCGCCGGCAGTTCATCTGGGGCTCGGTCCTGTTCCACGTCGGCGTCCTCTTCATTCTGGCCGGGCATATCGTCGGCCTGCTCACGCCGGTCGTGGTCTGGGATACCCTGGGGGTCAGCCACGAGGCCAAGCAGATCCTCGCCATGACCTCGGGCGGTCTCGCCGGGCTCATGGCGCTGGCGGGGGGGATCATCCTGCTCCAGCGGCGGCTGTCCGATCCGCGCATCCGCGCCAATTCCACCATCGCCGATACCGGCATCCTCCTGCTGCTCGTGGTGCAACTCATCCTCGGGATCGGCACGGTCGTGGTGTCGTTCCAGCATCTCGACGGCTCCGAGATGATGCGCTTCATGCACTGGGCGCAGGCGGTGGTCTATTTCGGCGCCGATCCGGCGGGCTACCTCGCCGGGGCAAGCTGGCTCATCAAGACGCATGTGGTGCTGGGCCTCACCATCTTCCTGCTGTTCCCGTTCTCGCGCCTCGTGCACATGATCTCGGCCCCGCTGCGGTTCTTCTGGCGGCCGGGCTGGCAGATCGTGCGCAGCCGCAAGGGCGCCCGTCCCAGCCCGCGCAGCCTGCCGCCGCTGCCCGCCGATCCGGCGCTGCGCGACGCGGCCGACCGGGCGCGGGCCGCGCGCGATCTCGCCATCCAGCATCCGGCGGAGTGAGGCCGATGGAGCGCAAACCCCTCCTGCCGCCGGTGATCGTGAACGGTGTGACCATCGCGCCTGAACGCATCGCCGACGAGGCCCAGAACCACCCCGCGCCCAAGGGCAAGCCGGGCCTTGCCTGGGCGGCGGCGGCCCGCGCCCTCGCCCTGCGCGAACTGATGCTGCAAGAGGCGCGCGCCCGCGGCCTCGTGCCCGATCCGGTCGAACTCGCCCCCGGCCAATGGGAGACCGGGGACGAGGCCCTGATCCGCCAGTTGCTCGAGGCCGAGATCCCGCCTGCCCCGATCGACGAGGCCGCGCTGCGGGCCGGCTATGACGCCGACCCCGACAGGTTCCGGGGCCCCTCGCTCTACGAGGCGGCGCATATCCTGATCCCCGCGCCCGCGGATCCGGCCGGGCGCGCCCTCGCCCGCGACAAGGCCGAGGCGGTGCTCGCCCTCGCGCTGGGCGATCCGCGCCGCTTCGGCGATCTGGCGCGCGAACACAGCGCCTGCCCCTCCAGGGACAGCGGCGGGATGCTCGGGCAATTGTCCAGCGGCGACACCGTGCCCGAATTCGAATCCGCCCTCGCGACCATGACCGAAGGCCGGATCGCCCCCGCGCTGGTCGAGACGCGCTACGGCTTCCATGTCGTGCGTCTCGATGCACGGGCGGGCGGGCAGGTGCTGCCCTTCGCCGCGGTGGCCCCGCATCTGCGCGAGGCGCAGGAAAAGGCGGCCTGGGTCGCGGCCAGCCGCGCCTTCGCTGCCCGTCTGGCCGCCGGGGCCAGGGTGACGGGCGTCACCTTCATGCCCGAAGCGGCCTGAGGGGGGCGGCATGCTCCGCCTCGCCCATACCGGCCTGCCGGGGCGCGGGCGCACGGATGCGCTTCTCTGCGGCCTTGCCACGCGCCTGTCCGGCGCGGGCATGACCCTTGCCGGGACGGTGCAGGTGAACACGCCCCGCCCCGGCACCCATCACTGCGACATGGACCTGCGCCTCCTGCCGGGGGGTCCGGTGCTGCGCATCAGCGAATCGCGCGGGCAGTCGGCGCGCGGCTGCCGGCTCGATGCCGGCGCGCTCGAAGGGGCGACAGAATGGCTCCTGCGCCACCTCGAACGCGCGGATCTCCTCATCGTCAACAAGTTCGGCCGTCAGGAGGGCGAGGGCCGTGGCCTCGTTCCGGTCATCGCCGCCGCGTTCGAGCGCGGCCTGCCGGTGCTCGTGGGCGTGAATGCCCTGAACCTCGCGCTCTGGACCGGTTTTGCTGGCGGCCTCTCGCGCGAACTCCCCCCGCACGAGGATGCGCTCTTCAACTGGTGCCGCGGCGCCCTTCTGTCCGCCGCCGCCTGAGAGCCAGGCGCAAGCCGGACCCTGCACCCTTTCATCTGTCTCCAAATATCCCGGGGGGAGTCGCCCGCGAGGGCGACGGGGGGCAGCGCCCCCCGCCTGCGCTCAGCCCGCGCCGCGCGGCATCGGGTTCGATCCGGCCTTGTAGGCGGACCAGTCCTCGATGTCCGGGTAATGCCGGCGCCGCCACTCCCGCACCTTCGGGTTCATGCGTCGCCGCCAGGCCGGCGGGATCATCGCCAGCGCGGTCATCGGCGGATAGCCGGTCGGAAGCTGCGGCGTCCGGTCCTCGTCATAGGCCTGCAACAGCGGGAACCGCCGCATCGGGTTGAGGTGGTGGTCGGCATGGCGTTGCAGGTTGATGAGCAGCAGGTTCGACACCCGATGCGTCGAATCCCAGGAATGCTGCGGGCCCACCGGCTCGTAGCGTCCTTCGCCCAGGTGGCGCCGGGTCAGGCCGTAATGCTCGACATAGTTGGTCAGTTCCAGTTGCCACACCGCGACCAGCGCCTGGAATGCAAACAGCGCGACCCCGATCCTGCCGCCGACAAGAAAGGCGATGACCAGCGCCGCCAGTTGCAGCGCGATGTAGCGCCAGAACGGATTGCGCAAGTCCCAGGCCGGGCGTTTCGCCCGCGCCAGCAGCGCCCGCTCCGCCCGCCAGGCCGATCCCGGCCCCTGCATCAGCACCCGCGGAAAGAACCGCAGGAACCCTTCGTTGTAGCGCGCCGTCACCGTATCGCGCGGCGTGCCGACCCAGGGGTGATGCACCAGCAGGTGCTCGGTGCGGAAATGGCTGTAGAGCACCATCGCCAGCAGCAGGTCGCCCAGCCAGCGCTCGAATGTCGCGGGCTTGTGGAACAGCTCGTGCGCATAGACGATACCGACCGTGCCGGTGGTCACGCCGATGCCGAACATCACCGCGAACTTTTCCCAGGTCGGAAAGGCGGCTACCTGCGTGAGATACCAGATCCCGCCGAACACCAGCGCCGCCTCGATCGGGAACCAGATCCAGGTGAGCAGGCGGAACCACAGCAGGTCCGTGTCCGGCGTGTCCGGATCGGGATTGCGCAGGTCACGGCCCAGGATCAGGTCGAAGACCGGCATCATCACCCAGCCCCACAGCGGGATGAGCGCGATCCACCAGCCGCCGTAGCGGATGGCAAGCAGGGCCAGCGGCACGAAGCTGAGCGTGATCCAGTAGGGCCAGGCGGCGGGCGGCGGAGTGCGGGTCATGCGTCCCTCGGGCTGAGGCGCAGCCAGATGCCGTCACGGCCGCGCACGGTGAGCTGGGCAACCGGCACCGGCTCGCGGCCGGGAACGGTCTCGACACGGTAGTGGCGCAGGATCATCGACAGGATCAGCGCCCCCTCGGTCATGGCAAAGGCCGAGCCGGGGCAGACGCGCAGCCCGGCGGAAAACGGGAAATAGGCCTTGCGCGAACTCTCGCGCCCCTCCTGCGTATCCCAGCGCGTGGGGTCGAAGCCGTGCGGATTCTCCCAGATGCGTTCGTGCCGGTGCAGGTGCCACTGGCTGATCACCACCTGCGACCCCTTCGGCACCCGGCGGCCGCGAAAGCGTTCCTCCTTCGCCGCCTCGCGCAACAGCATCGGCACCGGCGGGTAAAGGCGCATCGTCTCGCGGAACACCCCCCGGGCCAGCTTCAGCTTCGGGACGGTGGAGAAATAGATCTTCTCGGGGTCGATGACGGTGCGCGCCTCATCGGCCAGCCGTTCCTGCCAGTCGGGGTAGAGCGCCATGAGATAGAGCGCCCAGGCCAGCGCCGAGGCCGAGGTCTCGTGTCCGGCCAGAAAGAAGATCCCGACCTGATCCACCATGTCCTCGGTCGTGAACAGGCTGCCGTCCTCGGGATCGGGCGTGGTCATGAGGCGCGTGGCCAGATCGTCCGGCGCGGTGCCGGCGGCGATCATGCGCGCGTGGTCCTCGACCAGCCCGCGGATCAGGGCGCGGATATGCGCCGCGGTCTCGCGGGTCTGGCGCGCATGCCAGCGCGGCACCCAGCGCGGCAGCGGCAGGAGCGAGCCGGTATTCACCAGCGGCCGCGATTTCTGATGCTCGCGAAAGGCGGTGAAGACCGCGGTCGCGGTCCCGTCCTCGACCGGAAGCGAGAACAGCGTGCGAAAGATCACGTCCAGCGCGACATGGCTTGTGTGCGGTTCGATGTCGACCGGTTGGCCGGTGGCATGGGGGCGCAGATGCGCGACGATGGCGCAGGCGGCATCCCACATCGCGGGAAAGATCTCGCGCAGGCGGCCGCTTTCGAAGGCCGGATCGACGATGCGGCGCTGGCGCTGCCATTCGGGGCCGTTGGTGATGAAGATCGAATGCCCCAGCAGCGGCGCCAGCCCCTCGAACAGGCGGGCGGACTTGGGGAAATCCTCGGGCCGCAGCGTCAGCACCAGATCGACCAGATCGGGATCGTTGCACAGGAAGCTGCGGAAGAAGGGGGTGCGGAATTCGGCCATCCAGGCGCGATAGAGACGCTCGGGCTGGGCCGAGAGGATGTCGCGCCGGAAATGCCGCACCCAGGACAGGAACGATACATCCGCCGGCCGCGACGCGGGTTTGGGCGGCATGGGGCGGTGATACGGGCAGCCCGGCCCTGGCGCTGCCCCTTCGGGGTCGTTCATGTCTGCGGTCATACTGTCCCTGTCTGTGTCACAAGAGGGCGCGACCTGTCCTTTGCGTCAATGCGACAACTCGCCCGTTGTGCCCCGTTGTCGAAGGATAATCCACAGCCGCCGCGTCAGGCCAAGGAACGCCATCGCCCAGGCTATTGCCGAGACATGGAAAAATCCCCAGGCAAGGCCGGACAGGAACCCGAATCCCATGGCGCGGTCCAACTGCCAGGTGCAGGCGGTATACATGCCCAGCGGAAACACCGCGCCCCAGTAAAGCGGATCGTAGCGCAACGGGAAACGTTCATAGCCGTGCCGCCATACGCCCAGCAGCAACAGCATCGGAATCCACCAGGTGCCCGTCGCCCAGTAGAACAGCGTGAATCCCTTGATGAACGGCAGGAGCGAATCGATGTAGGGCGCATGCGGCGCCTCGAGCGCAAGCAGCGAACCCGCCAGCGTCGAGATCGCCATTGCCCCCATGTTGATCCAGTAGGGCGGCGACAGATCCGAGGGCGAGAAGCGGAAGAAGGTGTAACGGTAGAAGATGAGCGCCATCATCCAGATGTAGAGCATCCCGCCAAAGAGCCAGGTCGACAGCGCGAGGAAATTCAGCTCAAGGCGCAGCGGCTGCCCCACCCGTGCGGCGAGAAGCGCGCTCGTCACCGAGAGCGACTGCGTGGCGACCACGGCCAGAAGCCAGGCGCCGCTGATCCCGCGCTCGAAGGCGGGCTTGTCGTGGCGGATCGTGAAGGCGGTGAAGATCGTGTAGGTCAGCAGAAGCCACAGGATCACCGCAACGACCCACAGCACGCGCCCGACAAGGATATCCTCGCGCAGGATCATGAACTGGCTGGCCATGATCCCGGTGGCGGCGACGGCGGTGAAATAGCCGGGCCCGGTAGCATGGGCCACCATGTCGCCGAAGAACCGGCGCGGATGGTGCCAGGCGCGCAGGACGTAAAGCACGACCAGCACCGCGTATTGCGCGCAGTTGAGCACGAACAGCCCCTGGGCAAGCCACGGGTAGCCCACCATGTTCGCGGCAAGCGAGATGATCCCCGTCGCCATGACAAGGCCGAAATAGGCCGGCGACATGTCGGCAAGGCCGCCCATGCGCCCCCTGGCGGTTTTCCCGGTCATGGCGGCGATCCCCTTCCTGCGGGGCGATCCTGCGCCCGGCCGCCCCGCAGCGCAATCGCGGGGCGGGGGCTGCGACCACGTGTCAGGGGCGGGATGGGGGCAGGGGGTCAGAAGCGCAGAAGCGGTTCGATATCCACGCCGGCAAGCCAAGGATGCACCGCGATCACCGCAAGGACGAGGGCCACAAGGATCCCCGCCCGCAGGGCCGTGCCCCGGGTGGCGCGCAGCGGCGCGGCGCGGATCGCGGCCAGGGTGGCGCTCCAGCGCGCGTCCCCCATGCGGCGGCGGTTGCGCCGGTCAAGGGCGATCATGCCGAAGACGGCGAACAGGGCGAACCCCCCGAACAGGATCAGATGCGCCAGATCGCCGTTCACCACCAGATGGGCCAGCGCCCACAGCAGGGCCGAGGCCAGCACCGGATGGCGCACGAACCGCAGGATGCCGGCGCCGGCCGGATCGAACGGCGCCGAGGTGCCGGCAAACGAGAGCGGATTGGGCCGCCCGAGGCCGAACACCAGAAACCCCAGCGCCAGCACCATCGTCGCCAGCACCGCCCAGGGCCCCCAGGGCGGCATGGCCCACAGCCCGACATAGGGCGCCCGCCCCGCGGCCAGCAGCAGCCACAGGAAGATCACCACCGAGGCCAGCGAATAGGCCGCAAGATAGGCCCGCCGCCCCAGCACCGCGACGATGCGCGCGCGGATCGCGGGCCGCGCCGGGATCATGTGCGACAGCAGGAACACCGCCCAGGCGGCCAGATATTCGCCCCAGCCGCTCATGCCGGCCGCGCCGCGCCCGAGACGGCCTTGCGGTCGATCTTCGGCCCGGTCAGCACCGGCCAGTAGAGCACCGCGAACCCCCCGAAGGCGAGGATCCACGCCGTCGCCGCCAGATGCAGCAGGCCCATGGACCCCGGCAGGAACCCGGCGGCAAGCCGCGCGATCACCGACACCGCCAGCGCGCCATAGCACGCAGCAAGCCAGCGCCCCGCATGCAGCGCCCGCCCGGTATGCCCAAGGGCCGCGCGTCCCATGACCGCCAGCGTCATCAGCCCGATCGCCCCCGCCATCCACAGATGCAGCGACGCCGCATAGGGCATGAGGCCCAGCACCCCCGCCCCCGCGCTCACGAAGCCGAGCGACAGGAACAGATAGGCCAGATGCAGCACCCACAACAGCGCCTCGCCCCCGGTGGAGAGCGGCCGCCACCGCGACTGGCGCCACAGATGCGCGACCCCGGCAAGGATCAGCGCCCCACCCGTGGCCGCCTGCCCGGGCAGCGCCACGAACAGCAGAAGCGCCGCCCCCGTGCCCAGGAGGATCATCGCATCGGCACGGGAAAACGGCACCGGCAGCGCCTGCACCCGCCGCGCGGCAAGCCAGTTGCGCGTGAAGCTCGGGATGATGCGGCCGCCGATCAGCGAAATCAGCATGAGCACCGCGCCAAGGGCGATGCGCAGGCCGAACCCTTCGGCCGCCAGCCGGCCCGCCGCCGCCTCGAGGTGGAAGACCGCGTTCGCGAGGGCGAAAAGCGCGATCAGCCCCGCTACCGGCAGGTTGCGCCAGTTGCGGCCCGCCGTCACCTCGCGCAGGATCACGAGGGCAAGGACGACAAGTAGCGCCAGATCGGCCGCCATCGTCAGCCACAGCGGCAACCCCGCCGACCAGAACACCGCCACGCGCCCCGCGATCCACAGAAGCGCAAGCCCGGCAAGGGGCCAGCCCGTCACCGGCAGCCGCCCCGTCCAGTTCGGCACCGCCGTCAGGACGAACCCCGCGATCACCGCGCTCGTGTAGCCGAAGACGAACTCGTGCGCATGCCAGTCGTAGGGCGAAAAGGCGGTGGGCAGGATGTCGTGCCCCATGAGCGCGATGATCCACAGCACCATCGCCAGCGCCGCCCAGAGGCCCGCGAACAGGAAGAAGGGCCGAAACCCGTAGGACAGGATCGCCGGCCCCTGCCAGTTGCGCATTCTTTCGGCTGCTCCGGCCATGTTGTCTCCGCCTTCAGTTGTGGGGGGCGAGGACGGGCGCGGCATCCTGCATCCGCCGGTGATCCTCGGTCGCCATGAAGAGCGAGCGCGCGATGCGCTCGGCCCGTTCGATCACATGCGCCGCGCCCTCGGGCGGGCAGATCTCCTCTGCCGTCGTGCGAAACAGCGACAGCCAGCGCTGGTAATGGTGCCATTCGACCGGCAGCGTCACATGCGCGGGCATGGGCGCGCCCTTGTAGGTGCCGGTCATCAGCGCGACCGAATGCCAGAAGGCGACCATCTTTTCCAGATGCGGGCCCCAGTCGGCTATGCGTTCGGCAAAGATCGGGCCAAGCAGGTCGTCGCGCCGCACCCTGTCGTAAAAGCCGTGCACCAGCCGCGAGAGCATCTCGCCGTCTAGGCCGGTGGCCTCCATCAGTTCCGCCGTCATCGCCGGGCGCAGCGAGGCGGGAACGGGGCGGGGGGATGCGGTCATGGGGTCTGCTCCGGTCTCGTGTGCCGGCTGTTAGGCCGGTAAATGTGCATTGTAAATGCCTGTTTGGCCTTGCGACCTTGTGCCTCAGACCTGCACGCCCTCGTCGGTGACGATATGGGTCAGGGCGATGTCATGGGGCTGCGGAAAGATCGTGTCCAGATGTCCGGCATGCAGGCCCACGCCCACGGCCACGGGCCGGATCCGCGCCAGCGTGCGGTCGAAATAGCCCCCGCCATAGCCCAGCCGATACCCCCCCCGGTCCCAGCCCAGGAAGGGCGCCAGCACCAGATCGGGGATCACCTCGGCGTCGGTCGCGGGCTCGGGGATGTTCCAGTGTCCGCGCACCATGGGATCGCCCTGCTTCCACGGGCGGAACACCAGCGGCGACTTCGGCACCGCCACCACCGGCATCGCGGTCGTGGCGCCGCGTTCGTGCAGCCGGATCAGCCAGGGGCGCAGGTCGGGCTCGGACTTGATCGGCCAGTAGCCGGCGATGACGCGGCCGGCGACCTCGGGCATGATCCGGGCCAGCAGCGTGTCGAGATGGCGTGACAGCGCCTCGGCCAGGGCCTGCCGGCCGGCCACCGACAGCGCGGCGCGCGCCTCGAGCGCCTCGGCGCGCCGCGCCTTGCGCCAGCGCGCCACGTCGCGCGCCTGATCCGGGTCGGTGGCCAGCGGATCGAACCAGTCGGGCGCCACTTCTCCCGCAAGGCAGGGCGCCGATGCATAGCCGCCGCGTGGTGGATCGTCCCGGGTCATGCCTCGCCCTCCAGCCGTTCAAGAAGATGGTCGCGCAGGACCACGGTGGCGCTGCGCTCCACGTCATGCGTGGCGGTGAGCAGCGTCACCGGCCCCTTGCGGCACAGCGCCAGCACATCGGCCACCACATTGGGCATGGCGTCAAGCTCGACAAGGTAGCGGGTGCGGAATTCGGGCCAGCGGCCCTCGATGTCGGCATGATACCATTGGCGCAGTCCGGCCGAAGGCGCGATGTCCCTGAGCCAGGCGTCGGGGTGAAAACCGGCCTTGGCGACGCCGCGCGGCCAGAGGCGGTCGACGAACAGATGCGCCCCCGGCCGGCCCCGCCAGTCGCCATAGACGCGCGCCACCTCGACGGGAAAGGGCGCGCTCATGGCCCGCCGTCCTCGGCGGCGAAAAGATCGACGGTCTTGAGGGCATGGGCATAGGTCGCACCGGCGCGCATCTCGGCCGCGACCCAGATCGCCTCCATCACCTGTTCGCGGCTCGCGCCTTCGCGGCGGGCGGCCTTCACATGGCCCTCGATGCACCAGGGGCATTGCGTCACATGCGCGACGGCCACGGCGATGAGCTGCTTCGTGCGCGCATCGAGGGCGCCGGGCGTGAACACCGCCTTCGAGAAGTCGCGAAACGCCGTCTCCTGCGCGGGGGCCAGGGCGCGGCGCGCCTCGGCCAGTTCGCGGGTCGCCTTCGGAAGATGCATTTCGGCCATGTCGGTCCTCCTGATGATCCGCCTTGCCGGTGGTGCCTGCCGCCTCCGCGCGGTCCGCCGGCGTGGTCGGGGCTTGTGTCATGAGATAATCTCTGCAATAGGCATCGTAAATACCCATTCGAGGGATATTCCTTTGCGACTCACCTCGTTCACCGATTTCGGCCTGAGAGTGCTGATGCGCCTTGCCGCGGTGCCGGGGGCGGGCGCCTCGACCGCCGAACTTGCCACGGAACTGGGCATCTCGCGCAATCATCTGGCCAAGGTGGTGCAGGCGCTGGCGCGCGCGGGCTATCTGGCGACGCGCCGGGGCGGCGGTGGCGGCGTCATGCTTGCCCATGCGCCCGCCGACATCCGCATGGGCGAGGTGGTGCGCACCCTCGAGCAGGGGCAGGCCCTTGTCGAATGTCTGGCGCAGGGGCCGTCGCTGTGCACGCTCGACGGCTGCTGCCGGATGAAGCACCGCCTGCGCGCCGCCGAAGAGGCGTTTCTTGCCGAACTGAACCGATCGACCCTGGCGCAGATCGCCCTGCCGCGGGTCGGCGCCACCACTGCCTGACTGGCCGAAGGAGACCGAGATGATCCAGTCGCTGAGCCTGCGGGAACGCCAGAACGGCGCGATCCTTGCAGGGGGGCTTGCCCTCATGGGGCTCGTGATGGCGGCCGCGGCGCGCACGGGGCCGATGGCGGTGCATGGCTGGATGGCCCTGGTCGTCGGCCTTGCGCTGGTGTTCGCGCTGGGCGGCGCGCTGAGCGCGCCCGAGGCCCCGGCGGACCGCCACCTGCACTATTACGACGAACCCACGAAATTCGGCATCTGGATGACCCTTGTCTGGGCGATGATCGGGATGCTGGCCGGGGTCTGGGTGGCGGCCCTGCTCTACTGGCCGGAACTGAACCTGCCCTGGGCCGCCACCAGTTTCGGCCGGTTGCGCCCGGTGCACACGACCGGGATCATCTTCGGCTTTGGCGGCAATGCCCTCATCGCCACCTCGCTGTTCGTGGTGCAGCGCACCTCGCGCGCGCGCCTTGCCGACAGCCTGAGTCCCTGGGTCGTGCTGGTCGGCTACAACCTGTTCTGCCTCTGGGCGGTCTCGGGCTACATGATGGGCCAGACCCAGTCCAAGGAATACGCCGAGGCCGAATGGTATGCCGACCTCTGGCTGGTCGTGGTCTGGGTGATCTACTTCGTGCTCTACCTGCGCACCATCGCCCGCCGGCAGGAGCCGCATATCTATGTGGCGAACTGGTATTTCCTTGCCTTCATCCTGGTCGTGGCGATGCTGCACATCGTCAACAACATCGCGATCCCCGTCACCTGGGCGGGCGGGCGCAGCATCACCGTCTGGGCCGGGGTGCAGGATGCCATGGTGCAATGGTGGTATGGCCACAACGCGGTGGCGTTCTTCCTCACCTCGGGGTTCCTCGGGATGCTCTACTACTTCCTGCCGGTGCGGTCGGGCCGCCCGATCTGGAGCTACCGGCTCTCGATCCTGAGTTTCTGGGGCATCACCTTCTTCTACATCTGGGTGGGGTCGCACCACCTGCATTACACCGCGCTGCCGCATTGGGCACAGACCCTGGGCATGACGTTCTCGGTGATGCTGCTCGTGCCGTCCTGGGCCTCGGCCGGCAATGCGATCGCCACGCTGAACGGGGCCTGGGCCAAGGTGCGCGACGATGCGACGCTGCGCTTCATGTTCGTGGCGGCGGTGTTCTACGGGCTGTCGACCTTCGAAGGGTCGTTCCTGGCCATCCGGCCGGTCAACGCGCTGTCGCATTACACCGACTGGACCGTGGGCCATGTGCATTCGGGCACCCTTGGCTGGGTGGCGATGATCATCTTCGGCGCGCTCTACACGCTGGTGCCGCATCTGGCGCGGCGCGAGGAGATGGCCTGGCCAAAGGCGGTCGAGTGGCACTTCTGGCTCGCCGTGGTGGGGACGCTGGTCTATGTCGTCTCGATGTGGAACGCCGGCATCACCCAGGGGCTGATGTGGCGCACCTATGACGAGGGGGGCTCGCTGCTTTACAGCTTCCTTCAGACGGTGGTGACGATGGCGCCCTACTACCTCTTGCGCACCATCGGCGGGGCGATGTTCCTGACCGGCGCGATCATCGCGGTGTTCAATACCGTTGCCACCTTCCGGCGCGCGGGTGCGGTGGCGCCGGCCCATGACATGCCCATCACCCGGGCGACCCCGGCAGCGGCGGAGTAAGGCCATGGTTCTGCGTCTTCACTACAATCTCGAGAAGCTGTCGATGGGGCTGGTCGTCGGCATCATCGTCGCCGGTTCGATCGGCGGCCTGGTCGAGATCGCGCCGCTCTTCACCATCGACGGCACGGTGGACGTGCCCGCCGACATGCGGGTGCAGACGCCGCTCGAACTGGCGGGGCGGGCGATCTACATGCGCGAGGGCTGCTATGCCTGCCACAGCCAGATGATCCGCACCCTCGCCGACGAGATCGACCGCTACGGCCCCTATTCGGTGACCGCAGAGAGCGTCTGGGATCACCCGATGCTCTGGGGATCGAAACGCACCGGCCCCGACCTCGCCCGGCTGGGGGGCAAGTATTCGGACGACTGGCATGTGCTTCATCTGCTCGATCCGCGCGATGTGGTGCCCCAGTCGATCATGCCGGCCTATCCCTGGCTGATGCGGCCGCTCGATCCCGCGCTGATCGGGCCGGAGATGGCGGTGCTGGCCAGCCTGGGTGTGCCCTATTCCGACGACATGATCGCCCATGCCGCAGTCGATGCCTCGGCGCAGGCGCGGCCCGACAGCGCCATCGCCGGCGATTTCGCGGACCGCTACGGCGATCGCCCGGCGCAGCGCGCCTTTGACGGCGACGGTGGCGACCTGACCGAGATGGACGCGCTGGTGGCCTATCTGCAATCGCTCGGCACGCTGACGCGGATCGCCTGGGACGATCCGGCCGAAGAGGAGGGCCAGTGATGGACCTGCATTCCTTTCTTGTCCTCATGGCCAAGACCTTTGGCCTGCTGTGGATGATGGCGATGTTCCTCGGCGCGGCCTGGTATGCCTACCGGCCGGCGAACAGGGACCGGCACGAGGCGGCGGGGCGTTCGGTCCTGGACGCCGCGCTGATGGCGAGGGACCGGCAATGAGCGGCAAGCAGGAGATCGACCCCGTCACCGGCCATGTCACCACCGGCCATGACTGGAACGGGATCAAGGAACTGAACACCCCGTTCCCGCGCATCGCGCTGTGGTTCCTGATCGCGACCGTGATCTATTCGGTGATCAGCTGGGTGCTGCTGCCCACCTGGCCGCTGGGGCGGACCTATACCCGGGGCCTGCTGGGCATCGACCAGACCACCGACGCCGAAGCCGCCCATGCGGCCCTTGTGGCCGGGCGGGCCGACTGGCGCGCGGGTTTCGGCGGCGACGATTTCGCCGCTTTGGCCGGCGATCCGGCGGTCATGGCCCTGGCCCGCCCCGAGATGGAGCGCCTGTTCGCCGACAATTGTGCTGCCTGCCACGGGGCGCAGGGGCAGGGCAGGATGGGGCAGGGGGGCGGCGCGGGCTTTCCGGCGCTGAACGATGCCGACTGGCTCTGGTATGCCGACCCCGAGGGCATCGCCGAGGTGATCCGCGCCGGCATCAACAGCACCCATCCCGACACCGCCTATGCGCAGATGCCGGCATTCGGCCGTGATGCCATGCTGTCGGGCGCCGAGATTTCGGAACTGGTGCCCTGGGTGGCCGGGTTGCACGACGGCAGCGCCGATCCCGCCGCCCCGGCGGCCGCCCTGTTCGCCGACAACTGCGCCGGCTGCCACGGCGAGGGCGGCACCGGCGGCCTGGGCACCGGGGCGCCGTCGCTGGCGGATGACCAGTGGATCTATGGCGGCAGCCCGGCCGCGATCCGCACCACGCTGATGAACGGGCGCGCGGGCGTCATGCCGTCCTGGGAGGGGCGCCTTTCGGCCGAAGAGCGCCACATGCTTGCCCTCTATGTCGCGGGGCTGGCGGCCGATGGGGGCGGCCAGTGACCCTTGTCGCGCAGAAACGGCTGGCGGTTGCGGGGGCGCTGGCGGTGGTGGCGGTCTTTGTCGGGGCCAATGCCCATCTGATCGCCACCGCCTTTGCCTCGCATCCCGCCTGCGCCACCATCACCGCCGACCGGGCGCCCGCCCGCGATGCCTGCTGAGAGGAAGTCAGATGCTCGAGCCGCTTCCCACCCTGGTTCCGCCGCAACCGCCGGATGACCTTCTTGCCCGCAACCTGCCGGCCGGCGCCGCGCGCAAGGCGCTGGCCGCCGGTTGGCGCGATTTCCGCCGTGATCCGCTGGGCAGCCTTGCCTATGGGCTGATGCTGTTCCTGATCTCGGTCGCGGTGATCTGGCTGCTGTCCCGCTCGGGCCTGCTGTATCTGGTGCTGCCGGCGATCGCGGGGTTCATGATCGTCGGGCCGTTCATGGCGATCGGCCTTTACCGCAAGAGCGCGGCCCTCACCCTCGGGCACGAGATGCATCTGGGCGAGATGCGCCACGCGCGCCGGTCCCCGGCGGGGCAACTTGCCTATGCCGGGCTGCTTCTGGGGTTGCTGCTGCTGTTCTGGCTGCGCGCGGCCGATCTGCTCTATGCGTTGTTCTTCGGGCTGATCCCGTTTCCGGGCTACGAGGAGGCGCTGGTCAACACCTTCACCACCGCGCGCGGCTGGGGCCTTCTGGTCTCGGGCGGGGTGGTCGGCGGCCTGTTCGCCGCCTTCGCCTTTGCCGTCAGCCTCTATGCCATCCCGATGATCGAGTTCGAGCGCCGCGATGCGCTGACCGCGCTGGGGCTGAGCTTTGCCATGGTCACCCGCAACCTGGTGCCGTCCTTTGCCTGGGGGGTGATCGTCACCCTGGGCATCGGCCTGTCGGTCGCAACCGGGCTTCTGGGGCTGATCGTGGTGTTTCCGGTGCTGGGGCACGGCACCTGGCACCTGTATCACGCGATGCGCCCGCAATCCGGCACCTGAGGCCCGGCGATGAGCCTTGCCCTTCTCATTCCGCTGTCGATCCTCATGGGGGTCGTGGCCCTTGCCGCGTTCTTCTGGGCGATGCGCAGCGAACAGTTCGACGATCTCGAGGGGGCGTCCTGGCGCATCCTCGAGCAATCCGACCCGATGGAGGCCGGGGGCCGCGCGCCCCACGCCCCCGCACCTTCCGCCCCCCACCCCTGAGCCGGCCCGCCCTTCCGCGTGAAAATCTGCATGCCGGGAAATAAAAACGATTAGCACAGCGATAAAATCGTTTATATTCCCCCGAAACAGATGATTCCCGCAGGGAGGGAACCATGGCCGGCATGGCGATCACCGGGCTGAAAAAGGCCTTTGGTGCGGTCGAAGTCCTCAAGGGCATCGACCTGACGATCCGCGATGGCGAATTCGTCTGCTTTCTGGGCCCTTCCGGCTGTGGCAAGTCCACGCTCCTGCGGTCGATCGCCGGGCTCGAGGGGCTGAGCGAGGGCGAGATCCGGCTGGGCGACCGCGACATCACCGACCTGCCCTCGGCCCGGCGCGACATCGCCATGGTGTTTCAGAACTACGCGCTCTATCCGCACATGAACGTGTGGCGCAACATGTCCTTCGGCCTGTCACTCAACGGCATGAAGAAGGACGAGATCGCGCGCCGCGTGCAGGAGGCGGCCGAGATCCTGCGCATCGGCGACCTGCTGCACCGCAAGCCGAAACAACTGTCCGGCGGCCAGCGCCAGCGCGTCGCCATCGGCCGCGCCATCGTGCGCAAGCCGCAGGTGTTCCTGTTCGACGAGCCGCTTTCCAACCTTGACGCCGCGTTGCGCGTGACCATGCGCGCCGAGCTGGCCGCGCTGCATGAACGGCTGGGCGTGACGATGATCTATGTCACCCACGACCAGGTCGAGGCGATGACCCTTGCCCATCGGGTGGTGGTCCTCGACAAGGGGGTGGTGAGCCAGTTCGGCGCGCCGCTCGAACTCTATCATCGGCCGGCGAACCTGTTCGTCGCGGGTTTCATCGGCACACCCCGGATGAATTTCCTGCCCGTGCAGGTCACCGCCGCCGCCGGGCGCGAGGTCAGCATCGCCGCCGAGGGCCTGAGCGCCACCGTCCCCCTTGGCGGCGAGGCACGGGTGCGCGCGGGCGACCGGCTCATGCTGGGCGTGCGGCCGGACCGGGTCGTGCCTGGCGACAGCGGCATCGCCGCGCGGGTGACGCTGGTCGAACGGCTGGGCACCGAGAGCCATGTGCACCTGACCCTTGCGGACGGCACCGCCATGACCGCCGTGACCGACGGTGCCGCCGCGGTCCGCGCCCGGCAGGATCTGCGCCTGAGCGTGGCTCCGGGCGACATCCATCTCTTCGACAGCACCGGCAAGGCGCTGCCGAAGCAACTCGATCCGGCAACGGAAACGCTGCTCAGACAGCAGGATCAGGCCGCGCCGGGCGGCCGCCAACAGGAGGACTGACATGCAACTGACCCGCCGCGTGCTGATCGCCCTTGCCGCGAGCACCGCCATCGCCCCCGCCGCCATGGCCGAGGACACCGTCCTGCGCCTGGCCACCTGGGACAGCGAGGAAAGCCTCGCCATCATCGAATCCATCGCCGCCGCCTTCGAGGCAGCGCATCCCGGCATCGACATCCAGGTCGAGGCCTACGGCGACGGCTTTGACACCAAACTCGCCGCGGCGATGGGGGCGGGGGCCGCGCCCGATCTCATGTACATGTGGAACTTCCCGGCCTATGCCGAGGCGCTTCTGCCGCTGAACGATTTCATCGCCCGCGACGGCGAGGCGATGGATATCGCCGACATCCCGGAAGGGCTGATCAACGTCTCGGCGATCGACGGCAACATCTACGGCCTGCCTGCGGGCTTCACCACGCATGTCATCTACTTCAACCGCGATCTGCTGGCCGCCGCCGGCGTGGCCGAACCCGCCTCGGGCTGGACCTGGGACACCCTGCGCGCCGGCGCCGCCGCGATCAGCAACCCCGACACCGGCGTGTTCGGCTTTGCCGTCGATGCGCAGCCCGATCCCTACGATTTCGAGCAGTTCTACTGGTCGAACGGCACGTCCTACATCTCGGCCGACGGGACCGCGGTCGACGGCTACATGAATTCGGCCGAAGGGGCCGAAGTCCTGACCATGTTCGCCGACATGATCGCCTCGGGCGAGGCGGTCGCGCTCAACATCGGCGATGTCACTTCGGGGTCGGCGCTGTTCCGCGACGGCAAGCTCGGCTTCTTCGAGGGGGCGATGTGGAACATGGCCCGCATCCAGGAATCGGGCATCAACTTCGGCACCGTCGTGCTGCCCGCCTTCGGGGACAAGCCGGTGGTGTCGACCATCAACTCCTCGTCCATCTCGATCTCGGCCGACACCCCGAACCCCGAAGCGGCCTGGGAATTCGTGAAGTTCTACGTCTCGCCCGAGGCGATCGCCATGCGGGTGAACGACCTGCCGGTGCGCACCAGCGTGGCCGAAGCCTCGGGTCAGGCGAACGACCCGATCCTCGCGCCCTATTTCGAGATGCTCGAGGTGTCGGGCAATGCCTCGCCGGCGTTCCTGCACAACCCGGAATGGTCGCGCATCCAGGAAAACCTCTCGACCGCGATCGAGGCGACGATGATCGACCAGGGCAATGCGCAGGCCCATCTCGACGAGGCGGTGCAGCGTTCGGCGCGCTTCCTGCGCTGATCCCCGGCAGGAAAGGAGAAGGGCCATGGCCGCATCCGCGAACACGGGCGTGCGCCGCCGCCGCCGCAGGCGCGGGGCGGGGATCGCGCCATGGCTCTTCATCTCGCCCTGGATCGCGGGGTTCCTGTTCTTCACGGTCGGCCCGCTGCTGTTCTCGCTCTACATGAGCCTGTTCGACTGGCCGATCGTGGGGACGCGCAGCTTCATCGGCGTGGACAACTACCGCACCATGCTGACCGAGGATCCGCAGTTCTGGGACAGCCTGTGGATCACGACGAAGTTCGCGCTCATGTTCGTGCCGCTGAACATCGTCCTCGCCTTCCTGCTCGCGCTCTTGCTGAACATGGGGCTGAAGGGCACGGGGTTCTTCCGCACCGCGTTCTATCTGCCCTCGGTCATCTCGGGTGTGGCGCTGGTGACGATCTGGGCCTGGCTCTATTCGTCGCGCTACGGGCTTCTGAACTATCTGCTGGGCCTGGCGGGGGTGGCGGGGCCGAACTGGCTGGGCGATGCGTCGTGGTCGGTCCTTGCCATCACCATCGCTAGCCTGTGGGGGCTGGGCGGCACCATGCTCATCCTGCTCGCGGGGCTTCAGGCGATCCCGAAGGAACTCTACGAGGCGGCGCGCATCTCGGGTGTGCCGGGCTGGGCGCAGGCGCTGTGGATCACGCTGCCGATGCTCGGGCCGATGCTGCTGTTCTCGCTCATCACCTCGATCATCGGCGCCTTTCAGCAACTGACCATGGCGCTGCTGCTGACCAAGGGGGGGCCGCTCGGCTCTACCTATTTCTTCGCGATGTACATCTACGACAACGCCTTCAAGTATTTCGACATGGGCTATGCCGCGGCGATGTCCTGGATCATGTTCGGCATCGTCCTTGTCCTCAGCCTTGCGGTGATGAAATCCTCGGCTGCCTGGGTGCATTACGAAGGCGAAGTGAAGGGAAGGGACGGCGACAATGGCTAGTGCTCCGACCGTCGGCCGTCTGGGCCGCAGCCTGGCCTACGGGGCGGCGGTGTTCCTCTCGGCGCTGTTCGTGGCGCCCTTCCTGTGGACGCTGCTGACCGCGGTGAAGACCGAGGCCGAGACCATCGCCTATCCCCCGGTCTTCTGGCCTGAAACCTGGCACTGGGAGAACTTCGTCACCGCCTGGACGAAACTGCCCTTCAACACCTTCCTCGCCAATTCGGTGGTGGTGGTGGTGCTCTCGACCATCGGGCAGCTCCTGTCGTCGTCGCTGGTCGCCTTCGGCTTTGCCCGCTTCCGCTTTCGCGGGCGGGACGCGCTGTTCATCGTCCTCTTGGCGTCGATGATGATCCCCTGGGACGTGAAGATGATCCCGCTCTACATGGAGTTCAACTATCTGGGCTGGATCAACACGCTCAAGCCGCTGATCGTGCCCGCCTGGTTCGGCGAGGCGTTCTTCATCTTCCTGCTGCGCCAGTACATCATGACCGTGCCGATGGAGATCGACGAGGCCGCGCGCATGGACGGCGCCAACGCCTGGCAGATCTACTGGCGCATCCACCTGCCGCTCATGCTGCCGGCACTGGTGCTGGTGGGGACGTTCCATTTCATGAACGCCTGGAACGATTATCTCGGGCCGCTGATCTTTCTCAACGATCAGACGAAATACACGCTCACCCTGGGTCTGGCCATGTTCAAGGGGCTGCACGAACAGGACACGGTGTCGATCGCGGCGGTCACCATCGTGCTGTGCCTGCCGCCGCTGGTGCTGTTCTTCTTCGCGCAGCGCTACATCATGGACGGCTCCATCGGTTCGGCGGTCAAGGGATGACGCTGTTCGACGCGACGCGCATCGCCTTTTCCCGGCGCGGGCGGTTCCTCACGCTGTCGATGCTCGACGGGGCGCTGTGGCTGCGCTCGGTGCGGGGCGGGGATCTGCGCCCCTCGCTCGGGCGGCTGGCGCGGGTGACGTTCGAGAGGGACGGCGCCGCAGTGCCGGTGCGCCTGACGCTGACCCCCGGCTGCCTGACCGCCACGGACACGGCGGGGGGCGAGGTGCGCCTTGCCATCGGCGCGGGCGAGAGGCTGCATGTCGCGGGGCGGGGGGGGCTGGCGCTTGCCCTCGGGTTGCAGGGATCGCGCTACGACTATGCGTTCCGCACGGCGCAGGGCGAGGATTGCCTTGTCGCCGCCTACGAGAACATCCGCCTGATGCCGCGCGTGGTGCAGGGCGCCGTCGCGGTCACGGGCGCCTGGCGGCGTGACCGGGCCGACGACGTGACGGCGCGGTTCTCGGGGCCGGCGGGGTTCGAGGGCACGGTCGATCTGTTCGCCGTCACGCCACCGCCGCCCGCTGCGGACACCACCGCGATGGCGACGGCCGATGCGGCGCAGGAATTCGCCGCCTTCCGCGCCCGCCTTGCCCCGCCGCGCCCCGGCGCGGACGAGGCGCACCGCCTGGCCGCCTATGTGCTCTGGGCCAATGTCGTGCCGGCCGAAGGCGCGCTGGCGGCGCCCGCGGTCTTCATGTCCAAGGGGACGATGATCAACATCTGGTCCTGGGACAACGCCTTTTCGGCGCTGGGCCTGGCGGGGGCGGATGACGATCTGGCCTTCGACCAGTTCATGGCGATCTGGGCGCGGCAGGATCCTTCGGGGATGCTGCCCGATTTCGTCCATGACGGCGGCGCCTCGTTCGCCTTTACCAAGCCGCCGGTGCATGGCTGGGCGCTCTTGCTGATCGAGGAGGGGCTGCCCGGCTGGATCACGCCCGGACGCGCGCGCGCGATCGTGGCGCATCTGGGCGCGCAGGTGCGCTGGTGGCTGACGGCCACGCGCGCGGGGCCGGACGATCTGCCCTCCTATCCGCATGGCAATGACAGCGGCTGGGACAATGCCTCGTTCTTTGACCGGGGCGGGCCGGTGCTGTCGCCCGATCTGCCGACCTTCCTGATCCTGTGCTGCGATCTGCTGGCCCGGCTCGATCCGGCGCAGGCCGCGCACTGGCAGGCCGAGAGTGCGGGGCTGTGCGCGCTGCTGCTGGGGCGGCTTGCCGATGCGCAGGGCTTTGGCACCCGCCGCCTGGCCACGCCCGGCACCCTCGACCACGGCCAGAGCCTGATCCGCTTCATGCCGCTGCTGCTGGGCACGCGCCTGCCGCGGCCGCTGGCGCAACGGCTCGTGGCCGATGTGGCCGGGCATCTGACCGACTGGGGCCCCGCGACCGAGGCCCCGGCCAGCCCGTTCTACGAAGCCGACGGCTACTGGCGCGGCCCGATCTGGGCGCCGACCACCGCACTCTTGTGGGACGGATTGCGCCGGCAGGGGGAACATGCCCTGGCCCGCGAGGTGGCGGCGCGCTTCTGCCGCCTGTGCGAGACCTCGGGCATGGCCGAGAATTTCGACGCCCTCACCGGCGCGCCGCTGCGCGAGCAGGGATTCGCCTGGACGGCGGCGGTCTATCTGCTGCTGTCGGCCATGCCCGGGGCCGGACCATGAACCGCGCCCGCCCGACCCTGCGGACCATCTGCGCCATGACCGGGCTTTCGGTCGCGACCGTATCCAAGGCGCTGCGCGGTTCCGATCAGGTCCGCCCCGAGACCCGCGCCCGCATCGAAGAGGCCGCGCGCCGGATCGGCTACCGGCACAACCTGTCGGGCCTGCGGCTGCGCACCGGCAAGACCTATCAGATCGCGGCCGTCATGGGTGTGCCCGGCGCCGATGGCGACGAATGGGAAGGGGTGGAATATACCCAGCTTCTGGCCGGCCTGTCCAAGGCCATGGCCCACACCCCCTATCGCCCGGTGTTCTACGGCGTGCAGCACCGCGAAGAGGGGCTGGCCGTCATCCGCGGCCTGGTCGAGCGGGGCGAGGCCGACGGCATCGTTCTGGCCGGCCTGCGCGAGGACGATCCGCGTCTGGCCTTCCTCGATGGGCGCGACTTTCCCTTTGTCACCTACGGCACGACCGAAGGCGCCCGCCACCCGTTCGTCGATACCGACAATGCCCGCACCGTCGAGGTGGCGGTGACGCGGCTGGCCGGGCGCGGGCACCGGCGCATCGCCCTGATCAACCCGCCCGATGTCCTCAGCTATGCGCGCACCCGCGTCCGGGCCTGGGAACGGACGATGGCCGCGCTGGGCCTGCCGGCCGATCCGGTGCTGGTGCGGGCGGGCGCGCTGACGCCGGGTTTCGGGGCCGGGGCGGTGCGGGGCCTTGCGCGGCTCGACGATCCGCCCACCGCCTATCTCTGCGCGAACGAGGCCACGGCCCTCGGGGCGCTGTCGGCCTTTGCCGAACTGGGGCTGGTGCACGGGCGCGATGCGGTGGTGAATGCCACCGACGATCTGAACATCAGCGCCTATTTCATTCCCCCGATCACCACATTCTTCCTGCCGATCAGCCGCCCGGCGCGCATCCTGGGCGAATTCATGCTTGCCCGTCTGGACGGGGCGCCGCATGACGCGCTTCAGACGCTTCTCATGCCCGACCTGATCGAGCGTTCCGACGACATCCTGCGCAATTCCTGAGGCCGCCATGACCGCCGTGCAAACCGGAAACCCCGCCTTCACCGCAGGTGAACTGGCGGATCTTGCCCGCATCCACTTCGGACTCGAGGGCGAGATCCGCCCGCTCCCGTCCGAACGCGACCAGAACGCGCGCCTCACCGGCGCGGGCGGGGATATCGTGCTCAAGGTCTCGAATCCGGACGAGGACGCGGCACTGATCGCCCTGCAGGAGGCGGCGCTGGCCCATCTGGCGGCGCAGGGGATCGGGGGCATTCCCCGGATCGTGCCCACCCGCGACGGCGCCGCCCATGCCGTGGTGACGGTCGCGGGGCGGCCGGCGATCCTGCGCGCGGTCACATGGATCGCCGGGCGCCCGCTGGCCGAGACCGCGCGCGGGCCCGAGGCGATGCAGGCGCTGGGCGCCTTCATGGGGCGGCTGGCGCGCGGGATGCAGGGGTTCGGCCACCGGGCGGCGTTCCGCGACGGGTTCCAGTGGTCGCTTGACGATGTGGGCGCGCTTGCGGACCATGTCGGGGAGATCGCCGATCCCGCGCGCCGCGCGCTGGTGGCGGGTCTTTTCGACGATTACGCCGCCACCATCGCCCCGCGCCTGCCCGCGCTGCGGGCGCAGGTGATCCATGGCGATGCCAACGACTGGAACGTGATCACGGATGCCGCCGATCCCGCGCGCATCGCCGGGCTCATCGACTTTGGCGACATGGGGCAGGGGCGGCTGGTGAACGAACTGGCGATCACGCTGGCCTATGCCCTGCTGGATCAGGCCGACCTCTATACCGCGACGCGCGCCGTGGTGTCCGGGTTCGCGTCCGAAATGCCGCTGACCGAATCCGAGGCCGATCTGGTCTTTCCGCTGGCGCGGATGCGGCTTGCGGCTTCGGTCTGCATCTCGTCGCGGCAGGCGCGCGAGCGGCCGCAGAACGACTATCTCCTGATCTCGCAGCGGCCGGCGTTCGAGTTGCTGGAACGGCTGTCGCGGATCGACGCGGGCGTGATGGTGGCGCTGTGCCGCAAGGCCGCCGGGTTCGAGGCCGTGGCCGGCGCCGATGCCGTGCGCCACGACCTGAGGGCGCGTGCGCTGCATCCGGTGATGCAGCCCGATCCGCGCCGCCTGCCGCGCATGGCGCTGCCGACCGATGGCAGCATCGCGGACATGCCCGCCTTTTCCGACCGTGCCTTCGACACATGGTTCGCCGCGCAGCGCCGCGCGGACATTCCCGCCGGACTGCCCTTCATCGGCCTTGGCCTCTATGGCGAGAGGCGGTCGGTCTACACCGCCGCGCAATTCGCCGACGCGGCGAGCGAGGAACGCCGCACCCGGCACATGGGCATCGACATCTTCGCGCCCGCAGGCACGCCCCTTCTTGCCCCCCTTGCCGGCGTGGTCGAGAGCGTGACCTACAACGCCGACCCCCTCGACTACGGCAACACGCTGATCCTGCGGCACGAAACAGCGGGCGGGCAGGCGTTCTTCACGCTCTACGGCCATCTTGCCGGCACGTTGCCGGGCCTGTTGCGCGACGGCGCGCGGGTCGAGGCGGGGCAGGTGATCGCCCATGTCGGCGACTGGCACGAAAACGGTGGCTGGGCGCCGCATCTGCATTTCCAGATCATGACCTCGATGCTGAACCAGCACGGCAATTTCTTTGGCGTCGGGCATGACAGCCTCTGGGACATGTGGGCCGACATCTGCCCCGACCCGAACCTGATCCTCGGGCTTGAACCCGAGAGTTTCGCCATCGACCCGGCGCCGCCCGCCGCCGTTCTGGCGCGGCGGGCGCAGGTGATCGGGCGCTCGCTTTCGGTCTCCTACCGGGAAAAGCTCAAGATGGTGCGGGGGCGGGGGGCCTGGCTCATCGACCATACCGGGCGGCGGTATCTTGATACCGTCAACAATATCGCCCATGTCGGCCATTGCCACCCGCATGTGGTCGAGGCGCTGGCCCGGCAGGCGGCCGAGCTGAACACCAACACCCGGTATCTGCACGATCTCATGCCGGCGCTGGCCGAGCGCATCGCCGCGACGCTGCCGGGGGATCTGTCGGTCGTCACCTTCGTCAATTCCGGGACCGAGGCGAACGAACTCGCCCTGCGCATCGCCCGCACCGCGCTGGGGCGCAAGAAGGACACGGTGGTTCTCGACTGGGCCTATCACGGCAATTCCGGCGGCACGGTCGAGATCAGCCCCTACAAGTTCCGCCGCGCGGGCGGTTTTCCGCAGCCCGATTTCGTGCAGATCGCCGCCTTTCCCGATCCCTGGCGCGGCCGGCATCGCGGCGCGGACAGCGGCCCGGCCTATGCCGCCGACATCGACCGCTGCCTTGACGCCATCGCCGCGCGCACCGGCGACGGCGCCGCCACCTTCATCGCCGAGTCGGTCTCCGGCGTCGGCGGGCAGGTGGTGTTTCCGCCGGGCTATCTGGCCGGGGTCTATGCGCGCATCCGCGCCCGCGGCGGCATCTGCATCGCCGACGAGGTGCAATGCGGATTCGGCCGGGTCGGCAGCCATTTCTGGGGGTTCGAGCTTCAGGGCGTGGTCCCCGACATCGTGGTTCTGGGCAAGCCCTTCGGCAACGGCCACCCGCTGGCCGCGGTGGTGACAACGCCCGATCTGGCCCGGCGCTTTGCCAACGGCATGGAATATTTCAATTCCTTCGGCGGCAATCCCGTGTCGATGGCAGTGGGGCATGCCGTGCTCGACGTGATCGCGGAGGAAGGGTTGCAGGCGCGCGCCCTGGCCACCGGCGCCCATCTTCTGGACGGCTACCGCCGCCTCGCGGCGCGTTTTCCGTTCATCGGGGATGTGCGCGGTTCGGGGCTGTTCCTCGGGGTCGAGATCACCGCCGATCCGGCGGCGCGCACCCCCGACGCCGCCACCGCGGGCGAGATCGTCGAACGGCTGCGCCGTCACGGCGTCCTCGCCTCGACCGACGGGCCCGACGACAACGTGCTCAAGATCAAGCCGCCCATGGCCTTCGGCCGGGCCGAGGCGGACCTCCTCCTTGCCGCGACCGAAGCCGCAATCGAAAGCCTTGACCGATGAACGCCCCCTGTCCCGATCAGCGCGGCCCCCTGCTCGGCGTCTGCTACTATCCCGAACAATGGCCCGAAGGGGTCTGGCCCGCCGATGCCGCGCGGATGGTCGCGCTGGGCCTGACGCGGGTGCGGATCGGCGAATTCGCCTGGTCCGCGATCGAGCCGGAACCCGGCCGCTTCGACTGGGGCTGGCTGGACCGGGCGATTGCGGTGCTGGGCGGGGCGGGGTTGCAGGTCATCATGTCCACCCCCACCGCCGCGCCGCCCAGATGGCTGGTAGACCGCTACCCCGACATCCTGCCCGTGGGCGCCGACGGCCATGTGCGCAAGTTCGGGGCGCGGCGGCACTACTGCTTTTCCTCGACGCGCTACCGGCAGGAGGCCGCGCGCATCGCCACCGAGGTCGCGCGCCGCTATGGCCGCAACGATCATGTCGTGGCCTGGCAGATCGACAACGAATACGGCGACCACGACACGATCCATTCCTATTCCCCGGCCGCACAGGCGGCGTTCCGCGACTGGCTGGCGGCGCGCTATGGCACGATCGGGGCGCTGAACGCGGCCTGGGGCACCAGCTTCTGGTCGATGCGCTACAACGGCTTTGACCAGATCGAACTGCCCAACCAGTTGGTCGAGGAACCCTCGCCCACGCATCTGATGGATTACCTGCGCTTTTCCTCGGATCAGGTGGTGGCCTTCAACCGTGCGCAGACGGAAATCCTGCGCGCCCATTCGCCCGGGCGCGACATCACCCACAACGGCATGAACCAGAACACCGACTACGATCACCGCGCGCTGGCGGCGGATCTCGATGTCATGTCCTGGGATGCCTATCCGCTGGGCAATCTCATCCACGGGCGCCTGCCCGAGGCCGACAAGGCTCGCCTCCTGCGCACCGGCGATCCGGACCAGCCGGGGTTCAACAACGACCTCTATCGCGGTGTCGGGCGCGGACGCATGTGGATCATGGAGCAGCAGCCCGGCCCGGTGAACTGGGCCGCGCAGAACCAGGCGCCCGCCGATGGCATGGTGCGGCTGTGGACATGGGCCGCCTATGCCCATGGCTGCGAGATGGTCGCCTATTTCCGCTGGCGGCAGGCGCCCTTTGCGCAGGAACAGTATCACACCGGCATGCTTCTGCCGGACGGCACCCCCGATCAGGCCCATGACGAGGTGGCCCGGGTCGCGGCCGAACGCGCGCTGCTGCCGCCGCTGCCGCCGCGCGGGCGGGCGCAGGTGGCGCTGGTCCTCGACTATCCGTCGCGCTTTGCCCTTGCGGTGCTGCCGCAGGCGGCGAACTTCCGCCCCGGGCACCACGCGCTCGACTGGTATGCGGCGCTGCGCCGGCTTGGGGTCGATCTCGACATCATCGGGCCGGGCGACGATCTGGCGGGTTACCGCCTGATCGTGGCGCCCGATCTGGTGATCATGCCCGAGGATTTCGTCACCCGTCTGGCCGCATCCGGGGCGAAGGCGCTGTTCGGGCCGCGTTCCGGGTCCAAGACCGGTGACATGCACATCCCCGCGAACCTGCCGCCCGGTCCGTTGCAGCGGTTGATCGACGTGAAGGTGCTGCGCAGCGAGAGCCTGCCCGACTGGCACGAAGAGCGCGTCCTGCTGGGCAACCGCACCCTGACCGCCCGCCGCTGGCGCGAGACGGTCACGACGGGCGCCGATGTGCTGGCCACCTTCGCGGGCGACTACCGCGCAGGGGCGCCGGCGCTGGTCGGGAACGACCGGGTCCGCTATCTGGCGACGCTGCCCGCGCCCGAGGGGCTGCGCGCCATCATGGCGGGCACGCTGGACTGGGCCGGGGTGGCGGCGCTGCCGGATCTGGGCGATCTGCGGATCACGCGGCGCGGCGGGCTGTGCTTTGCCTTCAACTTCGGTCCGGCCCCGGCCGATGCCCCCGCACCCGAAGGCGCGCGGTTCCTCATCGGTTCGCGCCGGATCGACAGTGCCGACCTCGCCATCTGGCAGGAGGCCGACTGAGATCCCGCTTCGGGGCGGACCTGCGGGGGTCGCCTCAACTCCTTGCTTGCATCTAAAATTTTTTAGTGCACAGTCCGGGGGCGCGCGCGTGGCAGGCCCGCGCGTCGTGGGCCGCATGCGACCGGCCCGTTCGGGGGCGGGGCGGGGCGGATGGCGGAGCAGCGGGTCGAGAAGGCGGGCACGCCGGCGCAACCCAGGGTCGGGCCGATCATCCGCGCCCTGCGCCGGGGCCGCGACATGACGCTGACCGCGCTGGGCGATCTGACCGGCCTGTCGGTCGGCTATCTCAGCCAGGTAGAGCGCGACCTTGCCACGCCCTCGCTGGGCGCGCTGACGCGGATCGCCCATGCCCTCGGGGCCGGGATCGACCGGTTCATGCCGGTGCCGCACCGATCGGGCATCCTGAACCGCGCCGCCCTGCGCGAGACCACCTGGGTCAACCCCGGCGGCATGACCTATCAGCGCCTGCACGGCGAATTTCCGGGGGCGACGTTTTCCGCCTTCGACATCACGCTGCCCCCCGGTTTCGTGGGCGAGATCGACCGCCACGAGGGCGAGGAATTCGTGCGGCTGCTGTCGGGCCGGGTGGAGTTCCGCATCGACGGGCGGGCGTATCTGCTCGATCCCGGCGACACGCTGCATTTCCGCTCGGACATGGAGCATCAGGCCCTGAACCGTGCCGAGGGTCCGTCAGTCCTCTTCTGGCTTGGGCCTTCGCCGGTGCTGCGGCTGAGGGAGGGTGGACATGGCCGCTAGCGCGCTGGCCCGCATCCCGCTTGCCTATGTGGCACAGCGCCTTGTCCTCATGCTGGTGACGCTCTGGGCGATCGTCACGCTGACCTTCTTTCTCATGCATGCGGTGCCGGGCGGGCCGTTCGTGTCGGAAAAGATGGTCGAGCCCCAGATCCGCGAGGCGATCGACGCCAAGTTCGGCCTCGACCTGCCGGTCTGGCGGCAATACCTGCGCTACCTGGTCAATGTCGCCAGTTTCGACCTTGGACCCTCGTTCAAATACCCCGGCGTCAGCGTGAACCAGATGATCGCGGACGGCCTGCCGGTGACGGCCCGGGTCGGCCTGTTCGCGGTGATCTGCGTCGTGGCGCTGGGCGTGCCGCTGGGGGTGACGGCCGCGCTCAACCGCAACCGCTGGCCCGACACCGCGGTGATGGCGCTGGCCACGATGGGGGCGGCGATCCCGTCCTATATCGTCGCGACGGTGGCGCTCTATCTGTTCGCGCTGCGGCTTGGCTGGGTGCCGACCTTCGGCCTTGACGACTGGCGCGGCTATTTCCTGCCGGTCTTCGCGCTGTCGGGGTTCTGGCTGTCGTTCATCGCGCGGCTCACCCGGTCAAGCCTGCTCGAGACCCTCGATCAGGACTACATCACCACCGCGCGCGCCAAGGGCCTGTCGCGCGGGCGCATCCTTGTCCGGCACGGGCTGCGCAACTCGCTCATCCCGGTGGTGACGGTGATGGGGCCGGTGATCGCCAATCTGCTGACCGGATCCTTCGTGATCGAACAGATCTTCGCCCTGCCGGGGATCGGGCGGCATTTCGTGCTGTCGATCACCAACCGCGATTACACCGCGATCATGGGCATCACGATCTTCTATGCCGCCTTTCTCATGCTGATGATCTTCGTGGTCGACCTGCTCTATGTCTGGCTGGATCCGCGCATCGACTACCGGAGGCAGGCATGAGCGACCCCCGCTGGGACCGTCTGCCGCCCGATGCCGCCGCGGCCGAGGTGATCGCCGCCCCGGTGCGCAGCTACTGGCAGGACGTGCGCGCGCGCCTTGGCCGCAATCGCGTGGCGATGGGCAGCCTCGTGTTCATCGCCCTGCTGATCCTGGCGGCGGTGTTCGGGCCGATGCTGTCGCCCCATTCCTACCGCACGCAGAACCTGCAACTGGCGAACCTGCCGCCGGTCTTCACGCTGCATCGGGTGGGCGAGGGGCGCCTTGTCCATGTGAACACCGGGAATTTCGGCCTTTACGAGGTGGACGGCGAAGGCCGCGTTCTTGGCGTCGTCGCCGGGGGCGAACGCGACATGGTGAACCGCCGCACCGTCTGGCAGATGGACGGGCACGAGGTCACGCTTGACTACTCGCGCCCCTCGCGCGGGCCGGTCCTGAGCGTTGACGGCGAACCGGCGGCGCAGGCGGGCCGCGTCTGGAACCGCACCTACCCGTTCGGCACCGACCAGCTGGGCCGCGACGTGCTGGTGCGTCAGTTCATGGGGGCGCGCATCTCGCTCACCGTGGCCTTTGTCGCGGTGCTGGTGAATTTCGTCATCGGCGTCACCTGGGGCGGACTGGCCGGCTATCTGGGCGGGCGGGCCGATCTGGTGATGATGCGCATCGTCGAGATCATCGCCACGATTCCGCTCACGCTCTATGTCATCCTCATCATGGTGGTGCTGTCCTCGGGGCTTGTCTCGGTGATCCTTGCGCTGGGCACCGTGTTCTGGGTGGACATGGCGCGGATCGTGCGCGGGCAGATCCTCACGCTCAAGTCGCTTGATTATGTCGCGGCGGCGCGCACCATGGGGGCCTCGACCGGGCGCATCATGCTGCGCCACCTGCTGCCCAATACCGTGGGCCCGATCCTTGTCACCGCGACCATGCTCATTCCCTCGGCCATCTTCATCGAAAGCTTCATGTCCTTCATCGGCCTTGGCGTGCGCCCGCCCGAGGCGTCCTGGGGCACCCTCACCTCAAGCGCGGTCGAGACCCTGCGCACCTATCCGCACCAGTTGTTCTTTCCCGCCGCCGCGATCAGCCTGACCATGTTCGCCTTCAATTTCCTGGGCGACGGGCTGCGCGACGCGCTTGACCCGAGGTTGCGGCAATGAGCGCGCTGCTCGAGGTGCGGGGTCTCAGGACCAGCTTTCACACCGCGCGCGGGCGGGTGCAGGCGGTGCGCGGGGTCGATCTGCATGTGTGCCCCGGCGAGGTGCTGGGCATCGTGGGCGAATCCGGTTCCGGCAAGTCGGTCACCTGCATGTCGGTGCTGCGCCTGCTCAAAAGGACGGGCCGGGTCGAGGGCGGGACGGTCATGTTCGGCGGGCGCGACCTGGCGCAACTGCCCGAATCCGCGCTGGCCGGGATCCGCGGCAACGAGATCGGGGTGATCTTCCAGGATCCGATGTCCTCGCTCAACCCGACCATGACCGTGGGCGATCAGGTGATCGAGGTGATCCTGCGCCACCGCCCGGTGTCGCGGGCAAAGGCGCGGGCGCGCGCGCGCGAACTGTTCGAGATGGTGCGCATCCCTTCGCCCGAGGAACGTCTGGACGCCTGGCCGCACGAATTTTCCGGCGGCATGCGCCAGCGGGCGATGATCGCCATGGCCCTTGCCTGCGAACCGCGGCTGCTGATCGCGGACGAACCCACGACCGCGCTTGACGTGACGATCCAGCGTCAGATCCTTGCCCTCATCCGCGAATTGCAGGGCCGCATGAACATGGCGGTGATCCTCATCACCCACGATCTGGGCGTGATCGCGGAAACCGCCGACCGGGTGATGGTCATGTATGGCGGCATGGTGATGGAAGAGGCGCCGGTCGCCGGGATCTTTGCCCGTCCGCGCCATCCCTACACGCGCGGGCTCATGGATTCGATTCCCGATCCGCGCAGGCTCGGGCGGGGGCGGCTGCGGCCGATTCCCGGATCGCCCCCCGACATGGCCGCGCCGCCGCCCGGCTGCCCCTTTGCCCCGCGCTGCCCCGAGGCGCGGCGCCTGTGTGCCACCGACCTGCCGCCCCTGTTCACGGGTGGCCCCCTTCCGGGCGAAGGACGGGCTGCGCGCTGCTGGCTCATGGACCCCGCGGCGCCGCCCGCGCCCCCCTTCAACGCGGAGGCGCCATGACCCCGCCGCCCGATCCCCTGGTCCGGGTCGAGAACCTGTCGATGCATTTCCCGGTGGGCGGCGGCCTGTTCCGGCGGCCGGCGGTGCTGCGCGCGGTGGACGGGGTGAGCTTTGCCATCCATCGCGGCGAGACGCTGGGCCTTGTGGGCGAATCCGGCTGCGGCAAGTCCACCCTCGCGCGCGCCCTCATCCGGCTTCATGCGCCGACATCGGGGCGGATCGTGTTCGAGGGAACCGACATCGCCCCGCTGGACGAAGCCGCGCTTGCCCCGTTCCGCCGCCGCATCCAGATGATCTTTCAGGATCCGGTCGCCTCGCTCGACGGGCGGATGACGGTGCATGACCTGATCGCAGAGCCGCTCGAGATCCAGCGGATCGGCACGCGCGGGGAGCGCAGCGCCCGGGTGCACGAACTGCTGGCCCGGGTCGGGCTGTCGGCCGCCCATGCCCACCGCTATCCGCACGAATTTTCCGGCGGCCAGCGCCAGCGGATCGGCATTGCCCGCGCCATCGCCCTGAACCCCGATCTGGTCATCTGCGACGAGCCGATCTCGGCGCTCGATGTCTCGATCCAGGCGCAGGTCGTGAACATGCTCGAGGACTTGCAGGCCGAACTGGGCCTGACCTACCTGTTCATCACCCATGACCTGTCGATGGTGCGCCACATCGCCACGCGCATCGGCGTCATGTATCTGGGCCGGATCGTGGAACTGGCGCCGGCGGCGGAACTCTATGACCGGCCGCGCCATCCCTATACGCGGCTGCTGCTGTCGGCGATTCCGGTGCCCGATCCTGCCGAACGGCGCGACAGGACGCCCGCGACCGACGAGGTGCCAAGCCCGCTGGCCATCCCGTCAGGCTGCCGTTTCCGCACCCGCTGCCCGCTGGCCAGCGGCATCTGCGCGCGGGTCGATCCGGCATTCCGCGATCTTGGCGGCGGTCACATGGCCGCCTGCCATCATGTCGATGTCCCGGCCTGGGGACATGATTTCAGCAAGGAGGACCAACATGCCTAAGATCATTACCGCACTCGCGCTTGCGATGTGTCTTGGCACCACCGCGCTTGCGGGGGGCAGCCTCACCTATGTGGTGAACAACGAATCCGCGACCTATGACCCCGGCCTCACCTCGGAAACCTTTGCCGCGCCGATCATCGGCAACACCTTCGAGGGGCTGGTGGGCTTTGCCGCCGATGGCACGCTCATCCCCAACATGGCCGAGAGCTGGGAGATCAGCGAGGACGGCCTGACCTACACCTTCCACCTGCGCGACGCGAAATGGTCGGACGGGCAGGCGGTGACGGCGCAGGATTTCGTCTATGCCTGGATGCGCGTGCTCGATCCGGCGGCGGGGGCGATGAACCCGGCGATGTTCTTCCTCATCGCGGGGGCCGAGGACCATTACAACAACGGCGGGCAGGGCGAGGTCGCCATTTCCGCGCCCGATGACCGGACCTTCACCTTCACCCTGGTCAACCGCGTCCCCTACATGATGCAGATGCTGACCTACACCAACTTCTTCCCCGTCCGTCAGGACGTGGTCGAGGCCGATCCCGAGGGCTGGACCCGCAACCCCGCCACCTTCATCGGCAACGGGCCGTTCCGCGTCACCGCCTTCAACTTCGGCGAATCGGTCGTGTTCGAGAAGAACCCCGAATATTACGACGCCGACGCGGTCTCGCTCGATTCGCTCACCTTCCGGCTGATCCCGGAACAGTCCACCGCCCTTGCCGCCTTCGAGGCCGGCGAGGTGCAGGGGATCGAGGCGGTCCCCCCCGCCGAGATCCCGCGCCTCATGGCCTCGTCCGATGCGTTCATGGTGGTGCCGTCGCTGGGCACGACCTATGCCTTCTTCAACCCCGCCGCGGCGCCCGTCGATGACCTGCGCGTGCGCCAGGCGCTGTCGATGGCGATCGACCGGCAGGAGATCATCGACTTTGTCATGCAGTCGGCCGACAAGCCGGCCCTTGGCCTTGTCCCCTACGGGATGAGTGTCGCGGGCGAGGATTTCCGGGACGGCACCGGCACCTTCGGCCTTGCCCCGAACGCCCAGCCCGAGGCAGCGCAGGCCCTTCTGGCCGAGGCGGGCTATCCGGGCGGCGAAGGGTTCCCGCACACGGTGTTCATGACCTATTCCTCGCCGCCGGTGGAACGCCTCCTCGAGGCGATCCAGCAGCAGTGGAAGGAGAACCTGAACATCGACGTGGAGATCGACGTGTCGGAATGGCAGGTCTACTATCCCGAGGTGCAGAAGATCGAATACCAGATCGCGCAGATGGGCTGGGGCGCGGATTATCCGCATCCGATGACCTTCCTCGACATCTTCCTGTCGGACAGCCCCAACAATCTGGCCGGGTGGCACAATGCCGACTACGACGCCGCGATCGCCGCGGCCAAGTCCACCGCGGACGAGGCGCAATCGCTGGCCGACATGCGCGCGGCCGAGGCGATCCTGATGAACGACCACATCATCCTGCCGATGTATCACCGCTATGCCTACATGATGATGTCGCCCACGGTCGAAGGGTTCTGGCGCTCGCCGCTGAACGTGCCCTATTTCCGCGACGCGCATTTCGTGGACTGACCGCGCCCTGCGATCCGGGCGGGGGGGCCTTGCGCCCGCCCGCCCTCATCACACCTGCCTGAGGTGGCGTTGCCCGGAAGTGCGCGCGTGCTAGACTGGCGCATGCGGTCCGGTTCCATGCGGGCCGCGCGATTGCCTGACCCTTTCGCATGACGCCATTTTCCGGGGGCCCACCATGACGCATCCGCATTCCATCGCCGCGATCGTGGCCGCGCTGTTCTGGGCGCTGGCCGCGCTCTGGTCCGCGCCGGCGCAGGCTCAGGGGGCGGGCTTCGACTGCACCCGCGCCCGGAGTGTCGACGAACGCGCGGTCTGCGCCGATCCGTATCTGTCGGCGCTCGACCGGTCCTACAACGAGGCGTTCCGCATCGCGACCGGCCTACTGGGCCGGGCGCAGGCCCTTGCCGTTGCGCGTCCCACGCTGGTGGCGCGCGGGGTCTGCGGCGCCGATGGCGCCTGCATCGAGGCGGTCTATCTGGGCGCCCTGTCCAGCTATGCCCGCCTGGGCGTCGAGGTGTTCCTGCCCGCGCGGCAGGATTTAACGGGCGATCCGCTTCCGGTGCGGATCGGGGATTGCGCGCGCTCCACCATCGCCTGGATGGTGCCGCGCCTTGACGGGGACGCGGGTTTCCTCAGCGGCACGGCGGTGCGCTATGCGAATGGCGGGTATCAGGTGTCCTATGACCGCGAGGCGGGGATCATCGGCTCGGCCATCGGCGATCCGGTGCAGATCTGCCTGGTCAGCATCCCGCAGGGCTGTCCGCCGGGCGATGACCGCGGCCGGGTCTATGCCACCACCAACCTGGCGACCGGCCAGCGCTGGACCCTGCCCGACGCGCAACATTTCTGCGGCGGGGCCTGACCGCCGCCGCGCCCATGCCCCTCGATCTCATGCCGGCGTGGCGATGCCCCCGGCCGGCCGCATCCCGGGCTGGCCGGCAAGGAACCCGTCGGCCAGCGGGTCGTCGGGCATGATCCGCGCGATTTCGGCCAGCAACCCGTCCGCACCCAGCCCGCCGGAGGCAGCCCTGGCATAGGCCGCGGTCAGCGCGGCGAAATTCCCCGGCTGCGGTGACAGGCGCAGCGCCTGCACCCCCGCCTCGCGCAGCGCCGCGATCTGCCGCGCCACGGTGGTGACGGCGTGGCCCATGGTCTGCACCCCGTTCACGGTCAGAAAGCTGTCGCCCTCAAGGGTCTCGACCGCGCGGCCATGCGGATCCTCGCCGCAGACGAACAGGCAGGCGTCCTTGGGCCGGTCATGGAGGCGCGCGTGATAGCAGCGCGCGGAAATGGCCAGCGGCGCGCGCCCGTGGCCCCAGACCTCGACCGCGACCCCGCGCGCGGCTCCGGCGCGCGCCAGCGTGGCTACCGATGCCAGCGGCAGTTCCGGCGGCAGGCAGATCCGGGTCGCGCCCTTGCCGGCCAGCCAGTCGAGCGTGCCCTCGTTGTAGACATTCACCACCGGCGACACCCAGAACGGATGCCCCGCCGGCAGATGGCGCAGCGCCGACAGGTCGGCGATCTCGACCGGCAGGCCCATGTCGAACAGGTCGCGCGTCTGCTTGCGTTCGCGCGGCAGCGTGATGAGCGCGAGCGACGAGACCGCCACCTCCTTGCCCGCGGCCTGACGGGCCGCGACGGCATCGGGGATCTCGCCCTGCCAGAACGGCAGCCGCTTGGAACAGACCCATTCCCCGATCACCACCCGCGCGGCGGGCGTGGCGGCCAGACTGCGGTAGAAGTCGCGCATCACCTCGGCCTGCCAGAAAAAGGCATTCGGCCCGATGGTCAGATCCATCGCCCTATCTCCAGATCTTGGCGTAGGAGCCGGTGGTCGAGGCCTGCCCCTCGGTCAGGCTGGCCAGTTGGCCGACCGGCATCGGCGCGCCGCGATCCGCCGCCTCGACCGCGGCGCGGAAGGTGCGCACCACTTGCGCCACATAGGCGCGCGACCGCTGCCGCCCCTCGATCTTGAGGGCGCGCACCCCGGCCCGTTTCAGTGCCGGGATGAGGACGGTGGCATCAAGGCTGACCGGATCCTCGAAGATATGGCCGGTCTGGCTGCCGCCCTTGCCGTCGGGCGAGGTGAAGGCGCCCTTGCAGATGGTCGGATAGGGCGCGGGTGCCCCCCTGGGCGTGCGGTGGATGAGGACGCCGTTCAGCCGCGCCTCCTGCCCGCCCGCGGCGGTGGTCTCGTAGCTGACATGGCTGGCGGGCGAACAGACGCCGTTCATGTTGGGCGACAGGCCCGTGGTCCAGGACGACAGCGAACAGCGCCCCTCGGCCATGACGCACAGGCCGCCAAAGACAAAGACCTCGGTCTCGACCTCGATCTCGCGGGTGATCGCCTGGATTTCGGCCACGGTCAGGACGCGGGGCAGGACCACGCGCCTGACCCCGAATTCCTGCGCATAGAAGTTGATCGCATCGGCATTGGCCGCCGCCGCCTGCACCGACAGGTGGCGGCGCATCTGCGGCTGACGGTCGGCGGCATAGGCCAGAAGCCCCATGTCGGCGAGGATCACCGCATCGGCCCCGGCCGCGGCGGCATCATCGACCGCGCGATGCCAGGGGCCCATGTCGCCCGCCCGCGGAAAGGTGTTGATCGCGACCAGCACCTTGGCGCCATGGGCATGGGCATGGGCCACGCTCTCGGCCATCTCGGGGCGCGAGAAGTTCAGCCCCGGAAAGGTGCGGGCGTTGGTTTCATCGGCGAATCCGCAATAGACCGCATGGGCCCCCGCCTCGACCGCGGCGCGCAGCGCCGCCGGGGTGCCGGCGGGGCAGACCAGTTCCATCATGACACGATCTCCGCGGCGCGGGTCAGGCTCAGCCCGGTGCGCGCGCCGATGCCGCGTGCCAGGCGCAGCACCGCCCCCTGCGGCGCCCGCGTCAGCGCCGCGAATTCGGCGGCAAGGTCGATCTCGGCATCATCGAGCGCGTTGCGCAGCGCCAGCACCGCCGACGTATCGCCCGAGATGGCAAGATCGCCGGAAAAGAACAGCGCGTCGCCGTCGATCTCGCCGTGCAGCATGGCCAGAAAGGCCGACAGCCGCCCCCGGATCACCGCATCCGCCTGCGGCGCCCGCGCGCGTGGGTGCAGCGTGAGCGAGAGCGGGTCCGCCCGCAGCAGGATCAGCGCCGGCAGGTCGGTGGTGTCGAGCAGAAGGTTTTTGCCCGCCTCCGGCCCCAGCCGCGACAGAAGTCCCGGATGCCGGCCAAGCATGGATCCCCCGAGCCGGGTGAGCGCAAGCGAGCCGAGCGTTAGGGCCGGCCGCGGCGGCGGCAGGCGCATGAGGGCCGAATGAAGGGCAGAGCGAAGGGTCATGGCATGATCCCGGGCGTTGAGCGCGGATGCCTGCTTGATATAAGTCAGGCCGGGCCGGGGCAACGCCCCGCCCCCGCCGCAACAGGAGAAGCCCATGCGCGACCAGCCCCCATTCGCCGATCTGCGCGCCTTTCTTGCCTGGGCCGAAGGGGCGGGCGATCTGGCCCGCATCCCCGACCGGGTGGCGCTGAAACACGAGATGACCGCGGTGGAACTGGCGGCGCTGCGGCAGGGCGGGCCGGTGCTTCGCTTTGACCAAGCCGTTATGGACAATGGGAAAACATCGCCCATGCCGGTGGTGGCGAACCTGTTCGGCACAGGCGCGCGCGTGGCGGCCGGGCTGGGGGTGCGGCCGGCAGGCATTCCCGATCTGGGCGAGTTCCTGGCCGCCCTGCGCAGCCCGGGGCAGGTCCGCGGGCTGCGCGACGCTTTGTCGCGCTGGCCGATGCTGCGCGCCGCGCTCCAGACCCGGCCGGCCATCACCCGCCGCCCGCCCGCGCAGGAGGAACGCCTGCCGGATCTGACCGCGCTGCCGGTGCAGACCCCCTGGCCCGGGGATGCGGGGCCGCTGGTCACCTGGCCCGTGGTCATCACCCGCCCGCACGGGACGGCACCGGGCGATCTTGCGGATTGCAATCTCGGGGTTTACCGCGCGCAGGTGATCGGGCCGGATCGCCTGATCCTGCGCTGGCTGGCCCACCGGGGCGGGGCGGCGCATCACCGCAGCTGGATGCGCGCGGGCGAACCGATGCCCGTGGTGGTGGCGCTGGGCTGTGACCCGGCGCTGCTGCTGTCGGCGGCGTTGCCGCTGCCCGAGGGGGTGTCGGAACTCACCTTTTCGGGGGTGCTGCGCGGCGCGCGGGCCGAGGTGGCCCCGGCGACCGATGTGCCGATGATGATTCCCGCCCGCGCCGAGATCGTGATCGAGGGCTGGGTCCACCCCGGCGAGACCGCGCCCGAAGGCCCGTTCGGCGACCACACCGGCTATTACAACGCGGTCGAACCCTTTCCCGTCATGCGCGTCTCCCGCATCACCTGCCGGCGCGACCCGCTCTATCTGTCCACCGTCACCGGGCGCCCGCCCGATGAGCCCTCGGTGATCGGCGAGGTGTTCAACGATCTCACGCTGCCGGTGATCCGCGCGCAGATCCCCGAGGTGCGGGATTTCTGGCTGCCGCCGGCGGCCTGCTCCTATCGCATGGCGGTGGTGAAGATTTCCAAGCGCTATGCCGGGCAGGCGCGGCGGGTGATGATGGCGCTCTGGGGCATGTTGCCGCAGTTCAGCTATACCAAGATGATCGTGGTGGTGGACGAGGACATCGACGCGCGCAACTGGGATGATGTGATCTGGGCGCTGTCGACCCGCTTTGATCCCGGCCGCGATACCGTGATCCTGAGGGATACGCCGATGGACTATCTCGACTTCGCCTCGCCGCTCGAGGGGCTGGCCGGCAAGATCGGCCTCGATGCCACGACCAAGACCGGCGCCGAGACGCAGCGCGAATGGGGGCGGGTGATGGCGCTCGACCCCGGGCACGAGGCGCGGGCGGCGGCGATCCTGGCGGGGCTGAAATGAGCGCGCGGGTGGTGCTGGGCGTTTCGGGCGCGTCGGGGGCGGCGCTGGCGCTTGATTGCGCGCGGGCGCTGGGGCGGATCGGGGGGGCGGTCGAACTCGTCGTCTCGCCGATGGCGCGGCGCACGCTGGACACCGAACTGGGCGAAGGCGCGATGGCCGATCTCGTGGCGCTGGCCGCGCGGGTGCACGACGTCGCGGACATGGGGGCGGCCGTCGCCTCGGGCTCGTATCCGGTGGCGGGGATGATCGTCGCGCCCTGTTCGATGCGCACGCTGGCCGCCATCGCCCAGGGGATCGACGACAACCTGATCACGCGCGCCGCCGGCGTGCAGCTCAAGGAACGCCGGCCGCTGATCCTGCTGGCGCGCGAGGCGCCGCTGACCCTGGCGCATCTGCGCAACATGACCGCGGCGACCGAGATGGGCGCGGTGATCCTGCCGCCGGTGCCGGCCTTCTACCTGCGGCCCCGCACGGTGGCCGAGATCACGGCCCAGATCGCGGCGCGGGCGGTCGATCTGCTGCGCATCGCGCCGCCGGTCGCGCGCGCTTGGGAAGGCGGTTGAAAATCCGGATCCCTGACGCCAGATTTGGCGGGAATCCCGGCATGAAGGAGTTGAGCATGTCCGTCGACGTGAAATACCGCACCCTGGCCACCGCGACCGGCGGCGGGCGCAACGGACTGAGCACGCTTGCCTCGGGGCAGATCACCGTCACCATGGCCAGTCCGGTGGAACTGGGCGGCTCGGGCAGGGGGCACAACCCCGAGGAACTGTTCGCGCTGGGCTATGCCGCCTGCTATCTGGGCGCGATGCGCCATGTGGCGGGGGCGGAGAAACTGGGCCCGATGCCGCCGGATGCGAGCGTCATCGCCGAAGTCGGCATCGGCCCGAGGAGCGAGGGCGGATTCGGCCTCGAGGTGAAGCTGACCGTATCGCTGCCGGGGGTGGACCGGGAGGTGGCCGGCCGGATCGCCGAGCGCGGGCATTTCATCTGCCCCTATTCGCATGCGACCAGGGGCAACATCACGGTCGAGACGGTCATCGCCTGACGGTTATAGTCCGACGGCCATCACCTGACGGCCATCACCTGACGGCCATCACCTGGCGGGCGCGCCCGGATCGGGCGCCGGGGGGCTGTCTGCCCCCCGGACCCCCCGAGGGTATTTGAACAAAGATGAAGGGGCGCGCGGGCGTTGATCCGTCGCGGGGGCGCGTGTAAGGCGGTCGGGTGCCCGATGCGGGGCGCGGGGATGTGGCGCGGGGCCGGATGTGGCGAACCATCTGCACAGGGGCGATCTGCCCGGGGGACTGACCTTCGGTTCCGTGGTCGCGGTCGATTGCGAGACCATGGGTCTTGATCCGCGGCGCGACCGGCTGTGCCTCGTGCAGCTTTCGGCCGGCGACGGTGAGGTGCATCTTGTCCAGATCATGCCGGGCCAGCGCGAGGCGCCGAACCTGTGCCGGCTGCTGGCCGATCCGGGGGTGACGAAGCTGTTCCATTTTGGCCGGTTCGACATCGCCATGCTGCTTCAGGCCTTCGGGGTCGTGACCGCGCCGGTCTGGTGCACCAAGATCGCGGCCAAGCTGGTGCGCACCTTCACCGACCGGCACGGGCTGCGCTATCTGCTGTCGGATCTGGTCGGCGTCGACATCTCGAAGCAGCAGCAGCAGAGCGACTGGGGGGCCGCGGAACTCAGCCCGGCGCAACTCGACTATGCGGCGTCGGATGTGCTGCATCTGCACCGGCTCAAGGCCGCGCTCGAGCCGATCCTGCTGCGCGAGGGGCGCGCGGAGGTGGCGCAGGCCTGTTTCGATTTCCTGCCGATGCGGGCGCGTCTTGACCTGATGGGCTGGGACGAGGCCGAGATCTTCCGGCACTGACATGACCGATCCTGCCCTCCAGATCGCCACTGCCGCGCGCGTCCTGAGCGAAGAGGCGGCGGCGCTGAACGCGCTGGCCGCGACCATCGGCGCCGATTTCACCCGCGCCGTGGCGGTGATCCTGGGCGCCGAGGGGCGGGTGATCGTCTCGGGGATGGGCAAGTCGGGGCATGTCGCGCGCAAGATCGCGGCGACCCTTGCCTCGACCGGGACGCCCGCGCATTTCGTTCATCCCGCCGAGGCCAGCCATGGCGATCTGGGCATGATGATCCGGGGCGATGTCGTGCTGGTCCTGTCCAATTCGGGCGAGACGCCGGAACTGGCCGATCTTGTCGCGCATACGCGGCGGTTCTCGATCCCGCTCATCGCCATGGCCGCGCGCGCAGAGTCGACGCTCATGCTTGCGGCGGATGTGCGGCTGCTTTTGCCGCCGGTGGCGGAGGCCTGTGGCGTGGGCATCGTGCCGACCACCTCGACCACGATGATGCTGGGCCTTGGCGATGCCCTGGCCATCGCGCTGATGCAGAGCCGGGACTTCACGCCCGAGCATTTCCGGGTGTTTCATCCGGGCGGCCGCCTCGGGGCGCGGCTGTCGCATGTGCGCGACCTCATGCACGGGGCGGAGAGCCTGCCGCTGGTCGCGCCGGAGACCGGGATGGGGGATGTGCTGCTTGCGATCACCGCGCGGGGATTCGGCGTGGCCGGCGTGGTGGCCGACGGCGTGCTGGCCGGGGTCATCACCGATGGCGACCTCAGGCGCCACATGGCGGGGCTGCTGGGGCGCAGGGCGGCCGATGTCATGACCCGTGCGCCGCAGACCATCGGCCCCGATGCCCTGGCCCAGGAGGCGGTGGCGCGGATGAACGCGCTCAGGATCACGAGCCTGTTCGTCACCGATCCGGCGGGCGCGGTGCTGGGCCTCATCCATGTGCATGACTGCCTGCGCGCGGGTGTCGCCTGAGATGGAGGGCGACCGCTATTCGCGGATCGTCGCCTGGGCCAAGATCCTGCTGCCGCTGGGGGCACTTGGGCTGCTGGCCACGCTTTTCCTGTTCGCGCGTGCGCCGGTGCCCGACGGGCCGATCCCCTTTGCCGAAATCGAGGATATCGCCCGCGATCCGAGGATCGGCGCCCCGGCCATGGCGGCGGTCACGCCCGAGGGGGCGGCGGTTACCTTCGGGGCCGACAGCATCCGCCCCGTGGCCGACCGGCCCGATGCCTTCGTGATCGAGGGCCTGCACATCGGGATCACCGTTCCGGGGGGCGAGACGCTGCGAATCATCGCGGCGTCGGGCGATTTCGACGGGCGCACGGGGCGGGTGGCGCTGGACGGGCTGGCGCGGATCGAATCGACCGCGGGCTACCGGATGGAGACGAACGGCCTTGACGCGGATCTGGTCTCGGGCCGGGTCGAGACGCGCGGGCCGCTGGCGGTGCGGGCGCCGTTCGGGGAACTGGACGCCGGCAGGCTGCGCATCGCCGAGGGTGGAACGGTCATGGTTTTCAACGGCGGGGTTCGCCTGCTATATCGGAACGGAACCGAAGGAGCGCCCCCGTGACCGGCCGTGCAACGCCACCGATGACCCCTGCCGTGGCACGGGCACGCCCGCGCGTGCTGGTGGCGCTGCTGGTGGCGGTGCTGGCTGTGGTGCCGCCTGCCGCGATGGCGCAGGCCGATGTGGTGCTGGGCGGGCTTTCGGCCGACCTGTCCGCCCCGGTCGAGGTCACGGCCGACAGCCTCAGCGTCGATCAGGCCACGCGGCGCGCGGTCTTTGCCGGCAATGTGGTGATCGGGCAGGGCGCCATGCGCATCGCCGCCGGCCAGGTCGAGGTGATCTACAGCGACGCCACCGGCGAGATCGCGCATCTGCTGCTGTCGGGGGGCGTGACCTTTGTCACCGCGACCGAACAGGCCGAGGCCGGTTCCGCGGATTACGACCTGACCACCGGGATGCTGGTGCTGGCGGGCGATGTCCTGCTGACGCAGGGGGCGAACGCTCTGGCGGCGGACCGGATGGAGGTGAACCTGAAGGACGGCACCGCGCGGATGGAGGGGCGGGTGCGCACGGTCTTCGGGCAGGGCGGCTGATGTCCCCGCCCGCGCTCAGCGTCACCGAGGGCGGGCAGGGCCTGCGGATCCTCGGGCTGCGCAAGGCCTATCGCCGCCGCCCGGTGATCCGCGACGTGAGCATGGATCTGGGCCGGGGCGAGGTGGTGGCCCTGCTCGGGCCGAACGGGTCGGGCAAGACCACCTGCTTCTATGCCATCGCCGGGCTGATCCGTGCGGATGGCGGGCAGGTGATCGCCGATGGCCGCGACGTGACCGGCCTGCCGATGTATCGCCGCGCGCGGCTGGGCATCGGCTATCTGCCGCAGGAAATGTCGATCTTTCGCGGGCTTTCGGTCGAGGACAATATCCTGGCCATCCTCGAGATCTCCGAACCCGACCGCGCGGCCCGGCGCGACCGGCTGGAAACGCTCCTGTCGGATTTCTCGATCGCCCACCTGCGCCGGGCCAGCGGCCTTGCCCTCTCCGGGGGCGAGAGGCGGCGCGTGGAAATTGCCCGCTGTCTGGCGGCCGGGCCGAAATATGTGCTGCTTGACGAACCCTTTGCCGGGGTCGATCCGATCGCGGTCGGAGAGATCCGCACCCTTGTCGCGCATCTGAAGGACCGTGGCATCGGCGTGCTCATCACCGACCACAACGTGCGCGAGACCCTGGGCATCGTGGACAGGGCCTATATCCTGCACGAGGGGCGGGTTCTCATGTCCGGCACCGCCGAGGAGGTGGTCAGGGACGAGAACGTGCGTCGCGTCTATCTGGGCCAGTCGTTCCGCGTCTCGTGACCCGCGGCTGCGGCAAAGCGCCAAAGCGGTTGACGGAAGGGGGGGTCTCTGCCCAGATGGGGGGGATGGACAGGCACGTCTCCTTGTGGCGCGATCCAGGGTCACCCCGTTGCGGGACCGCCCGGATTCACGCCGCGCGTGCCGCCATCACGGCAAGGACAGGCGCGATCGCGCGGCGTGATACAACCGGTGCGTTTGCGGATCGCGTATGCAAACACCCTGAGGAGGAATGATGCGGTATCAGATCAGCGGCAAGCAGATCGACATCGGCGAGGCCTTGACCAGCCATGTGAAGACGTCCCTGACCGAGGTGACGGACAAGTATGCCGGTCGCCCCACCGATGCGTCCGTGGTGTTCTCGCGCTCGGGCCACGAATTCGTGAGTGAAATCACCGTCCATCTGTCCACCGGGCTGACCGCGCAGGCCCGTGGTGCCGCGCCGGAAATCTATGCCGCCTTCGACAGCGGTGCCGAGAAGATGGCCAAGCAGCTTCGCCGCTACAAACGCCGCCTCAAGGACCATCACAAGGACCGCTCACAGCCGGTTGAAGAGATGGCGGCAGCCCAGTATATCGTCGCCGCGACAGAGGACACGGACGAGGATGCGGATGTCCCGCTTGCCCCGACCATCATCGCCGAGATGGAGACCAGAATCTCTACCCTCTCGGTCGGCGAGGCGGTCATGCAGATGGAGCTGGCAGATGCGCCCGTGCTGGTGTTCCGCAATGAAAAGGGCGGGGCGATCAATGTCGTCTACCGGCGTCAGGATGGAAACATCGGCTGGGTCGATCCGCAGGGCGCAGGCTGAACTGCCTGCCCGGCAACGGGATCTTGCATGAGACTGTCTGAAATCCTCACGGCGGGCGGGATCAGGGTTCTGTCCGCCGTCGGCAGCAAGAAGCGCCTGTTCCAGGAACTGGCCGAGATGGCGGCGGCGGTGCATGGGCTGGATGCCGCCGCCACCCTCGATGCGCTGCTCGAGCGCGAGGGGCTGGGTCCGACCGGCGTCGGCAAGGGCGTGGCCCTGCCCCATGCGCGAATCGCCGGCACCGACCGGGTGCGCGGTCTGTTCCTGCGCCTCGAAAAGCCGCTCGATTTCGATGCGGTGGACCGGCAGCCGGTCGATCTGGTGTTCTGCCTGCTGGCCCCGCCGGGCGCGGGTGTGGACCATCTCAAGGCGCTTGCCCTTGTCTCGCGCACGCTGCGCGACAGCGCCGTGTGCACCAAGCTGCGCGCCAATGCCGACCCGGCGAAACTGTATGCCATCCTGACCGAGGCGCAGCCCTCGACCGTGGCCTGAGGGCGCAGCCCTCAAACGTGGCCTGAGGGCGCAGCCCTCGACCCCGGTCCCGGCCTATCCGTGTCCCGGCCTATCCGTGCGGCGGCGCCCAGGCGCCAAAGCCGAAGGTCATGTAGTCGCGGGCATAGGCGTCACGCGCGAGGGACTCGAGGTCGGGCGACAGGATGCGCGACAGGCGCGCGGCATGCGGGTCGCTGTCGGATGCGGGCGGGGGCGCGCCCTTGTGCCCGACCTGCGCGGCCAGCGCGGGCAGCGCGGCCGGCAATTCCTCTTCGCGCAGGATGTGGTCGGGCAGGGCGAATCCGGCCATGCCCTGCACGACCGCCGCCTGCGACGCCCAGGCCGGATCGACCCGCACTCCGGTGCGCGCCGACAGGTTCGCCTTGAGAAAGGCCAGGAAGGCGCCAAAGGCCGCGCTGTGGTCGGCGTCCGTCCAGTCGGCGCCGGGGGTGCCGTCGGGCAGGGCAAGGCCGTGGTGGCGGCGCAACGTCTCGCGGATCTCGAGATAGGATCCGGGGCCGGTCCCGAGGATGCGGTCGCAGAACGTGGCATGCGCCCGCGCCAGCGGGTGACGGATTACCGCAAAGCTGCGATGGCCGGGGCGCGCGCCCTTCCATTGGCGCAGGCTCTTGTGGGTGAAATCGCGCAGCGGTTCGGCCACGTCCAGTGCCGTCAGCCAGTCGCTGACGGCCGCCTCGGGTCCGCCCTTCACCGGCAGATGCAGGAGCGGGGTGCGCGCCGCGGCGACGAAACCGGGGATGCCCGGGCCGCGCCGGGGTTCGAAATTCGGGGTGCGGGTCAGGTTGAACCGGTCCAGCCGCGCCAGCGCCTGTTCCATCTCCGCGAAATTCGCCACCTTCTCCTCGAGCGGTTCGGGATTCTGCTTCTTGAGGCGGCGGTCAGGCTGATCAAGCCGCCCCTCGACCCCGAGGAAGGCGGCAAGGCCGTTCATCACCTCAAGATCCTGCACATCCTCGTAATCGAGGTGGAACGCGGTCTGGCCGGTGGTCTGCAAGGCGTGGTGCAGGCGGATCTGGAACTGCTGAAGCCGTTCGAGATGGTCCTCGAACTCGGCCGGGTCAAAGCGGACCACCTCGCTGCGGGCGTGTTTCGCGTTGGTCAGCTTCCACTGGCCGGTGGCGGCGGCGATCTTGCGGCTGACATAGCTTTCGACCGGGTTGCGCGTGAGGATGATCTTGGCGCAGCGCGGGTCGGGCAGCACCAGATCGAGCACACGCGGGTCATGGTCGTTGAAGAACCGGAACCCGCCCAGCACCTGAGCTTGCGCGCGGATCGTGGCGATGAGGCGACCGGGATCCTCCTGCCGCTGCGCCATGGTCACGCCCAGAAGGGCGGGCGTGTCGGGATAGCCCAGGAAATGCGGGTTGAACGCCTCTCCGTGGCAGGCCAGCCCGGGAATGGCGTTCAGGTTCGCCTCAAGAAGGTTCGAGCCGGTCCGCATTTCGGCAAACATCACGAAAAGGTCGAATCGGGCCATGCTGTCACTTCACGAGATAGGGTTTGCGCCGCGGCGGCGCCTTGGTGGCGGGGCCGGTGCCGGAGGGGAAATCGCCCATGAGATGCGGATGCATCCCCTGGTTCTTGAGATTCTGGAGAAACTGGCCGAATCCCGCCAGATCGGCCATGCGCGGCGCCTCGGTCAGGCGGCGCTGGCCGCGATTGGTGATCTCGTCCAGCACGGTCTGGAGGTTCTCCATCGGGTTCTCGATGAAATCAGCCAGCGACCAGACCCGCAGCCGTGCCTTGGCCCATTGCGACCGCAGCGCCCCGAGATGATCGGTCTCGATCTTCTGAAGGCGGGCAGCCTCGGCCCGAAGGTCGGCGAAATTGCGGTTCGACTGGAACAGCGGGATCGCCCAGGCGCCGGAAATCACGCAGACATGGGCGTTCGGATCCTTGGCGACCGGCCAGGAGACTGCCTGATTGTCGGCCGGGCCGAACTGAAGGCACTGCCTCTCGCCGCGGGTGTTCCAGATCAGGTTGCGTAGGAACATCTCGGGCGCATAGTCGCGGGTCGCGGCGATGTCGGGCAGGGCGCCGGCGAAACAGCCCTGCCGGCCCTCGAACTCGACCCGGGCGGGGGCGAAGAGATGGCCATGAACCCGCGCGCCTGTGGCCCGCGCCAGCCAGGGCTCGAAATCGACGAACAGTTCGGCAAATCCCTCGAACACGGAATAGGGCGACGAGGTCACGCCGTTTTCCCAGCCTTCGTGCGGAAACCGGCTTTGCATGAAGAGACCGGGGCGCCCTCTGGTGCGCCGTTCGACCGCCTTGGCAAAGATGCGGTCGATCTTGCCGGGGTTGGGTTCGGCCTGGGGCGGGCTGGCGGCGCCGGGGTCAAGGAAGACACGGTAGAGCAGGCGCGCGCGCGGCCAGATCTTGCGCGCGACAAAGCAATCCGACCGGCGCAGCAGTTGCAGGTGATCGTCGTAGAAGATGTGCGGCTTGCCCTGAAAATCGAACTTGGACAGCGTGAGCGAGCGGCTCTCGATCCGGGGGGACCAGAGCCGGGCGAGGGTCTGGAAATAGCTTTCGTCGGGGATCCAGACGCGGCTGAAATACCGGTCGTATTCCGCGCGCCGCGGATCGCCCAGGATCGCCGAGAGCGTGCGCCGCGTCAGGCACCACCACTGGCTGCCCATGTGCGGCCTGATCCCCGCCGGAATGCGGCGGCGAAACCGCAGGCGCCGCTGGAGGCGCACATATCCGTCGAACAGGCGGCGCCGTTTCTTCCAGGAAAAGGGAACGCGCAGCGTGAACCGTTCGTCCGACAGCCCGCCCACCGTCCAGGGCACGTCGGCGGTGGTCGCGCTCTCGATGAAGTCGGTATCCGGGCGCGCGTCGAGATAGGCCGCCAGTTCCGCCACCGGCCGCAAGGGCAGGCAGGAGCCGGACATGAGATAGACATGCCGCACCTCGGGAAACTCGGCCAGAAGCTGTTCGGCGGCGGCCTGCGTGGCCGCGACGATGCCCCAGGTGCCCCATTCGCAGCGGAACCGCGGCGAGAACCGCACATCGGGCAGGTCCGACAGCGCGTTGCGGAAATTGTCGTAAAGCCGCGCCGAAACCGGCGCATCGACATGGACCACGACCGGACAGCCGCCTGCGACCCAGAAGCGGATCACCTCCTCGGCCCGGTCAAAGGCGTTGTGCACCAGCATGACGACGCCGATGCTCATGCCCAGTTGCCCTTGGACATGAGCCCCAGAATCTCGAGCTGGCGCCAGTTGATGTATTTCTCGCTCCACTTGCACCACAGATCGGGCGACTCCGACATTCCTGCGGCATAGGCGCGGTATTCGTGGCTGCCGGCGTAATGCTGGCGCCGCCCGAGTTCCTCTTCGGCCTTGGCCCCGAAGGTATCGAGGAATTTCGTGTGCAGAAGCAGCCCCGAGGCCTTTTCTCCGCCCCATTCGTCATGCACGGCATTGAGCCCGCGCGGCAGCAGCATGTGCGTCGAGCTCACATAGGCGTAGGAGCGGTGCCATTTCACCAGCGGAATCTTGTTCAGCGCCGGGGCGCGGGCGGGATTGTCGGCAAAGAAGGCGCGCATCCTTGGCCCGCCCTGAATCCACAGGTTGCCGTAACGGTGATTGGGACGGATCGTGTAATTGCCGGAATCGAACCAGTTGGCGATCTCGAGCGGGTCGGTGCCGCGTTCGTAGGGCACCGCGCCGATCGGTCCCTTGGGATACATGTCCAGCAGCATGGCCGAGAAACTCCGGATCGACGAGGCATCGAGCCAGTCCGTCAGCGCCCGGAGCGGGCGCGTGTCGCAGAACGGATAGATGAACAATTCGTCCGGATCGACCACAAGGCACCAGTGCCGGTGCCCGTAGCGCCGTTGCAGCGCGTTGAGCCAGTCCACCCCGAAACGCGCGCGCCGGTAACTTTCGGCTGTGGTCCAGAGCGAGACATCCTCCTGTTCCGCCAGGTATTCGCGCCCGCCGTCATCGCTGCCGTTGTCGACCATGAGGAAGTGATCGACGCCAAGCTCGCGGTAGTATTTCAGGAACCAGGGCAGGCGCGCGTTCTCGTTGCGGAAGGTCGAGAACACGAGGATGTCGCTGCGGCGGATCCGTGCGGTGTTGTCGCGCACCGGGGTGAGTTCGCGCGACTTGCGAACCGCGCGGATCAGCCAGCGCTTGCGTTGCAGCCGCAGCCTGTATCTTTGCCAGATCCCCACGTCCGATCCCCTGCCGACCTTCCTGCGCTATCAGACCTGACTTAACACGGTCTTGAAATGGTCCTCCCATGTCGGCAGCGCGACCGGCGCCACCACGGTGGCCTGTCCGGCCAGGGACCGGACGGTGCCTGCCCACAGATAGCGGTCGTGCGGGTCGAGGTAAACCGGCGTATCGCCAAGCATTTCCCGCCAGATGGCCAAATCGCCACAGACCAGCGGCACCCCGCGCCCCGCGGCCTCGAAGGCCGGCAGGCCGAACCCTTCGGCCAGCGAGGGGTTGAGCACCGCGCGCGCCCCCGCGACCAGCGCCGCAACCGCGCCGTCCGACAGACCCGGCAATTCGCGCACCCCGGGCAGGCCGCGGTCCAGCCGGGCGAAGACCGCGTCATTCGCCCAGCCGCGCGCGCCCAGGATGAACAGGGGCGGCGGATCGGGGCCAAGCATCTCCCACACATCCAGCAGGAGCGCATGGTTCTTGCGCGGCTCGATGGTGTTGAGCGCGACGAACCACGGCCGCGACAGATCCAGACCGGGCGGCAGCGCCGCGGAATCGGGCCGGGCCAGCGTGACCCCCAGCGCGACCGTGGCCATGGGCGGCAGGCGTCCGGCGGCGGCCATGTGGCGGCGGCACCCGTCGGCGGCACCGGCGCCGGGGCACAGGACCAGATCCGCCATCCGCGCCGCCAGCGCGATGCGCCCGGCGAACTGGGCAACCGTGCCGGGCCGTTGCCAGCCGGGATGATCGAGCGGGATCGTGTCATGCACCATCACCGCGATCCGCGCGCCGTGGCGGCGCAGCGCCTCCAGGGTGGCGGGATGCAGGCTCGTCTGGCCGACGTTCACATGCGAGATCCCGGCCGGCAGCCGCCGCCCGAGCATGAGCGCAAGCAGGCCGTGCGGGCAGCGGGCGATGGCGTGGCGGCGCAGGAACCTCTCCACCCCGGCGCGCAGCGGATCGCCCCGCCGCGCCATCCGGTCAAGCAGGCGCGCCTGCGGCCAGTCGCCCCCGGCCACGGCCGCGGCGAATGCCCTCATCCCGGCCCGGTCAAGCAGCAGATACCCCGCCGCGGTCCGCACAAGGGCGAAGGCGGGAACCGGATCGGCGGCAAGGGCGTTCAGATAGGCCAGTTCGACCCGGTCAACCCCGGTCAGGACGCGCCCCGCCCGGCCCGCCAGCCGCCCCAGGTCAAGAAGCCGCGCCGCTGGCGGCGTCATTCCCGGCGGTCCCGCCTATTGCGCCGCCATGCGCATCGCGGTTGCCGTCCGCAGGAAGGCGCCGAATTCGTCGCGCAGATCCGGCCGGGCCAGGGCAAAGGCGACCGTGGCCTGAAGAAAGCCGGCCTTCGACCCGCAATCGAACCTTTCGCCGTGAAAGCGGAAGCCGTGCACCGGCCGCCCGGCCGCGATCTCCATGGCGATGGCATCGGTCAGTTGCAGTTCGCCCCCGGCCGAGGGCTTGATCCGCGACAGGTTCTCGAGAACCTGCGGCGTCAGGATATAGCGGCCGATCACCGCAAGGTTCGACGGCGCGGTGCCGGGCGCGGGCTTTTCGACCATGCCGCGCGCGGTGACGAGGGGGCCCTTGTCCTCGCCCACGTCGAGGATGCCGTAGGCCGATGCCTTGTCCGGCGCGACCTCCATCGCCGCAACCATCGAACCGCCGGTTCCGGCATGGGCCTCGACCATCTGTTGCAGGCAGGGCTTCTCGGCGGCGATCACGTCATCGGGCAGCATGACGGCAAAGGGTTCATCCCCGATCAGCCGCCGCGCGCACCACACCGCATGTCCCAGGCCCATCGCCTTGTGCTGGCGGACATAGGCGATCGCCCCCGATTCCATGTTGGTGGCGCGCAGGATCTCGAGCAGGTCGTTCTTGCCGGCCCGGCGCAATGTCGCCTCGAGTTCGGGCACGCGGTCGAAATAATCCTCGAGCGCGTATTTCCCGCGCGCGGTGACAAAGATGAAATCGGTGATCCCGGCGGCGCGGGCCTCGTCGATCGCATACTGGATGAGGGGACGGTCAACCAGCGTCAGGATTTCCTTGGGAATCGATTTGGTTGCCGGAAGGAACCGCGTCCCCATTCCGGCCACGGGAAATACTGCCTTGGTCACTCGCCTTGCCACATCTGCCTCCTTGCCGGCACTGGGCAGATACCCCGGCCGGCGGTGTTTCCGCCGAAATGCCGTGCCCTTGTGCGGGATGACCATGTCAGGACATGGGCGCCGGCGGGCCTCAGCCGTCCGATTTCGGATCGTATTGTCGCAATGATGCCACGAGGGCGCATTCGCGTGCAACCCGCCGCCGTCGCCGCCACGGCCGGAAGGCCGGATCGCTGCGCAGGGAGGCGCCGCACAGCCCCCCGGTCTGAAGCCAGAATCCCCCGGGCTGAAAGGCGATGCGGTGGCGGGCGACTCCGGTCGAGAAGAGAAAGACACTGGCGATCTCGCCCCGGCGCGCGGCGGCGATGGCCTCTTGCGTCAGGCGGTCGCGGTCGCGCGGGCGGCCCGAAAGGATGCGGTGCCCACCCGCGTTGCCCGCGTCACCCGCACCCTGCCAGCGCAGGAAGGGCGGCGGATCCGTCCGCAGGGGCAAGAGCGGCAGCGGGCCAAGGGGCGCTGCCACCCCCTCTTCCCATCCCTCGTGCAGGGTGGCGATGAGGCGGGCGCCTTCGGCCCGGTCGATCCGGCCCGCGCGCCGGTGGGCGGCAAGGCCGGCCTGCCGCTCTGCCACTTCCTCGGCCAGCCTCGCGGGATCGGCCCCGCCGGCGTGGCGGCGCAGGAACAGCGCAAGGCTCCGGCCCACATCATGCAGGCTGACCGCCACCCGGTCGGCGCGGCGCCGTTCGCTCGGGGCGAAGGCGTGGTGCACCTGCGCCAGCGGCACCAGCGCCGCCCGGGCCCCGGTCGCGGCAAGGCGCAGGTTCAGGTCGGTCTCGTCAAGATAGAAGCGCAGGGCCGGATCGAACCCGCCCAGGGCGATCAGCGCCTCGCGGCGGAATGCCATGCAGGTGCCCTCGGTCTTCAGTGCAAGGCCCGCGCGCTGGGCAATGATCGCGGGCGCATCGGGCAGGGGGTGGTGGCGGGCGTGGCCGTCCACCAGGCGCCCGGTCCACTGGAACGAGATGCCGTTGCGCCCGCGCACGAAGCCGCCCGCGCCCGCCACGCCGGGATCGGCCAGCGGCCTGGCCAGACGGGCAAGCCAGCCTGGTTCCGGCACGGCATCGTCGTCGATGAAGGCCACCACCTCGCCCGCGGCCAGGCCGATGCCCAGATTGCGCGCGGCCGAGATGTTGGCCCCGTCAAAGCTGCGGGTCTTGATCCGCGCGCGCAGTCCCCCGGGCAGCGAGGCGATGCTCTCGCCATCGGCGACGACCACGATCTCGAACGCGGGATGCAGAAGCTGCCCCACCCCGGCCAGGCAGAGCGACAGCGCCTCGGGGCGCCAGCGGCTGACGATGACGACGCTGGCCGTGGCCTGCGTCACGCCATGCCCATCGTCGCGAGCATGGCCTCGATCCGGGGCACGTCGGCGGGGTTGTTCAACTCCCAGAACGCGCGCCCGCGCGCCTCGACCGGAACACAAAGGACCGGCACGCCCCGTTCGAGAAAGCGCAACTGCTCGAGCCCCTCGATCGTCTCGAGCGGGCCGGGCGCCCAGCCGGCATAGGCGGCAAGGGCGGCAGGGCGATAGGCATAGACACCGACGTGATGCAGCACGGGGGTCTCTTCGTCGGGGGCATGGGCGCGGCCGGTGAAGGGGATCACCTCTTTCGAGAAGTAGAGCGCCCGCCCGTCCGCGGCCCGCACCGCGGTGGTGCCGCCCACGCGCCCGGCGCGGCGGTCCTCGATCAGGCCGGCCAGCATCGCGCCCGACGTGGCCAGGACCGGCGTCGCCACCTGCATCTGCGGCTGCGCCCGCAGTGCCGCGACCAGTTCCTCGACGAACCAGGGCGGGGTCAGCGGGGCGTCACCCTGAAGGTTCACCACGATGTCATGACCCGCGCCGCCGCCCGCGATCACCTCGGCGCAGCGTTCGGTGCCGTTGCGGCAGGCGGTCGAGGTCATCACCACCTCGGCGCCAAAGCCTGTTGCATGGTCGGCGATGCGCGCATCGTCGGTGGCCACCACCACCCGGTCCGCCCCGCGCACGGCCATCGCCGCCTCCCACGAACGGCGGATCAGGGTTCGTGCCTCGCCGGTGGCGCCGGTCAGCGGCACGAGCGGCTTGCCCGGATAGCGGGTCGAGGCGTGGCGGGCGGGAATGACGATGAGCACGCTCATTGCAGATCGACCCCCGGCGCCAAGGCCAGGAAATGCGGGTTCTCGAACCCGGGCTTGCCGTAGGTCAGCACCCCGTGGTCATCGAGGCGCAGCACCTGCCCGCCCGCGCCGCGCAGCACCGCATCGCCGGCGGCGGTGTCCCATTCCATCGTCCGCCCCAGCCGCGGATAGAGATCGGCCTCGCCGGTGGCGACCAGGCAGAACTTGAGCGACGATCCCGCCGAGGTCATGTCGGCCACTTCGTAGCGGGCGATGTAATCGTCCGTCGCCTGATCGCGGTGCGATTTCGACGCCACCACCATGAGCGCGCCGTTGTCGGGCCGGCGCACCCGGATGCGGTGCAGCGCGCCGGGGCTGTCGGGGTCATGGGGGCCTTGCTCCTCGACGGCGGTGCCGTCGTGGAGCGTGTAGAACAGCCGCCCGCGCGCCGGGGCATGGACCACCCCCCGCAGCGGCACGCCATCCTCGACATAGGCGATGTTCACGGTGAAGTCGCCCTGACGGCGCACGAATTCCTTGGTCCCGTCAAGGGGATCGACGATCAGGAAGGTCCGGATGTCCTGCTCGTGGGTCGCGGCCTGTTCCTCGGTCACCAGCGGGATGTCGGGGAATGCCGCGCGCAGGCCCGCCGCGATGATCGCATCTGCGGCAAGGTCGGCCTCGGTCACGGGGCTGTGGTCGCCCTTGAGGCGCACCTCGAAATCCGGGCTGCGCTGGACGCGCAGGATCGCCTCGCCGGCGATGAGGGCAAGGCGGCGCATTTCGGCGGCCAGTCTGATGTGATCCATGCGCACCTCGGCCTGACGGAACGGCAGGCGGGCGTTGATCGCACGCGCCCCGGCCCTTATGCTGCCACGTCAATGGAACGGCAAGACATTGCTGCGATCACCGGGGGGGTGAGGGCCGGAAACGACCGGACCACCGGACGACCGGACGGCAGGGCAGGAAGGCGAAGGCTTCATGTTCGACACGAGGCGCAGTGCATCGCCGCTGGCATCGGCCTTCCGCATGGCGGAACTGGTCTATCACAGCACCGTGCACCACGTCCGGCGCGGGCACCGCAATGCACTGGGCGGGCTTCTCATGGCCATGGCGCAGACGGTGATCTTTGTCGCGGCCTTCTATCTCATGTTCGCGCTCATCGGCATCCGCGGCAGCGCGATCCGCGGGGATTACCTGCTTTACCTGATGTCGGGCGTGTTCCTGTTCATGTTCCACACCCGCACCCTGTCCGCGGTCGCCCGTGCCGAAGGCCCGGCGTCCAGCATGATGCAGCACGCCCCGCTCAACCCCTATGTCACCATGACGGCGGCGGCGCTTGGCGCGCTATATCTTCAGTTCCTGTCGCTTGTGGTGCTGCTGTTCCTCTACCACGTCATCTGGGTGCCGATCGAGATCGAGGATCCGTTCGGCGCCATCGGCATGATCCTTCTGGCCTGGTTCAGCGGCTTTGCCATCGGCATCGTGTTCCATGCGCTGCGCCCCTGGGCGCCCGACCTGTCGCAACTGCTGACCAACATCTGGAGCAGGCTGAACATGGTCTTTTCCGGCAAGATGTTCGTGGCCAATACCATGCCCGCGCATCTTCTGGTGTATTTCTCGTGGAACCCGCTGTTTCACATGATCGACCAGGCGCGGGGCTTCATCTTTGTCAATTACGAGCCGCATTTCAGCGACTGGAGATATGCGTTATGGGTGTCGATCGCGGTTTTCGTCGTCGGCCTGATGGCCGAGAACTTCACCCGCAAACATGCCTCCGCCTCGTGGGCGGCGGGCAAGTAGCGGCCTGGCTGGGGGCCCTGCTGCTTGGGTCGCTGCCGGTGCTGCCCATGGGCGGGGCGCAGGCGCAGGAACTGCCGGGGCGGTTCCATGTCAGCGGGGTGGCGGCGGATGATGTGCTGAACGTCCGGGCGGGGCCGGCGGCATCGGCGCCCGTGGTCGGCGGCTTCGGCCCGGGCCGCCGCGATGTCGAGGTGATCGCATTGTCGCCGGACCGCCGCTGGGGCCTGGTCGGCCTGCCCGAGGGCAACGGCTGGGTGGCGATGCGCTATCTGGCTGCCGATCCGCTGCCTTCAGGCCGCCTGCCGCGCCCGCTGCGCTGTCTCGGGACCGAACCGTTCTGGTCGGTCACGGTCACGGATCAGGGCGCGGTCCATGCCGATCCGGGCGCAACCATCGCGCTGGTGGCCGATGCCGAGGGCGGCTTTGCCGGCGGCTGGAGCGCGGTCTTTCACGACGGGGCCGGAGGAGCGTGGCTGCTGGCCCTGCGCCGGGCCGACTGCAGCGACGGGATGAGCGACCGGCGTTATGGCCTGGCGGCCGTGATCCTGCGCGCGGGCGCCTCGGACGAGGAGGTGCTGCACGGCTGCTGCACCCTCGACGGCGGCTGAGGGCGAAGGCCCGCACATCCGGCGCCCGCGATCGCCACCGCAACCCGGAGGCCGGCGGCTGCGCAGCATCGGCGGCACTGGCCAACCGCCCCGCGCTCTGCGACTGTCCGCGCGGATGGCGTGAGGCGGGCGGAGATGCGCGTGGGAAATGCATGTGATTTCGCGGGCAGGACCGCGGTGGTGACCGGGGGCGCCCAGGGGATCGGCCTTGCGGTGGCGCAGCGGCTGGTGCGTGACGGGGCGCGGGTGATCCTGTGGGACATGCGCGGTGACCTGATCGGCGGCGCGGTGGCGGCGCTGGGGCCGCGCGCCCTGGGCCGGGTGGTGGACATCACCGATCAGGGCGCGCTCGAGGCGGCGGTCGCGGCCGAGGGTGGCGCCATCGACATCCTGGTCAATTCGGCCGGGATCGCCGGGCCGAACGCCCCGCTCGAGGACTACGACGTGGACGCATGGCGCCGCGTGATCGAGGTCGACCTGACCGGCACCTTCCTTGTCAACCGCGCCGTGCTGCCGGGGATGAAGGCGCGCAACTATGGCCGCATCGTCAACATCGCCTCGATCGCCGGCAAGGAGGGCAACCCGAACGCCAGCGCCTATGCCGCGGCCAAGGCCGGGGTGATCGGCATGACCAAGGCGGTGGGCAAGGAATGCGCGGGCTTCGACATCGCCATCAACGCGGTGACGCCGGCAACCGCAAGGACCGCGCTGCTCGACGAGCTGAAGCCCGAATTCATCGACTACATGCTGAGCCGGATTCCGCGCGGCCGGTTTCTCGAACTCGAGGAAGCGGCCAGCATGATCGCCTGGCTGGTTTCGGCCGAGAACAGCTTTACCACCGCGGCGGTGTTCGACCTGTCGGGCGGGAGGGCGACCTACTGAGGGCGTGACCGGCCGGGCCGGGCAGGGGGGGGCGCTGCCCCCCTCACCCCCCGGGGTATTTCAGCAAAGATGAAGGGAAGCCCGGGGAGGAGATGCGAGCCGCCCGGGCGGGCGGTATGGTGGAGCAGAGGGGGATCGAACCCCTGACCTTATCATTGCGAACGATACGCTCTCCCAACTGAGCTACTGCCCCATTCGCGCGGCGGTATCTGCCCCTTCGGCCGGGTGCTGTCAATGGGGGCGCAGGCGGGGGCGCGGATTTTTCTGGCGGGCTGATCCCGATCAAGGCGGGCCGGGACAGGGTGAGGCAGGATGCCGTGGTTCCTGTCGGCCCGGCAGGGGGTGTCACGGCAGTCGAGGGAGGACGGGATGCGCGCGATACGGGGAGTGATGGCGGCGCTGGCGGTCTGTCTGGGCCTGTCGGCCCATGCGGCCCGTGCGGACGAGGTCGAGGCCAGCTATTCGGCCTGGATCGGGACGGCCGATCTCTACAATTCCAATGGCCAGCGCCTGACCGAATCCTGGCAGGTGCTGCGGCAGGACCGGGCGAATTTCCACCGCTTCGGCATCCGCCAGCCCGGTGACGAATGGGATCCGCTGTTCTCGGGGATCGACAACCGCGCGGCGATGGAGCGGATGATCATGGGCGGCGGGATCGACCCGGCCGCGGCGGCCGCCATTGTGCGCGGCAATGTCATGGTCCATGTCACGGTCTGGATCACCCGCAGCGGTGGCCGGTGGATCGAGGTCCGGGCCGGGAACTGAGCGCCGGCAATCGGGCCGGTGGCAAACACAGGAGGCGAACCGAATGTATCACAACATCCTCATCCCGCTGGCCCTGGCCACGCCCGACGATTCGCTGCGACCGGTCGAGGCGGTGCGCAAGCTGGCCTCGCCGGGGGCCAGGATTACCTTCCTGCATGTGGTCGAGGACATCCCGCCGCAGGCCGCGGGCTTCCTGCCGGCGCAATATGTGGCCGACGTGCACCGCGAGCGGCTTGCCGAACTGTCGCGGCGGGTGGCCGGGGTCGAGGGCGCGAAGGTCGATGTGGTCGAGGGCAACGCCGGGGCGCGGATCCTCGAGCGGGCCGAGGCCGATGGCGTCGATTGCATCGTCATCGCCTCGCACCGGCCGGGGCTGCGCGACTGGTTCCTGGGCTCGACCGCGGCGCGGGTGGTGCGGCATGCGCCCTGTTCGGTGCTGGTGGTGCGCTGAGGCCGGGACGGAACCCGAGCTCCGGCCACTTGCGAGAGGCCTGTTGCCGCCTGCCCCTTGTGGCGGGCGGCAGAAGGCCCCATCTGCGTCGGTGCAACAACGGAGAGCACGATGCAGTGTCCGCTGGACGGAACCGCCCTAGTGATGACCGAGCGCTCGGGAATCGAGATCGACTATTGTCCCAAGTGCCGGGGGGTCTGGCTTGATCGGGGCGAACTCGACAAGATCATCGACAAAGCCGCGCCCGCAATGGCCGCCTCGGCGCCCCCGGCGGGGTATCCGCCTGCGGGGGCGATGTCGCGCGAGCGGCGCCACGATTCAGGCTCTCATGACCAGGGCCGCCAGAGCGACGGCCGCTACTGGCGGGACGACGATGACGATTACCGCCACCACCGCAAGCGGCGCGGTGGCCTTCTGGGCGAGATCTTCGACTTCTGATCGTCTCCTGCGTCACGGGTCGGCGGCCTGCGTCAGCCGAGCGGACGCAGCCCGTGCCAGCGGCGGTCGAGATAGACCATCGAGCTGTCCTCGGGGGCGGGATCGGGCACGGCCAGCGAGGCATCGGTCAGTTCCGCCACCACGAGCGTGGCCCCCCTGAGCACGAGCGTCTCGAGCGGGCGCGCGCGGAATCGGGTGCGCACCTCGGGGTAGAAGGGTTCGCCGCCGGGAAGGCGGTCCCAGACCACGCCGGGGCCGAACCGGTCGGCCCCGCTGGTGGCGCAGAGCCGGGCGAGGGCCAGGTTCTCGGTGCGCATGAAATGCACGACCATCGAGGCGGCGTGACGCATCCTTGCGCCGGCCGAGGAATGGTCCGAGAGCGAGAAGGCCACCGTGGGCGGCGCGGTGCCGATCGAGATGAGCGAACCCACCGTCAGGGCGACCGGCCCGTCGCCCGCATCGGCCGAGATCACCGCCACCCCGGACGGGTGGTGGCGGAAGGCCTCGCGAAAGGCGAGGGCGAGATCAACCTGTGCCGCGCTGTCTGCCATGGCCTGTCGCTGTCCCTGTCGTCGTTCCTGTCCCCGTCGCCGTTCCTGCCGCCGTCCCGATGCGCCGGCCGGGGACGGGTCCGGGCGGGCGCACCCTATGGCCGGGCTTCGGGCAGGACAATGGCCCCGCCGGTGAAACCTGTGGCGCGCGCAGGGCGGGCGCGGGGCGCGGCGCATCGGACGGTCCCGATTTTCGCCGCATTGCCGGGCGATGGATCGGCCCGACCGAACCGGGAATCGTCGCCTGCATGAGCCTGCCGCCGCCCCATCTGCCCTATCGTCCCGCGATCGACGGGTTGCGTGCCGTCGCGGTCGTGCCGGTGGTGCTGTATCACTTCGGCATGCCGGGCCTTGCGGGCGGGTTCGTCGGTGTCGATGTGTTTTTCGTCATCTCGGGCTTTCTCATCGGCGGGCTGATCGCGGGCGAACTGGCGCAGACCGGGCGCCTGCGCCTTGGCGCCTTCTGGATGCGGCGCATCCGCAGGCTGGCGCCGGCCTATTTCCTCATGCTTGCGGTCACGGCGCTGGCGGCCTGGGCGGTGCTGCTGCCGCACGAGTTGCGCGCCTTCGGCAAGGAGATCATCGCCGCCACGCTCTGGGCCTCGAACCTGCATTTCTGGAGCGAGTCCGGCTATTTCGACGCGGCCGCGGGCACGAGGCCGTTCCTTCACACCTGGTCGCTCGCCGTCGAGGAGCAGTTCTACATCGCCTTGCCGCTGGTCATGGCGCTGCTGTGGCGGTTCGGGCGGGGATTGCCGGTGGGGCTGGCGATCGCGGGGCTTCTGTCGCTGGGAGGGGCGCTGGTGCTGACGCCGGTGCATCAGCCCTCGGCCTTCTACCTGTTTCCGCTGCGCGCCTGGGAATTGCTGTCGGGGGTGCTTCTTGCGCTGGTGCTGGCGGCGCGGCCGGGCTGGCGGGGGCCGCGCGTGGCGGGATGGGCGGGCCTTGCCCTCATCCTCGGGGCGGTCGTGTCGGTGCGGGCGGGGGCCGGGTTTCCGGGCTGGCAGGCGATGGTGCCGGTCGCGGGGGCGGTCCTGGTCCTGTGGGCGCGGGACGGGGACGGGGCAGGGGATGGGGCAGGGGGCGCGGCAGGGGACGGGGACCGGGGTGGCGCGGGGCGGATCCTCGGGCATCCGGTCGCGGTGTTCGTCGGGCTGATCTCCTATTCGCTCTATCTCTGGCACTGGCCGGTGCTTGTGCTCTCGGGCTACTGGCGCGGGGGGTATTCCGGGCCGCTCGAGGGGGCGGGGTGGCTGGCGCTGGCGGTGGCTCTGGCGGTCCTGGCCTGGGCGCTGGTCGAGCGGCCGTTGCGCCGCCTGCCGTTGCGGCCCGTGCCGATACTGGGCGGATTCGCGGTGGCGGTCGTGGGCGCGCTGGGCGTCGGGCTGCTGTTCTGGAAGGGCGAGGGGGTCGCGTCGCGCTTTGGTCCCGTCGCGCGGGTGCATATCGCCGCAAGCCAGGATTTCCTTCAGGACTGGAGCCGCTGCACCACCCCCGACACCGGCCCCCTTGCCGGGGTCGAGACCTGCGCCATCGGCCCCGAGGGGGCGCCGCGCATCGTCGTCTGGGGCGACAGCCATCTGCGCGCGCTCATGGACGGGCTGGCCATCGCCGCCGATCGCGCCGGGGTGCCGGGCGTCATCGTCTGGCACGCGGGCTGCCCGCCGCTGACCGGCGTGACCAAGACCGAGACCGCCGCCACCCCGGCCGAGGATGCCGCCTGCACCGAGGCCACAGCGCGCACCCTGGCCGGCATTGCCGCGATCCGGCCCGCGCTGGTGCTCATGGTCGGGCGCTGGGCCTATTATGCTCGGGGCGAGGGGATCGGCCGCGATGCCCGCAACCGCATCACGCTGACGGACGCCGGCGGGGGCGAGGGCGGGGCTGATGTCTTTGGCCGCGCGCTCGGGCGGACCGTGGCGGCGCTGGGCGGCATGGCCGGACAGGTGGCGCTGATGCGGCAGGTGCCGGAACTGCCCGACGACGATTCGCGCGACATCGCCCGCGCGCTGGTGCACGGGCGGCTGGACGCGGCGGGCGCGGGCGCGGCGGGGACGGTCGATCCGGCCACGCTGACCCCCCGCAACGCGGCGGTCGATGCGGCGGTTGCCGCGCTGGAGGGGGTGCGGATCATTGACCCCTGGCCGCTGATCTGCACCCCCGACTGTCAGGCGGTGCATGGGGACGAGGGCTGGTATTTCGACAACAACCACCTGACCAATACCGGTGCGCGGGCGCTGGTGCCGCTGTTCCTGCCGCTGTTCGAGGAGGCGCGCGATGGCTGAGGCGCTTCTTGCGGATGCCGACGTGATCGTGGTCGGCGCGGGGCTTGGCGGCGGGATCGCCGCGCGCGCGCTGGCCGAGGCGGGCCTGTCCGTCCTTGTGGTCGAAAAGGGCGACGCGGGCCTGCGCGCCGAAGAGACGCCCCTGAACCCGGACATCCGGGATCCGGTGGCGCGGCGGCTGCGCGGGTTCTGGCCCGATCCGGCCGAGACCGAGGTGGACGGGCGCCGTGCGCGGCTGTTCCTGCCGCTCGGGTCGGGTGTGGGCGGGTCGTCGGTATTCTATGCCGCGACCCTTGAACGCCCCGCGCGCCACGACATCGAGGAGATGCCGGGCCGCCCGCATCCGACCGGCGGCTGGCCAATGGGCTGGAGCGATCTGGCGCCGTGGTTCGATGAGGCCGAACACGCGCTGTTCGTCCATGGCGAACCCGACCCCCTCGACGACCGGCCCGAACCCCGCCTGGCCGTGCCGCCGCCGCCCGCGCCCGACGATGCCGCGATCATGCGGCATCTGACGGCGAACGGGATGCATCCCTACCGCCTGCACGGGGCGCTGGCGCATCTGCCGGGCTGTGCCGAATGCTTTGGCCGCAAATGCCCGCGGCCTTGCAAGATGGACGGGCGTTCCGCCGGGATCGAGCCGGCGCTGGCCACCGGGCGGGCGCGGATCCTGACCGGGGCCGCGGTGACGCGCATCCTCATGCGCGGGCGGGTCGCGCGCGGGGTCGAGATCGTGCAGGACGGCGCGGCGCGGCGCCTGTTCGCGCGCCATGTGGTGCTGGCGGCGGGGGCGCTGTCTTCGCCGGGGGTGCTGCTGGCGTCGGCCGACGAGGACTGGCCGCAGGGCGTGGGCAACGGCGCCGGACTGGTCGGGCGGCATCTGATGTTCCACCTGAACGAGATGTTCGCCCTCTGGCCCGGCCGTGCCGCCGGATCGGGCGCGTCCAAGGCGGTGGGCTTTCGCGATCTCTATCACGCGCAGGGGCACCGTCTGGGCATGGTGCAGGCGATGGGCGTCGCCGCAGGCGAGGGCGAGATCCTGCATTACCTGCGCCAGCGCGCCGCCGAACGCGGGCTGACCGGGCGCCTGCCGCGCGAGGGGCTGCGCCTGCCGGCGGCACTGGCCGCGCGGATGCTGGGGACGGCGCGGCTGTTCGTGGGCCTGCTCGAGGATCTGCCCGACCGCGAGAACCGCGTGACCGCCGATCCCGCGCATCCGGGGCGGATCGCCTTCACCTACCGCACCGCCCCCGAGGCCGATCTGCGCCGCCGCCTGTTTCGCCGCCTGATCCGGCAGGCGTTCCGGGGGCGGCGGATCCTGTTCCTGTCGGACCGGGCAGAGCCGAACCTTGGCCATGCCTGCGGCACGCTGCGCATGGGGCGGGACGCGGGCGCGGGGGTCACCGATGCCTTCGGCCGCGTGCATGGCACGGCGAACCTGTGGGTGGCGGATGCCTCGGTCTTTCCGACATCCATGGGCGTGAATCCCGGCCTGACCATTGCCGCGCTGGCGTTGCGGCAGGCCGACCGGATCGAAAGGGAATTGCGATGGGGCTGATCGTCGTCACCGGCGCGGGGGGAGGGCTGGGCCGGGCGCTGGCCTGCGAATTCGTGGCCCGCGGGCACGAGGTCGCCGGAATCGGTCGCGGCAGCGAGGGGCTTGAGGGCACGGCGGCGCGGGCGGGCGCGGGGTTTCATCCCGTCCTTGCCGATGTGGCCGATCCGGTCGCGGTGCGCGCGGCCTTTGCGCGGGTGGATGCGCTGGGCGGGCTGTCGGTGCTGGTGAACAATGCCGCCGTCTATCCGCGCCGCGATTTCCTGGCCGAGACCGGCGAAAGCTTCATGCAGACGGTGGCGGTGAACCTGGGCGGCACTGCCAGTTGCACGATCGAGGCGCTGGCGCGGTTCACGACCACCGGCCGGGGGCGGATCGTCAACGTGGCGACCTTTGCCGATCTGGCGCCGATCCCGGCCTCGGCCGGATATGCGGTGTCGAAAGGGGCGGCGCGCATCCTCAGCCGGGCGCTTCTGGCCGATCTGGCCGACCGCTTTCCCCGGATCGAGGTGATCGACTGGATGCCCGGCATGCTGGCCACGCGGATGGGGATTGCCGATGGGCTGGACCCGGCCGTGGCGGCGCGCTGGGGGGTGACGCTGGCGCTGTGGCAGGGACCGGGCCTGAGCGGCACCACCTGGGAGATGGACCGCGAGATCCCGCCGCCCCGGTCGCTGCGCCGCCGCCTGGTCGCGCGGCTGACGGGGCGCCACCGCGCGCCGCGCCGCCTGCCGGTCTGAGGAACGCCCGGGCCGGGTTCAGCCGCCGTCGGCGGCAGGGGCGGCAGGGTCCGCGGGGGCGGCAGGGGCGGCAGGGGCGGCGCCATCCCCGGCACCTTCGGCGGGCGCATCTGCGGCGGGCGCCGCCTCTTCCAGTACGGTCAGGGCGCCATCGGTCCATTCGCCCTCGGCCACCTCGCCCGAGGCATAGCGCATCACGCCCACGCCCTGCCGGCGGCCGTTCCTGAACATGCCTTCATAGACATCGCCATTGGCATAGGTCGCGGTGCCCTGCCCCGAGATTTCACCGTCGCTCCACTGGCCGTCATAGGTAAAGCCGTCGGGCATGGTGATCCTGCCCTGGCCGTGGCGCTGGCCGTCGCGGAAATCGCCCTGATAGACCGTGCCATCGGCATAGGTCGCGGTGCCGAAGCCGTTGCGCTGCCCGTCGGCCCAGCTTCCCGAATAGGTATAGCCGTCGGCATAGGTCATGGTGCCTTCGCCGTGGTTGCGGTTGGCGACGAATTCGCCCTCGTAGCGCAGGCCGTTGGCATAGACGGCGATCCCGCGGCCCTGGATCGCGCCCTGCACCCAGTCCCCCTCGTAGGTCGAGCCGTCGGCATAGGTGATCCGGCCCTCGCCATCGGCCAACCCGTTGACCAGATGCCCGACATAGACCGAACCGTCGGGATAGGTCACTTCGCCCTCGCCCTCGATCCGGCCCTCGACCCAGGATCCGGTATAGCGGTAGCCGTCGGTGCCGGTGAACGTGCCCTGCCCGTGGCGCAGGTCGTTGGCAAAGCCGCCCTGATAGCTGTCGCCGTTGGCATAGGTGACGGTGCCGGCGCCCTCGCGCTTGCCGGCAACCAGCGTGCCCTGGTAGATGTCGCCGTTGGCCTGGGTCAGCGTGCCCTCGCCCTCGATCTGGCCGTTGACCCAGCCCCCTTCGTAGCGCAACCCGTCCGGCATGGTCAGCCGCCCCTGGCCGTCGCGTTCGCCCGCGCGCATCTGCCCCTCGTAGACCGAGCCGTCGGGATAGGTGATGCGCCCGGCGCCTTCCTTCACGCCGTTCACCCAGTCGCCTTCATAGACATAGCCGCCCGGCGAGGTCATCGTGCCCTGGCCGTGATGCATCGCGTTCTGGAATCCGCCCTCGTAGCGCACGCCGTTCGCATAGACCGCGACGCCGTTGCCGTTGATGCGGCCATCGACCCAGTCGCCCTCGTAGGTGCCGCCATCGGCAAAGACGATGCGGCCCTGGCCCTCGGGCTTGCCGTGGGCGAACTGGCCCTCGTAGACCGATCCGTTCGGAAAACGGGCGGTGCCCTGGCCGCGGATCTCGCCTTCGAACCATTCGCCGGTATATTCATAGCCGTTCGGCAGCCGATAGGTGCCCTGCCCGTGCTGGCGGCCGTTCAGGAAGGTGCCCTCGTAGATGCCGCCGTCCTCGTATTGCTTGGTCTCGACAGTCTGCGCCGCCAGCGGTGTGGCTAGGACGATGGCGACCATGGCTGCGATGGCGCGTGCCGACATGTTGTCTCCATTGCGGGCAGGATCCTGGTTCAGGATCAAAGACTATCCCCTGAGCGTGGTCACGGCAACGGGGCAGGAGGGGCGCGGTCTTTGCCTTTCGCGCGGCCTCCGATCTGCTAGTGATCCGTGCGGCAGCGAAAGGATGCGCCATGAATGACCTGTTCCGCCTGACCCTTGCCCAGATCGACGCGACCATGGGCGATATCGCCGGCAATCTGGCCCGCGCCCGTGACGCCTGGCACGAGGGGCGCGCCGCCGAGGCCGATCTGGTGCTGGTGCCCGGCATGTTCGCGACCGGCTGGCCCGCGCATGACCTGATCGCGCAGCCGTCGTTCCACCGCCACGCAGGCGCCGCGCTCGAGGCCCTTGCCGCCACGATCGCCGACGGGCCGGCGCTGGCCATCGGTGGCCCCTTCGAGGAGGGCGGCACCCTGCACGAGGCAGTCTGGGTCATGCGGGAGGGGCGCGTGATCCATCGGCAGTTGCGCCACGAACCGGCGCCCGACGCCATGAAGCCCGGCCCGATCCGCGGCCCGGTCGGCCTTGGCGGCCCGCGCATCGGCTTTCTGACCGCGGCCGACGCCGCCCGCCCCGATGTGGCCGAGACCCTGGCCGAATCAGGGGCCGAGATCCTCTGCGTGATCGCCGCCGATCCCTGGCGGCGCGGGGCGCATGACCGCCGGATCAACGACATGGTGGCGCGGGTGACGGAAAACGCGCTGCCGCTCGTGCATCTGAACCTTGTCGGCGGGCAGGACGAAGAAGTGTTCGACGGCGCCTCCTTCGTGCTGAACCGGGGGGGGGCGCTGGCGGCGCTTCTGCCGCAGTTTCAGGAGGGGATCGTCCATGTCGATTTCCGCCGCACAGGCGATGGCCGCTGGCAGGCCGACCCCGGCCCGCTTGCCACGCAGGAGGGGGCGCTCGGGCAGGATTATCACGCCATGGTGACCGGCCTTGGCGGCTATCTGCGCAAGTCGGGGATCGAGCGGGTGCTGCTGGGCCTCTCGGGCGGGATCGATTCGGCGCTCGTGGCCGCGCTCGCGGTCGACACGCTCGGGCCCGGGGCGGTGCATGCGGTCATGCTGCCGTCGCAATACACATCGGCGGCCTCGCGCGAGGATGCGGCCGGGGTGGCGGCGGCGCTGGGGGTGCGCCTTGACACCATCCCGATCGACGGGCCCCGTGCCGCGGTGTCCGGGGTGCTCGCGCCGCTGTTCGCCGGCCGCGCCCCCGACCTGACCGAGGAAAACATCCAGTCGCGCCTGCGCGGCCTGCTGCTCATGGCGCTGTCGAACAAGCTGGGGGGGATGCTTCTGACCACCGGGAACAAGTCCGAGATTGCCGTGGGCTATGCCACGATCTACGGCGACATGGCCGGCGGCTTCAACCCGATCAAGGACTTGTGGAAAACCCGGGTCTTCGACATCTGCCGCTGGCGCAATGCCTGTCACCGGCCCTGGATGCGCGGCCCCGCGGGCGAGGTGATCCCGCCCCGCGTCATCGAGAAACCCCCTTCGGCCGAACTGCGCGACAACCAGAAGGACGAGGATTCGCTGCCGCCCTATCCGGTCCTTGACGCGATCCTCGAACGGCTGGTCGAGGGTGACGGGTCGGTGGCGGGCTGCATCGCCGCCGGGTTCGATCCGGCCACGGTGCGCCGGGTCGAGGGGCTGTTGCGCGGCGCGGAATGGAAGCGGCGACAGGGCGCGCCGGGTGTCCGGCTGGGGGCGCGGGCCTTTGGCGCGGGGCGGCACTTTCCGGTGGTGAACCGCTGGCGCGATCCGGCGGAGGGCTGAGTCGCCCGCCCCAGGTCGCCCCGTCCCTCAGAAATCGACGGCGATGCCGTTTCTTTCGTAATCGCCATAGCGGACCGGCTCGGGCCCGTTGCGCCCCTCGAACTCGGGGGGCAACGCGGGCGCCGCGGCGGTGCGGCGCCGCTCCTCGGCTTCGGCCAGCGCGCGCAGCGCGGCGGGGGGCAGCGGGGCAGGGCGTTCGCCCGCTTCGCCCTGTTCGGGCGGGATCGGAAGATCGGCCATGGCGGGTTTCCTTGTGGCGCTGGTGGCGGTGGTATACCCCGACACCGTCCGGGAACAAGGGAGGGCGCCATGCCACGGGACGCGGCCGAGAGCAGCATGGCGCCACGGCGGGCGGCGCTGGCGCTTCTGCATGGGGTGCTGGCCGAACGGCACGCGCTGTCGGACATGGGCGCGATCACCGCCCCCCTTGCCCCCGATGGCCGCGCGCGGGCGCAGCGGCTGGCCGCGGATGTGCTGCGCGGCCTGTCACGGGCCGACCGGATGTTGCATCCGCATCTGGGCCGGCGGCCGCCGATGTTCGTGCTGAACGTGCTGCGGCTGGGCGTGACGGAACTGGCGCAGGGCGCCGCGGCGCATGGCGTGGTGAACGACATGGTCGCCATCACCGGCGCCGAGCGGCGCCATGCCTCGATGCGGGGGCTGGTGAACGCGGTGCTGCGCCGGGTCGCCCCCGACGCGCCCGCAGCCTGGGCCGCGCAGCCGGTGCCGCGCCTGCCTGCCTGGCTGCGCCGCCCGCTTGTGCGTGCCTGGGGCGAGGCCGCGACCGGCCTGATCGAATCGGTTCAGGCCGTTGCGCCGCCCCTTGACCTGACCGCGCGGGGCGACCCCGCGCCTCTTGCGCAGGCGGTGGGCGGGCGGGTGCTGCCGACCGGGTCGGTGCGGCTGTCCGGTCCGGTGCAGGTCACGGCGCTGCCGGGCCATGAGGGGGGCGCCTTCTGGGTGCAGGACGCCGCCGCCGCCCTGCCGGCGCGCGCGCTGGGGGTGCGCCCGGGCGAACGTGTGCTTGACCTCTGCGCAGCGCCGGGGGGCAAGACGCTTCAGCTTGCGGCGGCGGGGGCGGCGGTGACGGCGCTTGACATCAGCGCGGCGCGGCTGGTCCGGCTGCACGAGAACCTGGCCCGCACCGGACTGGAGGCGCGGGTGGTCGAGGCGGATGCGCTGGAGTTCCACGAGGACGGCTGGGACGCGATCCTGCTCGATGCGCCCTGTTCCGCTACCGGCACGATCCGCCGCCATCCCGACCTGCCGCATGTGAAGGACGGGGCCGGGATCGGCGATCTTGCGGCGCTTCAGGCCCGGATGATCGACCATGCGGCGGGCCTGTTGCGGCCGGGCGGGCGGCTTGTGTTCGCGACCTGCTCGCTGCTGCCGCAGGAGGGCGAGGATCAGTTGGCCGCGGCGCTGGCCCGCAACCCCGGCCTCGGGCCGGATCCGGCGGCGCTGGCGCTGCCGGGGGTCGCGCCCGGCTGGCACAGCCCCGGCGGCGGGCTGCGCCTGCGCCCCGACCACTGGGCCGAAGCCGGGGGCATCGACGGCTTCTTCATCGCCGCGTTGCGCAAGGCATGAGGGCGGGCCTTCTTCCCGGCCCGGCGCAGGCCGTGACAGCCCGGCCAGCGGACCCTATCATGCCGCTTCCGGCCACGGGGGAGGCCACGGGGGCGGCTACGGAATCGGCTACGGAATCGGCGCCGGTCGCGGGCAGGGGGGGCGCGGGGGCATTGGGCGGATGAGCAGGGCCCGCAGATGGGACGAACGGCGCGCGCGCCTTCTCGACCGTGCCCATGCGCGGATCGCGGGCCGCGCGCGGCTGTCGCCCGCGTTCAAGGCGCCGGACGATCCGCTTGGCTCTGGCCGCTTTGCCGAGGGGCGGCGCCTTCTGTCGGGGGCATTCCGCCTGGCCGGGGCCGAGGTGTCCGCGCCCGGCGACTCGATCTGGGCGCCGCCGCTTGCCCCTCCGGCCGAGGAGGAGCGCCAGAGTTGCCGCTGGCTCGACGATCTGGCGGCGGTGGGCGACATCGCGGCGCGGGCGCGGGCGCAGGAATGGGTCGGGGACTGGATCACGCGCTATGGCCACGGCGCCGGGCCGGGCTGGCGGGCCGATCTGGTCGGGCGGCGGGTGATGCACTGGATCGGGCAGGCGCATTTCCTGCTGCGAGGCATCGCGCCAGAGGCGGGCGCCCGCATCACCCGTTCGGCGGCGCGGCAGGTGCTGTTCCTCGCGCGGCGCTGGCGCGGTGCCCCCGCCGGCCTGCCGCGAATCGAGGCGCTGTGCGGCCTGATCGAGGGCGCGCTTGCGCTGGGCGGGATGGAGCGGCACCTCGACCCTGCGCTGGCCGCACTCTCGGGGCATCTCGCGGCGCTGATCGACCGCGAGGGCGCGATCCCCTCGCGCAATCCCGAGGAACTCTGTGCGATCCTCATGCTGGTCAACCGGGTCATGCGCCGCGCCGGGGCCGCCGGTCACGCCCTGCCCGCCGCCCTTGACGAGGCACGCCAGCGCATGGCCCCCACGCTCAGGGCCCTGCGCCACGCCGATGGCGGGCTGGCGCGGTTTCACGGCGGCGGGCGCGGCGCGGACGGCATGCTTGATTCGGCGCTGGCGGATTCGGGCTGCCGCAGCCGGCGCGAGGGGCTGGCCATGGGATTCGCCCGGCTGGCTGCCGGACGGTCGAGCGTGATCATGGACGCCGCGCCGCCGCCGGTGGGCGCGCCGAACGCCCATGCCGCGACGCTTGCCTTCGAACTGACCTCGGGGCGGCGGCCGGTGATCGTCAATTGCGGCAACGGCGGCATCTTTGGCCCGGACTGGGCGCGCGCCGGCCGCGCGACCGCCAGCCAGTCGGTGCTGGGGATCGACGGATTCTCGTCCGCGCGCTTCGGCTCCGACGGCGACGAACGCCTGAGCGAGGCGCCCGATACCGTCCCCGGCGAGGCCGCGCTGACCGCGACCAGCCACCGGATGGGCGCCGCCCACAACGGCTGGCAGCGCACGCACGGGCTCATGTATGCGCGCACGCTTGACCTTACCCTCGACGGGCGCGCGCTGACGGGCGAGGAACTGCTGATCGCGCTGCGCGACCAGGACCGCGCCCGGTTCGATCGCGCGCTGTCGGTCACGCCCGGCGGTATCGCGTTTTCTGTGCGCTTTCACCTGCACCCCGAGGCCGAAGCCATGCTGGACCTGGGCGGCAGCGCCGTGTCGATCGCGCTGAAAAGCGGCGAGGTCTGGGTCTTTCGTCAGGACGGGGCCGAAAACATGGCGCTGGCGCCCTCGGTCTGGCTCGAGGCGGGGCGCGCGGCGCCGCGTGCGACACAACAGGTGGTTTTATCCGGCCGCGCGATGGCCTATGCGACGCGCGTGCGCTGGTCGCTGGCCAAGGCACAGGACACGCCGAACGCGCTGCGCGACCTCGGCCCGGATTCAGCCGGCGAAGAATGAGAGAGACCCGATGACCGACCACACCCCGATCCGCCGCGCCCTTCTGTCGGTGTCGGACAAGACCGGCCTGCTCGACCTTGCATCGGGTCTGGCGGCGCGCGGGGTGGCGCTGATCTCGACCGGGGGCACCGCGGCGGCGCTGCGTGCGGCCGGCCTCGAGGCGGCGGATGTGGCCGAGGTCACCGGCTGGCCCGAGATGATGGATGGCCGGGTCAAGACCCTGCATCCGCGCGTTCATGGCGGGCTGCTGGCGTTGCGCGACGATGCCGCGCATCTGGCGGCGATGGCGGAACACGGGATCGGCGCCATCGACCTGCTGGTGGTGAACCTCTACCCGTTCGAGGCGACGGTGGCGGCAGGCGCCGATGTCGGCACCTGCGTCGAGAACATCGACATCGGCGGGCCGGCGATGATTCGCGCCGCGGCCAAGAACCACGCGCATGTCGCGGTGCTGGTCGATCCCGAGGATTACGCCGCCCTTCTTGACGACATGGACCGCCACCACGGCGGCACCTGCGCGAAATTCCGCCGCAAGCTGGCGCAGCGCGCCTTTGCCCGCACCGCCGCCTATGATGCCGCGGTCTCGAACTGGATGGCTGAGGTTTCGGACATGGCCGCCCCGCGCCGGCGCGCGGTGGCCGGCACGCTGGCCCAGACGCTGCGCTACGGCGAGAACCCGCATCAGCGTGCGGCCTTCTATGTCGACGGCAGCGGCCGCCCCGGCGTCGCCACCGCGCAACAGGTCCAGGGCAAGGAACTGAGCTGGAACAACATCAACGATACCGACGCGGCCTATGAACTGGTGGCGGAATTCGACCCGGCCGAGGCCGCCGCCTGCGTGATCGTGAAACATGCCAATCCCTGCGGCGTGGCCGTGGGCGCCTCGATGGCAGAGGCCTATGCCCGTGCCTTCGACTGTGACCGCACTTCGGCCTTCGGCGGGATCGTCGCGCTCAACCGGCCGCTCGACGGGGCGACGGCGCGCGCGATCACGGGTGTCTTTACCGAAGTGGTGATCGCCCCCGGCGCCGATGACGAGGCGCGCGCGGTCTTTGCCGCGAAACGCAACCTGCGCCTGCTGCTGACCGGGGCCTTGCCCGATCCGGCGGCGCCGGGCGCCAGCATCCGTCAGGTCGCGGGCGGGTTTCTGATGCAGGACCGCGACAACGGCCGCCTCGACGCGGGGGCGCTGCGGGTCGTCACCGCCCGGGCCCCGGATCCGCAGGAGCTGTCGGATCTGCTGTTCGCCTGGAAGGTGGCCAAGCATGTGAAGTCGAACGCCATCGTCTATGCGCGCGGCGGCGCGACCGTCGGCATCGGCGCCGGCCAGATGAGCCGGGTGGACAGTTCGCTGATCGCCGCGCAGAAGGCGCAGGCGATGGCCGAGGCGCTGGGCCTGGCCGAAAGCCCGGCCAAGGGCGCGGTGGTGGCGTCGGATGCGTTCTTTCCCTTTGCCGACGGCCTTCTGGCGGCAGTCGCGGCCGGGGCGCGCGCGGTGATCCAGCCGGGCGGGTCCATGCGCGACGACGAGGTGATCGCCGCGGCCGATGCGGCCGGCATCGCCATGGTATTTACCGGGATGCGCCATTTCCGGCACTGAAAGGCGGACAGGATGCGGCTGACCTTCTGGGTGGGTTTCTGGGTGTTTCTGGCGGATCAGGCGACCAAGTGGTTCGTCGTCCACTGGCTCGACCTGGCGACCCGCCACGAGATTGCGGTGCTGCCGCCCTATGTCACCTTCCGCATGGCGTGGAATACCGGGGTGAATTTCGGCATCCTTTCGGGCCTCGACATGCGCTGGGTGCTCATTGCCTTTGCGGTCGTGATCTCGGGGCTGGTGCTGTTCTGGGTCGGCCGCGACCGGGGCGGGCGCATGGCTTCGGCCTCGGCCGGGCTGCTGGTCGGGGGGGCGCTGGGCAATGTCGTGGACCGGGTGCTTTACGGGGCGGTGGCGGATTTCCTCAACACCTCGCTGCCGAGCTGGCAGAATCCCTATTCCTTCAACATCGCCGACATCGCCGTGTTCCTGGGCGCGGCTGGCCTTGTCGTCTTTGGCGGAGAGCCGGGCGCGGGCAAGGCCAGGGGCGTGGATGGCAAAGGGGCGTGACGTGCGCCGCGGCCCCTGCTATCTGTCGCCCCAAGGTGAGGGCCCCGGGAGAGGCGCGACGTGACACGGACCGCAATCGCAATCGCACTCCTGCTCGGCCTTGCCGCCTGCGGCGGGAGTGACCGGCTTCACCGGTTCGGCCAGCGCGGGGCGGCGCCGGACGATTTCTCGGTCCTGCCGTCACATCCGCTGGTGATTCCGGCCACGCTCGATCTGCCGGTTCCCACGCCGGGGGGCGCCAACCTTGCCGATCCGGACCCGTCCGGCGCGGCGATGGCGATTCTGGGCGGGCAGGAGGGGGGCGGCATGGCCGGGGACGGCGCGCTGATGGCGCGGGTGGGGCGCTATGGTGCCGATCCCGCGATCCGCAGCACGCTTCGGGACGAAGATGCCGCGCTGCGCCGGCGCGCGGCGGCCCTGGGCGGGCTCAACATCATGGGCCGCGACCGCTATTTCCAGTCCTATGCCGGCATGGCCCTTGATCCCTGGGCCGAACTGGCGCGGTTCCGCGCTGCGGGCATCGCCACGCCGTCGGCCCCGCCCCGGCCCTGAACCGCCCCTGAACCGGCCCTGAACCCGCCTCACGTCAGCGTGGCTTGCACCTGCGCCGCGCGCCCCTAGGGTGGCGCCGACTGTCCGGGGAATGTTCATGCAGCGTCACATCCTGATTTCGGCCCTTGCGCTTGTCCTGCCGCTTGCTCCGGTCCTCGCCGAGGAAGTGACGACCGCCACCCTCGACAACGGGATGGAGGTGGTGGTGATCGAGGATCACCGGGCGCCGGCGGTGTTTCATTCGGTCTGGTATCGCACCGGCGCCGCGGACGAACCGCCGGGCGCCTCGGGGGCGGCGCATTTCCTGGAACACCTGATGTTCAAGGCGACCGACACCCTGGCGGCGGGCGAATTGTCCGCCGTGGTGACCGAAAACGGCGGCAGCGACAATGCCGCGACCACGGCCGATTTCACCTATTACTACCAGCGCATCGCCGCGGACCGGCTTGACCTCGTGATGGGGATGGAGGCCGATAGGATGCGCAACCTGCGCCTCACCCCCGAGGATATCGAGACCGAGCGTCAGGTGGTGATCGAAGAGCGCAACCAGCGCACCGAGAACAACCCCGACGCCCTGGCCGACGAACAGGGCCGCGCGGCGCAATATCTCAACCATCCCTACGGGGCGCCGGTGGTCGGCTGGATGCATGAGTTGCGCGGGCTGGGTTATCCCGAGGTGATGGATTTCTACCATCTCTACTATTCGCCCAACAACGCCATCCTCGTGGTCGCGGGCGACGTGGACCCCGCCGCGGTGATCGCGCTTGCGCAGGAACATTACGGCCCGATTCCGCCCGCGCCCGACCTGCCGCCACGCCTGCGCCCCGAGGAACCGCCGCAGCGCGCGGCGCGTCACCTGCTCTTTGCCGATCCGCGCGTGGCGCAGGATCACCTGACGCGCAGCTACCTTGCCCCCGAACGCGACCCCGGCGATCAGGGCGACGCCGCGGCGCTGCTGTTTCTGGCGGAAATCCTGGGCGGATCGCCCTTCACCTCGGTGCTGGCGCGCGATCTGGTCCATGAACAGGCCGTCGCCACCGAAGTCTGGGCCAGCTATCAGGCGGTGTCGGTCGATGCGACCACCTTCCGCCTGGGCCTGACCCCGGCCGCGGGTGTTCCCCTTGACGAGGCCGAGGCGGCCATGGACGCGGCCTTGGCGCGGTTCCTTGACGAAGGGGTGGACCTGGCCCGGTTCGAGCGCCTGCGCACCCAGTTGCGGGCCGCGGAAATCTATGCGCGCGACAATGTCACCGGCCTTGCGCTGCGCTATGGCGCGGCCCTGGCCAGCGGGCTGTCGGTCAAGGATGTGCAGGACTGGCCGGCGATCCTGCAATCCGTGACCGAGGCGGATGTGATGCGCGTCGCGCGCGCGGTCCTTGACCCCGACCATTCCGTGACGGTGCAGGTCGTCCATGAGAGCGAGGAGGGCTGAGCCATGTTCCTGCGTGCCATCATCCCCGCCGCCACCGCCCTTGTCCTTGCGCTGGCCGCAGCGCCGGCCCTGCGTGCCGAGATCGCCATCGAGGAGGTCGTCTCGCCCGGGGGGATCAGCGCCTGGCTGGTCGAGGAACATTCGATCCCCATGGTGGCGCTGCGCATCGGCATGCGCGGCGGCGCGGGCCTGGACGAACCGGGCCGACGCGGCGCGACCTATGCCGTGAGCTGGCTCATGAACGAGGGGGCGGGTGATCTGGACGCGCAGGCATTCGCCGCCCGGGCCGAGGAACTTGCCGCCCAACTGTCGTTCAATGTCTCGGACGACACGTTCGAGGTCTCCGCCACCATGCTGAGCGAGAACATCGACGAGGCGGCCGCGCTGCTTGCCCTTGCCCTCACCGAGCCGCGCTTCGATCCCGACGCGATCGAGAGGATGCGCGCCGACACGCTCCAGTCGATCGCGCGCGATGCGATGGATCCGACCGCGCTTGCCGTCGACCGGCTGTTCGCGCTGGCCTATCCCGGCCATCCCTATGGCAGCGATCTGAAGGGCACGGCCGAAAGCGTGGCCGCGCTGACGCGCGACGACATCGTGACCGCCTGGCGCAATGCCCTGACGCGGGGCGACCTGCATGTGGGCGTGGTGGGCGACATCACCCCCGAACGGCTGGGCGTGCTGCTTGACACCCTGCTGGGCGGCCTGCCCGAGGCCGGGCCGCCGCGGCCGCCGCGCGTGGACTGGGCGCTGGGCGGCGGCACGACGCTGGTCGATTTCCCGACGCCGCAATCGGTCGCGGTCTTCGGCCAGCGCGGCGTCGGCATCGAGGATCCGCGCTATTTCGCGGCGGCGCTTCTCAATACCGTGCTGGGCGACGGGATGGAGAGCCGCCTCATGCAGGAATTGCGCGAACGGCGCGGGCTCACCTACGGGGTCAGCACCCATCTTGTGGCGCGCGACCTGTCGCCGATGATGCTGGGCATGTTCGCGACATCGAACGCCACCATGGCCGAGGCCGCGGACCTGGTGCGTGCCGAATGGGCGCGCATCGCCGCGGACGGGATCACGCAGGAAGAGCTCGACTTCGCCAAGACCTACATGACCGGCGAATATCCGCTGCGCTTTGACGGCAACGGCGCCATCGCCGCCATCCTCATGGGGATGCAGATGCTGGATCTGCCGCCCGAATACGTCACCCATCGCAACGATTACGTGAACGCGGTCACGCTGGAACAGGTGAACCGGGTGGCGGCCGAACTGTTCGATCCGGCCGCGCTGCATTTCGTCATCGCCGGGCAGCCCGAGGGGATCGAGGCGGCCGGATCCTCTGGCGCGGCCGAATCCGCCCCCTGACGAATCGGCCCCCTGACGAATCGGCCCGAACCATGCTAAGGGTTGTGGCATGACCATTGCCCGCCCCAACATCTCTGATTCCCGTCCCGTCATCCGCCAACTGGACGAGGGGGTGGTGAACCGCATCGCCGCCGGCGAGGTGGTGGAACGGCCGGCCTCGGCGGTGAAGGAACTGGTCGAGAACGCGCTTGACGCCGGCGCGACCCGGATCGAGGTGACGATCGCCGACGGCGGGCGCAGCCTGATGCGGGTGGTGGACGACGGCTGCGGCATGGCGGCGGCGGACCTGCCGCTGGCGCTGTCACGCCATGCCACTTCCAAGATCGACGGCTCCGATCTCATGGCGATCCATTCCTTCGGCTTTCGCGGCGAGGCGCTGCCCTCGCTTGCCGCGGTCGGGCGGCTGACCGTCACCACGCGCGCGCGCGGCCATGACGGCGCCGCGATCACCGTCGAGGGCGGGGCCGAGGGCCCGGTGCGTCCGGCCGCGCTGGCCGGGGGCACGATCGTCGAATTGCGCGACCTGTTCTACGCCACGCCGGCGCGGCTCAAGTTCCTGCGCAGCGACCGGGCCGAGGGGCAGGCCGTGGCCGACACGCTGCGCAGGCTCTCTCTCGGGGCGCCGGAGGTGGGGTTCGTGCTGCGCGACCTGACCGGCGGCGAGGAGCGGCTGGTGTTCCGCCTCGAGGCCGAGACCGGCGATCGGGTCCAGGCGCGGTTGCGCCGGGTCGCGGCGGTGATGGGGCGCGACTTTGCCCAGAATGCCATCGCCCTCGACGCCGGGCGCGAGGGGCTGCACCTGTCGGGCCATATCGGCCTGCCCACCTATTCGCGCGGCGCCGCGGTGGCGCAGCATGTGCATGTGAACGGCCGCCCGGTGCGCGACCGGCAACTGATCGGCGCGCTGCGCGCGGCCTATGGCGATCTGCTGCCGCGAGACCGGCATCCGGCGGCGGCGCTGTTCATCGACTGCCCGGTGTCCGAGGTCGATGTGAACGTCCATCCCGCCAAGTCCGAGGTGCGCTTTCGCGACCCCGGTCTGGTGCGGGGGCTGGTGATCGCCGGGATCCGTCACGCGCTGGCCGAGGCCGGGCATCGCAGCGCCACCACCATCTCGGACGCGGCCCTCGGGGCGATGCGCCCGGCCGATGCCGCCGCCTTGACCGCGCCGTTGCGGCCCGCTGCCGCCGCGTGGCGGGGCCCCGTCCGGCCCACGCCCGGCGCGCTCGCAGCCTCGCTGGCGGCGCAGGCGCCCGCCGGGCCGGGCTTTGGCGATGCCGCGGCCGGGTTCCTGCCCTCGGCCCGGATCGAGGACAGCGTCGCCCCGCCCGTGTCCGACCTGCCCCTTGGCGCCGCGCGGGCGCAGGTGCATGGCACCTACATCATCGCCCAGACCGCCGACGGGGTGGTGATCGTCGATCAGCACGCCGCGCATGAACGGCTGGTCTACGAGGGCTTCAAGCGCCAGATGCAGGACAACGGCGTGCCGGCGCAGGCGCTGCTGATCCCGCAGATCGTCGAGATGGACGCGGGCGATGCGCGCCGCCTGCTTGACCACGCCGGGGATCTGCACCGCCTCGGGCTGACGATCGAGCCCTTCGGCCCCGGCGCCGTCGCCGTGCGCGAGACTCCGGCCGCGCTGGGCGAGGTGGACGCCGCCCCCCTTCTGCGCGACATCCTCGACGAACTGGCGGACATGGGGGAAACGCAGGGCCTCTCGGACCGTCTGGACCGGGTGGCCAGCAGCATGGCCTGCCACGGTTCCGTCAGGGCCGGTCGCCAGTTGCGCGCGGACGAGATGAACGCGCTGTTGCGGGCTATGGAATCGACCCCGAATTCGGGTCAGTGCAACCACGGCCGCCCGACCTGGGTCGAATTGAAACTGGCCGATATCGAACGCCTGTTCAGCCGCCGCTGACGCGCCCTTTCGCATGGACGCGCGGCCCCGGCGCGGCTAGCGTGATCCCGTCCCGGCCGCGAAGGCCCGGCCCCGGAGGTTCGCCCGATGCATGTGCCACGCCGCCCCGCGATGATCCGTCCCGCCCTTGCGCTTGGGCTGGTGGCCCTGCTGGGCGCCTGCGCGCTGCCGCCCGGACCGCCGGCCGCGCCCCCGCAATGGGACGAGGTGGTGCGCGCCGCCGGGCGGGGCCATGCGCGCGCGCATCTCGAGATGCCCTTCGCGCGCGGTCCCCTTGATGTGGTCGCGCGCGAGAACGGGTTCCTGCACAGCTACCGCCTCGGGCCCTGTCAGGGCGGCGCGTCGGTCTGCGCCGGCGGGGGGCAGGGCAGGGCGGGCACGCTCGAGGTGGGGGCGGATTACCATGTGGTGCGCGGCCTGTTCGGGCGGGTCTTCTGGCTTGCGCCTGGCGGGGGCGGGGCCATGGCGCCGGCGCGCGGCGGGGCGTTCGTTCCCATCGCCTGGGGGCCGGTCGACGATCCCCTCGGCCCGTGGGAGACCGCCCGCCTGACCGAACCCGGTTCTGCGCCCTGAGCGGCCATCCCATCCCATCCGCGTGAGGATTCGCCGAATCCGGGCGCTGCGGGGTTGAAACCGGGGCGGCAGGGCGCACACTCAGTCGGGGAAAGACAGGAGGCCGGGATGCGGCAATGGCAGGGCAGGCGTTACTGGCTGGTCGGGGCGACCGGCGAACTGGGGCGGGCCATTGCCCAGCATCTGAGCCGGGCCGGAGTCCGTCTGGTGCTGAGCGCGCGCGACGCCGACGCCCTTGACGGCGTGGCCGCCACGCTGCCGGGGCAGGCCGAGGTGGCCCCGCTCGATCTGCGCGATGGCGAACGGGTGGCCCAGGTGGCCGCCGGCCTTGGTGCGATCGACGGGCTTGTGGTCCTGACCGGCCTCTGCCCGCCGGGGAGCCGCCCGGGCGAACAGCCCGAGGATGCGCTTGCCACGGTCGAGACCGCGCTTCTGGGGGCGATGCGCCTGACCGGGGCCGTGGTGCCCGGCATGATGGAGCGCGGGCGGGGGCATGTGGTGCTCTGCGCCGCGGGGGCGGGGCGGCGCGGGCGGCAGGGCGCGCTCGGGCACGGGACGGCCGCGGCCGGCCTCATCCATCTGGCCGAGACCCTGCGCGGCGACGTGGCCGGGCGCGGCGTCGACATCCAGATCGTCACCCCCGCCGCGCGCGGCACATCGGATCCGGCCACCGCGGCGCAGAACATCTTCGAGGCGATGACCACCGACACCTTCCGCCACGACTTCCCGCTGGCCGCGGGCTGGATCGGGCGGGCGGGGCGGCTGGTGCCGGACTGGCTGTGGTATCGCGCCACCGGCGGCGGCTGAAGGGCGGCGGGGCGAGGGGCGGGCCGGAACGGCGATCTGCGGCCTTGCGGCGCGCCGCCCCCTCGTGCAGCGTGGCGGGGCGAGACCCGGACAGGTGATGGAGGTCGACGACATGCCCGAGATTGACATTTCCCCGACCAAGGTGGCCCAGGTCATCATCCTCGCGCGCGATCTCGACCGCGGCGGCGAGGAGTTCGACGAATTCATCGAGGCCATGGCCGAGGACGAACAGGCGGCGCTGGTCGCGCTCATGTGGATCGGCCGCGGCGCCTTTGAACCCGAGGACTGGGACGAGGCGCTGAACACCGCCCTGACCGAGGCGACGATTCCCACCGCCGACTATCTGCGCGGCTCGCCGCATCTGGCCGATCACCTCGAGTCCGGGCTCGAGGCGCTGGGCATCGATTCGTCCGAGGCCGAGGACGACGTCTACTGACCGCCGGGGCGGCGCGGCATCGGCTGACGGGCGCGCGCTATTGCATAGCATCCGCGCCGGCGCGATCCGTCGGGCGATGCGCCCGTCGCCCTTGCGACAAGGCTGCGAACACGGAGGACCGATCATGCGCCACCTGCTCCTGACCGCGACATTCGCCCTTGGCCTGCCGCTGCTGGCGCCGGCGGCCATGGCGGGTGACGTGGCGCTCGTGCTGGGCAACGAACGCTATGACACGCTCGGCCGTCTGCCGCGCGGGGCCGAGGTGACGGTGGCGACCGCGGGGCTTTCGGCGCTGGGTTTCGACATCTCGGTGCTGCGCAACGGCGATGCGGCCGGGGTGGCGCGCACGCTCGAGGGTTTTCTCGAGGTTGTCCCCGATGCCGGGCGCATCGTCGTCGCCCTTTCGGGCCGGTTCGTCACGGATGGCGAACGCACCTGGTTCCTGACCGCCGATGCCGGCGCACCGGGGATCCTGACCCTGGGCGAAACCGCGATCCCGGTCGACAGCCTGCTGGCCGTGCTCGCCCGCGCGCCGGGGCAGGCGCTGCTGCTGCTTGGCGCCGATCCGGGCGCCACGGTCGAATTCGACCCCTGGCTGCACGAGGGGATCGGTGCGCTCGATATCCCGCAGGGCGTGACCGTGCTGACCGGAGAGCCGCGCCCGGTCGCCGATTTCCTGCGCGACGCCCTGGGCCGGCCCGAGGGCGATCTGGCGGCGCTGCTGGCAGAGGACGGACGCCTTGTGGCGGCGGGATTCCTGCCGGCAAGCTTCCCCTTCATGCCGGCCCTGCCCGAGGTGGTGGTGCCGCCGGCCGCGGACGCCGACCGGATCGCCGCCGACGAGGCGCTGTGGCGGCGGGTCATGGCGCAGGACAATGTCGAGGCCTATCGCGGCTATCTGCGCCAGTTCCCCGAAGGCCGCCACATCGCCGAGGCGCAGACCGCCATCGCCGCGATCCTGTCAGAGCCCTTCCGCGACGAGCGGTTGGCCGAAGAGGCGCTCGGGCTGACGCGCGAGCAGCGGCGCGACATCCAGTCGGACCTGACGACCATGGGCTTCGACACCCGCGGCATCGACGGGATCTTCGGCCAGGGAACGCGGCGCGCCATCATGAACTGGCAGCAGGAGAACGGGTTCGCGCAATCGGGCTACCTGACGATGGAACAGGTCCAGCGCCTTGACGGGCAGGCGGCGCGGCGCGCGGCCGAGATCGCCACCGAGGCCGAACGCCAGCGGCAGGAGGCCGCCCGCCTCGACCGTGCCTATTGGGAGGAGACCGGCGCGCGCGGCGACGAGGCGGGACTGCGCGCCTACCTGATGCGCCATCCGCAGGGCATGTTCGCCGCCGAGGCGGAGCAGGCGCTCGAGCGGATCCTGCGGCAGGCGCAGGAAGACCAGGCCGCGCGCGAGAGCGGCGCCTGGGAAACCGCCCGCCGCCAGGACAGCGCCCGCGCCTACCGCGACTATCTGCGCGCCTTCCCCGAAGGCCCCCACGCCGCCGAGGCGCGCGCCCGGATTGCGGCGATCGAGGGCGCGGTGGTTCCGGTCGATCCGGCACAACCTCCGGGGCAGGGCTCCGAACCGGGCTCCGAACCGGGCTCCGGCACGCCGCAGGCCGGCCAGGCCGAGACCGACCGGGCGCGCGCGGTCGAAGAGGCGCTTGGCCTCAATTCCCTGACCTTGCGCCTGATCGAATCGCGGCTGGCGGGGCTTGGCCTCGATCCGGGCGAGGTTGACGGCCGTTTCGACAACCGCACCCGCCGCGCCATCCGTCGTTATCAGGAAGAGAATGGCATCGCGCCGAGCGGTTATCTCGACGAGCAGACGATGGTGCGGATCCTTGCCGGGGTGATCGGCAACTGAGGCCGTGCGCCAGGTGGCCGGCGGGGGCGAGGGGGCGCTGCCCCCCCACGGCCCTGCGGGCCTCCCCCCCGGGGTATTTCGGACAAAGATGAAGGGGGCCCCTTTCATCTTTGCAAAAATACCCCCGCCGGAGGCGGCGCCACGCCTGCCGGGGGCGGTCGGTCCGGGCATGGGGCGGGGGCGCATGCGCCCCCTTGCCAAACCGGCCCCCTTCCGCCATGTGCGGCGCGACTGTCCCGGGCGCGCGCCGAGTGCGCCTTTCCTCCCCGTGATCCCGCGTGCCAGATGACCGATCTCTCCAACATCCGCAATTTCTCGATCGTCGCGCATATCGACCACGGCAAGTCGACCCTTGCCGACCGGCTGATCCAGCGCACGGGGACGGTGGCCGATCGCGACATGAAGGAGCAGATCCTCGACGCCATGGACATCGAGCGCGAGCGCGGCATCACCATCAAGGCCAATACCGTGCGCCTGAATTATCGCGCGCGCGACGGGCGGGACTATGTGCTCAACCTCATCGACACGCCGGGCCATGTCGACTTTGCCTATGAGGTGAGCCGGTCGATGCGCGCGGTCGAAGGGTCGCTTCTGGTGGTCGATGCCTCTCAGGGGGTCGAGGCGCAGACGCTGGCCAATGTGTATCAGGCGCTCGATGCCGGGCACGAGATCGTGCCGGTGCTCAACAAGATCGACCTGCCCGCCGCCGATCCGGAGCGGGTGAAGGAGAACATCGAGGACGTGATCGGCCTTGACGCCCATGACGCGGTGCTCATCTCGGCCAAGGCCGGGATCGGCATCGACGAGGTGCTCGAGGCGATCGTCACCCGCCTGCCTGCCCCGAAGGGAGAACGCGGCGCGCCGCTGCGGGCGATGCTGGTCGATTCGTGGTATGATGCCTATCTGGGCGTCGTGGTCATGATCCGCGTCATGGACGGGGTGGTGAAGAAGGGCGACCGTATCCGCATGATGGCGACCAATGCCGTCTACGGAATCGACCGGCTGGCCGTGCTGCGGCCGCAGATGCAGGAGATCGAGGAACTGGGCCCCGGCGAGATCGGCGTGTTCACCGCCTCGATCAAGCAGGTGCGCGACACCCGCGTGGGCGACACGATCACTCAGGAGAAGAAGGGGTGCGAGGCGCCGCTGCCGGGGTTCAAGCCGGCGCAGCCGGTGGTGTTCTGCGGGCTTTTCCCGGTCGATGCCAACGAGTTCGAGGATCTGCGCGACGCGATCGAGAAACTCGCGCTGAACGACGCCAGTTTCAGCTACGAGATGGAGACTTCGGCCGCGCTCGGCTTCGGCTTTCGCTGCGGGTTTCTCGGCCTGCTGCATCTCGAGGTGATCCGTGACCGGCTCGAGCGGGAATACGACATCGACCTGATCACCACCGCGCCTTCGGTGGTCTATCGCCTGTTCATGAAGGACGGCATCATGCGGGAGTTGCACAACCCCGCCGACATGCCCGACCTGACCTATGTCGATCACCTCGAGGAGCCGCGCATCAAGGCCACGATCATGGTGCCGGACGAATATCTGGGCGACATCCTCAAGCTTTGCCAGGATCGCCGCGGCATCCAGCTTGACCTGACCTATGCCGGCAACCGGGCCATGGTGATCTATGACCTGCCGCTCAACGAGGTGGTGTTCGACTTCTACGACCGTCTGAAATCGGTGACCAAGGGTTATGCCTCGTTCGACTACCAGCTTGCCGGCTATCAGGAGGACAACCTGGTGAAGATGTCGGTGCTGGTGAATGACGAACCGGTCGATGCGCTGTCGATGATGGTGCACCGTGACCGCGCCGAGATGCGCGGGCGCGCCATGGTGGAAAAGCTCAAGGATCTGATCCCGCGCCACATGTTCAAGATCCCGATCCAGGCGGCGATCGGCGGCAAGGTCATCGCGCGCGAGACGCTGAGCGCGCTGCGCAAGGACGTGACGGCGAAATGCTATGGCGGCGACGCCACCCGCAAGCGCAAGCTTCTGGACAAGCAGAAGGCCGGCAAGAAGAAGATGCGCCAGTTCGGCAAGGTCGAGATCCCGCAGGAGGCGTTCATCTCGGCGCTGAAGATGGACGACTGAGGGCCGCCGCGGGCGGCCGTCATCCCCGCCGCGTGACGACCTTGGGCGCGCGGAACACCCGGGTGCGGGCAAAGTAGCCCTCGAGCCGGTTGAGGCGGGCCTGCACCTGATCGGCCAGCAGGCCCTGCACCTGTGCCAGCAGGGCCTCGACCACCACGAGGATCGTCGCGGTGGAATCCCAGGTCGAGGGCATCTCGATCCGGCAGGCAAGGGTGTGGCGCGCATGGGCGGCAGCCGGCGACAGGCCCATGTCGGTGATCAGGATCACCTCGCCCCCCGATTCTGCGGCCAGTTCGGCCAGTTGCACGGCATCGCTGCCGTAGCGGCGGATGTCGAAGATCACCACCGCATCGCCCGCGCGCAGGTCGAGCAGCGCCTGTTGCCAGTCGGTGGAATGGCCGCCCAGAAAGGTGACATCCGGCCGGATCACGCGCAGGAGCGTGGCCATGTAATCCGCATGGGCATGGGTAAGCCGCCCGCCCGCCACCGCCACGCGCCGCGCCGGATCGGCCAGAAGCGCGGCCGCGCCGGCGAAATCGGCGGCGGGAATGCGGGCGAGGGTGGCCTCGATGTTGGCGACCACATGGCGCGCGAACCCGTGCAGCGGATGCGCCGCCGGCCCGCCCGGGCGCGTGCCCCTGGCGGTGTCGTTCGCGCCTGACGGTCCGCCGCCCGCGGGTCCGCCGCCTTTGGGGATGCCGCCCTCGGGGCCAAGGGTGAGCGGCGCCACCAGCAGGCGGCCGACCTCGGCGCGCAGGGCCTTCTGATAGTCGGAATAGCCGCGAAAGCCCAGTTTCTGCACCAGCCGCACGATCGTCGGCGACGAGACCTGCGCCGCCTGCGCCAGCGTGGTGATGGAGCCGAGAGCCGACATCGGGAAATGCGACAGGATATGGGTGGCCGCCTGGCGCTCGGCGCGGGTCAGATCCCCCAGCGCAGAGTGCATCCGCTCTTCGATCGCGGCCGCATGATCCATCAACCCGCACCTTTCCTGAACGTGTCCGACACTCGCACGGAGAGAAACATTTGTAACAGTGATTCGTCTGCCGGAAAATTCTTGACAGAAGCGGGGCGGGCGGGGACGCTGCACCAAAACAGGGAGTTGACTCGAACCATGATCCTCAGGAACCCCGCCCGGTCACGGGCGCGGGATACGTTGGCGACGTATCCGGTGCCGGGGCAGCGATGATGCCGCAGTTTCTTGTCAGGTTCGTGCAGATCGTCGAGGCGGTGAACTATCGTATCGGACGGATGGCCATGTATCTGCTGTTCGTCCTTACCGGCGTCCTGCTCTATGCGATCATCGCCAAGGCCTTCTTCCGGCCGCCGCTCTGGACGCAGGAATTCGCGCAATACACCCTGGTCGGCTATTTCGTGCTGGGCGGGGCCTATTCGCTGCAACTGGGGGCGAATGTGCGGATGGACCTGCTTTACGGGCGCTGGACGGCGCGGCGCCGGGCCGCGGTCGATGCGGTGACGGTGTTCGCCATGATCGGGTTTCTGGCCGTCATCCTGTGGGGCGGGATCGAGAGCACGGTCTACGCGCTCGAGATCGGAGAACGGTCGCGGTCGGTCTGGGCGCCCTATCTGGCCCCGGTCAAGATCGTGATCTGCATCGGCGTGTTCCTGATGATCCTGCAATCCATCGCCTATCTGATCCGCGACATCGCCCTGCTGCGCGGGGTGAAAATCTGATGGATTACAATTTCATCGCCCTCGTCATGTTCGGCGGCATGATCGTGCTGCTGCTCACGGGGCAGCGCGTGTTCGCCGTCATCGGTTTCGTGGCTGCGGTCGCGGCCATCGCGCTGTGGGGCACGGGGGGATCGGCGATTCCGTTCACCAGCACCATCAAGCTGATGAACTGGTATCCGATGCTGACGCTGCCGATGTTCGTCTGGATGGGCTACATCATGTCCGAGACGCGCATGGCGGATGACCTCTACCGGATGTTCCACGTCTGGTTCGGGCCGGTGCCGGGGGGCCTGGCCATCGGCACGGTGCTGCTCATGGTGCTGATCTCGGCCATGAACGGGCTGTCGGTGGCGGGGCTTGCCATCGGGGCGACGATCGCGCTGCCCGAGATGCTCAAGCGCGGCTACGACAAGGTGATGATCACCGGCGTGATCCAGGGGGGCGCCAGCCTTGGCATCCTCGTGCCGCCTTCGGTCGTGCTCGTGCTTTACGCCATGATCGCGCGTCAGCCGGTGGGGCAGCTGTGGCTGGCCGGGGTATTCCCGGGGCTGCTCATGGCGGGGATCTTCATCGTCTACATCGTGATCCGCACCGGCCTGCGTCCCACGCTCGGCCCGCCGCTGAGCCGCGATGAGCGGGCGGCGATCAGCTGGCGCGACAAGTTGATCCTGCTGCGCGCAGGCGCCATGCCCGTGATCATCTTCGCGGCGATGATGGGGCCGTTCCTGTACGGCTACGCCAGCCTGGTCGAGGCCTCGGTGATCGGTGCGAGCATGGCAACCCTGGTCGCGGGGCTGCGCGGGCGGCTGAACCGGCGCGTGTTCGAAAGCTGCATGACCCAGACCCTCGGCGTGTCGTGCATGTTCATGTGGATCCTGCTGGCCGCGCTGGCCTTCGGGGCGGTGTTCGACGGGCTGGGCGCGGTGCGGGCGATCGAGAACCTGTTTCTGCGCGACATGGGCCTTGGCCCGTGGTCGATCCTCATCATGATGCAGCTTTCGTTCCTCATCATGGGGATGTTCCTGGACGATACCGCGATGCTGGTGATCGTCGCCCCGCTCTATATCCCGCTGGTGGCCAAGCTCGATCTTGGCGTCGCACCGGGGGATGCGCTGATCTGGTACGGGGTTCTCTACACGATCACTTGCCAGATCGCCTACATGACGCCACCCTTCGGCTACAACCTGTTCCTGATGCGCGCGATGGCGCCCGAACATGTCACGCTGGCGGACATCTACCGCTCGATCTTTCCGATCGTCGGGCTGATGATCCTCACGCTGATCATCGTGATGCTGTTCCCCGAAATCGCGCTGTGGCTGCCGCATCAGGTTTACGGTCCCTGAGTTCTACCCGCGGGCGGCGCGTGGCCGTCCGGTCAACCCTGAAGGAGGACAGGATGACGACCACCAGACGCAAGTTCATCTCGGCCGGTGCCGCTGTCGGTGCCACCGCCCTTGCCGCCCCGGCGGTCATCGCGCAGGCGGCCCCGATCCGGTGGCGGTTGCAGACCTATGCCGGCGCGGCGCTTGGCGCCCATGTCTGCGCGCCCGCGATCGAGAAGTTCAACGCGATCGCCGGCGACCGCATGCAGATCGAGCTCTACTTCGCCGATCAGCTTGTGCCCACCTCGGAACTGTTCCGCGCCATGCAGGCCGGCACCATCGACGCGGTGCAGTCGGACGACGACTCGATGCAGTCGCCGACCGAGGTGACGGTGTTCGGCGGCTATTTCCCGCTGACGCTGCGCTACTCGCTCGACGTGCCGGTGCTGTTCAACCAGTACGGGCTCGATGCGATCTGGAAAGAGGAATACGCCAAGGTCGGTATCCAGCACGTCACCGCCGGTTCGTGGGATCCGTGCAACTTTGCCACCCGCGACCCGATCCACAGCCTGGCCGATCTCGACGGCAAGCGCATCTACACCTTCCCGACCGCCGGCCGTTTCCTGGCGCAGTTCGGGGTGGTGCCGGTGCAGATGCCCTACGAGGACATCCAGGTGGCGCTCCAGACCGGGGAAATCGACGGCGTCGCCTGGTCCGGCATCACCGAGGACTACACGGTGGGCTGGGCCGATGTGACGAAATACTACCTGACCAACCCGATCTCGGGCGCGTGGATCGGGCATTTCTTCGTCAATCAGGACCGATGGAACGAACTGCCCGACGATCTCAAGGAACTGTTCAAGGTCTGCACCGAACAGTCCCACTACTACCGGCAGTGGTGGTACTGGGGCGGTGAGGCCGACCTGCGCGTGAACGGCCCCAAGCTCGAGCTGACCAGCATCCCCTCCGAGGAATGGGCCCAGGTCGAGGCCGCCGCCGAACGGTTCTGGGAAGAGATCGCCGCGGAATCCGAGGTGAAGGCCCGCGTGGTCGAGATCTTCAAGCAGTACAACGCCACCATGGTGAAGGCCGGCGCGCCCTACCGCTACTAGGCGGCATCGCGGGGCCGGGGCGCGACATCGCGCACCCCCGGCCCCGCAGCGAGGATACCATCGGAACCGGCGGGCGGCCCAGGGCGCGATCGCCGGTTCCGGCCATCAGGGGGCAGGCCCCCGTCCATTTCCACTCATCAGGTCCGACAGTCACATGCCCGCAAACCTCACCCTCGAGTCGCTGAAATCCGCCTATGACAAGGGCGAGATCGACACCGTCCTCGTCGTCGCCCCCGACATGCAGGGACGCCTGTTCGGCAAGCGTTTCCATGCGGGCTTCTTCCTTGATGGCGGCCATGAAGAGACGCATTGCTGCAACTACATGCTTGCCCTCGACATGGAGATGAACACCGTGCCGGGCTATCGTTCGGCCGGGTGGACGCAGGGCTATGGCGACTATGTGATGAAGCCGGACCTCTCGACCCTGCGGCGCCTGCCGTGGCTGACGGCGACGGCGATGGTGATGTGCGATCTTCTGGACCACCACACGCATGCAGAGGTGGCGCATTCCCCGCGCGCGATCCTCAAGCGGCAGGTGGCGCGCGCCCGCGCCATGGGATTCGAGCCGATGATGGCGACCGAACTCGAATTCTTCATGTTCGAGAACAGCTACGACCAGTTGCGCGATGACGGCATCGTGAACCTGCGCCCGGTCTCGGCCTATAACGAGGATTACCACATCTTCCAGACCACCAAGGAAGAAAGCGTGATGCGCGCCGTGCGCAACGGCATCCATGGCGCCGGCATCCCTGTCGAGAACACCAAGGGCGAGGCCGACGCCGGCCAGGGCGAGGTGAACTACCGCTATTCCGACGCGCTCGACACCGCCGACAACCATACGATCGTGAAGCAGGCGGTGAAGGAGATCGCCTGGGCGCATGGCAAGTCGGTGACCTTCATGGCCAAGTATGACCACCGCCGCGTGGGATCGTCGGCGCATGTGCATCAGTCGCTCTGGACCCTGGACGGCAAGCCCGCCTTCCTCGACAAGGGCGCTCAGCATGGCATGTCCGACCTCATGCGCCATTATGTGGCCGGCCAGCTGGCCCATGCCGAAGAGATGACCTTCTTCTTCGCGCCCTATGTGAACAGCTACAAACGCTTCTTCGCCGCGACCTTTGCCCCCACGCGCATCGTCTGGTCGATCGACAACCGCACCGCGGGCTTCCGCATCTGCGGCGACGGGACCAAGGGCATTCGCGTGGAATGCCGCATCCCCGGGTCCGACATGAACCCCTATCTCGCCTGTGCGGCGCTGCTGGCGGCGGGCCTTGACGGGGTCGAACGCAAGCTGACCCTGGAGGGGGCGCAAGAGGGCGACACCTACAACGCCGCAGGCACCCGCATGATCCCGCGCAACCTGCGCGACGCGGCCGAGGCGCTGCGCGGATCGGCGATGCTGCGCAAGGCCTTTGGCGACGAGGTGGTCGATCACTACGTCCACAACGCCGAATGGGAGATGGCCGAGCACGACCGTGTCGTGACCGATTTCGAACTTCAGCGCCTGTTCGAAAGGGTCTGATCCCGGCGCCCGCCCGCGCGTGTCCCCGCGCGCGGGTCGGCCCGTCCTCCGGCGGTCCGGGCGCAGGAGTCCGGGGGCAGGGTTCCGGGCGCAGGAGGGCGCGGCCGCCTCAGGTCGCCGCCGCTTCGCGCCCCTCCCACGAGACGCCGGGGATCGCGGCGACAAGGGTGCGGGTATAGTCCTGCTGCGGCTGGCGGAACAGGCGCGCGGGCGGGCCCGATTCCACCACGCGCCCGCGATGCATCACCAGCACCTCGTCGCAGATCTGGCTGGCCACGCGCAGGTCATGGGTGATGAAGATCATCGCCAGATGCCGTTCCTGCTGGATCTGCGCCAGAAGTTGCAGGATCTGCGCCTGGATCGACACGTCGAGCGCCGACACCGCCTCGTCCGCGATGATCAGGTCGGGGTCGCACATGAGCGCGCGGGCGATGCCGATGCGCTGGCGCTGCCCGCCGGAAAATTCGTGCGGAAACCGGTCATAGGCCGACGGATCGAGGCCCACGCGCGCCAGGATTTCGCGCGCCCGCGCGCGGGCGGTGGCGGGCGCGGTGCCAAAGGCCACCGGCCCCACCACCAGCGACCGGCCGACCGTCTGGCGCGGATTGAGCGAGGCCTGGGGATCCTGGAACACCATCTGCACCCGCTGGCGCAGCGGGCGGAAGGCGGCCTCGGGCATGGCAAGGATATCCTGCCCGCCGAGAAGGATGCGCCCGCCGTCCGCGTTGCTCAGCCGCATGAGCACCTTGCCCATCGACGACTTGCCCGACCCGCTCTCGCCCACGACGCCAAGGGTGCGGCCGCGGCGCAATTCGAAACTCACGTCCTGCACCGCATGGACGGTGCGCGCATGGCCAAAGAGGCCGCCGGGGGGGCGATAGGTCTTGTCGAGGCCCTCGACCTTCAGCAGGACCGGGGCATCGGCGGCGGGGGCGGTGTCGACCTCGCGCAGGCGCGGCACTGCGGCCAGAAGGCGGCGCGTATAGGCATGGTCGGGCGTGTTCAGCACCTTCTGCGCGGGGCCCTGTTCGACCAGAACGCCCTTTTCCATCACCGCCACCCGGTCCGCGATATCGGCGACCACGCCGAAATCGTGGGTGATGAACATGATGCTCATGCCCTTGTCGCGCTGGATGCGGCGGATCAGGTCCAGGATCTGCGCCTGTGTCGTCACGTCAAGCGCGGTGGTCGGTTCGTCCGCGATCAGCACATCCGGGTTCAGGGACAGCGCGATGGCGATCATGATGCGCTGGCGCTGCCCGCCCGACAGGCGGAACGGATACTGGTGCTGGATCAGTTCCGGCTCGGGCAGGCCCACCTCGCGGATCAGTTCGAGGACGCGCGCCTGCCGCGCGGCGCGGTCGCGCATCCCGTGGGCGACCAGCGTCTCGTCGATCTGGGCGCCCACGGTCATCAGCGGATTGAGCGCCGACAGCGGATCCTGAAAGATCATCGCCAGCGCCTTGCCGCGCAGGTCGCGCCGTTCGCCCTCGGGCAGGGCCAGAAGATTGCGCCCCTGCCAGGTGATCCGCCCACCCGTCACCTTCATCGCCGGGGATAGCAGGCCCATCACCGCCGCCGCGGTCACGGATTTCCCCGATCCCGATTCGCCGATGATGCAGAGGATCTCGCCCTTCATCAGGTCGAACGAGATGCCGCTGACCGCATGCCTGCGGTCAAGGCCCTCGGGCAGGGAAACGGTCAGGTTCCGGACGCTCAGGACGGATTCGCTCATCGGTTCATCCCGGGGCAGGTGGGCAGGGTCTGGCGGTGCGGCAGGACGCGCGGCAGCAGGACGGGGGACGGCAGGACGGGGGACGGCAGGACAGGGGCCGGCTTGCGGCGCGGGCGCGTCCCGGGGGCGCTTCCCGGGGGCGGGGCGGCGAACGGGGAGGGCCGCGCCATCATCCCGCCCTCTGGTCGGCCTGCGCATCAAGGGCATCGCGCAGCCCGTCGCCGATGAAGTTGATCGCGGTGACCGCCAGGGTGATCGCCACCCCCGGCACGATGGCAAGCCAGGGCGCGCTTTCCAGATATTGCTGCGCCCCGTTGAGCATGTTGCCCCAACTGGGCAGCGGCGGCTGGATGCCGTAGCCGAGGAAACTGATATAGGCCTCCATCAGGATCGCGCGCGCCACCGTCAGCGTCGCGGCCACCACGATCGGCCCCATGACATTGGGCAGGATCTCGCGGAACATGATGTGCATCCGCGACAGGCCCAGCATCCGCGCTGCCAGGACGAAATCGCGGTCGCGCTGGGATTTCACCTCGGCCTCGACGATGCGGGCGACCTCCATCCAGCTTGTCACCGCGATGATGAGGGTGATCATCGCCGCCGACGGCTTGATGAAGGCGGCCAGGACCAGCAGCAGGAACACCGCCGGAAAGGCCAGGAAGGCATCGACGATGCGCATGAGCACCGCCCCCGTCCGCCCGCCCAGATAGCCCGCGATCACGCCCACCAGCGTGCCGATCACCGTCGAGATGACCATCGCGGCAAAGCCCACCAGCAGCGAGGTCTGCCCCGCCACGAACAGCCGCGCGGCGATGTCGCGGCCCAGCGGATCGGTGCCGAACATGTGCGCCCCGGTCCCCGGCGGGGCAAAGCGCGCGCGCAGGTCGATGTAGAGTTCGTCGAAGGGCAGGAACCAGGGCCCGAGGAAGCAGGCCAGGCCCAGCACCAGGATGAGGACCAGCCCCACCAGCGCAAGGCGGTTGCGCCGGAAGCGGCGCATGGCGCGGCCCTGCCAGAACCCTTCGCGCGGGGGCAGGGGGGCGACAGGCGGAGAGGCGGGAGTTGCGGTCATCGGGCGGGCCTCAGTCCAGACGGATGCGCGGATCGACCAGGGCGATCAGGATATCCGCCAGCAGGTTGGAGAAGACCACCATGAGCGCCGAGAACATCAGCAGCCCCATGATGACCGGGTAATCGTTGTATCCCAGACTGTCGAGCAGAAGCCGCCCCATCCCCGGCCAGGTGAACACCGTCTCGGTGACAAGGGCGCCGCCAAGCAGCGAAGGCAGTTGCAGCCCGGCCAGTGCGACCATCGGCACGAGGGTGTTGCCCAGCACATGCTTGAACAGGATCCGCCGCGGGTGCAGCCCCTTGGCGCGCGCGGTGCGGATGAAGTCGTGCCCCAGCACGTCCAGCGTGGCCGAACGCATGTAGCGGCTCCAGATCGCCACATTGACGAGCGCGAGCACGACCGCCGGCATGATCAGGTGGCTGGCATGATCGGAAAACGATGCGTCCCCGATCGTGTACATGTTGCCCGCCGGCAGCCAGCCCAGCCAGAGCGAAAAGACATAGATCGCGACAAGGCCGAACCAGAAGGTCGGGATCGACAGCGCCACCATGGCGAATACCGTGGCGCCGTAATCGTAAAGCGACCCCTCGCGCAGGGCGCTGCGCACGCCGATCCACACGCCGATGACCACCGACAGCGCCATCGACGCCCCCATGAGCAGGAGCGTGGCGAACAGGTGGTCGCCGATGATGCGGATCACGGGGCGGCCGTCGCGGAAACTCCGGCCCCAGTCGCCCTGCACAAGACGGATGAACCAGTCGAGATACTGGACCACCAGCGGCCGGTCCAGGCCCATCTGCGCGGCGATGCGGTCAAGCTCTTCCTTGCTCATGCCGGGGGTGAGGGCGAACTGCGACAGCGGCCCGCCGGGCGCCAGGTTCAGCACGAAGAACCCGATGAGCGAGACCAGCACCAGAAGCACGATGCTCTGCCAGAACCGCGACAGCAGGTAGCGCGACATTCAAGCCTCCTTGGAACCGTGGCGCCGGCGCAGGGCCGGGATCCCGGCCCGCCCGGGAGAAGAAGGGGGCAGGCCGGGCCGGGTGCGGATCAGGTCCAGGACCAGTCGCGCACGTTCCAGGTGTCGATGCGGTTGTTGATGTTGGCGGTATAGCCCTCGAGGCCCTCCTTCTTGCCGCGCACGACCGCGTACTGGTAGATCGGCAGGAAGGGCAGATCCTCGCGGATCACCTCCTGAAGGCGCCGGTAGATCGGCAGCCGCTCCTCGAAACTCATCAGTCCCGCCCCTTCGGCAAGAAGGCGGTCCACCTCCGCGCTTTCGTAGGCAAAGGTGTTCTGGCCGTTGCCGCCCTTGGCCGGGATCGAGGTGGACATGAAGAAGTCCGCGCAATCCGGGTCCGGTCCGGCAAAGACATTGAGCCCGACAATCACCGTGTCGAACTGCGACAGCATCCAGTAGTCGCCCCACATCACCGCCGGCGGCAGGTTCGAGATGGTCATTTCGGCCCCGATCTCGAGGAAGGTCTGCTGAAGGAACTGCTGCACCTGTTCGCGCAGGTGGTTGCCCGCCGTGGTCGAGTTGGTGAAGGCAAGGCGCGTGCCGTCCTTCTCGCGGATGCCGTCGGCCCCGCGCGTCCAGCCGGCGCCGTCGAGGATCTCGTTGGCGCGGGCAATGCTGAATTCGTGCGCGGGCAGGTTCTCGTTGTAGTAGGGGAACTCGCGCGGCATGAAGGTTTCGGTCGGGGTCGGCACGCCGTAATAGAGCGCGTCGATGATCGCCTCCTTGTCGATCGCCGCATAAAGCGCCTCGCGCACCGCCTTTTCCTGAAACAGCGGCTTGAGCTGGTTGAGCGCCATCGATTCGAAGAACCCGACCCCGTCCACGGTGACCACGCGTTCGGGCAGGCCCCTGGCCTCTTCGTAGTGGTCCGGAGAAATCCATTGCACGCCGACACAGTCGATGTCGCCCGAACGGAACTGGGTATAGAGCACCGTCATGTCGGGGATGTATTTCACCACCAGCCGCTCGAGATGCGGGCCGTCGCCGAAATAGTCGGTGTTGGCGACCAGCTCGATATGGTCGCCGGCGACGCGGTTCGCCCATTTGAAGGCGCCGGTGCCGATCGGGCTGTTGTTGAAGGGGGCATCGTTGGGATCCACGCCCTCGAAGGCGTGACGCGGCACGATCCAGGTGGTGGCCAGGATCGAGGCATAGGGCGCAAAGGCGCGTTCCATCGTCCAGCGGATCTCGGTATCCGAGACGACCTCGATCGCGGAGATGAGTTCATGCCCGTTGCGCCGCCACGAACGGAAATCCGGGTTGACCAGCAGTTCGAGCGTGAATTTCACGTCATGCGCGGTGAAGGGGGTGCCGTCGTGCCAGGTCACGCCCTCGCGCAGTTTTACCGTCCAGGTCTTGCCGTCCTCCGAGATGCCGCCGTTGGCCTGCGTCGGCACTTCGGCCGCAAGCAGCGGAAAGAACGACCCGTCCGGGTTCACGTCGATGAGCGTGTCGAAGATCGCGTAATAGATGCCCTCGTCCACCTCGATATGCGGCAGGTTCGGGTTGAAGACCGTCGGCTCTTGCGAGAAGCCGACGATGACCTGCCCCGCGGGCGTGCCTGCCGCCGCGGCCTGGCCAAGCGGGCCGAATCCCGGCAGCGCGGCGGCGATGCCGGTCGCCCCCATGAGGCCGAGGGTGCGGCGGCGGTTGAGGATCAGATTGCTGGTGCCCATGGCGATGACTCCTCCCAGTCGGTTGCGCATGTTGCGGGCCTGATCGCCCGTCTGTGGTGGCCCGGCCGGGGTCCGGCCGGGCCGAGGCGGGTCAGAACCCGCTGATCAGTTCGATGCGCGAGCCGTCGAAGAACCGGCTCAGGCGGAAATCCGCGGGATCGACCAGCGGCGGGGCCCCGGTGACCAGATCGGCCATGAGTCGCCCCGCAGCCGGCCCGATCCCGAACCCGTGCCCCGAGAACCCCGAAGCCAGGTAGAAGCCCGGCACCGCCGCGACCGGAGAGATGACCGGGATCGCATCGGGCGTCACGTCGATGTAGCCAGCCCAGCGCTGGGCGATCTCGGCCTGCGCGAGCACCGGAAAGGCGCGTTTCGCCGCGGCAAGCGCGCGTTCCGTCATGCGCCGGTTCGGCACCGGATCGAGGACGCGGTTGTATTCGAACGGGCTTGGTTCATCGAGGGACCAGCGTGTGGGGATGCGCGCCTCGTCCAGAAAGGCCCAGCCCAGCCGGAAGTTCAGCGCCCGCCATTCCGACCGCAGCGCCGGCAGGAAGGCGCGGGCATAGCGCAGCGACCGCGGCACGATGCGCACGACATTCTCGTGCCCCGAGGCGATGGTATAGCCGCCGTCGCTGCGCTTGCGGATGGCGAAATCACGGTGCCAGATCGCCTGATCCGGCCCCCCCTCGAGCGGCCGCGTGCGGATGACCGAGTTCATCACCTTCAGTTGCGGGAAATCGACCCCCATGTTGCCGGCGAACAGGTTCGACCAGGCCCCGCCGGCCAGCACCACCGCGGAACAGGCGATCGGCCCGCGTTCGGTCACGACGCCACTGATGCGCCCGGCCGAAGTCTCGATCCCGCGCACGGCGCATTCGGTCAGCAGATGCGCCCCCCGCTCGCGCGCGGCCTCGGCGATGGCGGGGGCGGCGAACTGCGGCTCGGCCCGGCCATCGACCGCGGTATGGAGCGCCCCCTTGAGATCAAGCGTGGTTCCCGGAAACAGGTCGCGGAATTCGCGCCCGGAAATCATGCGGCTGTCCATCTGGTAGGGTGTCAGATGGTCGTTCCAGCGGGCGTGTTCCTCGTATTCGCGGTCGGTGGTGCAGGTAAAGATGATGCCGGCGCGCCGATAGCCGGTCTCGCGCCCGGTGCGTTCGTTCAGCCCCGCCCACAGGCGCAGCGCCTCGGCCATGAGGGGCACTTCGCGCGGGTCGCGCCGCGAGATCCGCACCCAGCCCCAGTTGCGGCTGGACTGCTCCTGCCCGATGCCGCCCTTCTCACACAGGGCGACCGAAAGGCCGCGCTCGGCCAGTTCAAGCGCGCTCGACGCGCCGATGATCCCGCCGCCGATGACCACGACATCGACCTTGCGCGGCAGGTCGGCATCGCCATGGACGGGATTGACGCGGGGGCCGGGCATCAGAAGAATTCCTCGATCTGGCAGTTGACGGCAAATTCGGCCACGCTTGCCTCGTTCGGCAGCGAAATCAGCAGCGCGGCGATGCGGGCGATGTCCTCGGGGCGGGTCATGCGCTGCGGGTCGCGGTCGCTGACGGCGCGGCCCATGTCGGTGGCGACCAGCCCGGGGCAAAGCGCGGTGGCGCGCAGGCCGTGGTCGAATCCGGCATGGCGCAATCCGTGGGCCAGCGCGGTCGCCGCGAACTTGGACAGGGAATAGGCGCCCGACATTGCCGACTTCACCCGCTTGCCCGACAGCGACGACAGGATGACGAACCGCCCCGCGCCATGCGCCAGCAGATCGTCCCAGGCCGCCTGCGCAAGGCGGCGCGGCGCCATGACGTTCACCTCGAACATCGCCGTCAGATCGGCGTCGGCGACCTCGATCACCGAACCCATCCGCGCGATCCCGGCATTGGCCACCACGCTGTCCACCGCGCCGAAACGTGCGCGCGCGGCGGCGACCCAGGCGGTTTCCGCCCCCGGTTCGGTGGCATCATAGGCGGCGACATGCAGCCGCCCGCGATGCGCGGCCAGCGCGGGATCGGCGGCCCAGTCCGGCACGATGCCCCCGCGCACCCCGGCCGAGACATTCCACCCCAGTTCAAGAAAGTGCCGCGCGATCGCCGCGCCGATGCCGCGCCCCGCGCCAGAGACAAGCGCCGTGCGCATCATGCCCCGATCCCCCCCTCGCGGGCCAGCAGGCCCAGATAGGCCCGCCGCAGCAGCGCGATGAGCCGCTGCCGGTCCTCCCCGGCGATCAGCGGCGCGAAAAAGGCCCGGTCCTGCGCGGTGATGGTCTGGCGCACGCGGGTGGCCAGGGCGGCGCCTTTCGCGGTCACGCGCAGGTCGGCCGCGCGGCTGTCGTCGTCGGCGGTGCGCCGCTCGACCAGGCCGTGGGCGATGAAGCCCTCGATGATCCGCGCGATCTGGGCGCGGTCCTTCAGCGTGCGATCCGCCAGTTCCGAGGGGCGGATGCCCGGATGACGGTCGATGAGCAGCAGGCTCGTGATCTTGCCCTTGCCGCGCGCCACCTCGAGCCCGTCAAGCCGCCGGTCAAGATCGCGCGATACCGCCAGGTCGAGGACGCGGATATAGAAGCCGATGGTGTCGCCCAGGATATCGAGATCGGGCGCATCCCCGCCGCCGCCCGGCGCGGCCAGCGGCGTGAAGCGGCCTGAATGTGCCGGGCCGGCATCGTCCATCCTGTCCCCCTCGGGCCTGTCCCCCCCCCTCGGGGGCGATTCCCGTGCCCCCGGTCAGGCCAGTCTGAAGGTCATGATTGACGCTGACAATCATTTTCTGACTCGGCGCCCCTCATCCCCCCCCTTCCCGTCCCGCCGGCGGAGGCTCGAGGCGCGCGCTCCAGTCCTCGACCTCGCCCCGCGCCAGCCGGTTCGCGGCCAGCCGTTGCCAACTCGCGGGCAGGCCGGGGATCGCCGCCAGTGCCGCCAGCGCCCCCCGGTCCAGCGTGTCGCGGTAAAGGACATCCCCCACCCGCGTCAGCGGCCAGTCCCCGAAGGGCCGCGCGCGCAGCCAAGCCTCGTCGCCCGCGCCGATCGGGCCGGGTCCGATCACCCGGAAATACCAGCCGGTGCGCCCGCTGTCCTGCACGCGCCGCGCCATGTCGGGCAGGCCGAACCGGTGGTTGAGCTTCCAGCAGGGCTGGCGCGACTGGCTCACCTCCAGCAGGGCGCCCCCCACCTGCCAGCGGTCGCCAAGACAGACATCCGCCTCGGTCGCGCCGTCCACCACCAGGTTCTCGCCAAAGGCGCCGGGGTGAAAGCGCTCTGCGATCTGCGGCAGGTCACGCGCCCAGAGCGGATATTGCGCGCGCGCATAGGCATGGAGCGCCTTGTCCGGCCCGCCGTGCCGGTGCGGATCGCCCTGTTCGTCCCCCGCAAGCCCGCTCGCCCCGGCCATGACCGGCCCCGCCACCGGCAGCTTGTCGATGGCCGACAACTCGCCCGACGGGCCGAAGGGGCGCGCGCGGCCGATGTGCAGCGCGGCGACGGTGAAGCGGGTCATGGGAGTTCCTCCTGTCTGCGCAGCCGCGGCGGTTGCGCCAAAGCACACCCCGTGCGAACAGGCTGGCATGACGACGCATCACCCGCAACGCCCCGCCGCCCCCTGCGGCCTGCCGTCCGGTCCTCATTCCCGCCCGCGCGCGGCGCTGCCGCGGGCGGTCCTGGTCGCCTCTCTTGCGCGGGTCGCGGCATCGCCCCTGACCTCGGCCCGGGGCACAGAGGCGGCGCCGGGGGGGCCGCTGCCAGCGGGCGCGCGCGCCGATTATCAGCTTGGCGGCGCCTATCCCCCGGCACCGGGCGTGACGGTCGTCGCCCGCGACAGCACCGAAGACCCCGCCCCCGGCCTCTACAACATCTGCTATGTGAACGGCTTCCAGACCCAGCTCGGCGAGGGGTGGCCCCCCTCGCTCCTCGTGCCGGGGCCCGGAGGGGCGCCCCTCGCCGATCCCGGCTGGCCGGACGAATACCTGCTCGACATCTCCGACTCCGGCGCGCGCGCGGCCAATCTCGAACGGCGGCTTGCCGACATCCGCCGCTGCGCCGCGAAAGGCTTTGACGCGATCGAATTCGACAACCTCGATTCCTACACCCGCTCGGGCGGCTATCTCGACATCGAGGATGCGGTGGCCTTTGCCACCTCGCTCGTGCGCGCGGCGGCGGCGCTGGGCCTGCCGGCGGGTCAGAAGAACGGCGCCGAACTCGGGGCGCGCGGGCGCGACGAGATCGGCTTTCGCTTTGCCGTGGCCGAATCCTGCCATCGCTGGGGCGAATGCGCCGCCTATACCGGGGTCTACGGGGTGGCGCAGGTCATCGGCATCGAATATGCCGACGATGCGGCCGACAGCCTGGCCGATGCCTGCGCCGATCCCGCCCGCCCCGCGAGCCTGGTTCTGCGCGACCCCCTGCTGACCCCCGCGGGCCAACCCGGCCATATCCTGGCCTTCTGCCCCGGAGCGCTGTGACGCAGCGTCTCTTTTGGGCGATGAATGACCGTTTTCCGCACATGCCCCGCCCGCCCCGCCGCTAGATTGCTGCCAGTGCGAAGGGGGATTCCATGCCGCTCGAGATGAACCGCGAAGTCTTCATCACCTGTGCCGTCACCGGATCGGGCGGCACGCAGGATCGCAGTCCGCATGTGCCGCGTTCGCCCGCGCAGATCGCCGAAAGCGCGATTGCCGCCGCGAAGGCCGGCGCCGCGGTCGTCCACTGCCATGTGCGCGACCCCGAGACGGGCAAGCCCGCGCGCGATCCGGCGCTCTATCGTGAAGTGACCGAACGCATCCGCGATTCGGCCACCGATGTGGTGCTGAACCTGACCGCCGGCATGGGCGGCGACCTGCTGTTCGACGGCACCGAGACGATGAACCGCATGTCGCAGAAATCCGACATGGCCGGCGCGACCGAACGTGTGGCCCATGTCGTCGATTGCCGGCCCGAGATCTGCACCCTCGACTGCGGCACGATGAACTTCAACGAGGCCGATTACGTCATGGTGAACACGCCGGGCATGCTGCGCGACATGGCGCGCCGCATGGTCGAGGCGGGCACCCGCATCGAGATCGAGGCCTTCGATACCGGCCATCTGTGGTTCGCCCGCGCCCTTGCCGATGAGGGGATCATCCCCGATCCGGTGCTGGTGCAACTGTGCATGGGCGTTCCCTGGGGCGCGCCCGACGACCTCAACACCTTCATGGCGATGGTGAACAACGTGCCGAAGCACTGGCACTGGTCTGCCTTCAGCCTGGGGCGTCACCAGATGCCCTATGTCGCGGCGGCGGTCCTGGCCGGGGGCAACGTGCGCGTCGGCCTCGAGGACAACCTCTGGCTCGGCAAGGGGCATCTGGCCACCAATGCCGAACTGGTCGAGCGCGCGGTGACGATCATCGAGGGACTGGGCGCGCGGGTCATCACCCCCGCCGAAGTGCGCGCGCGGCTCAACCTCGAGAAACGCGCGCCCCTGCCGAAGTAAGACGCCCGCCGCCCCCGGGGACCGTCGCGGCGGTTGACCCGGGGCGCGGGAAAGGGGGCATTCCTTGAGCGCGAAGCGGGGTGAAGGAGGCGGCTTCATGGCAGGATGGGTCTGTTCCGGCACGAAGGCGATCCCGCGCCTGGCGGCGATTCTGGCTTACGCCCTTGCGGGCTGTGTCGCCGAAGGCGCGAGTCCCGACCTCGGCTCCGACACCGACTCAGCCCGGCCTGTCCTGAGCGCGACCGAACGCGCCGAATGCGCGGCGGCCGGCGGACGGGTGGGCATCGCCGGGCTTCTTGGCGGCGAATTCTGCATCCGGCCGGCCCCCGATGCCGGACAGGCCTGCACACGGTCGAGCGACTGCACCGCCTGGTGCGATGCCGAGAGTCGCACCTGTGCCCCCGAACTCAACCCCTACGGCTGCCGCAGCTACCTCAACGAGGCGGGCGAGGCCGAAACCATCTGTGTGGACTGACGCCCGGCCGTTGTGGCGGGCAGGAATGAAAGGACGGGCGCCATGGCGCAGAAGGCGGCAATCATCGGCGGTGGCGTGATCGGCGGCGGCTGGGCCGCGCGTTTCCTGCTTGCGGGCTGGGACGTGGCGGTGTTCGACCCCGACCCCGAGGCCGAGCGCAAGATCGGCGCGGTCCTCGCCAATGCCCGCCGTTCGCTGCCGGCGCTCTCGGACCTGCCCGCGCCCGCGGAAGGACGCCTGACCTTTGCCGCCACCCTGCCCGAGGCGGTCGCCGGGGCCGACTGGGTGCAGGAGTCGGTCTCCGAGCAATTGCCGCTGAAGCATCGGGTGCTGGGCCAGATCCAGGCGGCCGCGCCCGCGGCCCTCGTCGGCTCCTCGACCTCGGGCTTCCGCCCGAGCGAGTTGCAGCAGGGCGCCGCCGCGCCCGGGCAGATCATCGTCGCCCATCCCTTCAACCCGGTCTATCTGCTGCCCCTCGTCGAACTGGTGCCCAGCGAGGCGAACAGCGCCGGCATGCGCGCGCGCGCCGAGGCGGTGATGCGCGAGATCGGCATGTTCCCCCTTCTCGTGCGCAAGGAGATCGACGCCCACATCGCCGACCGCCTGCTCGAGGCGGTCTGGCGCGAGGCGCTCTGGCTGGTGAAGGACGGGGTGGCGACGACCGAGGAGATCGACGAATCGATCCGCATGGGCTTTGGCCTGCGCTGGGCGCAGATGGGCCTGTTCGAGACCTACCGCATCGCCGGCGGCGAGGCCGGGATGAAGCATTTCATGGCCCAGTTCGGCCCCGCGCTGAAATGGCCCTGGACGAAGCTCATGGACGTGCCCGAGTTCAACGATGAACTCGTGGACCTGATCGCCGACCAGTCGGACGCGCAATCGGGCCGCTACGGGATCCGCGAACTCGAACGCATCCGCGACGACAATCTCGTGGGCTTCATGCGCGTGCTGAAGGAACGCAACTGGGGCGCGGGCAAGGTGCTCAACGACATCGACGCCGCGCGCAAGCCCGCGCTGATCGACGGTCTTGCCACCGGCCCCGACGCGCAGCCGCTGGTGCTGGCGCGGCCGCAGGTCCTGCCGGGCTGGATCGACTACAACGGCCACATGACCGAAAGCCGCTACTACTTCTGTTCCTCCGAAGGGGCGGATGCCTTCCTGCGCCTGATCGGCGCGGGGATGGACTATGTGGCGGGCGGCCACAGCTACTATTCGGTCGAAAGCCACATCCGCCATCTGGGCGAGGCGAAACTGGGCGACCGGCTCACGGTGACGGTGCAGATCATCTCGGCCGACGAGAAGCGCTTCCGTTCGTTCACCCGCATCCTGCGCGGTGACGAACTGCTGGCGACGGTCGAGCAGACCTGCCTGCATGTCGACATGAAGGAAGGCCGCACCGTCAAGGCCGCGCCCGAGGTCTGGGCCAGGCTCAAGGCGGTGGCCGATGCCCATGCCGCGCTGCCCCTGCCCGAAGGCGCGGGCCGCGCCGTGGGCCAGGGCCGGTAGCGGCGGCAGTCAGAGGGAGGGGCAGCCATGGATTTCGGACTGAGCGACGAGCAGCGCATGATCGTCGAGACGACGCGCGCCTTTGTCGAGGCGGAACTGATGCCGCACGAACTCGAGGTGGAGCGCACCGGCGTCCTGCGCGACGATCTGCGCCGCGAATTGCAGGCCAAGGCGATCGAGGCGGGCCTGTTCGCCGCCAACATGCCCGAAGAGGTGGGGGGCGCGGGTCTCGATACCCTGTCCTGGCTGCTCTACGAGAAGGAGCTGGGCAAGACCAGCTATGCGCTCCACTGGACCACGGTCTGCCGCCCCTCGAACATCCTGCTGGCCTGCGAGGGGGCGCAGCGCGAGCGCTACCTCTTTCCCTGCATTCGCGGCGAACGCCACGACTGCCAGGCGATGACCGAGCCCGGCGCGGGGTCGGACCTGCGCGGCATGAAGGGGTCGGCGCGCGCGGAGGGGGGCGATTTCGTGCTCAACGGCACGAAGCATTTCATCTCGCATGCCGATGTCGCCGATTTCGCCATCGTCTGGATGGCCACCGGCGAAGAGGACACGCCGCGCGGCCCGAAGAAGCGGATCACCGCCTTTCTGGTGGACAAGGGCACGCCCGGCTTCACCGTGCGCGAGGGTTACCGCAACGTGAGCCATCGCGGCTACAACAACATGATCCTCGAGTTCGACGACTGCCGCCTGCCGAAGGAGCAGGTGCTGGGCGAGGTGCATGGCGGCTTCGAGGTCGCGGGGAAATGGCTGGGCGCGACGCGGCTTCAGGTGGCCTCGACCTGTCTCGGCCGCGCCGAACGCGCGCTGGCCCTCGCCACCGCCTACGCCGCCGAAAGGCGGCAGTTCGGCCAGCAGATCGGCAAGTTCCAGGGGGTGAGCTTCAAGCTTGCCGACATGGCGACGGAACTGAAGGCGGCGGAGTTGCTGACGCGCGAGGCGGCGTGGAAATACGACCAGGGCACGGTGAGCGAGGCCGACATGGCCATGGCCAAGCTGAAGGCGAGCGAGACCCTGGCCATGATCGCCGACGAGGCGATCCAGATCCACGGCGGCATGGGGCTCATGGACGAACTGCCGCTGGAACGCATCTGGCGCGACGCGCGCGTGGAGCGGATCTGGGAAGGCACGAGCGAGATCCAGCGCCACATCATCAGCCGCGAAATGCTCCGGCCGCTGGGGGGCTGACGCGGCCGGGCCGGGGGTTTCACACCCCCGGACCCCCGTGGGATATTTAAGGACAGATGAAAGGATTTGTTAACCTTGCGCTGCCATCCTCCATCTGCGGTACAGGCGGGGACGCCGATGACCGCGACAGGTGAAACCCTGCCCCGGTCCGCCGGGGCAGGGCGCGCATCTGCCCTGTTCATCTGTCTGCAAATATCCTCGGGGGGTCCGGGGGGCGAAGCGCCCCCGGCGACCTGCCCGGCGCGCTGAGGTCGGCCATGTCTCGACTCGATCGGCTGTTGCGCCCCCGTCATATCGCCGTCCTCGGGGCCGGATGGGCTGCGAATGTTGTCGAACAATGCCGGCGCATGGGCTTTGCCGGCGAGGTCTGGCCGGTTCACCCCAGCCGGGAGTCGATCGGTGGCGTCCGGGCCTATCGCAGTCTCGCCGATCTGCCTGCGGCCCCCGATGCCACTTTCGTCGGCGTGAACCGGCATGCGACGATCGGTGTGGTGCGCGAGCTTGCCGCGCTGGGGGCGGGGGGGGCGGTCTGTTTCGCCGCCGGCTGGAGCGAGGCGGGCGAGGGCCATCTTCAGGACGAGCTTGTGGCCGCGGCGGGGGACATGCCGATCCTCGGGCCGAACTGCTATGGCGTGATCAACTATCTTGACGGTGCGCTGCTCTGGCCCGACCAACATGGCGGCGTCCGGGTCGACAGCGGCGTGGCCCTCATCAGCCAGTCGTCCAACATCGTCATCAACCTCGGCATGCAGAAGCGCGGCCTGCCGGTGGCGGCGGTGGCCTGTCTGGGCAATGCCGCGGTGGTGGGGCTGGCCGAACTCGCCTCGGCGCTGATCGACGATCCGCGGGTGACGGCCGCGGGGTTCTACATCGAGGGGATCGACGATGCCCCGGCCTTTGCCGCCCTGGCCGACAAGGCGCGGGCGATGGGCAAGGGCCTTGTCGCCATCAAGTCGGGCAAGACCGCGTCAAGCCGCGCCGCCGCCGCCTCGCATACCGCGGCGCTGGCGGGGGGGGGCGCAGCCTCGAGCGCGTTCCTGCGGCGCATCGGCGTGGCCGAGGTCGATACCCCTGCCGAACTGATCGAGACGCTGAAGCTGTTCCATGTCCATGGTCCGCATCTGGGCCCGCGGCTGTGTTCGCTGTCCTGTTCGGGGGGCGAGGCGGGGCTGGTGGCGGATCTGGCCGAACCCCTGGGCCTGACCTTTCCGCCAGTGCCCGAGGCCACGCGCGCGCGGCTCTCGGCGGTGCTGGGTCCGCTGGTCGCCATCGCCAACCCGCTCGACTACAACACCTTCATCTGGGGGGACCGCGCCGCCACGACCGAGGTCTTCACCGCCATGCTCGAGGCGCATGACGCCGGGCTCTTCATCCTCGATCTGCCGCGCGAGGACCGCTGCGACCCGGCGGGATATCTGCCGGCGCTCGAGTCGATCCTGGCGGCGCAGGCGGCCACGGGGCGGCCGGCGCTGCCCCTGGCGTCGCTGCCCGAGAACCTGTCCGAGGAGCGTGCGGCCGCGCTGATCGCGCAGGGTGTCTGTCCGCTCATGGGGATCGAGCCGGCGCTGGCCGCGGTCCGGGCGGCGCAGCGGCCTGCGGGCGAAGATGGCTGGCGTCCCCTGCCGGGGCAGCCCGACCGCGCCTCGCGCATCCTCGACGAGGGCGAGGGCAAGGATCTGCTGGCGGCGCTGGGTGTCACCGTGCCGCGGCGGGTCACGGCGGCGACCCTGGACGAATTGCGCACGCGCGCGCAGGGCCTGGGCGCCCCCCTTGTCCTCAAGGGGCTGGGTTTTGCCCACAAGAGCGAGGCGGGCGCAGTGCGGCTCAACCTGGCCACGCTCGACGGGCAGGCGGAGATGGCGGGGGCCACCGGCTATCTGGCCGAAGAGATGGTGACCGGCGCGGTGGCCGAAGTCCTGCTCGGGCTGCGGCGCGATCCGGTTTACGGGGCGACGCTGACCCTTGGCATCGGCGGCACCGAGGCCGAGCTTCTGGCCGATACCGTGACGCTGGTGCTGCCGGTCGACGAAGGCGCGGTGCAGGCGGCGCTGCGCCGGCTGCGGCTCTGGCCGCTGCTCGACGGTTATCGCGGGCGGGCGCGGGCCGATGTCGCGGCGCTGGCCGCGCTGGCGGTGCGGCTGGCGCGGGCCTTTGCCGATGACCCCGCGCTCGAGGAGATCGAGATCAACCCGGTGCTGCTGCGCCCGCGTGGCGCGGTGGCGGTCGATGCACTGATACGGAGGGCCTGAGATGCCGCAGATGACCATGCTGACCGATGGACCCTTGCGCACCCGGCGCGAGGGCGGGGTGCTCGAGGTGACGCTCGACCGGGCGCCGGCGAATGCGATCGACCTGGCCACCAGCCGGATCATGGGCCTGACCTTTCGCGCCTTCCGCGACGACGACAGCCTGCGCGTCTGCATCTTTCGCACCGCGGGCGAGAAGTTCTTCTGCCCCGGCTGGGATCTGAAGGCCGCGGCCGCGGGCGATGCGGTTGACGGCGATTATGGCGTGGGCGGGTTCGGCGGGCTTCAGGAACTGCCGAACCTGAACAAGCCGGTGATCATGGCGGTGCAGGGCATCTGTTGCGGCGGGGGGCTCGAGCTTGCGATCTCGGGCGATCTCATCCTGTGCTCGACCCGCGCCACCTTTGCCCTGCCCGAGATCCGTTCGGGCACGGTGGCCGATGCCGCCTCGATCAAGCTGCCCAAGCGCATTCCCTATCATGTCGCCATGGATCTGCTGCTGACCGGGCGCTGGTTCGACGCCCAGGAGGCGCTGCGCTGGGGCCTTGTGAAAGAGGTCTGCGAGCCGGACCAGCTGATGGACAAGGCGTGGGAACTGGCGCGCCTCCTCGAGGCGGGGCCGCCGCTGGTGCAGGCCGCCATCAAGGAAGTGGTGCGCGAGGCCGAGAACATGCGGTTCCAGGACGCGCTCAACCGGGTGTCGAAGCGGCTTCTGCCGACGGTGGACCGGCTTTACGGTTCCGACGACCAGCTCGAGGGGGCGCGGGCCTTCGCCGAAAAGCGCGATCCGGTCTGGAAGGGCCGCTGAATTCGCGGCGCGGCCGGTTTCTTCGCCGCGCTGCAACAGAAAACCGTTGCCCGAAGGGGCGAAAGGGGCGTTAATCGGCCCGACGGACAAGAAGAACAATCCTCAATCGAACCACTCACAGGGAGACCGGAAATGTCCGACAAGCTTGATCTGGTGATCGGCCTTGCCCGCAAGGGGACCATGTCGCGGCGCGAATTCATGGGGCGCACCACCGCCATGGGGGTGTCGGCGGGGATCGCTTCGGCGCTGTTTGCCAAGGTGGCGCGCGCCGACGAACCCGTGCGCGGCGGCACGTTGCGCGTGGGCCTGTCAGGGGGGGAGTCGACCAACTCGCTCGATCCGGCGCTTGCCGCCTCGCCCGCGCCCAACATCACCACCCAGACCTGGGGCGAGAAGCTTGTCGATGTGACTGCGGATGGCCAGATCGACCTGCGGCTGGCCGAGGATGTGTCCTCGACCCCCGACGCCGGCGAGTGGACCTTCAAGATCCGCCAGGGCGTCACTTTCCACAACGGCGCCCCGGTCACGGCCGAGGACGTGGTGGCGACCTACCGGCGCCACACCGACGAGGCGTCGCAGTCGGGCGCGCTTGGCATCGTGCAGGGCATCAAGGAGATGAAGGCCGAGGGCGACATGGTGACCCTCACCCTCGAGAGCCCGAATGCCGACCTTCCCTACCTGCTGGCCGACTACCATCTCGGGATCCAGCCCGGCGGCGGCTATGACGCGCCGGCGGCGGGCATCGGCGCGGGGCCCTACAAGGTCGCCTCGTTCGAACCGGGCGTGCGCATCCTGTTCCAGAAGTTCGACAACTACTTCGATTCGACCATCGGCCACGCCGACGAGATCGAGTTCCTGATCATCAACGACAACACCGCCCGCACCGCCGCCCTTCAGTCCGGGCAGGTGCACATGATCAACCGCGTCGATCCGCAGATCGTGGACATGCTGCGCACCACGCCGGGCGTGCAGATCAAGCAGACCTCGGGCCGTGGGCATTATGTCTTCATCATGCACTGCGACAAGGCGCCCTTCGACAACAACGACCTGCGCATGGCGCTGAAGCTTGCGCTGCGTCGTGGCGAGATGGTGGAAAAGATCCTGGGCGGGCTCGGCTCGATGGGGAACGATTTCCCGATCAACGCCGCCTATCCGCTGTTCGACGATTCGATCCCGCAGCGCGAATACGACGCGGCGGCGGCGGCCGAGGCCTATGCCCGTTCCGGCCATGACGGCAGCCCGATCATCCTGCGCACCGCTGCGGTGGCCTTTGCCGGGGCCGTCGATGCCGCGAACCTGTTCGCCGCCTCGGCGCAGGAGGCGGGCATCCCGCTTCAGGTCCAGCTCGAGCCCGATGACGGCTACTGGGAAAACGTCTGGAACGTCGAGCCCTTCAGCGCCAGCTACTGGAGCGGGCGGCCCGTGCAGGACCAGATGTATACCACGGCCTATCTCTCGACCGCGGAATGGAACGACACGCGCTTCAACAACGCCGAATTCGATGCGCTGCTCATGCAGGCGCGCGGCGAACTCGACCAGGCGGCGCGCAAGGCCGAATATTCGCGCATGGCGCAGATCCTGCGCGACGAGGGCGGGCTGATCGTGCCGATGTTCAACGACTTCGTGGACGGCATCCGTGACGAGGTGGGCGGCTGGTATGAGGACCGCAACTCGGAACTCATGAACTACCGCGCCCCGGTCCGCTGCTGGCTCAAGTAGGGCGGCCCCGGTGCATCCGGTCCTGAAACTCCTGGTCCAGCGCATCGCGCTGGGCCTCCTGCTGCTGCTCGCGGTATCGGCGGTGATCTTCCTCGGGGTCGAGGCCCTGCCGGGCGACACCGCCGAGGCGATTCTCGGGCGCGGGGCCACCGAACAGGCCCTGGCCAACATGCGCGAGGCGCTTGGCCTGAACCAGCCGGCGCTGTCACGCTATGTCTCGTGGCTCTGGGCGCTTCTGCATGGCGATCTGGGCACCTCGCTCACCAACCGGATGCCGATTGCGCCGGCGATCGGGCAGCGGCTGGGCAACACGCTGTTTCTGGCCTCCTCGGCGGCGATGATCGCGGTGCCGCTGGCGCTGTTTCTGGGCATCATCGCCGCGCGCCATGCCGGACGCTGGCCGGACAAGGTCATCTCGGCGGTGACCCTGGCCACGATCAGCCTGCCGGAATTCGTCGCGGGCTATTTCGTCATCTACCTGCTGACGCAGCTTTTCCCGGTGTTTCAGCCGGTGGCGATGGTCTTTCCGGGCATGTCGTTCTGGGCCAAGCTGCAGGCCGTCGCCCTGCCGGTGATCGTGCTGGTGGTGGTCGTGCTGGCGCACATGATGCGCATGACGCGGGCGGCGATCCTGAACGTCATGGAATCCGCCTATGTCGAGACCGCCGAACTCAAGGGCCTCTCGCCGCTGAAGGTCATCTGGAAACACGCCTTTCCGAATGCCCTTGCCCCGATCATCCAGGTGGTGGTGCTGAACCTGGCCTATCTGGTGGTGGGCGTGGTCGTGGTCGAGGTGGTGTTCGGCTACAACGCCCTCGGGCAATACCTTGTCGATCATGTGAGCAAACGCGACCTGCCGGTGGTTCAGGCGGTCGGCATGATCTTTGCCGCGGTCTACATCGGTCTCAACATTCTGGCAGACGTGGCGGCAATCCTTGCCAACCCGCGCCTGCGGCATCCGAAATAGGGGGAAGGGACATGCGGATACCCGTCTCGGCCCTCATCGGCATCGCCGTCACCGGCCTCTTTCTGCTGGCCGCGATCGCGGCCCCGCTGATCGCGCCCTATGGCTATGCCGATCCGATCGGCGGCAGTTTCGAAAGCCCGTCTCTCGCCCACTGGTTCGGCACAGACCGCATCGGGCGCGACATCCTCTCGCGCCTCGTCTACGGCGGGCGCATCACGATCCTTGTCGCGCTCGCCTCGTCGGCGCTGGCGTTCTCGCTTGGCTCGTTCTTCGGCTTCATGGCGGCGGTGCGCGGTGGCTGGACCGATCAGGTGCTGTCGCGGATCGTCGATCTGATGATGTCGATCCCCTCGCTCATCGTCGCGCTCGTCATGCTGTCGGTGCTGCCCCTGAACCTGACGGTGCTGATCCTGGTGATGGGGGTGCTCGATTCCACCCGCGTCTTCCGGCTGTCGCGGGCGGTGGCCATGGACATCGTGGTGATGGACTACGTCGAGGCCGCGAAGCTGCGCGGCGAGAAGCAGGGCTGGATCATCTTCCGCGAGATCCTGCCCAATGCGCTGTCGCCGCTGGTGGCGGAATTCGGGATGCGCTTCATCTTTGCGGTGCTCTTCGTCTCGACGCTGTCCTTCCTCGGGCTGGGCGTGCAGCCGCCGCTGGCCGACTGGGGCGGCATGGTGAAAGAGAACAAGGACGGCCTCGTCTTCGGCAAGGCCGCGGCGCTGGTGCCGGCGGGGGCGATCGCGCTGCTGGCGATCTCGGTCAATCTGGTGGCGGACTGGATCCTGTCGCGCACCTCGAGCCTGAAGGGAGGCCGCAGTGGCTGAGCGCGTGGCAGAGGGCGACCCCCTTCTGGAAATCCGCGGCCTCGTGATCGAGGCGACAAGCTACCCCCCGGGCGAAAAGCCAAGGACGGTCACGCTGGTGCATGGCGTGGACCTGACGCTGCAACGGGGCAGGGTGCTGGGCCTGATCGGCGAATCCGGGGCGGGGAAATCCACCATCGGCCTGTCGGCGATGGCCTATGGTCGCGGCGGCGTGCGGCTGACGGCGGGGACGATCCGCCTCAACGGCCGCGAGATCCGCACCGCGCCGCCCGCGGAACTGCGCCGCCTGCGCGGGCGCGAGGTCACCTATGTCTCGCAATCGGCGGCGGCGTCCTTCAATCCGGCGCGACGCCTGCTCGAACAGGTGACCGAGGCCACCATCGCCCGCGGCCTCATGTCGCGCGAGGCGGCCGAGGCCTGGGCGGTCACGCTCTTTCGCAAGCTGGGCCTGCCGTCGCCCGAAACCTTCGGATCGCGCTATCCGCATCAGGTCTCGGGCGGGCAGCTTCAGCGAGCGATGACGGCGATGGCGCTCTGCCCGAAGCCCGATCTGGTGATCTTCGACGAACCGACGACCGCGCTTGACGTGACGACGCAGATCGACGTTCTGGCCGCGATCAAGGAGGCGATCCGCGACACGCATGTGGCCGCGCTCTACATCACCCACGACCTAGCGGTGGTGGCGCAGGTCGCGGACGAGATCATGGTGCTGCGCCATGGTCGCATGGTCGAACATGGCACGACCGAACAGATCATCCACGCCCCGCGCGAGGACTACACCCGCGCGCTCGTCTCGGTGAAGGGAGAGTTGCGCGCCGAGAAACCCGCCGGCGCCCCGCTTCTGCGGGTGGACAATGTCACCGCGCGCTATCGCGGCACGAATTTCGACGTGCTGAGGAATGTCTCGCTCGATCTGGCACCGGGGCGCACGCTGGCGGTGGTCGGGGAATCGGGGTCGGGGAAATCGACGCTTGCGCGGGCGATCACCGGCCTGCTGCCGCCGTCGCGCGGGCGGATCACCTTTGACGGGCGGGTGCTGTCGCAGGATCTGGCCGGCCGCAGCCCCGACGACCTGCGCCAGATCCAGATGATCTACCAGATGGCCGATACCGCGATGAACCCGCGCCAGACGGTGGGCACGATCATCGGGCGGCCGCTCGAATTCTACTTCGGCCTGCGCGGCGCCGAGCGCGACCGGCGGGTGCAGGAACTCCTCGACCAGATCGAGATGGGCAAGGGCTTTGCCGACCGCTACCCGGCCGAGCTTTCCGGCGGGCAGAAGCAGCGCGTCTGCATCGCCCGCGCCCTGGCCGCGCGGCCGCGCCTGATCATCTGCGACGAGGTGACATCGGCCCTCGATCCGCTGGTGACCGAAGGGATCCTGAACCTGCTCATGCGCCTTCAGGAAGAGGAACAGGTGGCCTATCTGTTCATCACCCACGACCTTGCCACGGTGCGCGCCATCGCCGACAGCATCGCCGTCATGTTCAAGGGCGAGGTGGTGCGCTATGGCAGCCGCCAGCAGGTGCTGACCCCGCCCTTCGACGCTTATACCGACCTGCTCCTGTCCTCGGTCCCCGAGATGGAGCCGGGCTGGCTCGAGCGGGTGCTGGCCCATCGGCGCATGGAAAGCGCCGGGAACTGACCGCGCCGCCTAGCGCAGCGCGCGCCCCTTGAAGATCGCCTCCTCGCCGAACCGGGCGCGGATCGTGTCGGCGGCGCGTTCCGCCCCCTCGCGCCGGGCCGCGCCGGGATCGAGGAGGTCGCCCTGCGGATCGCTGCCGCTGTCGGGCGCGATCCCCGAGAGCCCGACCCCGAGCAACCGGAACGGCCCGGCATCCGTCACCTGATCCAGAAGCGCGCGCGCCGTCTGATAGAGCCGGTCCGCGGTCTGGGTCGGATGCGGCAGGCTGACCCGGCGGGTGAGGATGCGGTGGTCGGCGCGCTTGAGCTTCAACTGCACCACGCGCCCCGACAGGGCCTTGGCCTTGGCGCGCGAAGCGGTCTTGTCGGCCATGCGCCACAGGTGCCCGTCAAGGATGTCGCGGTCGGCGGTATCCTCGGCGAAGGTGGTCTCGTTCGAGATCGAGCGCACGGGTTCGTCGGCGTTCACGGGGCGCGGATCCTCGCCGCGTGCCAGATGCCACAGACGGTCGCCCATCGCGCCGAAGCGCCGCACCAGATCGTCGCGGTCGCGCCGCTCCAGATCGCCGATGCTGCGCACCCCCACCCGTTCAAGCGCCTCCTGCGCCGCCGGGCCGATGCCCCAGATGGCGCGCACCGGGCGCGGGCGCAGGAAATCGCGGGTCTCGGCGCGGCCGATCACCGAAAAGCCGCGCGGATTGTCGAGGTCGGAGGCGATCTTGGCCAGAAACTTGTTGTGCGACAGCCCGATCGAGCCGGTCAGCCCCAGTTCCGTCTTCATCCGCCGCACCAGCCGCGCCAGCATGACCGCCGGCGGCGCCCCGTGCAGCCGCGCCGTGCCCGACAGGTCCATGAACGCCTCGTCAAGGCTGAGCGGCTCCACCGCCGGCGTCAGTTCGTCCATCAGCGCGCGGATGGCGCGCGAGGCCTCGGCATAGGCGGCAAAGCGCGGCGGCAGCACCACCGCCTCCGGGCACAGCCGCAGCGCCTGGAACATCGGCATGGCCGAACGCACGCCCTTGATGCGCGCCAGATAGCAGCAGGTCGACACCACCCCGCGCCGCCCGCCGCCCACGATCAGCGGCCGGTCGACCAGCGCCGGATTGTCGCGCTTTTCCACGCTGGCATAGAAGGCGTCGCAATCCATGTGGGCGATGGCAAGGTCGAACAGTTCCGGATGCGCGCTCACGCGCGGCGACCGGCAGGCGGGGCAGCGGCTGCCCCGGTCGAATGTGGTCAGGCAATCGCGGCACAGGGCGGGCATGGCCGGAGGATAGCGCACAAGGGGCGCGGGCGGAACGGGGCGCGCGGTCCCTCATCCGGCATGACGCTTGCACGCGGTGCCCACCCGGCTAGACTGGCGTCATGAAAGGATCTCCTCCCATGAACGATTGGCAGCGTCTTCTTGGCGATCTCGTCGGGTCGAATCTCGTGCTCGTCCTGGTCGCGCTTCTCATTGTCGTCACCATCCTTGCCGGGGTGCGGATCGTCTCCCAGTCCGAGAAGTTCGTGGTCGAACGTTTCGGCCGGCTGCGGTCGGTGCTCGGGCCGGGGTTCAACCTGATCGTGCCCTATCTCGACCGGGTGGCGCACAAGGTCTCGATTCTCGAGCGGCAGCTTCCGCCCTCGTCCCAGGATGCGATCACCGCCGACAACGTGCTGGTGACGGTGGAAACCAGCGTGTTCTACCGCATCATCGAACCCGAAAAGACCGTCTACCGCATCCGCGACGTGGACGGGGCGATCACCACCACGGTGGCCGGCATCGTGCGTTCCGAAATCGGCAAGATCGAGCTGGACCAGGTGCAGTCGAACCGCGCCATCCTGATCGAGGCGATCCGCACCCAGCTTGCCGATCAGGTGGACGACTGGGGGATCGAGGTGACGCGCACCGAGATCCTTGACGTGAACCTCGACGAGGCGACCCGCGCGGCGATGCTCCAGCAGCTCAATTCCGAACGCGCCCGCCGCGCCCAGGTGACCGAGGCCGAGGGTCAGCGCCGCGCGGTCGAACTGCGGGCGGATGCCGAACTCTACGCCGCCCAGAAAAGAGCCGAGGCCCGCCGGATCGAGGCCGACGCCGAGGCCTATGCGACCGAAGCCGTGGCCGCGGCCATCGCCAAGAACGGTCTCGAGGCGGCGCAGTATCAGGTCGCGCTGAAGCAGGTCGAGGCGCTGACCGCGCTGGGCAACGGCACCGGCAAGCAGACCATCGTCGTGCCGGCGGATGCGCTGTCGGCCTTTGCCAATGCCTTTGGCATGTTCCGGGGCGGGCGCGATGCTTGACGATCCGCTCTGGTCGACCTGGTGGGTCTGGATGGCGGCGGGCCTTGTCCTTGCCATTCTCGAGGTGATGGTGCCCGGCTACATCTTTCTGGGCTTCGCGGCCGGGGCGGTGGTGATGGGCATCCTGCTGGCCTCCGGGCTGTTCCCGCTCGGGGCGGGCTGGGCGCTGGTGGTGTTCGCGGTGCTGTCGCTCATTGCCTACATCCTGCTGCGCGCGGCCTTTCGCGGCGACGAGACGCAGGTGAAGGTGATTCACCACGACATCAACGACAACTGACCGGCCGGCGGAACCGGCGCGCCTTGCCGCGCCGGGGCGCTGCGCCTAGAGACGGGGCGAACAGGCTGCCCCACGGACAACCCCATGACCGCTGCGCTCACGCTTCTGCGCGAGGTGTTCGGATTCGACGCCTTCCGTCCCGGTCAGGAGGAGATCGTCGATTCGGTCGCCGCGGGGCGCGATACCCTGGCCATCATGCCCACCGGCGGGGGCAAGTCGCTGTGTTTCCAGCTTCCGGCGCTCATGCGCGGGGGGGTGACGCTGGTGGTGTCGCCGCTCATCGCGCTGATGCGCGATCAGGTGCGCGCGCTGACCTCGGCCGGGGTCGAGGCGGGGGCGATCACCTCGGGCAATTCCGAGGACGAGACCCGCGCGGTGCAGGCCGCGCTGGCCGAGGGGCGGCTGAAACTTCTCTATCTCGCGCCCGAGCGGATGGCCCTTGCGGCAACGCTGCCCCTGCTCAGGCGCGCGGGCGTGACGCTGATCGCCGTGGACGAGGCCCATTGCGTGAGTCAGTGGGGCCACGATTTCCGCCCCGACTACCTGCGCATCGGCGAATTGCGCCGCGCGCTCGACGTGCCGCTGGCGGCCTTCACCGCCACCGCCGACGAAGAGACCCGCGCCGAGATCGTCACCCGCCTGTTCGGCGGCGAGCCGCCCGTCACCTTCCTGCGCGGTTTCGACCGGCCGAACATCCACCTGGCCTTTGCCGCCAAGGATTCCCCGCGCGAACAGATCCTGTGCTTTGCCGGCGCACGGCGCGGGCGGGCGGGCATCGTCTATTGCGCCACCCGCGCCCGCGCCGAAAGCCTGTCCGCCGCGCTGGCCGGGGCCGGCCACAGCGCCATCCACTACCACGCCGGCATGGAGGCCGAGGCCCGCCGCCGCGCCGAGGAACGCTTTCAGCGCGAGGACGGCCTCATCGTCGCGGCGACGGTGGCCTTCGGCATGGGCATCGACAAGCCCGACATCCGCTGGGTCGCCCATGCCGACCTGCCGAAGTCGATCGAATCCTACTATCAGGAAATCGGCCGCGCCGGGCGCGACGGCGCCCCGGCCGAGACCCTCGCGCTGTTCGGCCCCGACGACATCCGCATGCGCCGCGCCCAGATCGACGAAGGCGCCGCCCCCGACGACCGCAAGGAGGCGGATCATGCGCGGCTGAACGCGCTGCTGGGCCTGGCCGAGGCCACATCCTGCCGCCGCCGCCTGCTTCTGGCCTATTTCGGCGAGGACAGCGCGCCCTGCGGCAACTGCGATCTGTGCGCCGCCCCGCCCGAGGTGTTCGACGCCACGACCGAAGTGCGCATGGCGCTGTCGGCGGTGCTGCGCACCGGCGAAAGTTTCGGCGCCGGCCATCTGACCGACATCCTGACCGCGACCATGACCGACCGGGTCCGCGAACGCGGGCATGATGCGCTGCCGACCTGGGGGGTGGGCCGGGCGGTGGACCGGCGCCGCTGGGCCGCGATCTTCCGGCAGATGATGGGGCGCGACCTCTTGCGCCCCGATCCCGCGCGCCATGGCGCCCTGCGCATGACCGAACGCGCCCGCCCCGTCCTGCGCGGCGACGAGGCGGTGATCCTGCGCCGCGATCTGCCGGCGGCACGGACCGGCCCGGTGGTGCGCGCGCAGGTGCCCGAAGAGGACGAACCGCTGTTTTCCGCCCTCAAGGCGCGGCGCCGCGCGCTGGCCGAGGCCGCGAATGTGCCGGCCTATGTGGTCTTTCCCGACCGCACGCTGATCGAGATGGCCGAACGGCGCCCGGCGACGCTGGACGAGATGGCGCGGATCAACGGCGTGGGGGCGCGCAAGCTCGAGAGTTACGGGCGTGCCTTCCTCGAGGTGATCGCGGGGGCCGCGCCCGTGCCCGCGCCCCATCCCGCCCGTGCCCGGCTGGCGGGCAGCGGCGGCGGCGACCTGTTCGACCGGCTGAAAGCGGCACAGGCCGGGTTGCGGCGCGGGCCCGAGGGGCGCGACCGGCCGATGGAATGTTCCGCGCGCGAGCTGGCGCGGCTGGCCGAACGGCGCCCGGCCGACCTGAACGGCATCGCGCGCCTGATCGGCGAGCGGCATTCGGAACGCTTTGGCGCGGCCTTTCTTGCGGTCCTGTCCGGGGCAGGCGACTGAGGCGCCGCGAGGGCCGCACACTTGGCCGTGAGGTCACGAAATCCTGCCCGGCCTTGACATGTCCGCGCATTGCGCGACGGCGGGTGCCGTGCCAGTCTGGGGCATTGATCCCTCGCCTGCGGGAGTAGCTTTCATGCGCCTTTTCACCCTGTCCATTCCTGCCGCCCTTCTGGTCGCCGCATTCGGCGCGATCCTGCCCGGGGCCACGCTGGCCGGGGATGGCGTGCCGCCGTCGCGGGTCGCGATCTGGCAGGGCACGGACTTTCCCGGCGCCGATCTGGGCCAGTATTTCGACACCACGCTCGACACCTGTCAGGCCACCTGCCTGGCCGATGACCGCTGCACCGCCTTCACTTTCAATACCCGCAACAATTCCTGCTTTCCCAAGGCATCGGCCGGCGCGGCCACGCCCTTTGCCGGGGCCATCTCGGGGATGATCCTGCCCACCGATCCGGCGATCCTTGCCGCGGCCCCGGCGCGCGCGGCGACCCTTGGGTTCCTGCGGGAAGACGACCTCTCCGCCGCCGAGACCCTGGCCCGCGAGATGGGCCGCAACCATTCCTCGGACGGGTTTTCCGCCGCCGATCTGGCCGACGCATCCCGGCGCGCCGAGGGCACGGGCGATCTGATGGCCGCCTTCCGCTTTGCCGGAGCCGCGATCGCCGTGGGTGATTCGGTGCAGGACTGGCTGACCTATGCCCGTCTGGGCGCGGTGGCCCGGTCGCAGGACGCTGCCGAGCAGGGCGCCGCGCGCGCCCGGGTGTTGCCGGCCACCATCGCCGCCTATCTGCGCGCGGCCGATCCGGCGCGGGCGGCCGATGCGCTGGAGCAGATGGCCGCCGCGCTCGAGGCCGACGGGCGCGGGCGGCTGGGCATCGACGCGATCCGCCTTGCGCTGACGCTGCGGCCGGGCCGCGATCTCGAGGCCGCGCTTGAACGGCTGGTCGGGATGTACGGGCTCAACATCGTCGATACGCAGGTCGACAGCGATCCGGCGGTGCCGCGCATCTGCACCACCTTTTCCGAGGATCTGGTGCAGGCCGGGGTCGATTACGCGCCCTTCGTGCAGGTGCCGGGCGTGCCGGTCACGGTCGATGTCACGGGCAGCCAGCTTTGCATCGAGGGGGTGCAGCACGGCCAGCGCCTTGCCGTCACGCTGCGTCAGGGCCTGCCCTCGGCCAGCGGCGAGACCCTCGCGCGCAATGTCGATCTCGACCTCTACATCCGCGACCGCGCGCCCCAGGCGCGCTTTGCCAGCCGCGCCTATGTCCTGCCGCGCACAGAGGATGCGGGCCTGCCGATCGAGACCGTCAACGTCGAGAGGATCGACCTTGTCCTGTCGCGCCTGTCGGACCGCAACATCCTGCGCAGCCTTCAGGAAGGGATGTTCGCAGAGCCGGTCTATCCGTGGCAGGCCGAATGGTTCGACGCCGAATTCGCCGAAACCGTCTGGCAGGGCAGCATGGCGGTGCAAAGCGCGCTGAACCGCGATGTCCTGACCCGCATCCCGATGGCCGACGCCCTGCGCGACGAGGCGCCGGGCCTTTACGTCCTGACCGCTTCGGTGCCGGGACAGGATCCCTACGAACGCCCCCCCACAAGCCAGTGGTTCGTGCTGTCCGATCTGGGGCTGTCCACGCTGTCGGGGACGGACGGGCTGACGGTCGATGTGCGCAGCCTGTCCGGCGCCGCGCCCGTCGCGGGCGCCGGGGTGCAGCTTCTCAACCGTGCGAATGCGGTGCTGGCGCAGGCGACCACCGATGCCCAGGGCCTGGTGCGGTTCGATCCGGGCCTGACGCGGGGCACCGGCGCGGCCGAGCCGGCGATGGTCGTGGCGACGCTCGGGGACGACATGGGGTTCCTGTCGCTGCTGGATCCGGCTTTCGATCTGTCGGATCGCGGGGTCGAGGGGCGGCCCGCCCCGGGGCCGATAGACGTGTTCCTGGCTACCGATCGCGGCGTCTATCGCGCCGGTGAAACCGTGCACCTGACCGCGCTGATGCGTGACGACGGCGCCCGCGCGGTGCCCGGCGTGCCGCTGACCGCGATCCTGATCCGGCCGGACGGCGTGGAATACGCCCGTGTCGCCAGCGCGCAGGACGTGGCCGGGGGCCATGTCTTTGCCCTGCCGGTCGCGCCTTCGGTGCCGCGCGGCACCTGGACGATCGAGGTGCGCGCCGATACCGACGCGCCCGCCCTGGCCAGCACCCGCATCCTGGTCGAGGATTTCCTGCCCGAACGCATCGACGTGGCGCTGGGCGTGCCGCCCGACGTGGCCGCGGGGGCGCCGGTGCCGGTCGATCTGCGCGCGACCTATCTGTTCGGGCCGCCCGCGGGCGATCTGGCCATCGAGGGCGAGGTGGTCGTGTCGGCGGCCGACGGGCTGCCGGGCTGGCCGGGCTATGTCTTCGGCCGCCAGGACGCGCCCTTCGGCACCCTGATGCGCCCGCTTGACGGTGCGCGCACCGCGGCGGACGGATCGGCCCGGCTGACGGCGCTTCTGCCCGACGCGGCCCTGGGCGCGGACCGCCCGCTGACCGCCACCCTCAACCTGCGCGTGGCCGAAGGATCGGGCCGTCCGGTCGAGCGGCAGGCCGAGGTCGCCGTCGCCCCGGCCCAGCCGGTGATCGGCATCGCGCCCCTCTTTGACGGGACGGTGCCCGAAAACGGCGATGCCCGGTTTCGGGTGATCGCGCTGGGCCCCGATCTGGCGCCGCAGGCGATGGAGGTGCAGTGGACGGTGAACCGCCTCGTCACCCGCTATCAGTGGTATATGGATTACGGAAGCTGGTTCTGGGATCCGATCGTCACGCGCGAACGGGTGGCCTCGGGCACCGCGACCCTGGGGGTCGCGCCGGTCACGATCTCGGCCCCGGTTACCTGGGGCGAATACGAAGTCGTGGTCGAATCCACCGGCAGCGGGCCGGCGCTGGCCGCCTCGACCGGGTTCTGGGCCGCCTGGTATGGCGCCGGCACCGGCGAGGACCGGCCCGACGTGCTCGAGGCCGGGCTGGATGCCGCGCGCTATGCCCCGGGCGATACCGCGACGCTGCGCATCGTGCCGCGCTTTGCCGGCACCGCCATCGTCACGGTGCTGTCGGACCGCGTCATCCACCGCGAGACGGTCGCGGTGACCGAGGGCGAGAACCTCATCCCCCTGACCGTGACCGAAGACTGGGGCACCGGCGCCTATGTCACCGCGACGGTGATCCGGCCGATGGATGTCGCCGCCGGGCGCAATCCGTCGCGCGCGCTTGGCCTGGTCCATGCCACGGTCGATCCGGGCGACCGCGCGCTATCGGTGGTGATCGAGGCGCCGCTGTCCGCACGCCCGCGCGCGCCGCTCGAGGTGGCGCTCGACGTGCGGGGCGCCCTGCCCGGAGAGCCGGCCTTCGTCACCCTGGCCGCGGTCGATGTGGGCATCCTCAACATGACCCGCTTCAGCAGCCCCGATCCTTCGGCGCATTTCTTCGGCCAGCGCCGCCTTGGTGTCGAACTGCGCGATCTCTACGGGCGGCTGATCGACGGGATGACCGGCGCCGCCGGCGATCTGCGCGTGGGGGGCGATGCCGCCCTTGCCCTCGCGCTTCAGTCGCCGCCGCCGACCGAGGAACTGGTGGCCTGGTTCCAGGGGCCCGTCGCCGTTGACGATCAGGGCCGCGCCACGTTCTCGCTCGACATGCCGGCCTTCAACGGCACGGTGCGCCTCATGGCCGTCGCCTGGAGCGCGCGCGGTGTCGGGCAGGCCAGTGCCGATGTGCTGGTGCGCGATCCGGTGGTCGTCACCGCCTCGTTGCCGCGGTTCATGGCACCGGGCGACCGCTCGCGCCTCCTGCTCGAATTCACCCATGCCGAAGGCCCCGCGGGCGAGATGGCGCTGTCCGTGACCGCGGACGACGGCATCGCCCTCGATCCGGCCGCGGTGCCCGCAAGTGTCACGCTGGCCGCGCAGGGAAGGGCGCGGCTGAGCCTGCCCGTGGTGGCCGGGGCGCCGGGCATCCATGAATTGCGGGTGACGCTGACCACGCCCGACGGCCGCGCGCTCGAACGGCGCCTCACGGTTCCGGTTGCGCTGAACGATCCCGAGATCGGCCGCACCCTGCGCCTGAGCCTTGCGCCCGGGCAGGTCTTCACGCTTGACCGGGCGGTGTTCGACGGGTTCCTGCCGGGCACCGGGCAGGCCGCGCTCTCGATCGGGCCGCTGGCGCGGTTCGATGCGGCCGGGCTGCTGGGGATGCTTGACCGCTATCCCTACGGCTGCACCGAGCAGGTGACATCCGCGGCGCTGCCGCTGGTCTATTTCGGGGACGTGGCGCAGGCGCTGGGCCTGGGGCAGGCGCACGACATCTACGCACGCATCGCGGGCGCGATCACCGCGGTCCTGGCCAATCAGGATTCGAACGGCGCCTTCGGCCTCTGGGGGCCGTGGTCGGGGGACATGTGGCTTGATGCCTATGTGACCGATTTCCTGTCCCGCGCCCGGGCGCACGGGCACGAGGTGCCGCAGAACGCCTGGCGCATGGCGCTCGACAATCTGCGCAACCGCGTGAACTACTACCCCGAGTTCGACAGCGGGGGCGAGGATCTGGCCTATGCGCTCATGGTCCTCGCGCGCGAGGGCGAGGCGGCGGTGGGCGATCTGCGCTATTACGCCGATGTGCGGGCGGCGGCCTTTGCCACGCCGCTGGCGCAGGCGCAACTGGGCGCGGCCCTGGCCTTCTACGGCGATCAGCCACGCGCCGATTCCCTGTTCGCCCGCGCGGCGCAGGCGATCGCCGCCAATGCCAAGGGCGCCGAGGATCCGGTCTGGCGGGCCGACTACGGCACCCGCCTGCGCGATGCGGCGGCAGTCCTGACCCTCGCGCTCGAGGCCGGGTCGCAGGCCGTCGACCCCGAGGCGCTGTCCGCCCGGATCGCGCAGGCGGGCGACCGGGTCAGCACCCAGGAGGCGGTCTGGTCGCTCATGGCGGCGAATGCGCTGATCGACGATCTGCGCCTGGCGGGGATCACCGTGAACGGCGCCGTGCCGGTGGCGCCGGTGGTGCGGGTCGGCGCGGCCGAGGCCGCCCTTGCCCCGACCGCCGTCACCAACAATGGCACGCGCGAGATCGACCTGACCGTGACCACCTTCGGCGTTCCCGAAACCCCGCCCCCGGCCGGCGGTCAGGGCTATGCGATCCGGCGCGACTATTACACCCTTGACGGCACGCCGGCCGATCCGGGCCTTGTCGTCGCCGGCAGCCGCCTTGTCGCCGTGCTCACGGTCGATACCTTCGGCGGGGCGGCGGCCCGGCTCATGGTGGCCGATCCGCTGCCGGCCGGGTTCGAAATCGACAACCCCGGCCTGCTGCGCGGGGGCGACATCGCGGCGCTGCCCTGGCTCGAGACCATCGACGCGACCCATGCCGAATTCCGGCAGGATCGGTTCCTTGCCGCGGTCGAACCGCAGGACAGCGGCACGTTCCGTCTGGCCTATATCGTGCGCGCGGTCAGTCCCGGCGTGTTCCACCATCCGGCGGCCAGCGTCGAGGACATGTATCGCCCGCAGATGCGCGCGCATACCGGCGCCGGCACCGTCACCGTGACCGAGTGAGGCGCCGGCGCGGACAGGAAAGGGCAGGGGGCGGCAGCGGGCGGCAGGGGGCGGGCGCGCGCCTGCTCCTGGCGCTTGCCTTGCTGCTCTGGGCCGGGGCGGCGGCGCGTGACCGGCTTGACGCCTGGATCGACGCGACGGTGCTGCCGCCCCTCGCCATCGCGCAGTCGGTCGAGGTGCTGGCGCGCGACGGCACCCTTCTGCGCGCCTATACGGTGGCCGACGGGCGCTGGCGGCTGGCGGTGACGCTCGATGCCGTCGATCCGCGCTATGTCGACATGCTCATCCGCTACGAGGACCGGCGCTTTCGCGACCATGGCGGGGTGGACTGGATCGCAATGGCGCGCGCGCTCTGGCAGGCGGCGACATCGGGGCGGGTGGTGTCGGGCGGATCGACCCTGACCATGCAGGTGGCCCGACTGATCGAGGATACGGGCACCGGCACCTGGGAGGGCAAACTGCGCCAGATCCGCGTGGCCCTCGCCCTCGAGCGGCGCTATTCCAAGGACGAGATCCTGACGATCTACCTGAACCGCGCCCCCTTCGGCGGCAATATCGAGGGGCTGCGCGCCGCGGCCCTGGCCTGGCTGGGGCGCCCGCCCCTGCGCCTGACCCCGGCCGAGGCGGCCCTTCTGGTGGCGATCCCGCAGGCGCCCGAATCGCGCCGCCCCGACCGCCACCCCGAGGCGGCCCATGTCGCGCGTGACCGGGTGCTCATGCGGATGGTGCGCGACGGCATCCTGCCCGAGGACGAGGCCGCCGCCGCCCTGGGCGAACGCAGCCCCGAAGGGCGGCGCGATTTCCCGATGCTGGCGCCGCATCTGGCCGACCGTCTGCGCGCGGCGGCGCCGCTGGTGCCGCTGCACCTGACCACGATCGACGCCGCGCTTCAGGCCCGGATCGAGGATCTGGCCCGCAACGCCGTCGCCGGCGGGGGCGAGCGGATGCAGGCGGCGATCCTTGTGGCCGACCACACCACGGGCGAGATCCTCGCCTCGGTCGGATCCTCCTCCTACGAGGCGGACCGGCGGCAGGGCTTTGTCGACATGACCGAGGCGCTGCGCTCTCCGGGTTCCACGCTCAAGCCGCTGATCTACGGCCTGGCCTTCGATCGCGGGCTGGCCCATCCCGAAACGCTGATCGCCGACCTGCCGGTGGATTTCGCAGGCTACCGGCCGCAGAACTTCGACGGCATCTTTCGCGGCGACGTGCGCCTGCGCGAGGCGCTGCAACTGTCGCTCAACATCCCGGCGGTCAGCCTGCTCGAGGCGATGGGGCCGGGGCAACTGATGGCGGCGCTGCGCCGGGCGGGGGCACGGCCGGCGATCCCCGGCGGGGGCGCCCCCGGCCTTGCGGTGGCGCTGGGGGGGCTGGGCCTGACGCTGGCGGATCTGGTGCGGGTCTTTGGCGCGCTGGGGCATGGCGGGGTCGCGGTCGATCTGCGCGCCACCCCGGATCCGACGCCGGGCTTCGTGCCGCAGCGCGTCCTGGCCGAGACCGCCGCCTGGCAGGTGGGCGACATCCTGCGCGACGTGCCGCGCCCGGCCGGCGTGGCACAGGCCGGGATCGCCTGGAAGACCGGCACCTCCTACGGGCACCGCGACGCCTGGGCGGTGGGCTATGACGGGCGCCATGTCGTCGCGGTGTGGATGGGCCGCGCCGATGGCACCCCGGTGCCGGGCGCCTTTGGCGGGGAACTGGCGGCGCCGGTGATGTTCGCGGCTTTCGCCCGCACGGCCGCGCAGGTCACGCCGCTGCCACCGCCACCGCCGGCAACGCTCATCGTCGCCGCTGACCGCCTGCCCCCGCCCCTGCGCCGGTTCCAGACGCCGGGACAGGCCGCCGCCGGCAGCAGCGCCGGGCCCGCGATCGCCTTTCCCCCCGACGGCAGCGTGGTCGAGGGCACGCGCATCATCGCCCGCGTCCGCGATGGCGTGCCGCCGTTCACCTGGCTGGCCAACGGCCGTCCCGTCGCCCACAGCCGCGACCGCGAGGTGGCGCTGCCCGATCTGGGGCGCGGGTTCTCGTCGTTGACGGTGATCGACAGCACCGGCCAGAGCGCCCGTGCCGAAGTCGAACTGCGCTGAGGGCGGCGCCCGGCCCCGGCCCCGGCCCGGCCTTTTCCCCGGCCCCGGCCCTAGACCGACGGCAGGTCGGCGATCAGCCGGTTCAGGTCGCGGCCGCGCTGGTCGAGCATGGCCTGAATCTCGGTCCGTTCCGAGAGGAGCATGTTCACCCCCTCGATGATGATGTTGAAGAAGGCAATCCGCCCCGAGGCGTCCGACACATGCCAGTCGACGCGGAACGGCGCCTGGTTCTGAAGGATGGCGGTGGTCTCGACCTCGATGCCGCTGGGCACGTTGCGCGCCTCGACCACCACGATCTGCCCGCCGATGAATTCGCGGAACCGCCGCCCGTACTTGCGCGCGATATAGCTGCGGAAGGCGGCGGTGTAGTCCTCCATCTGCCGCGCCGACGCCGCCCGCGCATCCGATCCCAGCGAATAGCGCGCGATGGTCGGGACATCGGCGAAACGGTCGAAGATCACCGCGAATTCGGCGATCATCTCGGATTCGCTTTCGCCCGAGGCGATCACCCGGTTCACCTCGGCCACCAGCCGGTCCACATGCGCGCGCGCCTGATCCAGCGACATCGCTCCGGCCGGCAGCGCCGCCAGGGAGGCGATCAGCGCCGTGCCCGAGACGGCGAGGAACCCGCGACGGTCGAAGGAAAGGGTCATTGCATGTCCTCGTAAGGGTCGATGTAGGCCGGGGCGGCAGCCGCGGATCCGGCTCCGCCATAGGGATCCACATAACCGCCCGACGCCCCTTCGCCCAGTTCGTAGCGGCGGTTCTGAAGATAAAATAGCCGTGTCTGCGCGTAGGAATCCGCGCTTTCGTACAGGATCGAATCGACCGTGCTGCCAAAGGACCCGCGGTCGATGATCTGTTCGGCCACCCAGGCGGGCGTGCCCCAGTCGCGCTGCACCTGCGTTCCCACCCGGTCGAGCGGGTCGATGACGAAATCCACCAGCCGCCCGAAGGCGTCCCTCTCGGTCGAGGGGCCGATCAGCGGCAGTTCCAGATAGGCGCCCTCGGGCAGGCCCCAGACGGCCAGCGTGCCGCCGAAATCGGCCTCGACCTCGTGAAGGCCGATCGCTCCGGCCGGGTCGGCCAGGCCGAACACGCCGACCGTCGTGTTGAGGATGAAGCGCATCGTGTTCGTGGCCGCGCCGCCGATATCGCCCTGAAGCAGGTTGTTCACCACCGCCGAGGGCAGCCCGGCATTGTTCGAGAAATTCACCACCGGAATGCGGATCGCCTCGGGCAGGTGCGAGGACACCTGGCCGGCCGGGCGCAGGAAGGCGCGGTCGATGTCCTTGTTGAACTCGTGGACGGCGCGGTTCGTCCCCTCGAAAGGATCGTGGATTTCCACCCCGGCGGGCGCGACCGAACAGGCCGAGAGGAGCAGCGCCCCGATCAGCCCCAGGGCAGGGGCCGCGGATCGGGCAGGGCGGGGGGACGGCGGCGGCGGCATGGGCACTCCGGGACTTGCGCCCGCAACCGGCGCGGGGACACCGCCAATCTAATCCATTGCCGGCGGATTTTTCCAGCCGCAAAGGGGTCGCCGCGGAAAGAGGCGCATGTTAGCCATTCCGTTACCCGGCCAGGGCAAGTGTAACGGGTGTGGAACAAGGGCGGTCATGGCGCAGGACTCTCGCAGACTCGGATCGGCGGAACTGGCCGCGGCGCGGCGCGAATCGCGCGGCCTCTACTGGGCGGTCGGGATCTTCAGCGTGTTCGTGAACATCCTGATGCTGACCGGACCGCTTTACATGCTCAATGTCTATGACCGCGTGCTCGGCTCGCGCTCGATCGAGACGCTGATCGCCCTCACGCTGATCGTCGCCTATCTCTATGCGATGATGGGCCTGCTCGACATGGTGCGCGGGCGGGTGATGGCGCGGATCGGCGCGCGCTTTCAGGCCGGCCTTGACGAAAGGGTGTTCACCGCCGCCCTGCGCGGCAACCTGACCCGCGACACCGCCCGCGTGGCGGCGACCGGGCTGCGCGATCTGGAATCGATCCAGCGGCTGATCATCTCACCGGCCTTCATGGCGCTCTACGACCTGCCGTTCGCGCCGCTGTTCTTTGCCGGAATCTTCCTGTTCCATCCGGTGATGGGCTATCTGGCGCTGGGATCGGCGGTGATCCTGATCCTGCTGGCGCTGGGCAATCAGGCCATGTCGCGCCGCCCGCTCGAGACCGCGAATACCGCGGTCTTTCAGGCCGAGAGCATCGGTTCCCAGATCCGTGGCGAGGCCGAGACGGTGCAGACCCTGGGCATGCGCGGCGCCGCCTTCGGCCGCTGGCAGCAGTCGCGCGGCCGTGCCCTTGGCGCGACCATCGGCGCCTCGGATGTCACCGGGCGGTTCGGCGCCTGGATCAAGGCGTTCCGCCTGTTCGTGCAATCGGCGATGCTGGGCCTTGGCGCGCTCTATGTCCTCGAGGGGGTGATGACCGCGGGCGCGATGATCGCGGGGTCGATCCTGCTGGGGCGCGCGCTTGCCCCGTTCGAGCAGATCGTCACCCAATGGGCCATGTTCGAGCGTGCGCGCGAGGCGTGGCGCAACCTGTCCTTGCTGCTGGGCAGTTACCCGCCCGAGGGGCCGCGCACCGCCCTGCCGCGACCGCGCGCGATCCTTGATGTCGAACAGGTGACGGTGATCCCGCCCGGCGAACAGGCGCCTGCGCTGCGGGGGCTGTCGTTCTCGGTCCGGCCCGGTCAGGCGGTGGGGGTGGTGGGCGTTTCCGGCGCGGGGAAATCGACGCTGGCGCGGGCGCTGACCGGGCTGTGGCCGCCGGCGCAGGGGCGCATCCGCCTCGATGGCGCGGCGCTTGACCAGTACGAGCCGGACGTGCTCGGCGGTCTCATCGGCTATCTGCCGCAGCGCGTCACCCTGTTCGATGGCACGATCAAGGACAACATTGCCCGACTGTCGGCCACGCCCGACGATGCCGCCGTGGTGCGCGCGGCCAGGGCGGCGGCGGCCCATGACATGATCCTGCGCCTGCCGGACGGCTATGACACGCGGGTGACCGCATCCGGCGGGCGGCTCTCGGGCGGGCAGATCCAGCGCATCGGCCTTGCCCGCGCGCTGTATGGCGATCCGGTGATGGTGGTGCTGGACGAACCCAATTCCAACCTCGACAACGACGGGTCCATCGCCCTGAACGAGGCGATCCGCGCCCTCAAGGCCGAGGGGCGCTGTGTCCTCGTCATGGCGCACCGGCCGGCGGCGATCCAGGAATGCGACCTGCTCCTGATGATCGAGAACGGCGCCCGCCGCGCCTTCGGTCCCAAGGACGATGTCCTGCGCGAGATCGTGACCAATGCCCAGGCGATCCGTCAGACCGCACAGGCCGGGCAGGCCGGAGGCGTGTCATGAGCGCCCGCCGCAGCGCCCCGGATCGGCGGGCGGACCGGCAGGCGGACCGGCGGGCCGACTGGTCGGCGCGCGGGGCGCTCATCGCCGGGTTCCTTGCGGTCGGGCTGATGGTCGGGGGGTTCGGCGTCTGGGCGGTGATGACCGAGATCCGGGGCGCCGTCATCGCCTCGGGCCAGATCGAGGTCGAGCGCAACCGCCAGGTGGTCCAGCACCGCGACGGCGGCGTTGTCGCCGAGATCCTCGTGCGCGAGGGGGACTCCGTGGAAGAGGACCAGCTTCTCCTGCGGCTTGACGATACCGAACTGCGCTCGGAACTTGCCGTGGTCGAGGGGCAACTCCTCGAGGTGCTGGCCCGCCGCGCCCGCTTCGAGGCCGAGCGCGACGATGCCGATACCCTGGTGTTCGACCCGCTTCTGACCGGGGCCGGCAACCCGGTGGCGCCGGAACTGATGGACGGGCAGATCCGCCTCTATGCCGCACGGCGCGAGAACGAGGCCCAGCAGATCGCGCAGCTTGACCGGCGCAACGACCAGATCGTGGACCAGATCGCCGGCTACGAGGCCCAGAAGGCCGCGACCGCGACCCAGCTTGACCTGATCCACGAGGAACTGGCCGATCAGCAAAGCCTGCTTGAACGCGGGCTGGCGCAGGCCACGCGGGTGCTCGCGCTTCAGCGCGAGGCGGCCAGCCTCGAGGGGCGGCAGGGCGAACTGACCGCCGCCATCGCCCAGGCGCGCGGCCGCATCACCGAGACCGACATCCAGATCCTTCAGTTGCAGGCGTCGCGGCGCGAGGATGCGCAGACGCGGCTGCGCGACCTCCAGTTCAACGAGATCGAGCTGGCCGAACGGCGCCTGTCGCTGCTGGCGCGGCTCGACCGGCTGGACATCCGGGCGCCGGTGGCGGGCGTGGTCTACGGGATGCAGGTCTTTGCCCCGCGCTCGGTCATCCGGCCAGCCGATCCGGTGATGTTCATCGTGCCGCAGGATCGTCCCCTCGTGATCACCACGCAGGTGCTGCCGATCCACATCGACCAGATCCATCTGGACCAGGAGGTGGTGGTGCGCTTTCCCGCCTTCGATCAGCGCCGGACCCCCGAACTCTATGGCCGCGTGCTGCGCATCTCGGCCGATGCGTTCACCGATCCCAATTCGGGCGTGTCGTTCTACCGGGTGGAACTTGCGCTTGACGATGCGCAATTCGCGCGCCTGCCGGCCGGGCTCACCCTGATCCCGGGGATGCCGGTCGAGGCCTATTTCGGCACCGATTCCCGTTCGCCCGCGACCTACCTGCTCAAGCCGTTCCTCGACTATTTCAGCAAGGCCTTCCGCGAGACCTGAGTTGCGGACGCCCGCCGGCGGCAGTAGCCTCGGGCCGAAACAGGAGGGCGCGACATGAGCGGACGGATCGAGGGGCGGCTGGCGGAACTGGGCATCACGCTGCCCGTGGCGGCGGCGCCGGTGGCCAATTACGTGCCCTTCGTGCGCACCGGCAATCTGGTGCATGTCTCGGGGCAGGTGTCGCGCGACGCGGCCGGCCCGATCTGCGGCCGTCTGGGCGAGACGATGGAGACCGAGGCCGGCGCCGGCGCGGCGCGGACCTGTGCCCTCGCCCTCATCGCGCAACTGCGCGAGGCCTGCGGCGGCGATCTCGACCGGGTGGTGCGGGTGGTGAAACTGGTGGGCTTTGTCAATTCCGCCCCCGCGTTCACCGATCAGCCCCGGGTGGTGAACGGCGCCTCGGATGTCATGGTCGAGGTGTTCGGCGAGGCCGGGCGCCATGCGCGTTCGGCGGTGGGCGCTGGGGCGCTGCCCCTGGGCGTTGCGGTCGAGGTCGAGGGCATCTTCGAGATCGCCTGATGCTCCGCCAGACCCTGCCGCCCGCCTTTCTGACGCGTCCGATCGCGCACCGCGGCCTGCACGGGCCGGGGGTGCCGGAAAACAGCCTTGCCGCCGCGCGCGCCGCCATTGCCCGGGGCTACGGGATCGAACTCGATCTTCAGCCTTCGGCCGATGGCGTGGCGATGGTGTTTCATGACGACGACCTCGGGCGCATGACCGGGCGCGCGGGGCCGGTCAGGGACCGCAGCGCCGCCGAACTGGCGGCGATCCGCCTGAAGGGCGGGGACGAAGGCATCCCCACCTTCCGCGCCCTGCTGGATCTGGTGGCCGGGCGCGTGCCGCTTCTGGTCGAGATCAAGACCCAGGACCATTTCGACGGCAGCGCCACCGGCCCGCTGGAACAGGCGGCAGCGCGCGATCTGGCCGGCTATCGGGGGCCGGTCGCGGTCATGTCCTTCAATCCGCATGCGGTCGCGGCGATGGCGCGCCTCCTGCCGCAGGTGCCGCGCGGGCTGACCACCTGGTCATGGTCGCCAGACCCCGATCACCCGATCCCGCCCGCGCGCGAGGACGCGTTGCGCGCGATCCCCGATTACGACGCGACCGGATCGTGCTTCATCAGCCACGAGGCCGCGGACCTGTCGCGCCCGCGGGTGGCCGAACTCAGGGCGCAGGGCGCGGCGGTGCTGTGCTGGACGATCACCTCGCCCGAGGCAGAGGCGCGCGCGCGGCAGGTGGCCGACAACATCACCTTCGAGGGCTACCTGCCGTGACCACCCCCCCGGGGACGGGCGCGACGCTCAGCCTTCACCGTGCGATTGCCGAGATCGACGAGGCGGACTGGGACGCCTGCGCCTGCCCCGAGGCCGCGGGCGGCGGCCGCCCTTTCGATCCGTTCACGACCTGGCGGTTTCTGGCCACGCTCGAGGAATCGGGTTCGGTCGGGCCGGGCACCGGCTGGGAGGCGCACCATCTGGCCCTGCGCGCGGGCGGGTGCATCGTCGCGGTGGCGCCGCTCTATGCCAAGGGGCATTCGCAGGGCGAATACATCTTCGATTTCGCCTGGGCCGATGCCTGGCAGCGCGCGGGCGGGCGCTATTACCCGAAACTCCAGATCGCGGTGCCCTTCACCCCGGTGACGGGGCGGCGGTTCCTGATCCGTCCGGGGCACGAGGGCGCGCGTGCGGCGCTGATCGAGGGGGCGGTGGCCCTGGCGCGCGACAACGGGCTGTCGTCGCTGCATGTCACCTTCTGCACCGGGGACGAGGCGCGCGAGGGCGCGGCCCTCGGCCTTCTGCCGCGGCTGAGCGAGCAGTTCCACTGGCACGACCGCGGTTATGGCGATTTCGACGGCTTTCTGGCCGCGCTCTCGTCGCGCAAGCGCAAGGCGATCCGGCACGAACGCGCCACGGCGCAGGCATTCGGCGGAGAGATCGTGGCGCTGACCGGCGCTGACCTTGCGCCCCGGCACTGGGCGGCGATGTGGGAGTTCTACCAGGATACCGGCAGCCGCAAATGGGGCCAGCCCTACCTGACGCGCGCCTTCTTCGACCTTGCGGCCGAGCGGTTGCGCGACGATGCCCTCATGGTCCTTGCGCTGCGCGACGGGCGGCCGGTGGCGGGGGCGCTGAACCTCATCGGGCGCGAGGCGCTGTTCGGCCGCTACTGGGGCACGACCGGACACCATCCGTT